>UQDE01000007.1 GCA_900539735.1 uncultured Collinsella sp. | reverse complement strand
CGTAGCCCGAGATGGTCCCAGGCTGACAATTTCGACTGTAATGGACGTTCTTAAATGACTAGCTATAAGGGACACTCTTGCCGGCACTTGGGGACAGTCCCTAAGTGCCGGCAGATTGGGACACTTCTTTGCAAGATGGCGCTGAAGATTGTCCTCGACGACTAGTCGTTTAATGCATCAGTTTCTGTCGAGTCGGTGCGGTTTGCTGGTTGCCCGTATAATGGTCTGCGTATGAACCGCAACCAAGGAGTTCCAGTTTATGGACCAGAACCTTTTTAAATTCGACCTGATCGCCGAGGACCCGACGACGCATGCGCGTGCCGGCGTGCTGCACACCCCGCACGGCGACATCGAGACGCCAATCTTCATGCCCGTGGGCACCAAGGCAAACGTCAAGGGCATTCCTACCGAGACCGTCAAACAGCTCGGCGCCCAGATCGTGCTTGCCAATACCTATCATCTGTCCATGCGTCCCGGCGAGGACACTATCGCCGAGCTGGGCGGCCTGCACAAGTTTATGAACTGGCACGGTCCTATCCTCACCGACTCGGGCGGTTTCCAGGTGTTCAGCCACAACGACGCCGTCAAGCTCACCGACGAGGGCGTGCGCTTTATCGTCAACGATTACGACGGTCGCCACGTGTTCTGGACGCCCGAGGACAACATGGAAATCGCCATGAAGCTCGGCTCCGACATCTGCATGCAGCTTGATCAGTGCCCGGGTTATCCCGCCACGCGCGCCTACGTTGAGCGCGCCGTTGAGCTGTCGAGTATGTGGGCCGAGCGCTGCTATAAGGCGCATAACCGCGACGACCAGGCGCTCTTTGGCATTGTTCAGGGCGGCATGCACCTAGATCTGCGCCTGCGCTCGCTGCGCCATCTGGAGGAGTGCGGCGACTTCCCCGGTTACGGCATTGGCGGCTACTCGGTGGGCGAGGACCACGAGACCATGTTCGAGACCCTGGCACCGCTCGTAAGCGAGTACATGCCCAAGCACAAGCCGCGCTACCTGATGGGCGTCGGCAACCCTACCACGCTCGTGCGCGGCGTTGGCGTGGGCATCGACATGTTCGACTGCGTGCTGCCGACGCGTACCGGCCGCATGGGCACAGCGTTTTCGAGCGAGGGTCGCCTCAACTTCCGTAACGCGCGCTTTGCGCACGACGACGGTCCCATCGATCCCACCTGCACCTGCCCGGTGTGCACGGGCGGCTACAGCCGTGCGCTCATCCGTCACATGGTCACGCAGAAGGAGATGCTCGGCGGCATTCTGCTGTCGATGCACAACATCTACTACCTGCTCAACCTTATGCAGCGTGCCCGCCAGGCCATTATCGAGGGCCGCTACGGTGCGTTCGTGAGCGACTGGATGAACAGCCCTGCGGCGGTGGATTACTAAGAGCTGCGGACGCGCTTGCGAGGCGTGAGCAACGGTAAAGGCCAAGCGGCGATCGGTCGTCGCGTTCACTAACACCGTCTGCGCGACCGCTGACCGATAGCTTGCAAGCACTTTATGCATCGTGGGTACCATACCGAATAGTTGATGTTCGGGCGGGTGTTTGGCGCATGGCGTCGATCCCGCCCGTTTCTATTTTCGATAGGAGCACCCATGATTAAGAATGAGAACGTCGAGGGCGAGCCCGCCTACGACGAGACGTACCGCCGCGGCCCCGTGGTCATGCGCGGCCCCATGATTCCTAAGGACAACACCTACGCCAACCTGCTGGCGCCCGAAGATTCAACCGACTGGTTGCATGCCGATCCGTGGCGCGTCCTTCGTATTCAGGCAGAATTCGTCGATGGCTTTGGCGCGCTTGCCGAGCTCGGGCCCGCGGTGACCATCTTCGGCAGTGCCCGCACGCCCAAGACCGATCCGCTCTACAAGGCGGCGCGCACGGTCGGCCGCAAGATCGCGCAGCGCGGCGTGGCGGTTATCACCGGCGGCGGCCCCGGCATTATGGAGGCGGCCAACAGGGGGGCGGCGAGTGCCAACGGCAAGTCGGTCGGCTTGGGTATCGAGCTTCCGCACGAGCAGGGGCTCAACAAATACGTGAACCTGGGTATAGACTTCCGCTACTTCTTTGTGCGTAAGACCATGTTCGTTAAGTACAGCTCGGGTGCCATCGTGTTCCCCGGCGGTTTCGGCACGCTCGACGAGATGTTCGAGGTGCTCACGCTGGTGCAGACGCACAAGGTCAAGCGCATGCCGCTCGTACTGGTGGGCAGCGAGTACTGGCAAGGCCTGTTCGACTGGCTCAACGGCCCGGTGATGGATGCCGGCATGATTAGCCCGCTCGATCCAGACCTCGTCCACATCACCGACGACCTCAACGAGGCCGTCGACATCGCCCTGAGCGGGTTGATATAGGGCGAGCGTGCCTGTCGTTGTAGTATTGTGAATGGCAGACTGATGCTATTTAACATCAGTCTGCCATCTAAATTGGGTATACTGATGCAAAAGACGAGGCGAGGAGGTCGCGTATGTCCACTGCAACGGTTAAGCCTACGACGGTTCGCATCGAAGAGGGGCTCAAGGAGCAGGCGACTGAGTTCTTGGATACGGTTGGTCTAAGTCTCAATTCGTATCTCAACCTTGCTGTTCGGCAGCTGGTAAATCAGCGAAAGATTCCTTTTGAGATCGTAGGAAGGGCAGAGGTGCCCAACGAGGCGACGAGACGCGCCATGGTGATCGCCGAGGCTCATGAGTTGGGGATTTTGACGGACGACAGCCCGTCATTCAATAACGCTGATGAGCTTATATCGTTCCTCGATGAGGACTAGCGATGTTTGAGATTAAAGTCGAGGCTCAGTTTAAGGCGGATTACAAACGGACGATGCGCATCCATCCGCAGCTAAAAACCGAGTTTAGGGCGGCGGTCGCAGAGCTTGCAGCTCACGGCTCGCTTCCCGCGGAATATGGCGCCCATGAGCTTTCAAACCCGGGCGGCAACTACAACGGCCACATCGATTTCCATCTATCCGATGGCTTGGTCGACGTGGTCGTTCTCTACTTGCCGCATAAGACTAATCCTGTGATCCGGCTGGTCAGAATGGGCTCTCATGAGGAGCTGTTCCAGGGTCCGCAGGGCTGATTGCCGATTTCTAAGTTGCGGTGGAATAGGGATTGGTTGACGGCTAATAAGTCAAAAACAGTCCCTATTTCACCGCAACTGCTGAGGGTACCCCGTTCGTCGCCGCGGCCTCCGGTTCCACTTTTCGCTGAATTTCGCTCAAAAGCTCGGCTGCGACTTCGCTGCTTTTGAAACGAATGCTGCAGTCTTCTTTCTTTGGGAAAGCCAGCAACGGAATAGCTCCGTACCAGACAGTTTCCTCGTCAATCACTGATGCGCACAGGCGTCCTTCGGCTTTGATGAGATAGTTGACGTTCATCTCGGCAAAAATCGCTTTCACGTCATCGCGTGGAGTTGAAGCAATAGAAATCTCAAGGGCAATTCCACGGGTAGCGGCATCCGCGAGTGCAGCGGCGAGCTTTTCAAGGCATGCGGCGGACGCGTAGGGTGCGGCAATAAAAATGCTTTTCGATGCGTTCTCGATGTCATTCACTAAAGCCTCCACGGCTCTTGCCGACCTAACGAGGATGTTTCGATCGTCCTGTCTGTTGTCGTTTGCCGCAAAGACTTCATACCCCAGCTTGGCGTAGGTCTTGAGCCTCTTTTGGTACATGCGCGCGAACATGGGTATCGACAGGTCAACATAGTCGAATATCTCAACCCGCTGTTTGCCCTCGTGGCTTCTGTGTAGCCTACCTGCCTGCTGCGTTATGCTGCCGTCCCAAGATATTGGAGTGGCAATGAGCAAAGTGTCAAGGTAAGACAGGTCGAAGCCCTCGCCCAGAAGACTTTCAGTTGCGACGATGATTCGATGATCATGCTCAAAGCTGGGAAGACTCTTCAGTATTGCTTTTCTTTCTTTGGCGTCGATTTCTCCGGTTAAGAGTATGGGTTCGTGTCCACGGCTTTGAAGTAGCCTGCATAGCTCTTCGGCATGCTTTTTTCTTTTAGATAGCACAAGCGGATGCCGGCCGTTTGATGCGGCCTCGAGGGCGTCCTCGATAATTGCTTCGTTTCTCGCGGCGTGTACACACAGGAGATCGAGAATTTGGTTAAAGGATGCTCCTGGTCCGTAGGTGGGTAATCGAATTCCGGTGAAACGCGGTCTAACAATGCGCTGAATCCCCTGTTGGATTGCTTGCGTTTTTGGATCGACGACATAGCGAACCGGGCCGCAGAGCATCGAGAGTGCCCGCGTGAGTCCGTCCGAACGCTCGGGCGTTGCGGAAAGGCCATATACATATTTGGCAGGAGCGGACTTGAGGACAAGCTCAAGCTGTGGCGCGGCCGCATGGTGGCATTCGTCACAGATGATGAGACTGTAATCGCGAACGAACTCCTTGGCTAATGACTCGCCGGTTTGGGGATCCTTGCCGGATAGCGACTGGAATGAAGCAATGTCGATGAGACGGCTTATGGCGGTCTTGCCTCCTCCGATTTGCCCAATGAGCGGAGGCTGTCTTTTGCTGATTCGTCCCTTTGGGGTTCGGACGGGCTCTCTGTTGTCCGTGATGTCGAGAAATCGTTCGAGTTGGGATTTCCATTGGGCAATGAGCGCAGTTTTAGGAACGATGACGAGCGTTGGAAGACCAATGGCAGCAATAAGATAAGCTCCGATGACGGTTTTGCCGAACCCCGTCGGTGCGGACATGATCCCGTCTTCATAGCTGAGCATCTGTTCAGCGACAATTTGCTGTTCAGGGCGAAGAGTCCCTTTAAATGCCATCGCAATTGGATGGCTCGACTTGCGTTTGTCTGAATAGTGGGCAGAAACGCCGGCTTCTTGAAGCAGCCGCTCAAGTTGAACCTTGCAGCCTCTGGGAATCGCGACGTAGCCATCTCTAAGTTCGCTGAGGTCTATGAACCGCGGTTTGCCGAATACCGATTGATGCATAGATTGTGCGCGGAAGAATTCTGGGTTGGCAAATGTTGCAAGCCTGCGGACTTCCATTTGAGCTGCGGGACTCAGAGATTTTTCGGGGATATAGAGCATATCGGTCTGCGTGACGGACAGCGATGACGGGAAGTCCCGCGGTGTGAGCGGAAGCCGCTTTCGCAGTCTCTGGGAATGTGGCACACCGGTGTTTGCCGCCGCAACAGCTGCTATTCCATGTGACCTATTTTCGATGCTCTCGATCAGATTTTGCACCGTCACGCGCGGGATTAACTGGATTTGCGAAAGGTAAAGCCATTGATCGGGAAAGGGCTCAAATTGCTCGTCAACAAATACGCTGTTCCCTTTTCGCTGCGCTTTTCCTTGAAAAGGCAGCGCTATGAGATTTCCAAAGCCGCCCTCAGGAATGGTGGACTGCGCGGGCAGCATTCGGTCAAATGCTTTGAAGGCGATTGTCTTGTTCAGTATCGCCGCTTCGGTGATAAGGCTGCTTCCAAAATCTCGTGCGGTCTTTGCGCTGACGAGCTCTAGGAAGAAAAACCAGACATGTGCGCCGTCGCCCGATCTCGATCGCTCAACTGCGACATCGATTCCGTGGCTTTTTGCGACATTTCGAATGGCTTTCGTCGCTTCTTTCCAATCGGCTCCGTCAAAATCGATGACCAGGACTTTCGTGTTACTGTCTTTATCGAGCACATATTGGCCTATAACGTCTCGAAGCCTATCGTCATTGCCTCTGAAATGGGCGATGATCGCGGCATCGCTCAACTCGGGGAAGACGCGGCTGCTGCATTCCGTGCATTTGACTCTCTGGTGGCTTGCTTTGGGGCAAATGCCTGACTTCCACTCATTTGCGCAGGCGGGCGTATAGCCAATTCCTCCGTCTTTTCTGCGGTACCCATGAGCGTAGACATCTTTGCGACCAGTAAAGAGATTGCGGAAGAGCTCGAGTTTGTCGCGCGCTGGGCTTGCGCTGGTGACGATATCTTCGATCTGCGCCCGTCTATCGAAAGAATCGCCAGCTTTCTCCCATTCTTCCAGCGTTGTATAACGGATGTCTGGACCGCTGCTGCAGATAACGATTTGCTTGCGCGGATCCGAAGCGTGGACGACCGTTTTATTGAATTTGAATAGGGCGCTCCCGAAAAGGGCGTATTGATGCGTGCCGTTGCTCATTTGAAAGCCATTCTTATCAGCGTTCATTGGGATGAGGGTACGTCATTTCAGCTTTATGAGATACGCGACTTCGATTTTGGTTCGGTAATAGTGGGGTACCGATCCGTGAGTGGCAATCAGCCGGTGCCAAAACGTGCGGCGGCTGTTGTTAAAGGTTTTTGACGGCTATGGGGCGGGTTGGCGGCGTGGGGAGGGGTTTTCGAATGACCCCGTGGTCAAATAACGTCAAATGTGAGTACTGCTGTTAATGTAGTCTCATAACATTTGGCAAGAATAGAATACCAATTCGACATTATTCTATATATCTAACCCACTAAACACGGAATTTTGAGCCTTGGCAAGACGTGGAATTGATCGAAATGATCAATTCCGGCGAGATTTTGCTGCTACTAATTTGGTGGCGGTACTCATATTTGCCATTTTTTGTCCAGTGGGTACCGCGAGGGGCCTGTTCGACTGGCTCAACGGCCCGGTGATGGATGCCGGCATGATCAGCCCACTCGATCCAGACCTTGTCCACATCACCGACGACCTCAACGAAGCCGTCGACATCGCCCTGAGCGGGCTGATGTAGGGTAGGTAAAATGGGACGGGGCTAAAAGACTGGTCTGAAACGTTTGATACCAGTCTTTTTAGCCCCGTCCCAAATGAACTGCTTCTAAGTTGCGGTGGAATAGGGATTGATTGGCGGCTAATAAGCCAAAAACAGTCCCTATTCCACCGCAACTGATGTGGGCGTCCCTAGTGAGTTGGCTGGTAGCGGGGGCAGTAGCTGATGGCGATGGCGTCGACGCCTACGTGGGTGGCGATGGTGCAGCCGATGGGGCCGGTGCCGGCGTCTACGTAATCCTGACCCGCGAGTGCCTCGTTGACAAGCTCCTGCTCCTCGGCGGCGCCGGTCGTGAGCACGCGCACGCTGGAGCCCGGATACTCGGCCAAAAATGCGAGGCAATCGGCCATGGTGTTGGTAACGATGCGCTTGGCACCGCGGCCCTTTTTTATGGCCTTGATCTCGCCCGATTTCCACTCCGGCGAAACGGCCAGGCGAATGTTGAGCATTTGCGTGAGCTGGCCGGCGAGCTTGGGCGCGCGGCCGTTCTTAACGAGATTCTCGAGCGTGCGGGGAATCAGCAGCAGGTGGGCGTCGGGCAGCGTCGCGCGGATCTGCGCCTCGGTCTCGTCCAGGCTGCGGCCGTCCTCGCGCATGGCCAGCGCGTACTCCACCAGCAGGCCCTCGGCGCCCGAGCCGGTGCGCGAGTCGATGCAGCGCACGTCGAGCTCGTGCGTCTCGGCCGTCAGGCTGGCGTTGGCGTAGCAGGCGGACCACTCGCTGCACAGCGAGATAAAGATGGCGCTATCGTGGCCGTCGGCGCGCACGCGGTCAAAGAGTTCCTTGAACTCGCCGGCACTCGGCTGCGAGGTGTGCGGCAGCTGCTCGGAGCCGGCCATGCGGGCGACGTACTCTTGGGCGGTAATCTGCACCTGGTCGAGCAGGTCCTCGCCCTCGATAATCACATGCAGCGGAATCACGTAAATGCCGAGCTCTTGGGCGCGGGCGGGGGAGATGTCCGACGTGGAGTCGGTTATGATGGCAAAAGACATAATTGCACCTTTCGTTGGGGCGCGACGGCGCCGCCTTCTGAGAGCAAAGTGCGACAAGTATAGTGGAGTCGTTCCACATTTCTAGGTTCAATTGTTGAATAGTCAACAGTTTGAAGTGTCGGTGTGGAAATCGTCAACTGGGGAAGAGGGATGCCGATGGAGGCGCTGGAGATATGCAAACGGCCGGTCGTGCTGTTTGATTTTGATGGCACGGTGGCCGATACGGGTCGGGCGGTGATGACCTCGACGCGCAAGACGCTGGCTGCACGCGGGTTTTCGGAGGCGCAGATGGGTGACCTGCGTCGCATGATCGGGCCGCCCCTGTGGAAGAGTTTTCACGACTTTTATGGCTTCTCCCGCGAGGAGTCGCTTGTGGTGGCCGACGAGTACCGCGCCTTTTTTGACGAGCTGGGACCGGAGGAGTATCCCGTGTTTGACGGGATCCCCGAGCTGCTGGATGGGTTGGTCGCCCAGGGCAAGCGCTTGGCCGTGGCGACGTCGCGCATGGAGGCAAAGTGCGTTGACATGGTGGGAGAGCTGGGACTTTCTCAGTTTGAGGCGGTGGTTGGCATGAATCCGCCGCAGGGGCGCGAGACCAAGGCCGATTCGGTCCGCGACGCGTTGGCGGCCTTGGGTGCGGCCGCGGGCGATGCCGTGATGATCGGCGATCGCTTTAACGACGTCGAGGGCGCGCACGCGATGAGCGTGCCGTGCATTGGTATCTATTCGGGCGCGGCGGCGCCGGGCGAGCACGAGGCGGCGGGTGCCGATGCAGTGGTGCACTCGGTGGCCGAGCTTGCTAAACTTTTCGCTATATAGGTATTTGATGTGAGGGGCGGGCACGCTCGCCGCTCATTGGTAAGGAGGTCGTCCATGAATCAGGTGGAGCAGAGCGTTGCCGAGTATGTCGACGAGGTCTGGGAGGATGTCGTCGCCGATATCGAGCAGCTGGTGAGTTATCCGTCCGTGGCAGTTTCTGCCGATGCGGAGCCCGGCGCGCCGTTTGGCCGCCCGGTCCGTGACGCGCTCGATTGCGCGCTCGGCATCGCGCAGAAGCTCGGCTATCAGACGAGCGACGACGAGGGCTATGTGGGAATCGCCGATATCCCGGGCCGCGGCGACAAACAGCTCGCGACTATCTGCCACGTGGACGTGGTTCCCGCCGGCCCTGGCTGGAACACCGACCCGTTCACCATGGAGCGCCGCGAGGGCTGGCTGCTCGGTCGCGGCGTGATTGACGACAAGGGCCCGGCGGTATTGTCACTCTACGCCGGCGCCTACTTGCTCAAGCACGGCATTGTTCCGCGCTACACCTTCCGCGCGCTGCTGGGCTGCGATGAGGAAGTGGGCATGTCCGACGTTCACCATTATCTGGAGAACAGCGCAGACCCCGACTTTTTGTTTACGCCCGATGCCGAGTTCCCGGTCTGCAATGCTGAGAAGGGCCAGTTTGGGGCGACGTTCGTGAGCCCCAAGATCGACGGCGGGCGCATTGTGTCCTGGAGCGGTGCCGAGGCGAGCAACGCCATTCCGTCGCAGTCTATCTGCGAGCTCGCGATTGCCGCCGATGAGCTGCCGGCGCCGGTCGAGAACGCCGACCGCCTTGAGATCACGACACTCGATAACGGGCATGCGCAGATTTTCGCCCACGGTATTGGCGGTCACGCTTCGATGCCTGAGGGCACCATCAACGCCGTCGGCCTGATCGTGTCGTATCTGCGCGAGGCCGAGGACGCGTTTGGTGCACGCGACGAGCGCCTGCTGACGCCTGCCGAGCACGAGTTCGTCAAGTTCCTGGCCTTTGTGCATGCGGATGCCTATGGTCGCGGCCTGGGTATCGACGCGACGAGCCCAGCGTTTGGCCCGCTTACCTGCAACGCTGGCGTCATCCGTGTGGCGGATGGCCATATCGAGCAGGTCATCGACGTGCGCTTCCCCGATAGCACGAGTGCCGATACCATCCGCGAGCAGCTCGAGCCGCTCGTGGGCCGTTTTGGCGTGACGTGCCGTGTGGGTCGTGCGAAGGTGCCGTTCTCGGTGTCTGCCGACGATCCGGCCGTGAAGGCGCTTATCGATACCTATAACGAGTTCACCGGCAAGCATGCCGAGCCCTTTGCCATGGGCGGCGGCACGTACGCGCGCAACTTTGCCCGCGCCGTCTCGTTTGGCCCCGAGGAGACCGGCCTGGAGCTGCCCGCATGGGGCGGCCAGATGCACGGCCCCAACGAGTGCGCCAACGAGGAACAGCTCAAGCAGGCGCTCAAGATCTATATTGTTGCGATCCTTCGTTTGAATGAATTAGAGCTTTAAGGTTACGGCGTTTTGCCAATCTAAGTTGCGGTGGAATAGTTCCTAGAATCGGCTGCCTGACAGCTAAACAGGAACTATTTCACCGCAACTTCTTTTTATCGGTGTAAAAGGCGCGCCACGCTAAATGCCGGGATTGTTATTCGTTTGTAAAGGCTGGGCAGCGCTTGCGGTAAGGGTCTATCAGATGCCCGTAAGAAACCGCAGCTGGCGCGGCTGCCGTTCGATCGAGGTCGTATCTTTCCAAACAGCAAAGCGGGCAGGGTGCCCGCGAGTCGCATGTATGAAAGGAAGATCATGCTCGATCAGGCTTATTCTCGTCGTCAGTTCCTCGGCCTCGCTGGTGGTCTTGCCAGCATCGTCGGTCTCGGTCTCGTTGGGTGCGGCGGCTCCGGCGCATCCGATGCCGCCGACAAGGGTAGCGCCGCTGCTGCCGAGTCCGTCTCCGGCGAGGTGACCTACGACGGTGCCTCTTCGTTCCAGGCTCTCGTCGAGGCCGCTGCCGAGAAGTTCATGGACGCCAACCCCGACGTCTCCGTCTCCGGCTCGGGTAACGGTTCGGGCAAGGGCCTGACCGCTGTCGCCGCCGGCACCGTCACCATCGGCAACTCCGACGTCTTCGCCGAGACCAAGCTTGAGGCCGATCAAGTCAAGAACCTCGTCGACCACGAGGTCGCCGTCGTGGGCATGGGCCCCGTCGTCTCCAAGAACGTCAAGGTCGACGACCTGTCCCTCGAGCAGCTCAAGGGTATCTTCTCCGGTCAGATTACCAACTGGAAGGAGGTCGGCGGCGACGACGCCACCATCGTCGTCCTCAACCGCAAGGCCGGCTCCGGTACCCGCGCCACCTTCGAGGCCGCCGTCTTTGGCGACGAGACCGTCGACTTTAAGGGCGACGCCGAGCTCGACAAGTCCGGCGACGTCCAGACTCAGATGGGCAGCACCGACAACGCCATCTCCTACCTCGATTTCTCGCACTTTGATGACTCCAAGTTCAACGCCATCAAGGTCGAGGGCGTCGAGCCCAAGAGCAAGAATGTCACCGACGACTCCTTCAAGATCTGGGCTACCGAGCACATGTACTGCGCTAAGGATGCCGACGAGGCCACCAAGGCCTTCCTGGAGTTCATGCTTTCCGATGACGTCCAGGGCAAGCTCGTCGAGGAGCAGGGCTTTATCCCCGTCTCTGCCATGAAGGTCGTCAAGGACGCCAGCGGCAAGGTCTCCGCTAAATAAGTAATCGCCCCGGAAAGGTTTGCAATGGCAAAACAGCTGCCAAAGCGCGACCTTGAGAACGTGGGCCTGGGCGTCACGGGCGCGTGCGTTGCGCTCGTGACGCTTGTCGTTGCCGCGCTCATCTTTATGGTCGCCCAAAAGGGCCTCTCGGCTTTTCTCAAGGACGGCGTTTCGGTCGTCGAGTTCTTCACCGGCACCAAGTGGGACCTGGCCAACACAGCCGAAAGCGGCCTGCCCTACACCGGCGCCCTGCCCCTGATTGTCACCTCGTTTGCGGTCATGGTGCTCTCCACGCTCATCGCGCTGCCCATCGCCATCGGCTCTGCCATCTTTGCGGTCGAGATTCAGCCTAAGTTTGGTTCCAAGGTCTTTCAGCCGCTTATTGAGCTTTTGACCGGCATTCCCTCGGTCGTCTTTGGCCTGATCGGCTTTCACGTTGTCGTCGGCCTTATGAAGAGCGTTTTCCACGTGAGCACGGGCCTGGGCATCTTGCCCGGCGCCATCGTGCTGGCCGTCATGATCCTGCCGACCATGACCACGCTTTCGGTCGATGGCCTGCGCGCCGTGCCCGACAGCTACCGACAGGGCTCGCTCGCGCTGGGTTACACCCGCTGGCAGACCATCTGGCACGTGGTGCTCAAGAGCGCCATGCCGTCGCTCATGACCGCGGTCATCCTTGGCATGACCCGCGCCTTTGGCGAGACGCTCGCCGTGCGCATGGTCATCGGCGGTATCGAGGCCATGCCGACGTCGCTGCTGTCGCCGGCGTCCACCATCACCACCACGCTCACCACGTCTATGGCGGTCTATGCCGAGGGCTCGGCCCAGGACGATGTTCTGTGGGCGCTCGGTCTGCTGCTGATGGGCATGAGCCTCATCTTCATCCTGATTATCCATCTCATTGGCCGCAAGGGGGCGAAGGCTCGTGGCTAGCACGCGCATCCATATCGACGAGGCGAGACTCGGGCGTGTCCAAAAGCAGGACCGCATCGCCACGGGCGTGCTGACGGCAATCGTCGCCATCGTCATGCTCATCGTCATCTCCATGGTGGCCTACATCCTGTTCGAGGGCATCTCGACGCTGTTCAAACCTGGCTTTCTCACGGAGCCGTCGCGCGCCAACGGAACCCAGGGCGGCGTGTTCTACCAGCTGTTCGACTCGTTCTATCTGCTGTTGATCACCCTGGTCATCTCGGTGCCCATCAGTCTGGGCGGCGCGGTCTTCCTGGTTGAGTACGCGCCGAACGGCCCTATCCGCGACATCGCCTCTACCGCCATCGAGACGCTGTCCTCGCTGCCTTCCATCGTCGTCGGCATGTTCGGCTTTCTGGTGTTCTCGGTGCAGCTGGGCTGGAAGTACTCCATCATCTCCGGCGCCGTCGCTCTCACCATGTTCAATATCCCCATCCTGGTGCGCGTGATTCAGCAGGCGCTCGAGGACGTGCCACAGGCCCAGCGCGATGCATGCCTGGCCATGGGCCTTACCCGCTGGGAGGCCACGCTGCACATCCTGATTCCCGAGGCCATGCCCGCCATCGTGACCGGCATCGTGCTTTCGGCCGGCCGCGTCTTTGGCGAGGCCGCGGCGCTGCTCTTTACCTCGGGCATGAGCTCGCCGGTGCGTCTGAACTTCTTGAGCTTTAACCTGTCGAGCCCCACCTGCGCCTGGAACGTGTTCCGCCCCGGTGAGTCGCTCGCCGTGCACATCTACAAGATCTATGGCGAGGGCAGCCCCGAGGCCCAGCAGATCGTTTGGGGCACCGCGGCGCTGCTGATGATTTGCGTGCTGCTGTTTAACGTAGTCGCCCGTATCGTGGGCAAGCAACTGGCAAGGAAGATGACGGCCGAATGAGCGAGATGAAAGCAACGCCCGCAACCGAAGCGACATCGTCCGACACCCAGGACTTCCTGTCGAGCGTGGGGGAGAGCGAGAAGCGCGTGCGCGTAAGCGGCAAGGCCGTGAGCGACGAGGTCGTGCTCTCCACCAAGGACGTCAACGTGTACTATGGCGACCACCATGCACTGCACAATACGTCGCTCGACTTTCACAAGGGCGAGATCACGGCGCTCATCGGGCCTTCGGGCTGCGGTAAGTCGACTTTTTTGCGCAGCCTCAACCTGATGAATCGCGAGATTCGCGGTTGCCGCGTGCAGGGCGAGATCAACTACCGCGGGCGCAACGTGAACACCAAGACCGAGAACACCTACGAGCTGCGCCGCTCCATTGGCATGGTGTTCCAGCAGCCCAATCCTTTCCGCAAGTCCATTCGCGACAACATCACGTTTGCGCCCAGGCGTCACGGCATCACCGACCGCGACGAACTCGATCGCATGGTCGAGGAGAGCCTGCGTGGTGCGGCGCTGTGGGACGAGGTCAAGGACAAGCTCGACAAGAGCGCCTACGCGCTTTCGGGCGGCCAGCAGCAGCGTCTGTGCATTGCGCGCACGCTGGCGCTCAACCCCGACGTGATCCTGTTTGACGAGCCCTGCTCGGCGCTCGACCCCATCTCGACGCTGGCGATCGAGGACCTCATGTCGTCGATCGTTGCCGACCGCGCCATCGTCATCGTGACGCACAACATGGAGCAGGCGTCGCGTGTGTCCAACCGCACGGCGTTCTTCTACATGGGCGATATGGTCGAGTACGACGAGACCGACGAGATTTTCCAACGGCCCAAGGATAAGCGGCTGAATGATTACCTCACCGGCATGTTCTCCTAGTCCGGGACATGCTTGAGGCCCGCGGCGGTCACGGTTGCCGCGGGACTGATTGGAGAGGCGGGTCATCTCTTTTGCGAGATGGCCCGCCTTTTTGCTCTGCGACCGAAACGACCACCACAAAGGGGACAGGCACCTTCGTGGTGGTTTGGGGTGGGGCTCGCTGCTATCATGGACAACGTTGAATTTCTACGAAGGAGCAGGGCATATGGCGATTCTTTTGGGATGCGATTCCGTCAGCCTAGAGTTTCCCACCAAGCATATTTTCGATAACGTGACGCTCGGCGTGGACGAGGGCGACCGTATTGGCATCGTCGGCAAAAACGGCGACGGAAAGTCGACGCTGCTGAGCGTGCTCGCCGGCACGCTGGAGCCCGACGACGGCCGCGTGACGCACCGCCGCGACACCACGATCGGATTGCTCGGCCAAAAGGACAACCTGGTCGATACCGACACCGTGCATCATGCCGTCGTCGGTGACACGCCCGAGTATGAGTGGGCCTCGAGCCCGCGCACGCGTCAGATCCTGGCCGGCCTTATTAGCGATGTGCCCTGGGGGGGCACGGTGGGCGAGCTTTCGGGCGGCCAGCGCCGTCGCGTGGACCTCGCGCGCCTGCTGATCGGCGACTACGACGTGCTCATGCTCGACGAGCCTACCAACCACCTGGACATGCGTACCATCAACTGGCTCGCGCGTCACTTAAAGGCCCGCTGGCAGCGCAGCCAGGGCGCCATGCTCGTGGTCACGCACGACCGCTGGTTCTTGGACGAGGTCTGTACCAGCATGTGGGAGGTCCACGACGGCCAGGTCGACCCCTTCGAGGGCGGTTACTCCGCATATATCCTGCAGCGCGTGGAGCGCGACCGCATGGCCGCAGTTACCGAGGAGCGCCGTCGAAACATGGCGCGCAAGGAGCTCGCGTGGCTGAGCCGCGGCGCCCAGGCGCGCTCCACCAAGCCCAAGTTTCGTGTGGATGCCGCTCGCGAGCTCATCGCCGACGTACCGCCCGTACGCGACGAGCTGGAGCTTAAGCGTCTGGCGGTGAGCCGCCTGGGCAAGCAGGTTATCGACGTAGTCGACGTGGATGCCGGCTATGCGGATACCGATGGCGCGCCCAAGCAGGTGCTCTCCGATGTGACCTGGCTCATCGGCGCGGGCGACCGCTATGGTCTTTTGGGCGAGAACGGCGCTGGCAAGTCGACGCTGCTCGATGTGATCCAGGGTAAGATTGAGCCCACGCGCGGCCGTGTGAAGATTGGCCAGACGGTGCGCTTTGGCGTGCTGTCGCAGCAGCTCGAGGAGCTCGAACCCTACATGGGCGACACGATCCGCGAGGTGCTCGGCAACTATAAGAAGTACTACGTCATCGACGGCAAGGAGACTTCGCCCGAGAAGCTCTGCGAGCGCCTGGGCTTTACGACACAGCAGCTCTGGAGCCGCATCGGCGATCTTTCGGGCGGCCAGCGCCGTCGCCTGTCGCTGCTGCTGACGATCCTGGACGAGCCCAACGTGCTCATCCTGGACGAGCCCGGCAACGACCTGGATACCGACATGCTCGCGATTGTCGAGGACCTGCTCGACGGCTGGCCCGGCACGTTGATCCTGGTGACACACGACCGCTTCTTGATGGAGCGCGTGACCGACCAGCAGTGGGCGCTGATCGACGGTCACCTGACGCATATGCCCGGCGGCGTCGACCAGTACCTGCGCCTGTGCAACGCCACCGCCGAGGGCGAGCCCGTGGGTGCGCCGAGTGCCAAGACCGGCACGTTTGACACCGGTGCCGCGGCGGCTGCGGCCGAAAAGCCCAAGTCGAGCGGCCAGCCCAATGGCCTTTCCAACGCCGAACGCCAGAAGCTCCGCCGCGAGGTGAGCTCGCTCGAGCGCAAAATGGAGACGCAGCGCGCACGCGTGGAGGAGGCCGAGGCCGCGATGACCCAGGTCGACCCCACCAATTACACGGCGCTCGACGAGCAGCAGGCAAAGATCAACGAGGCCCACGCCGCCATGGACGAGTTGGAGATGGCGTGGCTCGAGGCGAGCGAGAAGCTCGAGGGCGAGGAGTAGTTGAGGATGATCAAGGCCGCATTTTTCGATATCGACGGCACGTTGCTGAGCTTTAAGACCCATCGGATTCCGGCGTCGGCGCAACAGGTGCTCGACAGCTTTCGCGAGCAGGGGATTGCGTGCATAATCGCCACGGGTCGCCCGACCTATCAGATGCCGGATTGGCTGTTCGACTTGGGTTGGGATGCGTACATTACGCTTTCGGGCCAGCACTGTTTTGATGCCAAGGGCGTCTACCGCAGCTGTCCGATCGACCCGGAAGACGTTGCGGTGATTGTGGACCAGGTGGCGCAGGGGCGCTACGACTCACTGTGCATGCAGGGCGAGAATTCGTTTGTGAACCGTCTGTCCAAGCGCGTGGTGGCGGCTGCCGACAATGCCGGAATCTCGTATCACGAGGAGCCTTTTGAGCATGCTTTCGATGCGCCGGTTTACCAGTTCTGCGCCTTTGTGGACCCGGCCGACCAGGGCATAGTTACCGATGTCCTGTCGCATTCTACAACCACGCGCTGGTGCGACCTGTTCTGCGACATTATTCCGGCCGACGGCGGCAAGGACCTGGGTGTGGCGGCGACGCTGGAGCGCCTGGGCATCGACGCGAGCGAGGCGATTGCCTTTGGCGACGGCGAGAACGACCTGTCGATGTTCTCGGCCGTGGGCACAAGTGTGGCCATGGGCAACGCGCAGGACACGGTGAAAGCTGCGGCGACCTACGTGACGACCGCCGTGGACGACGATGGGATCTACAACGCCGCGAAGTACTTTGGACTGCTATAGCTGCGGCTCGGCACTTGGGGACACTCCTTGCGGGGCGTGTTCCCATTTTGTTTTCGTCCCGCTCGTTTTATGAAACACGGCTAACTTTTAGGCAAAGTAGTAAGACATGGGCAACTTTTGCGGTAGAGTAAGCCGTGGAAAGTATCCAAAGGCTAACTAGCAATCATCGCGAAAGGCGGCCCATGGCCCTACGTGAATCCGGAGAAGACTATCTCGAATCGATCTACGTTCTGTCGGAACGCCAGGGCATCGTGCGCTCGATCGACGTTGCGGAGTACCTCGGCGTAACCAAGGCGAGCGTTTCCAAGGCCATGGCGACGCTGGAAAGCAACGGCTATGTCGAAATGGGCAAGCGCGACGTTCATCTGACGGAGCGTGGTCTGGAGGTCGCTCGCCAAATGTGGGAGCGTCACTGCTTTTTCGTGGGGCTGCTGGAGGATGCGGGTGTTTCGGCTGAGGTCGCGTCGCAAGAGGGCTGCCACATGGAGCACTGCCTGAGCGAGGAAAGCTTCGAGAAACTGAGGGCGATGCTGAACCGGGGCGAGGCGACGGGCCAAGCGGCGGAATCCTAACGAACCCCCAGTAGCGCGGAGTTCGCGCAAAGCGCGAACCAGCGACCGGGACCAGCGGTCCTTTCGGCCAAGTCCATTTCAGCAAAGGAACCCCGCCAGCAAGCGATGCCCAAGAACTGCCACCTACGTCACCGCAGGCCGGGGCCGGGTTTGGTTTTGAAAACACTCCACAGCGCGAGGCCCGCCTTTCCGTTGCTCCGCAGGAGCAGGAAAGACGGGCCTCATGCGCGAGGACGTTTTCAAAACCAAACCCGGCCCCGGCCGGACAGCCCACGAACGCTACAGGTTCTTGACACCCATCGCGCGCATGGCGTTCAGGATGGCGATGATCGCCACGCCCACGTCGCCAAAGACGGCAAGCCACATGTTGGCGATGCCGAGCGCCGCGAGCACCAGGATCAGCAGCTTAATGCCCAGCGCAAAGATGATGTTCTGCCAAACAATCGTCATGGTCTTGCGCGCCACGCGGATCGCGCGGGAAATGTTGGAAGGCTTGTCGTCCATGAGCACGACGTCGGCGGCCTCAATTGCGGCGTCCGAGCCCATGGCGCCCATGGCGATTCCGACGTCGGCGCGCGTGAGCACGGGCGCGTCGTTGATGCCGTCACCGACAAAGGCGAGCTTGCCCTTACCCGATTCGGCCGCCAGCAATGCCTCGACGCGCTCGACCTTATCGCTTGGCAGCAGCTGCGCATGGAACTCGTCGAGACCGAGTTGCTTGGCCACAGACGCTGCAACCTCCTCGCGGTCGCCCGTGAGCATGACGGTGCGCTTGACGCTGGCGGCGTGCAGGTCGCGGATCGTCTGCTCGGCATCGGTCTTTATGGTGTCGGCAATTACGATGTGGCCGGCGTACGTATCATCGACCAGCACGTGGAGGATGGTGCCGACGATCTCGCAATTGGGCGCTTCGATACCGGCCACAGCAAGCATCTTGGCATTGCCGACGATGACGCGCTTGCCGTCGATAATCGCCGTCACGCCATGGCCCGCGTCATTGGTGGAGTCGCTTACGCGTTTGGGATCGAGCTCGCCCTGGAAGGCGGTGCGTACCGACTGCGCGATGGGATGGTCGGAGAATGACTCGGCAAGGGCCGCGACTTCGAGCAGCGACTGCTCGGTATAGCCTGCCTCGGGGTGTACCGCCACGACCGAAAACGTGCCGTTGGTGAGCGTGCCGGTCTTGTCAAAGACGACGGTGTCCACATCCGCGAGCGTCTCGAGGTAGTTAGAGCCCTTGATGAGGACGCCCAGCTTGGATGCGCCACCGATGCCGCCAAAAAAGCTGAGCGGCACGCTGATCACGAGCGCGCATGGGCAACTGACGACGAGGAAGGTCAGGCCGCGCAGGATCCAGTCGGACCAGGCGCCGGTGACCAAGCCACCGCCGAGCGCGAGTACCGCGGCCGCGCCGGTGACAGCGGGCGTGTAGACGCGGGCGAAGCGCGTGATGAAGTTCTCGGTGCGTGCCTTCTTCTCACTAGCGTTTTCTACGAGCTCCAGGACGCGCGCGACGGTGGACTCGCCAAAGGGCTTGGTGGTGCGCACGTGGAGGAGACCCGTCATGTTGATGCAGCCGCTGATGATATCGTCTCCAGTTTTGGCCGGGCGGGGGACCGACTCTCCGGTAAGGGCGGCGGTATCGAGCTGTGTCTCGCCCTCGACGATGACGCCGTCGATAGGCACGCGCTCACCGGGCTTGACCACGATCACGGTGCCGACGGCGATGTCATCGGGGAAGACCTGCTCGAGTGTGCCGTCGGGCTGCTCGACGTTAGCGTAGTCGGGCGCGATGTCCATCATGGCACTGATCGACTTGCGGCTCTTGCCCACGGCGTACGCCTGAAACAGCTCGCCGACCTGGTAGAACAGCATGACGGCGGCGCCTTCGGCCATGTGCGGGTCGGTATCGGGGAAGAGCACCATGGCAAACGCGCCGATGGTCGCGACGGCCATGAGGAAGCTCTCGTCGAAGGCCTTGCCGCGGCGGATGTTATTGAATGCCTTTTGCAGTACGTCGTAGCCGGCAATCAAAAACGGCACGAGGAACAGCACAAAGCTGGCGTAGATGTCGCCCGGGGTGCCGAATGCGGCGGTAAGGGTGCCGAACTCATCGAGGGCGTACACCACGGCAAAAATGCCCAGCGCTACCAGGATGCGGTTGCGCTTATGCTCGAGTGATTCTTTTTTCTTGCGCTTCTTCTTTTTCTTTTTGGGGTCGGCGGTGGCCATGACTCGTATCCTCCCATTTGAATGTATGAACATTCGCTCATATAATTTCGCGAGCAAAGGCCGCAGCAAGCGCGGCCTTGCAGGTTGGCGTAAACCTGGGCTAGAGAATAATCTCGCAGTCCGGCTCGGCGTCGGCGGTGAACTCCACAACGTGGTCGAGGACCTCGTCGAACTCGGCGTCATCGGCCTCGAGCGTCAACTTCTGGGTCATAAAGTTGACGGACACGGATTTGACGCCCTCGAGCTTGGCCAGCTCGTCCTGAAGCTCGCGCGCACAGTTGGCGCAGTCGATCTCATCGAGCTTAAACTGCTTTTTCATGGTGGGTTCCTTTCCCTGTATTTGCGGCTTGGGTGCAGGCCGCGCTGGTACCGTGGTTGGCTGCTATTCGCAGATGTGGCTCATGCCCTGGTTGAGCATGGTGTAGACGTGGTCGTCGGCGAGCGAGTAGAGGATATTGCGCCCGTCGCGCCGGAATTTAACCAGGTGCGACTGCTTGAGTGTGCGCAGCTGGTGCGATACTGCCGACTGCGAGGTTTCGGTCGCTTCGGCGATGTCTGCC
This sequence comes from uncultured Collinsella sp., assembly GCA_900539735.1. GTDB lineage: Bacteria > Actinomycetota > Coriobacteriia > Coriobacteriales > Coriobacteriaceae > Collinsella. Next base: position 48,412 of record UQDE01000007.1, on the reverse strand, counting down.
ACGCAGAGCTCGCGGCCCATGAGGGCGTAAAGGATCTTGATACGCGTGGTGTCGCTGAAGACCTTGAACAGGTCGGCGAGGTCGTAGAGAAGTTCCTCGTCGGTAAGGTCCTCGGGCGAGCAGGTGGTGGGGATCGCGGGTTCGGTGGCCTCGATGTCGGGTTTCGTTTCATCAACGCGGGTGCTCATTGCAATATCCTTTCATATGAACATGCGCTCATATAACTTGCTTTCGATTATATGAGTGTATGTTCATATGTCAATACAATTTGCGTTAATTTCGATGACTGCTTGCCGCTTCTGCGATTTTCTGTGGGTTGGGAGACATCGACGCAATGCTCGCCAACATATTTCGAGATGTTCGGCTAGCATGCTAAGAAAGCCACCTTGAGAAGCATTAGAACTGTTCATATTTGTACTTTATCGTGTCAAATACCGCGAGAATCAGTTCTTCCTCTACGGGAGTTTCTGCAGAATCAGTTTTATCTAAAGTTATATTGAGCATTGCTGCAGCCAATCTGGCACATCGGTGGCCGAATAAGTCGAAAAATGTAGGTGGACATCCGCAGAGATCGCCTTTAGAAGAGCGAATTCTCAATTAGATCAATAATCGTGTCGTCTTCCGTGCGGTTTTCATCGATTTTTGCGAACATGTCGCATTCCCAAGCCCCATTGATTTCCTCAGCAAGGGCCCCGACGTGTTGCATGTCGTCGGGTTCGGGCACATCGTTGATGCTCGGGTCATCAGCTTGCGGATATTGGCTTGCAATTTCGCGCTTGGCGGCCTCTTCTTCTTTGAGTGTCTCCAGGACGCGGCGACCGTATTCGAAGTAGCGCCGCAAGACAAATTGACGAAGAGTTTCTTGCAGGATGGCGAAGTTATCCGGGAGTCGACCGGGCCATATCTTCTCGCGAATGCGAATCGCTTCCATGACCCGTTTAAAAGCGGACTGCTTGAAAAACGAATGACGATTAACCGTGATAACGGCATATCCCATGTTTCGCAGCGTGTTTCGGCGCTCCTCGTCAATTGATTGCTGCTCGGGTTCGTCGTGGTAAAAGCCGTTGTATTCGATATCGGTCATCGAATTTTCGAGCAGCGCGTCGAGGTAGAAAACCGTCCGTCGCGTTAGGGCGGCGTATCTTTTGGGGACTGGGATCGGATAATCCGTTTTGATAGCGCGTATGGCTAAGCCACCCATTGACTTGGGCATTGTCAGCATCATGACAAACGCCGTTTCGAGTGGGGAGCGACAGCCTTCGTGTACATAAGAAAGTGCCTTAAGTGCTTTATTAGATCCACGATACCCCGGTGCCTCTGAAAAGAAGGCTCTGAGCTCTTCAACGCTGGTTAGGGCTGGGCGCTCGCGATATTGAGTTTCGTCGGACGTTCCAAGCGCGTAGGAGCCGCAGATTTCAAAGTAATACTCAACGAGCTCCGAAAGGTTGAGGTCGGCTGTTGCTTCTAACGCGCACAGCTTGATATCGACGATGTAGACGTTCGGCTCGAGTTCTAGGTAGCTTTCTGCATCAAACGTATAGCGCGTGCAGTGGCAGATGCAGCCCTTGCGGTGCCTTTTGGCATTATTGGAAAACGTCAGCACATGGATACGTTCAGAATCGACATTCTTTCTGTTGAGCCATGCTCGTGCCGCTTCCAGGTCGGACGTGGTCGGCGCAGACACCCTGATCTTTTCCATAGGTATGGGACCGGTCGCGTAGCTTGCGAGCGAGTTGGCTGTTTGGTATACAGCGCGTGCCGTGGTATGTGACAGAATGATTCCCATACGCGCATGATGGCATAGCGGACGCCGCATACGCCCGAAACTTCGGGCAACGGTATTGGGGCGCGGCTTATCTTCTGCGAACGGTGGGTTTTTGAGCTGTCGTATTGAGGGAGCAGCTTTGGCTGGGGAGGTTTCTGCCGGCTGCCCCTTTTTGATGAACTTTAGTTGCGGATTCGTAGCTTCTAAGCGTTTTTGCCGACCGCTCAGATGCCTCACCAACATAATTTGAGTTATTCGGCCTTATCCTATACAAATGGTGCGATCGCAACGTCCTATTCGAATTGATTCAGGTAGATTTATGGGGCTTGGTTGCGAAATTAAGGCGATTTTAGCTTCGATTGCGGTTCAAGGGGCCTTGACTAGTGGTTCAGCTGGCCGAACAACTCGAAAAATGTAGGTGGGCCAACCTGCCGACTATGTGAAGCACGCGTATTTGCTCGTTTTGATGAAAACTAGGGTGCAGCCATAAGGCTGCGCCCTAGTTTACTGCGTGTCGGTGTGCCCAGACGGATTGCGCTGTGCCTGGCAGGCGCTCCCGCAGATGGATCGGTTATTTCGCGAATAGGTTCTTGAGGTTGAACTCGGCTTGGACGGTGCGGAGCATGAGGTCGGTGTCGTCGAGGCCCAGGTGCTGCTCGTTGGCGTCGGCGGCGAGGGTGCCACGGCGGCGCGCCCAGTTCTCGAGCGCGGCGGGCGCGGACTCGCGGGGGAGCGAGCGGACGTCGGCATCCAGGCTGCGGCAGATCTGGCGCGAGTCGATGACGATGATCTTGCCGGCGCGGCGTGCCTCGGCGTAACCGTCCAGGTGGATCTTGAACCAACTGTCTTCGAACGCGGCGTTATGCGCCATGTACGGGTACTTCTTCATAAGTTTGAGCAGCTGCTTCTGCAGTTCCTTGTTCTCGCGGAATGGTTTTTTGCCGTCGATGTCGTCCCAGGTAATGTGATGGATGTTCGATAGCGGCACATCCTCGCCGCGGTAGATGTCGGGCAGGCCGCAGTAGTGTGCCTCGGCGTCATGCGGGACGGCGTCGCTGGTGAGCTCCATGATCTCCCAGCCCACGTTGATGATATAGCCGCGCTCGGGTGCACGGCCGATGGTCTCGATGTCGATACCGAGCACGGTGCCCTGGATGGGCTTGCGGGCGTAGGCCACGCCGAGCGCGTCGCGGTCGCCGCGGATTTCGCGCATAACGGACGCGGCGGTGCGCTTTTGCATCTTGCCGATGGCGGCGCAGGTGTCGGCATCGGACAGGCCGCGCGAAAGCGTCGCGGGCGTCACGTTGCGCAGGCGTGCCTCGCCAATCTGGTCGCACAGGTCGCGGTTGCGGTCAGCCAGGTCGCGCACGGTGGCAAAGTCGAAGCCGGGGTCGCCCTCGGCGGTAAAGTACTCGGTCTCAAGCACCTTGAGGGCCTCTTCGCCCTTCTGGCGCTCGGATTCCATGGCGCCGTGGTCGCCATAGATAAACATGGGGATAAACGGCTGACGCTCGTATTCGAGTGCTTGCGATACGTTCATATAACTGCTCCTTGGATGGGCCGCGTCGTGCGGCTCAGGGTCATTAAGATGTGGCGAGATGATAGTTTACCATGGGCAACTATTGGCACCGCGCCTAGGACAACTACAATACCCTAGTTGACCGCTAGGACTTTTACAATGCTGCCGAAAGACACGAAAGGTTCCATCCGTCATGGATTTGCTGATTGATATTCTGCTCGACGCCGGCAAGGACACGCTCTCGCTGGTGCCGTTTTTGTTGGTGACGTATCTGGCCCTCGAGACCTTGGAGCACGTCGCGGGCGACCGCGTTAACGGGGCCATCAAGCGCGCCGGCGCCGCGGGTCCCGTGGTTGGCTCGTTGCTGGGCATGGTGCCGCAGTGCGGCTTTTCGGCAATGGCGGCAACGCTGTACGCCGGTCGCGTCGTGACGCTGGGCACCTTGGTGGCGGTGTTTCTCTCGACCTCTGACGAGATGCTGCCGCTGCTACTTGCCGAGCAGGTTCCCGTGCAGACTATGGCGATGCTTTTGGCTTCGAAAGCGCTTATCGCACTGGTCACGGGCTTTATCGTAGATGCCGCCATTCGCGGTCTGCGTCGCAACGCCCGTGCGCATGCGGCGATTCGTCGTACCGTGTTGGGGACCACTGCCAATCCGGCTCATGTGAACTGCGCGCATGACGACCACAGCGGCGGTGACATCATCGACGAGGTGGCCGAGGCGGGCGTGAGCGCCGATCACATCCACGAGTTGTGCGAGCGCGACCATTGCGGTTGCGATGATGATGAAGATGAACGCGAGCGCGACCACGGACACAGCCATGACCACGGTCACGCAGGCGAGCATGAGCACCACCACGGCCATGGGTACGACCACGGTCACTCCCACGAAGGTGCGCCCGTCCTGTCGATTATCCGCAGCGCGATCTCGCACACCGTGCAGGTTTCGGTTTTTATTTTCCTGGTGACGCTGGTCCTGGTCGCCGTGCTCGAGACCTTCGGCGAGTCCGCGATCGAGCAGTTCCTGCGTGGCAACGAGACGCTCGCCGTCCTGGGTTCGGCGCTTGTCGGCCTGATCCCCAACTGCTCGGCGAGCGTGGTCATTACGCAGCTGTACCTGGAGGGCGCGCTACAGCTGGCGCCGATGCTCGCCGGCACGCTCATTTCCGCCGGCGTGGGCTACCTGGTGCTGTTCCGCACCAACCGCAGCGCTCGCGAAAACGCCGTGTTCCTGGTCATGATGTACGTCATCGGCGCTGGCTGGGGCCTTATCCTATCCGCCTTCGGCCTCTAAGTAGGCCTAAAAATGGACTTCAAATAGCCATGCTCGGCGCCTGCGCAATGCGGCGACGCATGGCATTTTGAAGCCCGTTTTTTTGTTGAGTCATGGATTCCGAGCGCTCACACCGCTCAAAACAAAAAGGTAGATTTCCGGGCATGTCCCGAAAATCTACCTTGGTTAGCGCAGCAGCTCGGTGAGGTTGCGCTTAAAGCGGGCCCGGTCTTCGCTGGTAAATGCCGCCGGTCCGCGAGTGCGTCCCCCGGCGCGGCGTACCTTCTTTTCCTCGTGGCGAATAAACAGTTGCATGTCGATGGTCGCCTTATCGTAGACGCGCCCGCGCACGCCGATGGCGGCGGCATCGCGCCCGAGCACCATGCTCGCCAAGCCAATGTCCTGCGTCACGACTACGTCGCCCGCCTGCAGGCGTTCGACAATGGCAAAGTCGGCGCTGTCGGCGCCAACGCTCACATCGAGCGTCGTGACCCAAAAGCCGCGTCGCGCGTACTCGGCATCGCGCGGGTCGTCGCGGCGAATGTGCCGTTCCAGGTTTTGCGTGCTGTTGCCGGCGATAACAACGGCGACGCCCGCCCGCCGCGCGCAGTCAATCGACTCGCGCGTGACCGGGCAGGCGTCGGCATCAATAAAGAGCGTTCGCGGCATCTAGTGCACCAGTTTGCCAAATTGAATAGCGCGAACGATCAGCGTTACGCCAAACACCAGCAGCGCGGCGCCGCTAAAGATGACGAGCATCTTGGCCGACCATAGCGGATAGATAAACACGAACATGCCGGCGATGATGGAGAGTGCGCCGCTCAGGATAGCGAGGGTGCGGTTGGACGAAAGCTCGGACTCCAGAATGGACATGACACCTTCGACAATCCAGCCAAAGCCGGCTACGATAACCACCATCGTGGTGAGCGTCGCGGTCGAGAAGGCCTGGTTGCGCAGGATTATGACGCCGCCCAAGATAATGAGTAGGTTGGAGATGATGCTCGTCACGCGCCAGCCGGTGGGCAGCAGCGGCTCAAAAATGGCAGTGAACAGCCTGATGGCAGCAGTGATTACAAAGTAAAAACCCAGGACAGTCGTCAAAAAGACGAGGGACTTGGCGGGTGCAAAAAGCAGCGCGATACCAGCAATGAGCGCCAAGACGCCCGTGATGGCGTAAATCCAGCGCACGGCCTTGACGGCCTTGCCTGCCATGCTTTTCTCGTCAAATCCAAACTGGCTCGATTTTTGGTCATCGTTCTTAAAGATGCCCATAATGTCTCCTTTCCGTGCGGCGTAAGCCTTGATCGTTACAACCAGTATCGCCTAAAGGCGCTGGCGTATGGGTCGGGGAGGGCGAAACGTAACCCAAAGGTCCCGAATTGTTTCCGTTGTTCCCCACGTCGCAATTTTCTATTCAACAGGTGTAGAACATTGCAGCCCTGTTCGTTATTGCCTACGTTTTAGGTTAGATTTTCCTAAGGACAATTGGCTTGTATTGGGGGTCCCTATGAACGAAGCAGTTCCCGAGGCACCGTTGAGTGTCGAATCGATGGCAAAGCAAGGCTGCGAAAAGCTCGGCTTGGACGCGTTTGATGCGCTGGTCCGTCGTGCCCGTACATGCCGCCGTTTTGACGAGTCCATGCGCGTGCCGCGCGAGTTTTTGCTCGAGCTGGCGGAACTGGCGCACCTGGCTCCCTGCGGCGCCAATGCTCAGCGTCTTCGTTTTCATGTGGTGAGCGGTGCCGAGGACTGCGCGCGCGTGTTTGACGAGCTTGCATGGGCCGGCGCGCTTAAGGATTGGCCGGGTCCTGCCGAGGGCGAGCGCCCGACCGGCTACATCGCGATTCTGGCCGAGCGCGCCGTTCCGGGCAAGCCTGCCGCTCCCATTACCGAGGTCGACACGGGCATTGCCGCGCAGACGATGATGCTCGCCGCCCGCAGCGCCACGCCCGAGGTGGCTGCCTGCATGTTCAAGGCCTTTACGCCCCACGCGATCGATGCCATGGGGCTCGATAGCGACAAGTATGAGCTCAAGCTGATCATGGCGTTTGGCGTTCCGGCCGAGACGCAGGTGATCGATGCGATCGATTCCAACCCCGACGGCTCAATTAATTACTGGCGCGACGAGGCGCAGGTGCACCACGTACCCAAGCGCCCGCTTGCCGACGTACTGGTGTAGCTGAGCGTCACCGCGGTGTGATCCGGCGGTAAACCACCACAAAGGTACCTGTCCCCTTTGCGGTGGTGCGAGGGGAGGACGTGTGGCAGATTTGTATTTGGTGCGGCATGGGCAGACTGAGCTCAATGTGCAGAACATTTTGCAGGGTGGGCACGATTCGCCGCTTACGGCGCGCGGGCGCGAGCAGGCGCTGGCGACGCGCGCGGCGTTTGAGGCGCGTGGCGTGACCTTTGACCGTGTGTATTCCTCGCCGTTGGGCCGGGCGCGGCATACGGCTGAGCTAATTGCTGGTGAGGGCCGCTCGATAGAGCTGGTCGATGACCTGCGCGAGTGGCATTTGGGCTCGCTGGAGGGTACATCAAATCGCGAGATGCCGCCGCAGCCCTGGGGTGATTATCCGGTGGCCTTTGGTGGCGAGTCTGAAGGCGAGCTCCAGTCGCGCATGGTCGCGGCGCTGTCCCACATCATGGCCAGGCCGCAGCACGACTGTGTGCTGGCAGTCTCCCACGGCTCTTCCTGCCAGGAGTTTCTTGAGTATGTGACTGGCAGGGGAGAGCTACCCGACAACGGTGCCGTGCTTCATTTTGGCTATTGCGACGGTGCGTTTTCGCTCCTTGATTGGTAACGAACGAAAGGACCCCTATGAATAAAGATCTGTATCTGGTCCGTCATGGACAGACGATATTCAACCTTAAGCGTATCATTCAGGGGTGGAGTGACTCGCCGCTTACGCAGTTGGGTTGCGACCAGGCGGCGCGCGCCGGCATGTTTTTACGTGCGCGTGGCATTGAGCCCGATCATGCCTACACCTCCACGCTTCATCGCACCGAGCAGACTATCGCCAACTTGTGGCCGGGCTTGGCGTACGAGCGCTTGGACGGTCTGCGCGAGTGGTTCTTTGGCGACTTTGAGGCCGAGCGCGTGATGCTTATGCCCGAGCGCCCGTGGCGCGACTTCTATTGCCAGTTTGGCGGCGAGGGCCAGATGCAAGTGCGCGAGCGCATGGTGGCGACGCTGATCGAGCTTATGCAGCGTCCGGACCATACGTGCGTGCTCGCGGTAAGCCATGGCTCGGCCATCAAGGAGTTTATGGATCACGTGAAGGGTGCGGCGGCCGACGAACGCGATCGCGTGCCGGGCAACTGCGCGGTGCTGCACTTTGCGTTTGACGACGAATCCGACACGTTTGAGCTGATTGAGATTTTTACGCAGGAGGATTACGCACGCGAGCTGGGGCTTGAACCGCTCGTGGCGGCAGCAGGCCCGCAGCGGGGATAACGTGAGCGTGGCGGCACGGGTCGCCGGCATAACTTCTCGACGCAAAAGGGGCGGAGATGCATGTACCTGCTGCATCTCCGCCCCCTGTTTGTTGAGCTGCCGATTTTTGTGCTGGACGGTCTGGTCTTGCTAGAACCGCGCGACTTGGTGCGTGAGCAGACCCGTCGGAACCTGCGGCGCGCCGCCGCTGACCTGCGCGGCGGGGAAGAGCGCAGCTACGGCAAAGTTGAACGGCTCCTTGCCGGTGTACGTTCCGGCGGCACGGGCCTCATCGGCCAGCAGCTGCGACGCCCCGGCCAGCGCGGCAGCGTAGGCGGGGTCGTCGGCCAGTGCCGGCTCTGGTACTTGGTCGAGCATGGCACGGATGGCGGCAACAGCGTCCTCGCGCTTGACCTCCCACACGCGGTGCGTAATGCCCGCGGGGTCGGTGACGGCGTAGAGCGAGGCGCCCTCTTTGGCAGCGCCCAGGATGAAGTCCATGACGGGCGACGCCTCGTAGGCGAGCGACACGGGGCGCGGCTGAACTTTGAGTTCGGCGATCGCGCGCGCGGCGGCGGCCACGTCGGCGCTGGCATCGCCCTTGCCGCCCGCAAGTACACTCGTCGGGCAGATCGCCACGACACCCGTCACACGTCCCGGCTCGCCCGAGCATTCGTACACGTAATACGCCGCACCCGGGTCCTTGAGCATCAGACCATCGGCAATGGCTCCGCGCAGGGCATCGTTGCCGCTTAGGATGCTGCCCATTGCAGGCAGCGCCTCGAGCACGCGGTCCTGAGCCGGGCGGATGCAGGGAAACGGAAGTGCTTTCATGGGCGGTCCTAACGCGCGAGTCGGTTTGTTCGCGGCTTATTATGCCCCAACTTGGCCGCTCGCGTCCCAGAGCACGTTATCGGCGAGCGCGATTAGCACCTGCTGACAACGAACGATATCGGCGTGGGGCACATATTCGTTGGGCTTGTGCGCGAGCGCGAGCGACCCGGGACCGTAGCTCATGCAATTGCGGTTACCTGTCTTGCCGGCAATGACGGCGGTGTCGGTGTAGCCGGTAAAGAAGCCAACGGTCGTGTCCGCGTCCGTCACGTCATCGGCGGCACGCTTGAGCGCTGCTAGAAGGGGAGAGTTTGGGTCGCGCTCGATGGCGGGGCGGTCGCCCGTCACGACGTAGCTGCCGTGGCAACCGGGAATGGCGGCTTCGGCGACGGCGATGGCCTGCTCTACCATGCGCGTTACGGCGGCCGTATCGGTCGGCGGGGTCAGGCGCATGTCGACCCAGACTTTGGCGCGGTCGGGTACGACGTAGGGGCGATATCCGCCCTCGATTTGGCCGAACGTGATGGTCGAAGGCCCCAGCTCATCGTGCGCGGGCAGCGCCACAAACGCGCGACGGAGCGAACACACGACCTCGGCCACGGCAGCGACGGCATCCGCGCCCTTCCAGGGCTGGCTCGCATGCGCCGTCACGCCAGTCATTTCAATCTCGAACCACGTACGCCCCTTGTGCGCCACCTGGATCTGTCCGTCGGTGGGCTCGGTGTCCAGCACCCATTCACGCGAGCCGACCCAGCCAGCATCGATCGTGGCCTCTGAGCCGCGCATAAAGTCCTCCTCGTCGACCGAGCAAATGAGTGAGAAGCCACGGCGGGGCAGCTTGCCTTCTGCCGCCACGCGCTCGAGCGTATGGACCAGTGCGGCAATGGCGCAGGCCAGGCCACCCTTCATATCGCAGGCACCGCGGCCATAGAGTTTATCGTTGCGCACGATCGCTCCGAGCGGCGGAATGTCCGCGTCCCAGCCATCGCCCAGTGTAACGGTATCCATATGGCAGATATAGACGAGCCGTGGCTCGTCGCTCAGTCCCGGCACGGTGACCATAAGGTTGCGGCGCCCGGGCAGCACCTCGAGTTCCTCAACCTGCACGGCATCGAGTACCGGATGGCTCAGCTGCGCCAACCGTTCCTCAACCAACGCTTTGATATAGCGTTCAATCTCGCCCTCATACGCACCTGGGTCGGAACTGTCGATCCGCACGAGCCCTTGCGTAAGCCACCAGGCAAAATCTGTATCAACCATAGGCACCTCACAGATAGTTAGGTCAACATACAGATTGTATGCCAAGAAGCGGCTCGGTGCATTTAATGGAGCGCTCACAAAAACGGGGGCGCCTCTCGTGCGAAAGGCACCCCCGCGGGCATTCAATGTCAGTGACGGGCAGGCCACATGGGGAGCTGCCCGTCAGGTCAGTCGGCGCTACTTGATCACGCGCACGCGATACATCGACGGAATCTGCTTGAGCGCCTCGATGGTGCTGCTGTCTAGGTGTTCGTCGGTGTCGAACATGGTGTAGGCGTTCTCGCCGGCGGACTCGTTGGTCATACGCTGCACGTTGGCGTTGTCCTTGGCCAGGATGGCCGTGATCTGGCCGATCATGTTGGGCACGTTGGCATGCAGGCAGGCAATGCGGCTTGCAGCGCGCGCCTTGCCCATGCTGCAGGCGGGGTAGTTGACGCTGTGTGCGATGTTGCCGTTCTCCAGGTAATCCTTGAGCTCGCTGATGGCCATGTCGGCGCAGTTGGCCTCGGCCTCGCCGGTGCCGGCGCCCGAGTGCGTGGTGATAAACGTATTGGGCATCTTGACCGTCTTGGGCGTGGCGAAGTCGCAGCTAAACCAGCTGAGCTTGCCCTCGCGCAGGGCGGCGTCGACGGCGTCCTCGTCAATGATGGTTTCGCGCGCGTAGTTGATGAGCACGGCGTCCGGTGCCAGCAGGTTAATCTGCTCGGTGCTGATCATGCCGATGGTGTCGGCCTTGCTGGGCACGTGCACGGTGAGGTAGTCGCAGCCGCGGCAGAGATCCTCGAGCGTGCCCACGCGCTGCACCTCGCGGCTCAGCACCCACGCGTGCTCGACGGAAATGAACGGGTCGTAGCCGTAAACGTCCATGCCCAGGTCGACGCAGGCGTTGGCGACCTTGGAGCCCACGTTGCCCAGGCCGATGACGCCGATGCGCTTGCCCTTGAGCTCGCGGCCCACAAAGGCCTTCTTGGCCTTCTCGGCATCGACCTGAATCTCGGGGTCGTCGGCGTTGTCGCGCACCCAGTTCATCGATTGCACCACGCCGCGGCTCGAGAGCACCAGCATGCCTAGGACGAGCTCCTTGACGGCGTTGCTGTTGGCACCGGGGGAGTTAAAGACGACGACGCCCTTCTTGGCGTATTCCTCGACGGGGATGTTGTTGACGCCGGCACCGCAGCGGGCGATGGCGCGGATGCCCTCGGGCAGCTCGTAGCCGTGCAGGTCGGTCGAGCGCATCAGGATCGCGTCGGCCTCTTCGGCGGTGCTCACAAATTCGTAGCCCTCGCCAAACTCGACTTTGCCGTCCTTGGTAATGTCATCGATGGTTTTAATCTTGCGCATGGAAAACTCCTTAGCAGGTTTGTCTAAAACAAGTGGTTTGAAGTGGCTGGTCGGCCCGCGTGTTGCGGGCTAGTTAGATCGCGGACTCAAACTATGCTGCGCTTCGAAGCCCTTCATGTACGTGGCCAGCGCCTGTACGTCCTCCATGGTGACTGCGTTGTACACGCTGGCGCGCATGCCGCCGACGAGGCGATGGCCCTTGACGTTTTGGATCTGGTGCTCTGCCGCGCCCGCAACAAAGGCGGCGTCGAGGTCGGCGTCGCCGGTGCGGAACGTGACGTTGGCGATGGAGCGACTGTCTGTCTGCGCGGTGCCGTGGAATAGTTTGCTGTTCTCGAGCAAGTCGTAGAGCAGGTTGGCCTTGGCCCAGTTGCGCTCGGCCATGGCGGCAAGTCCGCCGGTCTGCTCCACCCAACGGAACACCTTGCCGCACACGTAGATGCCAAAGGTGTTGGGCGTGTTGAGCATGGAGCCCTTGGCGGCCTGGGTCTTAAGGTCCAGGTACTGCGGCGTCTGCGCAAAGGCCGGGCCGTCAGCGATCAGGCCGTCGCGCACGATAACCACGGTGACGCCCGCGGCGCCGGCGTTTTTCTGCGCGCCGGCGTAGATGAGTCCGTAGCGCTCGACGTCGAGCGGCTGCGACAAAAAGCAGCTCGAGACATCGGCGACCAGCGGTACGTCGCCGCAAGCGGGCAGCTCGTGGTACATGGTGCCAAAGATGGTGTTGTTCTGGCAGATGTAGACGTAGTCGAGCCCGTCGCCCGCGGCCTCGGCGGCAATGCGCGCGTTGACGTCGGCCATGGTGGGTATGCGGTCGAAATTGGTGTCCTCGGAGCTCGCGAGCAGCACGGCCTCGCCGTACTTGGCGGCCTCCTTGTACGCCTTGTTGGCAAAGTTACCGGTCACGACGTAGCCGGCGCGGCCGCGGCGCATGAGGTTCATGGGGATGCCCGCAAACTGCAGCGTGGCGCCGCCCTGCAAAAACAGGACACGGTAGTTGTCGGGGATGCTCAGCAGACGGCGCAGGGTTGCCTCGGCGTCGTCGATGATCTGCTGGTACATGCTAGATCGATGGCTCATCTCGAGCACGGACATGCCGCAACCGCGGTAGTCCATCATCTCGTCGGCGATCTCGGCGAGCACGCTTGCGGGCAGCGCGGCCGGGCCAGCTGAGAAGTTGTGCACACGTGCCATCTTCTAGTTCCCCCTCGTAGTCGTTTGAACGTTCGGGATACTTTAGCACAGTGGAGCGCCAGGCGCGACCGAATCACGGTAAAACTCGACTGCGCCGCTATGATTTACAGGATGGTTACATGGGGGAGCGCGGTCGCTAGGTCTATACCACCGGGATATACCGTGAAAGGTGCTCTTTGAGCGCGGGGTCGCACACATAGAGATACGTTCCTAGCATGCCGCGCGTCATGAGGACGTAGTAGGCGTTGACGATAATCTTTTGCAAATCATCGTCGCTTGCCTTTTTCTTGGCAACGGCATCTTTGAAGTTCGCTCTGTTAACGTAGACTGCATCTTTGTTCGAATCGTAGTAAATGTCGGGACCCAGAATTACGAATCCGTAGTTGAGATCGTAGCCTTGTACCGTATGAATGCATCCGACTTCGTTGACGGCGTTGGCGGAGTTAACCCAATCCTTCTGGGTCGAGTTCCAGCGTTTGGGAATGCCCTCGATGACGATATCGAACGCATCTTTATTGCTCTTGCTTTCCCATTTCCAAGCAAAACCGGCTGTCATACGGGACAGCCCAACTTCTTTTTCTTTGGCCTGCTGTAGGGAGCAGAAATCTTCAAACCGGTCGACTATGCCAAACTGGTACCTGGGGATATCACTGTCAGGATCGCCGGCTTGCGAGTCGTAAGGCTGAGAGGCAAAGAGCTCATCAAACTTCATGCCGGCATGCATGTACGCTTTGTTATCAAGCAGGTCGTAGACGAAATCGAGGTACTCATCGCCGCCACGCACACGCATTTGGGTACTCAAGTTGAATTCTTCGGTCTCGATGCCAGCTTCTTCGAGTTGGTTGAGTCGCTGCTCAAGGCCATCTCGGTTGAGTCCCGATGCGCGGACTTGCTGTTTGGGGTCATAGAACAGGTACGCCTTGTCGCAGCATTTGAAAATCCAATCCACCTGGTTACTCGTGCGCGGCAAGTTGAGTCGTTCGCATGTGTTGTAGAAAGCTCCGATGCCGGCGCCGGCGGTCAAGTAGTTTCCCAGTCGGTGCGCCTCGTCGACAAGCAAGATGTCATACCGATCGTTTTTTGCGACATCGCTGGGGCTCAGGATGTCGCCGGGCTTTAGCCCGGGGAGGAAGTGCGTGAGTTTTTTGAGCGTCTTGCTCAGAGACTCCATGGGCGTCACGAAGCCGACCCGCAGACCGGAAAGGTTCGGCTCATTTTTGATTTTGAACATGAGACTGATGGCGAGGATTGTTTTGCCTGTTCCCGGCGCGCCGTTCACGACGGTTACGCGCTCTTTCTTGGGACCGCCGTGTTTAATGTCTTCATGCTCTTGCTCGAGCCGCCTGTAAATCGCCTCAATCGTTTCGTATTGATCGGGCGTGAGCGTTTTAAAGGGCGAGAATTTGAACAGGTCAGTGTTCTCGAGCTCTTCGATGGGGTGGATCGCATAGTTCTCTTCGCGAAGCTTCGTCCAGAGGTCTCTGAACTTCTGGCGATACTGAGGTCGCTCAAAATAATCGAACTGGGCATAGCCATTGTTGGCGTTGGTTACTTGGTATTTTTCGTCAGCGCAGAACAGCTCGATAAGTCGATTCTCAAACTCAAATGTTGCTGATTGATTGAAGGTTGGGTTGTCAATCAGAAGGGTCCGGTCGAAGTCTTTGTCATCGTTTGCGGCGTGTTGCTTCATGCGGCGTCGATAATTGGTCGTTTGACCGATGTACGCCGTTTTGTTTTTGCTGTTGGTCAGGATGTAGAGAACAGGCCAGCTTTCGTCGTGGTGCGACCCTGGCTTTGGCGTGCCAAAGTCTTGCAGCGATTTGCTTGTCTCGAAGGGCTGGGGTAGGGGAAGCGTGTATTGCCGAAGGGCGAACTCGTTACTCATGGTGGTCCGCCTTTCTATATTCGCTGGAGCTGGTGTCGACGGGATAGCGCTCGCCATTGCGTTTGAGTTTGGACGAGAGCGCCTTTGGGAGGTCGATTCCGTTTAGGTCGGCGAAACGCAGGAGAAAGAGGAGCGTGTCAGCGACTTCGTCTTCGATGGCTTGGCGCTGATCAGGGTTATCGAACATTTCTGCAATGCGCTCGTCGCTCATAAAGCGGAAAAGCTGCAGCAGTTCGGAGGCTTCGGTTGCCATGCCGATGGCGAGCTCTTTTGGCGTGTGATATTTGCGCCAATCGCGCGCATCACAAAAATCTCTGACTTGTTCCGTCATGGCATTGAGCTTGTCCATTGTCCGCAACCCCCCTGATGGCCAATGTTTAATTATGGCGTTGTCTGAGATTTAGTGCATCTCATTTATGGTGCTCGATTAATCAACAGCGGTTACCCGGTGGGAAGCTGCGGCATTAAAATCAATGTCGATGTAGGTCAGCTGCACGAGAGCTTGCTCGATCGCGCGGGGAGTGCGGCCGGCGTGGACTTTCCCGCCGCCCTGCTCGACGTGGTGGATATCGAGGACGAGTCGCCCCAAGAGCTCCTGGCCCGAGCCGAACGCGAGGGCCTCGACCTCCGCGACTTTGCCGTGGGTGACAGCTAGTAGCTGAAGAGGGATGGGGGCAGCTAATTTGGGACGGGCTGCTACGACGCCAGCGTGGCAATGACGGCTTCGTCGCCGGCGTATATTAGAGTGTTGCCATCGGGGATGATCGTCTGGCCTTCGCGCTTGAGCATCACCACAATAAACGGATGCTTGCCTTGCGACACATCGCACAGGCGCTGGCCGGCCCAGCGACCGTGGGGTGTCACGGTGACCTCGCGCAGTGTAACCTCGGCACGCTCTTCGAACGTTGGGGCGGCCATCACCAGCAGATCGCCTTCCTGGATCACGGTGTCGCCATTGGGCAGTACCGGGTGCGCACCGTCGCGCAGCACCAGGACCACGAGCATATCTGTGGCGCTGCCAATGTCCGCGAGCGAGCGTCCGGCAAACGGATGTCCAGCGCCCACCTTGAGCTTTACAAACGACATGCCGTCCTCGTCGCGGTAGTCGTTAAAGGTGCGGCGCACGTCGCCGGTCGCATCGATCATGTCGAGCTTCTTCGCCACCGCCGGCAGAAGCGAGCCCTGCACCACAATGCTCGACACGGCAATCACAAACACCAGGTCAAATAGGTCGTGTCCGCCGGGAACGCCGGCCACCACGGCAAAGAGACTAAAGACGACCGAAGCTGCTCCGCGCAGACCCGCCCAGCTTACGAGCGCAACCTGGCGAGGGTTCGTCCTAAACGGCGCCAGCAGCATGCCTACGGCGATGGGGCGGCTCGCAAAGAGCATAAACGCCATGAGTGCCAGGCCCGGTAGCAGCATTTGCGGCAGGCGTGCGGGTGTAACGAGCAGGCCCAGCAAAAAGAAGATGGTCATCTCTGCCATCTCGGTGAGGGTGTCAAAGAAGTGCGCCATCTCGACTTTGCCGGTGATGTCGCTGGCACCCAGCACAATGCCGGCCAGGTATACAGCCAAAAAGCCGTTGCCGCCCAGGTAGCTCGGCAGCGCGTAGGCGACGATGGCCACGGCGAACAAAAAGATGGTCTGCGCGTCCTTGGCCGTTGCGTGCGCGCGTTCAATCAGGCGGCCCGCCGCCCAGCCGATGGCAAGGCCCAGGCCCACGCCCAGGATAATCTGCTTGGCCAGCAGTGCGGGAATGTTGATGTCGCCGCCGGCCGCGAGTGTAGCGAGCACAGCGGTGAGCATGTAGGCGACGGGGTCGTTGGAGCCCGATTCGACCTCGAGCAGCGAGTCGGTGCCGCCCCTCAGCGAAAGGCTGTGCTCGCGCAGAACGCTAAAGACGCTGGCCGCGTCGGTGGACGCCACGACCGATCCCAGCAGCAGGCCGCCGATCCAGTCGAAACCCAGCACAAAGTGGGCGAATACGCCGGTGATGCCGGCAGTGATGACGACGCCGAGCGTGCTCAGCAGCACCGCCGGCGCAGCGACGGGCTTGGCGCGGTCGATATTGGTGTTAAAGCCGCCGTAGAACATGATGAACAGCAGCGCCGTGCTGCAGACGGTTTCGGTGAGCGCATAGTCGCTAAAGTCGATATGCGCCGGGCCGTTGACGCCCAACAGCATGCCGAGCGCGATAAAGATGAGCAGGGTGGGGAAGGGGAGCTTTTTGCCGACGGGTTTGATGGTCAGGCACAGAATAATGACGAGGCCGATAAAGAGAAGAATCTGGTTCATAGGGAGTGTCCGCTCCTGGGTGGTTGGCGTGGCACGGTCAGTTGCCTGCGGTTATTTGTACCCAAAGATGGTGGGTTTATGGGGTTGGATTGCGGGCGTGCGCGATATCGTCATAGACGACTGCCGTCTTTGCCTCTGCTCGGAAACCCTTTCCAGCTTTATTGCAACGGAGTACAATGGGTAACGTTTAAGTTCAACTTGAAGTTTTAGTTGCGGAGCCGGGCTTCGGCCGCAATGCAAGGAGAGGCGTACCATGGCGATCTATGTGACATCTGATGCTCACGGGCACGTGCGTGCGCTTGACGAGGCCCTGTCTAAGATCTCGTTGACGTCCGACGACACGCTGTACGTGCTGGGCGACATGATTGATCGCGGGCCCGATCCGGTCGGCGTTATTAAGCTCGTGCGCTCGCTGCCCAACGCCCACGTGCTCAAGGGTAATCACGAGCAGATCATGCTCGATGCCATCATTGGTCAGGATCCGCTCGATGCCGAGACCTGGGATATCAACGGTGGCTGGACGACGCGCGAGCAGCTCAACGACATGGAATTTGAGGCATACGAGGAGCTCGTGCGTTGGATGGCCGCGCTGCCGCTCTACGCGGTGATCGAGACCGAGGAGCGCCCGTATCTGCTGGTACATGCTGGAATCGAGATGAAGGCGGCGCGCGCGTTTTTGCTTGAGCATGGCGTCGATTGTGCCGATGGCGTCGGAGCGGTGGGTGCCGATCGCGAGCTGCTGCAGCAGATGCTCGCGGTGCAGTCGTCCGATGACCTGCTATGGATTCGTCACGGCTATTGGGATGTGCCGACCGGGCTGCTTTCTGCCGAGGGCAAGGGCCCGGTCGTGGTGAGCGGCCACACGCCCACGGTATCGCTTGGGCGCTATTGCGAGGTCGGTGGTCTGGCGGGGCTCGATGAGGAATCGGGACGCGGGCAGATCGTGCGCTTGGGCGGCGAGGACACTGCCGGTGTGCCCGATCGCATCGACATCGACTGCGCCGCCGCCACCGGCTCCGAGTTCGGCCGCGTGGGCATCCTGCGCCTGGACGACGGGGCGGAGTTCTACGCTAATATTCGCCCCGGGGAATAACGGCGCAAGAGGTTGGTGCCAAAACATCGACGTTTCTTTTCTTCAAATTGATTCGAATTAGGCGCCGTACGGATTTCGGTCCCTCTCTATGCGTTGGCGGATGTGGGCGTACTCGATAATCAACAGTACCAGCAGTAGGGCCATGATGGCTAGGTAGCTCACGACGGCGCCCATCAGGCCGAGCAGATTGATCAGAATCACCGGGAGCACCACGCTCACGGCAAAGCAGATCAGGTAGATCTTGGTGACGTCTCCAGCGTGGCGCAGCACCGTGATGATGGCGTAGATAAAGTCGATGGCCGCGGTGACGCCGCCGGCGACGACCATCAGCAGCGCCAGCGTACGGTAGCGTTCAAAGCTGAGACCGTACATAAAGCTCATGAGGGGAATACCGGGACCTGCCATAAATGCGGCGCACACGCCGGTGATGACCACGATCAGCGCCATAACGGCAACAATAATCAGGTCAAAGCGGCGACGCTTGCGCGGATTCGCCCAAATGCTCGACAGACGCAGGAGCTGCGGTTTATAGATAAATCCAATGCTCAACAAAATTCCCTGCGCCGGAAAGAACAGGGCATTAAAGTACAGCTGATACTTGTAGGCCAGCGCGCCTTCCATCACGAACTTGGGCATGCTCTCGATAAGGTTAAACAGGAACAGTGCGCCAAAGAGCGGGGCGCACTGGATAAACAGGTGGCCAGCCTCGCGCAGGCTCATGCGGCGTGATTTTTCGGTCTCGAGCAGGGCGAGCGGGGCGGTGACCAGCACGAGCGAGGCAATCGCGGCGATGCCCATGGCCATGGCCGCGATGGGCATGCTGCGCGTGAGGAACAGTGCCACGCTAAAGACCGCGATGACGCCGGCGGAACGCAGCGTTTGGCTCATGCCGGCCAAATAGAGCTTGTCGGCCTGCTGCAGGCGGCCCTCGTACACGTCGGCGATGCCGTCGATCACCTTATAGAGGTAGACGCCCAGGCCGATCGTGGCCATCTGCGCATCGTAGCCGCGTGCGCTGCTGTACGTGAGGCCGCAGCCTAGTGCGAGCGCTCCGCAAAGCCAACGGTTGAGCTGGTAGGAGGCGAAGGAGGTTTTTTCGTCGATGTCCGAGACCTGAAAGTTGCGCACGCCGTAGTTGCACGCGATCATGATGAGCGTGCCGGTAACAAAGGCGATGGAGAACTTGCCGGCCTCCTCGGCGCCCACGAGCTGCGTCGACACAATGGTGAGCAGCGGAAACGCCATGCCCCATACGGCGGTGCCCAGGGTGTTCCAAAGATAGTCGCGACTGGTGGCGTGCTCCTCGTATTCCGCTTCCTGCATGGAGAAGCCGCCGCCGTAGACGGCGCCGAGCAGACGGTTCCACCAAGCGTTGACCATGCGGCGGACGGGGCCGGGCTTGCGATCGCGTTCGCGCCGGCGACGTGTGGCTTGGCTGCTATCGGGCCCGCCGGCGTTGCGCTGACTCAGCTCTTGGATGCGTGCGAGTTCCTCGGCAGTGTGCGAGGCAGGGAAGAGGCCGTTCTCGATGCGGCCGCCCTGGGCCTTCGCGGCGCCGTCTCTCGATGCAGCGGGGTTGGAGACGCCGTTGCGGCGGGCGATGGCGCGGCGAATGCTATCGAGGGGCGTGATGCTCAAAGCGGAGTCCTTTCTATTGCTGCGCTTTAGTATAGACGCGACGGTGTTCGTTCGTGTTTTTGAACGGATTGTTCAATAATTTCGGCGGGCGGCTGTAATTTGTCGGTAAACGTGCGGTATCCTGTTGAAGTTTTGTGACACCCCCGATGCCGCCCATGCGGTACCAAGGAGCTTCTACCTATGGACGTCGCCGCATTCTTACTGGCTCTTGTGCCGATTATTTGGCTGGTCGTGATGCTGCTGTGCTTTAAATGGCCAGCTTGGAAGGCCGCTATCGGATCGTTTGTCCTTTCGTGCTTGCTTGCCTTCGCATGGTGGCACCTGCCGGCAGCGCAGATCGCGACCGCCTCGCTCGAAGGTTTTTTGATGGCTCTGTGGCCCATCGTCCTGGTGATCATCGCCGCGGTGTTCACGTATAACCTGTGCGTTCGTACGGGCGCCATGGACGTGATCGGCAGCATGATCACCTCCATCAGCAGCGACCGCCGTCTGCTGGCGCTGCTCGTGGCTTGGTGCTTCGGTGGCTTTATGGAGGGCATGGCCGGCTTCGGTACCGCTGTCGCCATTCCCGCCGGCATGCTCGCGGGCCTGGGCTTTGAGGCCGTGCCTGCCGTGCTCATCTGCCTGCTGGCCAACGGCGTGCCCACGCCCTACGGCTCCATCGGCATCCCCACGGTGTCCGTTGCCGACCTGGTGGGTTTGGATTCCCTTCACCTAGCGACCGTTCAGCTGGTGCAGCTCGCACCGTTCTTTGTGGTGATGCCGCTATTTATTGTGCTGGTTGCGGGCCGTGTTGCCGATGACCAGGGCAATGCCGCGAGTGTGGGCGAGCGTCTGCACGGTGTTGCCGGCGTGGCGTTGCTCTCCGGCGTGTCGTTTGTCGGCGCGGCTCTGGTCGTTGCCATGTTTGTGGGCCCCGAGCTGGCCGTGGTCGTAGGATCCATCGTTTCGCTCGCGCTGACAGCTGCGCTTGCCATGCGTGCCGAGAAGTCGGGGCATCTGGACGCACGCTTCCATATGAATATCGAGGCCGGCGAACAGCTCACCGTTAAATCGGCGCTTTCGGCCTGGTCGTGCTTCATTCTGATTTTTGTACTGCTGCTGGGTACGTCCAACCTGGTGCCCGCTGTACATGCTGCGCTCGCGCCGTTTGCGAGCCATGTGCAGGTGTATTGCGGTGAGAATCCCGGTATGCTTACGTTTTCGTGGATCAACACGCCAGGCGTCTGGATTTTCCTGGCGGCGTTTGTCGGCGGTGCCATTCAGGGCGCTTCGCCGCGCATGATGGGCGAGGTGCTGGCCGCGACTGTGAAGCAGATGATGCCGACGGTTATCACCATGCTTTCGGTGCTGGGCTGCGCCAAGGTGATGGGCTATGCCGGCATGATTTCGTCGATCAGCGCATTTTGCATTGCGGTCGCTGGCGGTCTGTACCCGATTCTGGCTCCGTGGATTGGTGCGGTCGGTGCTTTCGTGACCGGTTCGGGCACGTCCTCGGGCATGCTGTTTGGCCCCATCCAGAGCCAGGCTGCCACCGCGCTGGGCGTGAGTGACTACTGGATGGTTGCGCTGAACGCGCTTGGCGTTGCCGCCGGCAAGATGATCTCGCCGCAGACCCTCGCCATTGGTCTTGCCGCCGTGCACGTGCGCGGTAAGGATGCCGAACTCCTGGGCGCGGTGCTACCCTACGCTGCCGGCATGCTGGTCCTCATGAGCGCCATAGCCATACTCGGCCAAAACCTGCCGCTGTAGTCGGCACTTAGGGACGTTCCTTATGTGCCGGCACTTTGGGAACGTCCCTAAGTGCCGGCATCCGAGGACACTCCTTGAATGTTGCCTGTTCAAGAGTGTCCCCAATGACTAGGCGTTTAAAAACGTCCCCAATGACTAGGCCGCTTGCCTGCGATTTTTGACCGTTGGGCGGGCTTGCCGCCCTTGTCGCAAAAACGTTTTTGCATATCGGGTACAACGGGCTTTACGTGAGTAAAGTGCGCGCCGCGTCCACGTGTCGCGTTTTTAAAGGAGGCCCCATGCCTGGTGTTACCCCTGCAGAAGTTTTGTCCAACTTTGGTATTACACTCGTTGAAGATCCCGCCGAGAATCAACCCCGTCTGCTGGTCGATCTACCCGCCGCGGAGCTCGTCGAGCACGCCATCCGCCGCGAAGAAGGCCGCATGGCATCCAACGGCGCGCTGGTGATCGAGACGGGGGAGCGCACTGGTCGTTCGCCCAACGATCGTTTTATCGTTGACACCCCCGATGTTCACGACAAGATCGCCTGGGGTGCGGTCAACCGCCCGCTGTCCGTCGAGAGCTATGAGGCCATCAAGGCCGGCATCGTCGACTATCTCAACGAGCGCGACGTGTTCGTCACGCGCGGCATGGCGGGCGCCGACCGCAACCACACGCGTCGCCTGCTTGTTGCCTGCGAGCGTGCCAGCCAGGCACTCTTCATTAAGCAAATGCTCGCCCGTCCGCTCGCCCGTGAAATCGCGCGCACCGGCGAGCCCGACTTCTGCGTGCTCGCGGCACCCGGCTACCAGTGCGACCCTGCCATCAAGGGCCTCAACTCCAGCGCCGCCGTGGTCATCAACTTCCAGGAGCGCGTGATTTTGGTCGCGGGTACCGGCTACTCCGGCGAAATCAAAAAGTCCATCTTCAGTGTCATGAACTATCTGCTGCCCGTCGAGGATGACGTGCTGCCCATGCACTGCTCGGCCAGCATGGATCCCGTCACGCACGAGACTGCCGTGTTCTTTGGCCTGTCCGGCACGGGCAAGACCACGCTTTCTGCCAACCCCACGCGCCTGCTGATCGGCGACGACGAGCACGGCTGGTCCGACATGGGCATCTTCAACATCGAGGGTGGCTGCTACGCAAAATGCGAGGGCTTGGACGCCTTCCACGAGCCCGAGATCTTCAACGCCGTCCGTTTTGGCGCCATTTGCGAAAACGTGGTGCTCGACGAGAACCGCAAGCCCAACTACGACGACATCTCGATCACGCACAACACGCGCGTGGCCTATCCCGTGGAGCACATTCCTAACGCGTGGACTAAGGGCATGGGCACCACTCCGAGCGTCGTGCTGTTTTTGACCTGCGACGCCTTTGGCGTGCTGCCGCCCATCTCGCGCCTGACGGCCGATGCCGCCATGTACCACTTTGTGACGGGCTTTACGGCTAAGATTCCCGGCACCGAGGTCGGCGTCACCGAGCCCACGCCCACGTTCTCTTCGCTGTTCGGCGAGCCGTTTATGCCGCTCGACCCCATGGTTTACGCCAAGATGCTTGGCGAGCGCATTGCCGACGGCCGCACACGCGTGTACCTGGTCAACACCGGCTGGATTGGCGGCGGCTACGGCGTGGGTCATCGCATCGAGCTGGCCTACACGCGCTCGCTGGTCGCACGCGCCCTCGACGGCACCATCGAGGATAGCGAGTTCGTGCACGACGACATCTTTAACGTCGACATTCCCACGACGTGCCACGGCGTGCCCGATGGCATCCTGGTGCCGCGCCAATACTGGCAGAGCACCGCGCGCTACGACGAGGCCGCGCACAACCTGGCGGTGATGTTCGAGGAGAACTTCGAGAAGAAGTACTCGCACCTGCCCGAGTCCGTCAAAGCCGCCGGCCCGCACGCCCAGGTGTCCGCCGAGGCCCGTCATCGCGGCCGCGGCCTGCTGGGACTCCGCCACTAGCTTCGCCGTTAGTCCATATCCACCACAAAGGGGACAGGCACCTTTGTGGTGGTTTTGCTCGTGTGGATGACTCGGGTTACAATACGCCTGACATATCGTCCCCTTCTCCGGATGGGGACAGCGCAAGCGTTCTTGTGACGGCACCGTAGGACTTTGAAGGTGGCCGTTGTGAGGGCGCTTTTTGTTTAGGCGCCCTCACTCGGGCGCGCACAATGAAGGGAGAGCGTATGAAGAGCTTTATTGCCGAGGATTCATTCTGGGAGCTGTTTCCGCAGGCAGCGGTCGGTGTTGTGGTCGTGGAGGGCATGAAGCCCACGGCTCAGATTCCTCAAGAGGACGTGGATGCGATTGCGGCGTTGCTCGACCGCGCCAATATCGATGCGGAGCGTCATCTGACCAGCGATACTATCAGCGAGAACGCACCGGTCAAGGCATGGCGCGAGGCCTATCGTCTGTTCAAGACCAAAAAGGGCGCGCGTTGCTCAATCGAGAACCTGCTCAAACGCGTGCTCAAAGGCAAGCCGGTGGGCCACATTGCGCCCGCGGTGGACATCTACAACACGGTGTCGTTGACCTACGCGCTGCCCGTCGGAGGCGAGGACCTACATGCGATCGAGGGAGACCTTCGCCTGAAGGTGACCGACGGTGGCGATGCGTTCTGGCCGCTTGGCGAGGAGGCGGACGATCCGACGCTGCCCGGCGAGCTCGCCTACATCGATGATGCGGGCGCCGTGTGCCGCTGCTGGAACTGGCGCGACGGCGTTCGAACGGCGCTGTCCGATGATTCGGCCGATGCGTTCCTGGCGATTGAGTGCGTGGAGCCCGAGCGGATGGGGGATTGCCAGGCTGCCGTTGATCGTCTCGCCGAGTTGCTCGAGCGTTATCTGGGCGCTACGGTTGTCGTTAAGACGCTTGTGACCCGCGACAATCCCTGCGTGGAGCTGTAGCGACGCCTGCGGATCATGTTCGCCGGCCCAAACCACCACAAAGGTGCCTGTCCTCTTTGTGGTGGTTTTTATGTTGATGGGTTAACAAATAGGGCGTGCAGGGCTGCCGGCCGTTAAGTACGGCTAAGATGTTTACCCGTTAGCATTATGCAAGCGAAAGGCGGTCGTCTCCCATGCAGCAGAGCGACGAGACACGTTTCGAGGACTTTGTCGGACTGATCAGCGGACTCTACAAGGAGATCCAGCGCATTAAGACGTCTGAGGGCGCAAGGCTGGGTCTCAAGGGCTCCGACGTTATGTGCCTGTACTATCTTGAGCGCAGCAAGGACGGCCTGACTGGCGCCGACCTGGCTCGCATGGCAGGCGTGACCCGCGCCGCCGTCTCGCGTACGCTGGCGCATCTGGAGGAGGGTGGCTACGTCGAGGTCGATGATTCGGGCGATGCCGCCGTTAAGTATCGTGCTCCGGTGCGCCTGACCGCTCTGGGCGGCGAGAGCATGAGCGAGGCGGACCGCATCATTCGCGAGGTGCTCGATACCACCGGTAAGGCTATGGGTGTGGAGCAGCGCGAGCAGATGTATGCGTCGCTGCGCACGATTCTCAACACCCTGCGCGAGATCTAAGGCCGCCAAGGCATTTGCTTCCAATTAACAACTGCATAGTCCCGTTTGAGTGCGTATGCCGTGCCGGGGCATTGCTGTCAAAATTCCCCGCGAGAGGTCCGCGAAAGAAAGGATTCGCTATGTCCATTCGTATTATTACCGATTCCGCGAGCGATATGTCGCCGGCTGAGCACCCCGCTCTGCGTGTTCTGCCGCTGTCCGTCACCTTTGGCACCGATGTGTACATGGATGGCGTCGACATCGATCACCAGCGCTTTTACGAGATGCTCGTGGAGCGCGATGTGCTGCCCAAGACCGGCCAGGTCAACCCGTACGCGTTTTCGCAGGCTATTGCCGAGGCGCGTGATGCCGGCGATGAGGCTGTGATTATTACCGTGGGCGCTAAGCTTTCGGGCACCAATCAGAGTGCCCGTACCGCACTTGCCGAGGCGCCGGGCGGCGACGTGTACGTGGTGGATAGCAACAACGTCACTCTGGGTGAGCGTGTCCTGGTCGAGTATGCCCTGCGCCTGGTGGACGAGGGCCGTAGTGCGGCCCAGATCGCGGCGGCCGTCGAGGCCGTCCGTGACCGCGTGGTCGTCATCGGCCTGCTCGAGACGCTGGAGTACCTGGTTCGCGGCGGTCGTCTATCTGCTGCGGCCGGCGCCGTGGGCACGCTGCTCAACGTGAAGCCCGTGGTGGCTGTCGAGGACGGCCTTATCGTGCAGTTGGGCAAGGCGCGCGGTTCCAAGAACGGCCGCAACCTGCTGAACCAAAAGGTCGAAAAGTCAGGCGGCATCGACTTTTCCATGCCGCTGGCGCTGGGCTATACGGGCCTTTCGGATGCGGTGCTCAAGAAGTATGTCGAGGACAGCGCGGCACTGTGGGCTGGCCACACCGAGGGCGAGTTGCCCGTTCACACCATCGGCGCCACCATCGGCACCCACGTAGGCCCCGGCGCCGTCGCCGTAGCCTTCTTCCAGCCCGCCAACTAACCGACCTGCCATAAACCACCACAAAGGGGACAGGCACCTTTGTGGTGGTTTATGCTTTTCCGGGTGGAAGGGAGCGAGCAATGGCGTCTGAGGGCTTTTTTGAACGGGTGTACGAGGTGGTCGAGCAGATCCCCGAGGGGATGGTCGCCACGTATGGCCAGGTGGCGCTGCTTGCCGGTCGTCCACGAAGTGCGCGGTACGTGGGGTATGCCCTGCATAGTAATCCGCGCCCCGGCGAGATTCCCTGTCACCGCGTGGTGTTTGCCGACGGGCACATATGCGAGGGCTTCGCTTTTGGCGGTCCCGATGCTCAACGTGAGCTTTTGCTAGGGGAAGGTGTGGCGTTTAAGGACGACATGCACGTCGACTTGGCCGCCTGTCGCTGGCCTGCCGGGCTCTAGCGGTTCTGCCGTGGCGAAAACCACCACAAAGGCGCCTGTCCCCTTTGTGGTGGTTTTACGCTGTAGGTTTACCAGAGCTAACTTATGGAGAAGGTGTGGTGGCGTACTTTGCCGTCAGAAAGTAAACCACGGTGAACTATATTGGTTTCAGCAACGGAGCAGGCAATAGGCGATGAAAAAGCCTGCCCTGTTGAGTTTGATTCGCATTCCTCCCCTCTGTGCGATTCAACGGTGTACTTCGGGAACAGGCCCGCTGGCAACTAGCTGCCGGCGGGCCTGTTCCTGTTTGTCGAGGGGGGGTGCGATGGACGGAGCCGAAGCGGTCCGGCTCCAAAAAAGGCGGACGCCGTAGCGCCCGCCCTAAAGCAATCGAAAGCTCAAGCCAGCAGATCGGTCTAGTACACCATGCCCATGGCGTCCTGAACCTCGGCCAGTGTCTGCTCGGCGATCTCGTTGGCGCGACGGTTGCCCTCGTGCAGCACGTCCTTCACGTAATCCAGATCGTTCTCGTAGCGCTGGCGACGCTCGCGGATAGGTGCGAAGTACTCGTTGACGGCCTCGGTCACGTACTTCTTGAGCTGGCCGGAGCCGCCCATGCCAATCTCCTCGGCAATCTCGACCTCGGAGCGACCGGTGCAGATGGCGGCTGTCGAAAGCAGGCCAGACACGCCGGGGCGGTTCTCGGGATCGAATGTGATCATGCGCTCGGAGTCGGTCTGGCTCTTCTTGATGCGTTTGGCCGTCTCCTCGGCGGTCATCGAAATATTGATGGCGTTGCCATAGCTCTTGCTCATCTTGCGACCGTCCAGGCCCGGCAGCAGCGGGGTCTCGGACAGCAGCGCATCGACCTCGGGGAACACCTTGCCGTAGCGGTTGTTAAAGCGGCGGGCGATGGTGCGGGTAAGCTCGATGTGCGGTAGCTGGTCACGACCGACGGGCACCACGTTGCCCTTGCAGAACAGGATGTCGCAGGCCTGGTGCACCGGGTAGGTGAGCAGAAGGCCGGTGAGCTCGTGGCCCGAGGCCTCCATCTCGGCCTTTACCGTGGGGTTGCGCGCCAGCTCGGCCTCGGACACCAGCGACAGGAACGGCAGCATGAGCTGGTTGGCGGCGGGCACAGCGGAGTGCACGTAGATCATGGTCTTGTCGGGGTCAATGCCGCAGGCAAGGTAGTCCATGACCATGTTGTACACGTTGTCCTGGATGTGCTCGGTCGTGTCGCGGTCAGTGATGACCTGGTAGTCGGCGATGAGCACGTTGGTCTTGGCGCCCATGTTCTGCAGCTCAACACGGCCCTTGAGGGTACCGAAGTAGTGGCCCAGGTGCAGACGGCCGGTGGGGCGGTCGCCGGTGAGCATGGTGAACTTCTCGGGCGTCTTGGCCAGGCCCTCGCGAATGGCGTTGCTCTTTTGCAGCGCGACTTCGTAGCTGTTCTCGTTTGGCATGATTGCTCCTAACGTATGTTCATGGGTCAAGATGATAACGCGTTTATTGGAGGGGCGGTGCGTAAGTAGGCGAGGGGCGGGAGAGGGACGCGCGTGGTGCGGCATGTGCGATGGGTGTGGCGCGGCCGTGCTTGGCTAACGGTGCCTTGGCACATCCTCGGCAGCTTGCCCTAGAGCTTGTGGTGGCGCTCTTCTTTGCGCTCCTCGGCTGCCCGCTCCTCCTGCTTAAAGGCGGGGTCGTCGGGGGTGACGAGCTCGTCCTCGTGCGTACGCTTGTTGTAATGGTGGCGCAGCACGGGCTCAAACAGATGTAGATGCTTGGCAAAGGCCGCCGAGCCAATGGCGAGCACGGTAAAGATGAGCACACGCATGGGCACCTCGACCTGGTTAATCGCGGCGGCGCCGGCCGAAAGCATGATGCACCAGGCATAGATGAGCAGCACGGCCTGTTTTTGGTTGTAGCCTTCTTGGATTAGGCGGTGGTGGATGTGGCCCTTGTCGGCCTGCCCGATGCTAATGTGGGCGCGCCTGCGGCGCACGATGGCGCTAAACGTGTCGATGATGGGCACGCCGGCAACGATGAGCGGAATGATAAGCGAGGTGAGTGCGGCGGTGCGGCTCACGTTGAGCAGCGAGATGGAGCCCAGCGCAAAGCCCAGAAGCAGCGACCCCGAGTCGCCCAAGAAGATGCTTGCGGGGTTGAAGTTGTAGCGCAAAAAGGCCAGACAGGCGCCAAAGAGCGCAATGGAGAGCGCGGCGGCGTCGATGCGGCCCGAGAGAACGGCCATCGAAAACATGGTGAACGACGCGATGCCGCAGATGCCCGTGGCCAAGCCGTCGAGGCCGTCGATGAGGTTAATGATGTTAGTGAATGCCACCAGATAGATCACGGTAATGGGGTAGGCGAGCCATCCGAGTATGATCTCGCCGGGGGCAAACGGGTTGACGATGACGCCGATTTTTAGGCCGCCGATACAGGCGATGAGCGCGGCGAGGACCTGTCCGGCCAGCTTTTGCTTGGGCTTGAGCTGGAAGACGTCGTCGATAGCGCCGGTCGCAAAGATGACAGTAAAGGAGAGCGCCAGCATGGGATAGCTAATGTGAAGGCGCGGGTGCGGCACCAGGACGGGTGGCCAGCCTAGGTGCCAGGTGCCTAGGATTTGCACAATGCAGGCAACGACCAGGCCCAAAAACACCGCCGTTCCGCCCAAACGCGGGATGGGCTTGGTGTTGATGCGGCGCTTAGAAGGATAGTCGACGGCATCGAGTTTAATTGCCAAGCGCTTGACCAGGGGCACCGCGAGGAAGGTCGTGATAAAAGCCGCCGCTGCCACGCATAGGTACGGTATGTAGCTCGGGGATGAAGCCATGAATCTAAAAACCGCCAAGCGTCGAAGGAAAAGGTCAGAAGAACGCCATGCGCAAAGGGCATAGCTGAACCATAATACTCGACCAAGGGGGGTGCATGTAATTGCACGCAGCGATAATCACGCGCTTACCAGATATTGGGATGTTGTCGATGGCTTGTCGGGATGCCGGCGGGGATCCATATGGACTGTATGGTGATTTTTGGCAAAAGAAAACCACCCCCCACGTTACGAAAATGAACCCACCTAAAACAGGTGGGTGCCCTCATCGACTGTTCCAGCGTCCTTAACAACGAAGGATACCTGTACTAGGTACGACTGTGTGGGCTCCCTAAATAAACGCGACGGTTCACCCAGTTGCTCCGCGGGGGGCGGAATACCTACATCATAAAGCGGCACTTTGTCGATTCCAGTCTTGACATTACAAAAATCGTGTCGGACGATTACGGCGCCTTGGGGCTTGAGCCGTCTACGCGGCCTGGCCCTTTATGTTTGAGCTGCTGAATTGTTGTTTTGGAGCATGTTTTTATGCCGACGTCGTTGACCGAACTTTTTTCGCCCGCCTGCCATTTGTGTCCCCGCCGTTGCGGTGCGGCGCGCGATGAGGGCGCGCGCGGCGTATGCGGTGCTAACGACACGCTCAAGGTGGCCCGCGCGGCGCTTCATATGTGGGAGGAGCCGCCTATCTCGGGCGAGGCCGGTTCGGGCACGATCTTCTTTAGCGGCTGCTCGCTTAAATGTATCTACTGCCAGAACCACGAGATCTCGACCGGCAATTTTGGCCTTGAGATTTCGCCTGAGCGCCTGGTCGAGATTATGCTGGAACTGCAGGACCAGGGTGCCAACAACATCAATTTGGTGACGGCGACGCACTATGCGCACCTGTTGCCTGCCGCGATTGCCGCGGCACGGGCGCGCGGGCTGGTCATCCCGATCGTCTACAACACGAGTGGTTACGAGCGCGCGAGTGCCGTGGCGGCGCTGGGCGACCTGGTCGATGTGTGGCTCACCGACTTTAAATATGCCGATGCCGGGCTTGCGCAGTCGCTTTCTCATATTAAGGATTACCCGCGCGTGGCCGTGTCGGGCCTGGCACAGATGACGTGCGAGATCGAGCGCCGCGGGGGAGAGCTGGTGGACGAGGACGGGCTCATGAAGCGCGGTATGATCGTGCGTCACCTGGTGCTGCCGGGGCATGCCGACGATTCGTGCCGCGTGTTAGACCTGGTGTGGCAGACGGTGGGCGACGTGCCGATCTCGGTCATGAACCAGTACACGCCCAATGCACTCATGCGCGAACAAGGCGGCGACCTGGCGCGCGCCGTGACGCGCGAGGAGTATGAGCAGGTGCTCGACCATGCCGACGACCTGGGCTTTACGACGATGTTTTGGCAAGAAGGCGGCGCTGTAGACGAGAGCTTCACCCCGGCCTTCGACACCACCGGCGTCCTCACCAGCGCAAAGTAGCGCGTTCGCCGATGATTTTTAATCCCCGTCCCAGAAAATTCATCGGGGTGGCTCGGACGTTTGAAAAGCAGTCAAAACAGCCCTGTCCCAAAAAGACTGGGTATTGGGCGTTGACAGTTGGCGAGCCGTAGGTAAAATATCAACTTGTCCTGGGGACGTAGCTCAGTTGGGAGAGCGCTGCCGTCGCATGGCAGAGGCCGAGGGTTCGACTCCCTTCGTCTCCACCCTTGGATTTGATAAGCCGCTGACATTGTGTCGGCGGCTTTTTTTAAAAGAAAGGGCTGTACCATGGCCGAGCTTGAGTCCCAACCACTGTCTGCCGAGGAACGCGCCGAGTTGGAAGAGCTCCGCGCCGAGAAAGCTCGTCGCGAGGCCCAGGAAGAGGCACGCCGCGAGCGTGAGGAGCTGGCTGCCCTGCGTGCCGAGCGTGCGAAGGCCGAGGAGGCTGCTGCGAAGGGCGCAGCCGTACCGGCGCCTGCGCCCGCACCCAAGCCCGCCTCTGCGAAGCCTGCACCTGCCGCGCACAAACCTCAGCCTAAAAAGGCCGCTCGTCCCAAGTCCGTCGATCCCAAGCCGAGCCGCGACGAGATGAGCTTTGCCCAGCGCATGGTTACCTCCAAGGAGCCTACGGGCGAGAACGAGATCCCTGGCATGGCGCCGGCTCAAAAAATCATCATTGTCCTTGCTCTCATCGCGTTTGTCATCTTTATGGGCTACACGATCCTGACCAGCATGGGTCTGCACTAGCCTGTTCGCGCTGGGCTCCATGCCCGCACGCCCGCCTCGCCAACCCTCAACCTCTGCACAACGCATCCGAAAGGTCGCCCCATGGCTTTGACCGATATCTCTCATCCCACCGACATTGCAATGCTCACCGATCTGTACGAGCTCACTATGGCCCAGGGCCTGTGGGAGAGCGGCAAGGCCAATGAGCAAGGTTGTTTTACCGCGTTTTACCGCGACCATCCCTTTGGCAGCGCCTATGCCGTCATGTGCGGCACCGCCGAGCTGCCCGAGCTGGTCGAGAATCTGCGCTTTACGCCCGAGGATATCGACTACCTCGCCTCACTCCAGGCACCGGCCGGCGGCGTGATGTTCAAGCCTGCATTCCTCGACTACCTGCGCGATTTTCGTGCGCATGTAAACATCGACGCCGTTCCCGAGGGCGAGCTCGTCTTTCCGCGCGAGCCCATGGTTCGCGTCACCGGCCCCGCGCTGGAGTGCCAGCTGCTCGAAACGGCGCTGCTCAACATTGTCGGCTTCCAGACGCTTGTCGCCACCAAGACGGCGCGCGTGGTGCTGGCGGCGGACGGCCGTCCCGTTGCCGAGTTTGGCCTGCGCCGCGCCCAGGGTCCCGATGGCGGGCTGGCCGTCGCGCGCGCGAGCTACGTTGCCGGCTGCTCCTCTACGTCCAATGTGCTCGCCGGCCGCCGCTACGGTATTCCCGTCTTTGGCACGCATGCGCACAGCTGGGTCATGAGCTTCGACTCCGAGCTCGAGGCATTCCGGGCTTTTGCTAAGTCGAGTCCCAAGAACTGCACGCTGCTCATCGACACCTACGACGTACGCGAGGGTTGCGAGCATGCCATTACGGTTGCCAAGGAGATGGAGGCGGTGGGCGAGCGTCTGTCGGCTATTCGTATTGACTCGGGCGACCTCGCCAAGCTCTCCAAGTATGTCCGTGGCCGTTTTGATGCCGAGGGCCTGCCCTATGTGGGGATCTCGGTTTCTAACGATCTGGATGAGTACACGATCCAGTCGCTGCTCGACCAGGGCGCGCCCATCGATAGCTTTGGCGTGGGCACCAAGCTCGCGACCTGCTACGACCAGCCGGCGCTGGGCGGCGTGTACAAGCTCGCCGCCCGCCGTGCGAGTGAGACGGACCCGTGGACGCCGGTGGTGAAGCTCTCCGAGCAGCCCTACAAGCGCACAATTCCCGGTGTTCAGCGCGTACGACGCTATTACGACGGTTTTGGCGGCCCGGTTTGCGACATGATTTATGACGAGGACCATCTGGCAGGGGAGGGCGCCGCGCGCGGCAATACCCTCGTGGCCGTAAACGATGCGGCGCTGGTGACCGACGTTTCCGAGCTGGAGTATCGCGAGCTGCTGGTGCCGATTGTGCGCGACGGCAGCGCGGTTGCTCCTCGCGAGAGCATCGAGGACGCGCGCGAGCGTTGCGCCTGGGCGCTCGATCATCTGGATGCCGCTTATAAGCGCTTCCTGTACCCGCAGACCTACGTGGTGGGCATGGAGCAGGGCCTGGCACAGGTGCGCGACGAGCTTGTGCGCAAGAACATGGCGGCGGCCTCGGCCTTCCCCTGGGCAAAATGATCCGAAGGGGACGGAGGAAAACGGATCATTTTCGTCCGTTCCGCACTAGGCGCCCCGACTGCCCCAGCTCGCCCGAACGCTCGACATTCGATTGGTTTGACGTATGACGACTTCTTATAAAACGATGGTGGTAAAGATCGGTTCGTCCACGGTGGTGGGCGCCGACGGCAAGGTCAACCGCGCCTTTATCGGCGGGCTTGCCGACCAGGCCGCAGCGCTGCGCGAGCTTGGCTGGCGCCTGGTCGTGGTGAGCTCGGGTGCCATTGCCTGCGGCTATCCCGTGCTGGGCTTCGACCGCAAGCCGGTCGGCGACCTGCCGAGCCTGCAGGCCTGCGCCTCGGCCGGTCAGTGCATCATCTCGTCGGCCTACGACGAGGAGTTCCATGCGCGCGACCTGCTCACCTCGCTCGTGCTGCTCACGCGTCACGACACGGCGCGCCGCACGTCCTACCTGCACGCGCGCGACGCCCTGCTGCGCCTGGTGGAGCTGGGCGTGGTGCCGGTCGTCAACGAGAACGACACCGTTACCGTCGATGAGATCAAGTTCGGCGACAACGACACGCTGGCGGCGCTTGTGAGCTGCCTGGTTTCTGCCGATCTGTGCGTGACGCTCTCGGACATCGATGGCCTCTATACCGCCAATCCGCACGAGGACCCCACGGCCGAGTTCGTCCCGGTCGTGCATAAGATCGATGCCAAGATCATTGCCTCGGCGGGCGATTCTTCGACGTCGGTGGGCACCGGCGGCATGATCACCAAGATTCGCGCGAGCCGCATTTTGATGACGGCCGGCATTCAGAGCGTGATCTGCTCGGGCGAGGAGCCCGATGCGCTCGTGCGTCTGGCCCGTGGCGAGAGCGTGGGCACGCTGTTCGACCCGCCGGCGGAGCGCCTGGATATTGCGCCCCGCAAGCTGTGGATCGCGCTGGGTGACAAGGCACATGGCTCGGTAACGGTTGACGACGGCGCTGCGAAGGCGCTGGTCAGCCGTGGCTCATCGCTGCTCGCGGTGGGCATTCGCCAGGTCGATGGAGATTTTGCCGAGGGCGATGTGCTCGACGTGTGCGACCCGAGCGGCATGGTCGTTGCTCGCGGTATCGCCGAGGCTGATTCGGACGTGCTGGAGCTTGCGGCAGGACGCCGCCAGGACCAGATTGCCAGCAACCGCCTGCTCGCAGATCTGGCCGAGAAGCCGGCGATACACAGGGATAATCTGATCGTCTTCGCCTAACGGGTCGACGCTGCAAACGCCCCTAAGCGGCAATCTGACGTTCAATCGTCGGGCATGACCAAAAGGTCAATGCCCTCCTCTTTCACGTCACCTTGCTCGCTTAGGGGCGTTTTCGCTTTCCGTCCTCTGCCTGCGATGTTGCTGTTACCGGCACTTGGGTGGCACTTGGGGACGTTCCTTTGGTGCCGGCAGTTGGGGACACTCCTTTGCTAGAAGATTTGGCGCAGATCTCCACGGTTGAGGGCTTCGTCGAAGAGGTGCTTGAACACCACGCTGCCGTGCAGACCGTCGTGCTCGAACTCGTTGGTCACCCAGGCGTGCGAGTTGCCCACGCGGCTGAGCGTGTTGAGCTGCAGACCCGAATCCACGTACATGTCGTCGAAATACACGGCGGCCTGGAGCGGCACCTCGTTGCAGGCCAGGCGCTGCGGGTCGTAGATCTTGTCCCAGCTGGTGTCGTCCATCAGCAGGTCCATCGCCGGCTTGAAGGGCTTAAGTTCGGGCATCTGCTCAAACATCCACGGGAACATGGCCTCGCCGGTAAACATGAGCGGGCGCGCGAGTGTGTCGAACTCGGCACGATGAGCTTTCTCTTCTGCCGCGGCCCAGCGAATGGGCATGGTGTCGCCGTCGGCGTAGATGAACTCCTGCAGCGTCCAGTACAGTGGATTCGTGCGCGTGTTGGTTCGCTCGAAGGCGCGCATCAAAAAGCTATCGGATACTGAGGCACCGCAGCTCAGCGTGCCGTCGCCGTCAGCAAAAGCATGATCGATAATCCAATGCATGCGCTCAAAGCTCGGCTTCATGCCAAAGTCGCTGCCCATGAGCTGTAGGCGCTCAACCGTCATCGGCGAGCCGTCGGGCAGCACGGGCTTCTGAGCCTCGAGCGCATCGGCCAGGGCTGCCACGCGCTCGACGTCAGCGGGGTAGCGGTCGTAATACTGCTGCGTCTTGGCGGCCATGCGCGGGAAGGTGTGCGCGTAGACCTCGCTGGCGCTCGCCGGCACGTGCGGAATGCCACCACAGGTAAAGCTTGCCGCCACGCCCTCGGGGAAGAGCGACAGATAGCTCAGCGTCAAAAAGCCGCCGTAGCTCTGCCCGAGCGTGACCCAGGGCCTGCCGCCAAAGCCCACCAGGCGCAGGTACTCAAAATCGCGCACGATAGAGCTGGCGAGGTGACGCTTGAGGAAGTCTGCCTGCGAGCGGTCCGCATCGGCGCCGGCTGCCTCGGCGCGCTCGCCCAAGGCCGCGATCGTGCGTCCGTCCACGCAGCTACTGCGTCCGGTGCCGCGCTGGTCGGGCAGGACCACGCGGAAGTGTTTGACGGCCTCCTCGATCCAGCCATCGCTTGTGGGCGACAACGGACGCGGGCTCTCGCCGCCGGGGCCGCCCTGTAAAAACAGGAGCAGCGGCAGATCGTCGTTGATGCGGTCGGGCGCGCAAACCACGCGATAGAAGAGCTTGATGCTCTCGGGCGCGCCGGCGATTGGTGCCGGCATAGCGCCGCGGCGCATGGTGCTGCCGACGGCCAGGAGCATCGGCTCCAGGCCGCGCCAGTCAAGGGGGACGTCGATGCTGTGGTCCTCGACATACAGGCCGGGGACGTGGTACGAAGTGATGAGCGCCATGTGATGCTTCCGTTCGTTGCGGTGTTTCGGGTTGACCAATTCTACCGCCGCAGGTGAGGTCATGCGCAAATCGGCTACCATGGTTGCAAACTTCTAGGAGAAAGGGCCGCCCATGTCGGTCGATATAGCCACGTATGTCCACGATCTTGCCGTTGCCGCCAAGGCAGCGTCGGCCTCGCTTGCCACGGCGAGCGACGAGCAACGCCAGGAGGCCGTGCGCGCCATGGCCGCAGCACTGCGCAACGGTGTCGACTCCATCGTCGCCGCCAACGAGCTCGATATGTCCGCTGCGCGTGATGCGGGCACCTCGGTCGGATTGCTCGACCGCTTGCTGCTGACGCCCGAGCGCGTTGAGAGCATGGCCGCCGGCCTGGAGAAGCTCGCCGAGCTGCCCGATCCCGTGGGCCGCGTGCTCGATCACCGTGTGCTTGCGAGTGGCGTGGACCTTACGCGCGTGAGTGTGCCGCTGGGCCTGGTTGCCATGGTCTACGAGGCGCGCCCCAACGTGACGGCCGACGCCGCCGGCATCTGCATCCGCACCGGCAACGCCTGCATTCTGCGCGGCGGTTCGCTAGCCTATCACTCGTGCGCCATGATTTCTGAGCTGCTGGCCGATGCGCTCGAGACCAAGGGCTTCCCGCGCGAGGCCGTGTCGGTGATTGAGTCCACCGACCGCGAGGCCACTGGCGAGCTCATGAAGCTCCGCGGCATTGTCGACGTGCTCATTCCGCGTGGCGGCGCAGGCCTGATCCAGCGCTGTGTGCGCGAGTCGCTTGTGCCGGTGATCGAGACGGGCACGGGTAACTGCCACATCTACGTGCATGAATCCGCCGACTTTGATAAGGCGCTCAATATTATCGTCAATGCCAAGACCCAGCGCGTAGGCGTGTGCAATGCCGTTGAGTCGCTGCTGGTCGACCGTGCTGTGGCCGATACGTTCTTGCCCGCGGTCGTGGCCGTGCTGCATGACCACGGCGTGCTCATTCACGGCGACGAGGCTACGTGCTCCGCGTGCGCTGACGCCGGCTTTGTGGAGGGCGATGACTACGTCGCCGCGACTGAGGAGGACTGGGGTCGCGAGTATCTGGCGCTCGAGATGAGCGTGAAGGTCGTGGCGAGCGAGGACGAGGCCATCGCACACATCAACCGCTACGGTACCATGCATTCCGAGGCCATCATTTCCGAGGACGTGGACGCCTGCGAGCGCTTCTTGGATGCGGTCGATGCCTCGGCCGTATATGCCAACGCCAGCACGCGCTTTACCGACGGCGGCGAGTTTGGCCTGGGCGCCGAGATCGGCATCTCGACCCAAAAGCTCCACGCCCGCGGCCCCTTTGCCGCCGAGGCCCTCACCACCTACAAATACAAGCTTCGAGGCACCGGCCAGGTCCGCCCCTAGCGTCCGCGCAAACAAAAACCACCACAAAGGTGCCTTTCCCCTTTGTGGTGGTTTTAAGTGGCGCGGGCGGTTAGGCCTGGAAGGTATCGTGGTCGGGGGCGAAGGACTGCATGGCTGCGATGGTGCGGTCGAAGAGCTCAGGAAGCTCCCAGCCCAGCATCTCGGCGCCCTGCGAAATCACGTCGCGCGAGCAGCCGGCGGCAAAGCGCTTGTCCTTGAACTTCTTCTTGAGCGACTTGGTCGTAAAGTCCATAACGCTCTTGCTCGGGCGCATGATGACTGCAGCGCCGATCAGGCCGGTGAGCTCATCGCAGGCAAACAGGATCTTTTCCATCTGCAGCTCGGGCTTGGGCAGCGAGGTATTGAAGTCCGACGTGTGCGTCTGGATGGCGCGAATGAGCTCGGGAGACGCACCTTCATCCTTAAGAATCTTGGCAGCATAGATGGTGTGGTTCATGGGGTCGTCCTCATGCTCCTCCCAATCCAGGTCGTGCAGCAGACCGACGATGCCCCAAAACTCCTCGTTCTCTGGGTCGAACTCGCGCGCAAAGTAGCGCATGGTGCCCTCGACCGTCTCGCCGTGGGTGATGTGGAACGGATCTTTGTTGTGCTCGTTGAGCAGTTCGAACGCACGGTCGCGGGTGATTCCGGCGGTAAGCGGCTCTGCCATAAGAGACTCCTTGTGCTCGTGGGTATCGATAAGAATGAATACTACTAGAACAAGAAAACCACCACAAAGGTGCCTGTCCCCTTTGTGGTGGTTTTTGGCGCGGATGGGTTAGTTGAGGGCGGCTTGGGCTAGGCGGGCTTCGGCGGCCTCCTCGGTGACGCCAAGGGCCACGGCGAACTCCTCGATGGAGCGGCGCTTGGCTTCCTTGAGTACGCGCATGTAGTAGGAGCTGGGTTTTTTATCAGCTTCCTCGGCCTGGCGAATGCGGTGCATCATGGTCTTTGCCACGCGGACCGTCTCGGGCGCGCCCAGCTTGAGCTGCTGCTTAAAGTGTGTCTCCTCAAGCGAGCTGTTGCGCTCGGTAAAGGTGTCGCACTCCAGCTCGTCATAGTGGCTCAGCAGGTGCTCGGCATCTTGCTGCGAGATGGCGGCGTGCAAACGGTCGGCCTGCGCCACGGGGTACATGAGGATCGTCTGCGCATGTCCCTGCTTGGTCTCGAGCAGTAGCATGGGCTGCGGTGTGTCGTCCCTAAAACCGACGACGGTGCAGACTCCCTGACCCGGATGAATGACGTGTTGACCGATTGAGAACATGCTGCCTCCAACTTATACGAATTTACGTATGTCTAGAATAACACGCTGACGTGCGCAAACCCTTACTTTATGCAGGAAAAGCACACAACTCCGATAGGTAAGAGTATTCGATAACAGGCGCAGCTCATTCACACCTTTATGCATTTTCAACGCCTGCATAATCTGCAGGCAGACTGGCATCTTTGAGTGACTCCATGCAAGCTGTAGTCAATTTTGTGCATATGCAATATCGATTGGCTTTACCCTGCGACAGTGCCCGTCGCTTGTGATAGAGTGCTACAAACTCTGGCTTTTGCCCTACGAGTGACCAAGAGCTCGGGGGCTTTAACACAAGGAGGATCTATGCCCGAGAAGATTGAAGAGCTGGTACGCGCTGCGCTTGCTGCGGCCCAGGAGGCCGGCGACCTTTCTGCATTTGAACTTGACGATTGCGCTATCGAGCGACCGGCTGACACTTCTCATGGCGAGTGGACCTCTACCATGGCCCTGAAGTCCGCCAAGCTGGCCCATTGCGCCCCGCGCAAGATCGCCGAGGCCATCGTTGCCCATATGCCCGAGGACCCCGCGATCGAGAAGGTCGAGATCGCAGGCCCCGGCTTCATCAACTTCTACCTCTCCGTTGCCGTCAAGAATGCCATCTTTGGCGAGGCTCGCGAGAAGGGTATGGACTTCGCTAAGTCCAACGTCGGTGGCGGCCTGAAGACCCAGGTCGAGTTCGTCTCCGCCAACCCCGTCGGCCCCATGCACATCGGCCATGGCCGCTGGGCCGCTCTGGGCGATTCGCTCTGCCGCGTTATGGACCATGCCGGTTACGACATCCAGCGTGAGTTCTACATCAACGACCACGGCTCTCAGATGAACACCTTCGGCAACTCCATCAGCACGCGCTATATGCAGCTTGCCGACATCATCGCCAAGCAGGGCGTGGATATCGACGAGGCTCACAAGCTGCTGATCGCAGACCGCGACGCCTTCGTTGCCGACGAGAACGACGAGCATCCCGAGACCCATCCGTATCAGGACAACTTTGCCGAGACCCTGGGCAAGGACTCCTACGGCGGCGACTACATCATCGACGAGGCCGCCGAGTTCTGGCGCACCGACGGCGATAAGTGGGTCAACGCCGATCCGCAGGAGCGCATGGAGAGCTTCCGCGAGCGCGGCTATGTAAAGATGGTCGACAACATGCGCGACCTTTGCCATGCCGTTAACTGCGACTTCGATCGTTGGTTCTCCGAGCGCTCGCTGTATGTGAAGGACACCGAGGGCGAGACCGCCGGCACCTCCGCCGTCGACCGCGCTTTTGAGAAGCTCGACAAGATGGGCTATCTCTACACCAAGGACGGCGCCCTGTGGTTCCGCTCCACCGACCTGGGCGATGACAAGGACCGCGTTCTGATCAAGTCCGACGGCGAGTACACCTACTTCGCCTCCGACGTTGCCTATCACTGGGATAAGTTCCAGCGCGTCGACCACGTCATCGACATCTGGGGCGCCGACCATCACGGCTACATCGAGCGCGTCCGCTGCGTCTGCGACGCCTTGGGTTACCCCGGCAAGTTCGAGGTTCTGCTGGGCCAGCTCGTCAACCTGCTGCGCAACGGCAAGCCCGTCCGTATGTCCAAGCGCAAGGGCACCATGGTGACCCTGCAGGAGCTCGTCGACGAGGTCGGCTCCGATGCCGCTCGCTACACGCTCATCTCCAAGAGCTCCAACCAGATGGTCGACTTCGATATTGAGGCCGTTAAGAAACGCGACAACTCCAACCCGGTGTACTACGTGCAGTACGCTCACGCCCGTGTGTGCTCCATCCTGCGCCGTGCCGCTGACGTTACGCCCGAGCAGGCTGACGAGATGGGCATGAAGGCCGTCGCCGCCAAGGCCATCGGTGAGAACGTCGATTACTCGCTGCTGACCGACCCGACCGAGCTCGCCCTTTCGCGTAAGCTCAACGAGCTCACTGACCTCATCGCCAGCTGCGCTCGCGACCGCGCCCCGTTCCGTCTGACGCACTTTGCTGAGGAACTTGCCGGCGACTTCCACAGCTTCTACGCTGCCTGCCAGGTTCTGCCGAGCGAGGGCCGTCCCGTCGACCCCGAGCTTTCGCGTGCCCGTCTGGCCGCTTGCGACGCCGTCCGCGTGACGCTCGCCCTGGTGCTCACCCTTGTTGGCGTTTCCGCGCCCGAGCAGATGTAATCTGCGAGTCATTTAACCGTGTAGGTTCGGCTTTGCTGAGCCCTATAAGCCCGATCTCCATGCGGAGGTCGGGCTTTTTGCAAACGCCGACGTATTGACGAATTTGGAACTGCTGGAAATACGAAACTATGCCGGTTTACTACGATGAATATGAGAAATTCCAACCACGCCAGCTTTTCGCAAAAAAGTGCAGGGCATCTACCTGCACGGTTTTAGTTCAACAAGTTTCGGAGTGGTCGCGGTTGAGCGATTCATCGTAGTAAACCGCCATAGTTTTGGCGGAGGCAGTCAGATTTGTGGGTGTTAAACCAAAGAGTGCCCCTTTTGACTAGTCGTTTAAGAGCGTTCCCAATGACTAAGTTGCAGGTGGCGGCGGTTGTGTTACACTAACGCTGCGTATATGACGCAATCATCTCGATACAGATCAATGATGTCCGTCGGTATTTGACGGAGCTAGACTGTTTAGCCGCCCTGAAGGTTTATGCAGGGAGCATGTGATCACAGGGCTTGAAAAGAAAGTTGAGCAAACACTGTGTCTGATCAACAGCAAGAAAACGAAATAACGACGACGCAAGCCGCTCCCGCTGCACCGGTTGCGTTGGACCAGGTCGCGGCGCCCGCGCAAGCCTCGGCTCCTGAGACGCCCAAGGCTGCTTCGACGCCTACGCCTTCAGCGGCTGAGAAGGCCGTGCCTGCAACTGGTGAGGAGGCTGCTCCGGCAAAGCCCAAGCGTACGCGCCGCACGGCCAAGTCTGCTGCTGACGGCGAGGAGGTCACCAAGCCCAAGCGCCGTACCACGCGCACGACGCGCGTCAAGCGCACCGTTGCAGCTGACTCCTCGGAGCCGATTTCCGATGAGGTCGCGCAGGCGCGTGCGTTGGCGCAGATTAGCGAGGCTCAGGTGGTGCGCGCCCGCCGTCGTGCTGCCGAGCGCGAGGCCGCGGCTCTGACCGAGCTTGCAGCTCCGTCTGCGCCCGAGACACCTGCCGCCGACCAGCCGACCGAGAAGCCGGCACCGCGCACACGCCGTCGCACGGCTGCTAAGGCCGAGCAGGTTGCCGATCAGGTAACCCTCGAGCTCACCGAGGCTTCGGTTCGTTCCGCGGCAGGGGAGGGCGCATCGCCTGCTGAGTCCGCTGCGCCTGTCGAGGCCAGCGAAGTTCCCGTTGTCGATCCGGCTTTGCGCCCGCACCGTCGCGGTCGCAAGCCCAAGGCCTTCGTCGAGGCAGAGAAGGCCGCAGCCGCAGCTGCAGCCGCTCGGGATGCTGCGGCGACCGCCGAGTCTGCAACCGCTGCCGATGCACCCGTCCAGGATGCTACGACTTCCGAGGCCGCTCCCGCCGATGTCGAGCCCGCCGACGTCCGTCCTGGTCGCAGCCATCGTACTGCTGCTAAGCGCACGTCCAAGGCCAAGACTGCCAAGAAGGGTGCGTCCGAGGATTCCGCCGAGACGACCGCCGATGCATCGACTGATGCCGCCGAGCCCCAAGACGTCGAACAGTCTGCGTCCGAGAAGCCCAAGCGCGGTCGTAAGAAGTCCGCTAAGGCCAAGGCGTCCGAGCAGCGGGCCGAGGCCGAGCTGCAGGGCGATTCCAAGGCCGAGGCCAGCGATGATACTGCGGCTAACGCCGATGCCGCCGCAACCGATGGCGCCGCGCCCGCCGAGGCCGAAGACGGCGCTCGCCCCAACCGTCGCCAGCACAAGCGCAACGACGAGCGCAACGAGCGCAAGGACGAGCGCAACAACGACCGCCGCAACCGCCAGCGCGATCGCAAGCAGCGCAACAAGGAGCGTAATGCCGCTCCCACCGAGCCCACGCTTTCGCGCGAGGAGCTCGCGGCCATGAAGGTCGCCGAGCTGCGCGAGAAGGCCAAGGAGTTCGAGATTGAGACGACCGGCAAGAAGAAAGCCGAGCTCGTCGAGGAGATCTACGTCACCGCCGCGAAGGCCGAGGGCTTCCGCGACATCAAGGGCATCCTGCAGATTCGTCCGGACAGCTCCGGTATCATCCATGCCCATGGCTACATGAAGTCCAACGACGACGCCTTCGTGCCCGCCTACCTCATCCGCTCCGCGCGTCTGCGCACGGGCGACGTCATCGAGGGCTCGCTTCGTCCTTCGCGCGGCGGCGACAAGCGCGCCGGCCTCGCCAAAATCACGACCGTCAACGGTCTAGACCCCGAGCAGATTCGCAACCGCCCCAAGTTCGGTGACCTCACCCCGGTCTATCCCAACGAGCCGCTGCGCATGGAGCATGGCAAGGACTCCATTACCGGTCGCGCCATCGACATCGTGTCGCCGATCGGCAAGGGTCAGCGTGGCTTGATCGTGTCCCCGCCCAAGGCCGGCAAGACCACAATCCTCAAGAAGATCTGCCAGTCTATCTCGATTAACAACCCCGAGGTGCACCTCATCTGCCTGCTCGTCGACGAGCGCCCCGAAGAGGTTACCGATATGCAGCGTTCCATCAAGGGCGAGGTTGTGGCGTCGACCTTCGATATGCCCGCCGACAACCACACTCGTGTGGCAGAGCTCGTCATCGAGCGCGCCAAGCGCATCGTGGAGCTGGGCGGCGATGTCGTGGTGGTGCTCGACTCCATCACGCGTCTTGCCCGCGCCTACAACTTGGCGGCGCCCGCCTCAGGCCGCATCCTTTCAGGCGGCGTCGATTCGGCGGCACTGTATCCGCCCAAGCGCTTCCTGGGCGCAGCCCGCAATATCGAGAACGGTGGCTCGC
Organism: uncultured Collinsella sp.; assembly: GCA_900539735.1. GTDB lineage: Bacteria > Actinomycetota > Coriobacteriia > Coriobacteriales > Coriobacteriaceae > Collinsella. Next base: position 5,161 of record UQDE01000007.1, on the reverse strand, counting down.
TCACCATCCTGGCCTCTGCCCTCATCGACACCGGCTCCAAGATGGACGAGGTCATCTTTGAGGAGTTCAAGGGCACCGGCAACATGGAGCTCAAGCTCGACCGCGACCTGGCCGACCGCCGCATCTTCCCGGCTATCGACCCCGTTGCCTCCGGTACGCGTAACGAGGACCTGTTGGTTGACGAGCAGATGCGTCCGTTTGTCTTTGGCCTGCGTCGCATTCTTGCCGGCATGAACAACACCGAGCGCGCAGCTGCGTCGTTTATCAAGGGTCTTAAGGGCACCAACACCAACCAGGAGTTCCTGGTGCGTTCGGCCAAAAAACACAGCGACTACGAGCAGACGTTCTAGGTTGTCATCTACACGCAGCGATAGTCATCAATGCAATAAAGGGTCGGGGCTTTGAGCCTCGGCCCTTTTCTATATAGCCGCTCCGCGCTTTTTTGACCATAAGACTGGCAAGCAGCAGGTTTCCCGTTTCAATCCGACATCGTCGCTTGCAATAGACTGGGCGGTTTCGCATAATAGCTTTTAAGCTTCGCGACGGAAAACGCAGATGAAACGAACCATATACCGTTGCTTTGGGGCATAGCCCCGCTTCATCTTCTCTCGCGCAGCCAACTGAATGATGCGATTTGGGTGCTGGAAGATGGGGAGAGCTCATGGCTTCTTCTGATGCAACACAACGAGCAGTCCTTGCCGGACTTTCGTGCGGGATCGGCCTTGCCGCTCCCGTGGTTATGTATGCCGCGACGCTGCCGTTTTCGTCGGTGAATGAGACGGTCGTGGCGGGTGCGGTTCCCTTCGCCGTGGGCGCGGTGGCGGGCGTGGGTATCTATGCCGCTTCGCTGGGTATCTCCGAGTACCGTGCGCAGCGTGAAGAGCGTCTGTTCCAGCCCGATGCCATGGGCGGTGCCGCCAATCTCAATCAGCATCAAAGCGAGTTCAAGACCGCCTCGATTCCAGCCCAGCAGCAGGATGCGACTCCTTACACTGCGGCTTCTGCTTCTCAGACTCAGTCGGAGCAGTCTACCTCGGCATTCCTTTCCGGCCTGACCGGTGCGTTCCAGCGCCGTCATGCCGATGATGGTGTTCCTACCATCGCTCGAGCCGCAGATGCTATGGACGAGGCCGAGGCTTGGTCCATGATCGACAGTATGCTCGACGACGATTCGCCGGTGAGCTGCGACCCTGCACGCTCGCGCGACGTCTATCAAGTCGCCATCGACGAGCTCACCAACGGCGGGCAGACCGGCTCCCTCAATCGCGACGACATCGCCGCCGCGGCACGCGCCGTGTCTGGCTCCCAGGCCGCCCCTGCGGGCAGCACGGCGGCTTTCGTGGCACTCGTCGCCAACGCGGCAGCCAATAACGCCTACAGCGCTACCTCGGCGGACGCGAACGCTTCTGCCGACAATTCGTACGTTGATGAAGCCATGACCGCTGACGAGGAGGCCGTTGCTGCCCGCCGTGCCGCCGAAAGCTCGTTGTGGGGCGCTCCTGCCCAGCAGCAGGCGGCTGAGGCTGCGCCGTACAATGCAAACCTCGCCAGCATGCCTATCATCTCCGGTGCCGCGGACATCGATCTCGATGACCTCGATGAGCCTGCAGCCATCACCGCATCGATTGATGCCCAAGATCGCATCGACACCGGCGACCTTCCAGATGCCTCGCTCGAGGTTGATGTCCCCATGGCCGATTACTCGGGCCACGAGGACATGTGGGCCGCCGCCACCGCGATCCTGGATGAGATTGACGAGCCTGCTCCTGTTGCAGCCCCCGCTCCCGTCGCTGCCCCTCAGCCTGCTGCCCCCGCCTATGTCGGCCGTCACAGCGCTGTGTTCCCCGAGGATACCGCCCGTATCTCACGCGAGAGCATCGAGCGGGCCGAGGCTATTGCCGCCGGCATTATGGAAAATCGTCGTCACGAGCGCGTCAATCAGATCCTCGAGGAAGAGATTGAGCGCCTGCAGTCCTCTACCGCCAAGCGGACGGGCCGTGCCTATCTGAGCGTTATCGAGGGCGGTACCGCCAGCTTCGCGCCGCTCCGCGCGGAGGCATAACTTCTGCATGGTTAAGATCAATCGAAAATGGGCGGTCGCGACCTGCCTGATGGCGCTCTTGATCTGGGGCAATTCGCTGGTTCCCGGCTCGGGGTCGGGCTCGCTGAGCCTAACGGTCATGGAAGCTATCCGCTGTTTCCTGCACGGCGTGGGACTTCCATATGAATGGGTGACCAACTTTGTTGTTCGCAAGTGCGCGCATTTTACCGAGTATATGGTGCTCGGCATTCTGGCAACGCACGCCTTTGATTTTGAGGGCCGGCGCACCTTTGACGTGCTGCTGCCCACGGCGGTGCTCCTGCTGCTGATTCCCTCGATCGACGAGACGATTCAGCTCTTTGTGCCGGGACGCGCCGGCATGATCACCGATGTGATGATCGACTGCTGTGGAGCGGTAACGGGCGTTGTGCTCCGATATCTCTTACGGTCGCTGATGTACGCCAAAAAGGCCGCCTAGGACGTATTGTTTGGTCCTAGGCGGCCTTTTTTATTTGAGGGCTTATATGGGGCGTGGTGGCGTCGTTCCGTAGGTTGGATTTGCCGAGCGCGCCACGCCCTGTGGGTGCGTCTGCTACTGAAGCGCCTGTGCGCCCAGGGCCAGGCAGCCCATGATGCCCTGCTTGCCCTCGAGGCTGTTGTTGACAATGTAGGTGTCGATATCGTTGACCTCGGGCGTGACGATGTAGCTGTTGAGCATCTCGGCGCACTTTTTGCGCGCGAGCGGCACGATGGGGGCGTGGTCGGCCACGCCGCCGCCGATGATGATCTTTTGCGGCGCGTAGCACAGCGTGTAGGTCATGAGCGCCTGTGCCAGATAGCCGGCGAGCAGGTCCATGGCCTCCGGGTCATCGGCCATGTCTCCGGCACTCTTGCCATTCCAGCGCTTTTTAATGCCGGGGCCTGCGATGAGGCCCTCGAGGCAGTTGTCGTGGAAGGGGCAGGCGCTATGCTCGCCGATGGTGTCGCGCGGGTCGCGCGTGACCAGGATATGGCCGGCCTCGGGATGCATCATGCCGTGTACGAGCTTGCCGCCCGATAGCACGCCGGCGCCCACGCCGGTGCCGATGGTCAGGTAGATCACGTCTGTGAGGCCCTGGGCGCAACCAAAGGTGACCTCGCCCAGGCAGGCGACGTTGACGTCGGTGTCGTAGCCGCAGGGAATATTGAGCTCGTTTTGAATGGTGCCCAGCAGATCGAAGTAGCGCCATGCCGTCTTGGGGGTCTCCAAGATCTTGCCGTACTGGGGTGAGGCGGGGTTGACCGCGGTGGGGCCAAAGGCGCCGATTCCGAGCGCGGCGATGCCCTTGTTCGCAAACCACGCGTTGACGGCCTCAACGGTCTCCTGCGGGGTCGTGGTCGCGATCTGCTCACGTTCCAGGACCGTACCGTCTGCATAGCCCGTGGCGCAGACCATCTTGGTGCCGCCGGCCTCGAGCGCTCCGATAAGCTGCTGCTCTGCCATAGTATTCCTCTCTGGGACGAGTTGCTCCGTGACTAAAGTATAGTGCGCTAAACCCTTTAAGAAAGCGCTATAAAAAGAAGCCCCGCAACTCGGCGGTGCGGGGCTTCTTTGGTTGCTTTAGTTGCCGGGCCGTCCTTACCCGCGCGGCTTGATTTTATCACGTAGCGATTTGAGGTTCTCCAGCGCCGCGTTGAGCGTCTCGTCCCGCTTGGCAAAGTGGAAACGAATCAGATGGTTGACGGGCTCGCGGAAGAAGCTCGAGCCGGGCACGGCGCCCACGCCCACCTTAGACGCGAGATCCTCGCAGAATTCGAGGTCGCTGTCATAGCCAAACTCAGAGATGTCCATCATGACGTAGTAAGCGCCCTGCGGCACGTTGTGCTCAAGACCGATGCTATCGAGCCCCTGGCAGAACAGGTCGCGCTTGGCGGTGTAGAGGTCGAGGACCTCCTGGTAATAGCTGTCGTCGAAGTTGAGGGCGGTGACGACAGCTTCCTGCAGGGGAGCGGCGGCACCCACGGTGAGGAAGTCGTGGACCTTCTTGATGCGCTCGGTGATCTGGGCCGGGGCAATGGTGTAGCCCAGACGCCAGCCGGTGATGGAGTACGTCTTAGACAGCGAACTGCAGCTGATGGTGCGCTCGAACATGCCGGGCAGCGTGGCCATATAGACGTGCTCGTGGGGCGCGTAGACGATGTGCTCGTATACCTCGTCGGTAATGCAGTAGGCGTCGTACTTTTTGCAGAGGTCGGCGATAAAGGTGAGCTCCTCGCGCGTAAAGACCTTGCCGCAGGGGTTGGAAGGGTTGCACAGGACGATGGCCTTGGGGTCGTTGTCGCGGAAGGCCGCCTCGAGTGTCTCGCGGTCAAAGTCGAATGTGGGCGGGTTGAGCGGCACGTAGATGGGCTCGGCACCCGAAAGGATCGTGTCGGCGCCGTAGTTCTCGTAGAACGGCGAGAAGATGACGACCTTATCGCCGGGGTTCGTGACCGTCATCATGGCGGCCATCATGGCCTCGGTGGAGCCGCAGGTGACTACGATATTCTCGTTGGGGTTCACCGGCATGCCCATAAAGTGCTCCTGTTTGGCGGCAAGCGCCTCGCGCATGGCCTGGGAGCCCCAGGTGATGGAGTACTGGTGATAGAGTGGCTTGGGATCGGCGGCGATGGTGCTGAGGCTATCGAGCAGCTGCGCCGGGGGATCGAAGTCAGGGAAGCCCTGCGAGAGATTGACAGCGCCGTACTTATTGGAGATGCGTGTCATGCGGCGGATGACCGAATCGGTAAATCTTGCCGTGCGGTTGGAGAGTTCTTTCATGACGGTCCTTTCGAGGATTTGCAGTGGGGCAAGTTTACTCCTATGAAACCGGTGGGATTTGCTCGAAATGGTCTCGAAAAACTCTTTTCAAAATTCTTGAAAATTGGGGCTTGCATCGCGTGGCGTTCCTTGCAATAATAGTCGAGCGCGAAGCGCACAGGACACGGTGGGTGTAGCTCAGTTGGCTAGAGCGACGGGTTGTGGTCCCGTAGGTCGAGGGTTCGAGTCCCTTTACCCACCCCAGTTCTTGCTTCGTGTTGATATCGGGTCGTTAGCTCAGTTGGTAGAGCAGGGGACTCTTAATCCCAAGGTCCAGGGTT
>UQDE01000006.1 GCA_900539735.1 uncultured Collinsella sp. | reverse complement strand
CGTGGGTTATACCCTAAGAGCAAACCACCCTTTTTAAGGGTGGTTCTGATTTGACACTTGTAGGCGCAACCGTGGCAGGCGTCTGGGGTGACATTTTCCATTACCCCGATGACGAGACCGTCCTGGACGACACACTCGCATGCGTTCGCTGGATGTATTCAGAGTGGGACGGGCTTTCCGGATGGATGGGGTTTCGGAAAGTGTGTCCCGGAATTCGCCTCTGGAGTGGGATGCAGTTTCCGGTTGAGGGCTCTGGCGGAAACTGCGACCCGGAATTTGCGATCGGAGTGGGATGGAGTTTCCCAACGGGGCCGTAAGCGGAAGCCGCATCCCACTCCGGACGTGAATTCTGGGACACGGTTTCCGGATGCAAAAAGGCCACATGGCGTGGCCTTCAACTTATATATGTTCAGCAGGTGTCCCCATGACAAGCCGCGCTTCAACACCGAGGCGTCTGCCCGGCGACGCGGAATGTAAGGTTCATCGCGAGTTCCGCACGAGCCGGAGAGCACTTAATGTGCTCTCCGTGCGAGCAGGACTGTCCGAGCAGGGAACCTTACGTTCCGCGCCGCCGGGCAGACGAACCAGTTATGAGTGACCCGCTACTTGATCTTGGTCGTACCCGGTGCCAGGTTGGGGTCGGTCTCGTTGGCCTCGGTCTGGAAGTGCTCGGTGTACACATTCTTGCCGTCACGGAACATCTCGTAGTACTGCATCTTGGCGTAATCCTCGCGCGCCTTGGTTGCGGCTGCGGCAGCGGCGTCGTCACCGGTGACGTTGGAGGAGAGCGCCCAGCGCAGGCTGGCGTCCTCGTAGCCCACCGAGTTGATGGCGGGCAGCGACTTACGCAGCGTCATGTGCGCTTTCTGGTAGTCGGTCAGCGGTGCGCCGATCAGCTGCATCAGCTGCGTGGACAGGTAGTTGGTGGACAGGTCGTCGACCTCGCTCGTCTGGTCGCAGCCGGCAACGTCGTAGTTGGCCCAGATGATGTAATCGGTCTGCCACAGGCGCTCCTGATGCGTGGCGTCGTCCTCGCCGGTAAACCACTTATCGTTGAACTTGGACGGGAAGAACGGCTGGTGGTCGCCCCAGAACACCACGACCACCTTGCGATCGAGTTTGCTCAGGGCGTTGAGGAAGTAGCGAAGCGCCTGGTCGGACTGCTCGATGCACGAGACGTACTCGTCGACATCGGAGAGCGTGCCGTCCTCGACGGTTTTGGCGTCCAGGTCGGTCGTGTCGATGTTCAGGTGCATCTGCTTGTCGACCGGCAGCAGGCCCGTATCGTAGCCCGAGTGGTTCTGCATGGTCACGTCGAAGATGAACTGCGGATCGGCGTTCTGGTCGAGCAGCTCAAGAATCTTGTCGTAGGTAGCCTGGTCGGTCACCATGCCGCGCAGGGTATCGGCGCCCTGGAAATCGTTGATGGACAGGAACTGGTCAAAACCAAAGTCCTTGTAGACGTTCTCGCGGTTCCAGTTGGTCGCGTGGTTGGGGTGCATAGCCGTGGTGGAATAGCCGAGCGATTTGAACTGCTCTGCCAGGTTCCCGGTCGTCTCCATGTTGTAGATGGTGTAGGGGTACACGCCCGAGCCCAGGTTGGCCATGGAGTTGCCGGTCATAAACTCAAACTCGGTATTGGCGGTACCGCCACCGTAGGCGCTCACATAGAGCTTACCGCGGCTGAGGCAGTTGGACAGGCTCTTAAAGTACTGCGGACCCTCGTAGCCGGCGCGCATGTTCTGGTAGATCGACAGATCCGAGAAGGTCTCGTTCATGATGGCGATGACCGTGGGCTTCTCGCTGTCGAACTGTTCCTTTGCGGCGGCGCGCTCGTCGCTCTTGGCCGCGTCGGACTTGTCGTAGGTCTTGGCGTACTTTTTGAGCGTGGCTTTGGTATCGTCGACGGAGTAGTCGGCGGGTTTGGGCGGCTTGATGGACTGCGCTGCGCTAATGAAAGCGGGCAGGTAGCCCTCGCGCCAGTAGCTCTCGAGCGGGCGCCAGGTGTAGACGGTGATGCCGAGAGTGTTGTAGTAGTCGATGAGCGTGACGTGTGCGGTCACGCCGCCCAGGCACAGCACCGCCACGAGCAGGTTGGTGAGCAGCATGCGCTTGGCGTTGGCGGCGCCCTTCTGACGGTGCGGTGCCACCAGGCCGGCGTACTCGCATAGCAGCATGGCGATGGCGGTAAAGCCCATGGACAGCACGCAGAACAGTGAGATCGAGAAGGTGTAGCCGGTGCCGGCGACCGCGGCGGCAGTGGAGATGGCCGAAAGGTCGCCCGGCTGGATGGGCATGGATTTAAACGTGATGACGAAGAACTCGGCAATGCCCAGGACAAAGAGGGCAAAGGCCAAGACCGCGGGGGCTGCGCCGTGGCGCTGGAACAGGAAGAACAGGCCGACCATGAGCGTGGTGATGATGGCCCACTCGAGCAGGATGCACAGGGGGTAGACCCAGGTAAAGTCGTGGTTGGACGAGACTTCCATGCCCAGCAGCGCAAAGACGCCGGCGAGCAGCAGGCACAGGACGGCGGCGACGAGTGGTTTGCCCACAAAGGCGCCGCGCAGGCGGGCGAGCTTGCCGGTGGGGGCGGGGGCGTCGGGCTTGGCGAACGCAAAGACGCGCGGGGCGATGCGGTCGCGTGCGATGCTGGCCCAAGCGCAGCCGGTGAGGATGGCGTTGGTCAGGATGAGCATCACAAAGGCGAGCGGCTCGTTTTGGGCGACGAGGCCAATGGCGCCCCAAATGGTCAAAAAGAGCTGGAACAGGCCGAAGGCGACGCTCCACCCAAGAGCGCTTTTGGCAACGGTGCCCGACTGAGCGCAAATGGCCTTGGCCTCGCGCAAGACAAGGTAGACGGTCGCCGCAAGACCGACGAGCGAGATGGCGGCAGCGAACATGCTGAGACTCCTCACAAACTAAAACGTACGAAAGCGGGGGTTTACCCGATTGTTACCAAGATATGCGCTGCAATTGGTGGCTGCGCACAACAACCAGCCATATTAACGCGCACGTGCGGCGGTGTGGCGCAATGTAGTGGCGACCTGCGCGATAATGGACGGGAATTACACGGAAACGTAAAGGCTTCTTAAAGAAATGGCGAGGGTAGGGCGATGAACGAGCAGGTTTGCACCAAGGCTGTGGATACGTGCGGCTATCCGGTCGAGACGACGGGCAATGCGGTGCTGGACACGTTGGAGCACCGTTCCTCCACGCGTGCCTTCGCGCGTGATGACGATGACCGTCCCGTGGCGGTGACCGACGAGCAGCGGGCGGCGATTCTGCATGCGGCGAGTCGTGCGCCGTCGGCGGGCGCCATGATGATGTATTCCATCGTGAGCATCCGCGAGCAGGCAACGCTCGACCGCCTGGCCGACCTGTGCGACCACCAGCCCATGATCGCCAAGGCGCCCTGGGCACTGATATTTGTGGTCGATTATGCCAAGTGGATCGATCTGTTTGAGCACGTGGGCTGCTTTGAGCCCGAGTTTGTCGAGCGCACGGGTAAGGCGCCCCGCCGCGCGCCGGGTTTGGGCGACTTTGCCATCGCGGCCCAGGACGCCGTGATCGCCGCGCAAAACGCCGTGGTTGCCGCCGAGGCTCTGGGCCTGGGGAGCTGCTATATCGGTGATATCGTCGAGAATGCCGAGGAAGTTGCCGAGCTGCTCGACCTGCCGCCCTATACCATGCCGCTGTCGATGCTCATCATCGGCACGCCCCGTAAGGAGCGTCCGGCCATTGCGCATCCCGTGGTGAACCTGGTGCACGAGGAGCGCTACTGCCGCGCCGATGCTGCGACCATGGACGCGCAGGTGGCCGAGATGGACGCGATGTTCCGTCCGCATGCCCGCGAGGTAGGCGAGCGCGTGGTGGATATCTACACCCGCAAGCACACGAGCCCCTTTATGGCCGAGATGAGCCGTTCCATGGAGTGGTGGTTCAAAAACTGGCTCGGCAAGTAACGAATGCGGCGATGTGACAAAGGGACAGTCCCTTTGTCACATTCCATATCGCCGAGGTGGCCTAAAGGCCGTATAAATGTTTATTTAGCTGGGAAAACAGTGCATTAAAACATGGGCCGATTACCTATAATCCCTTCGAACATTAAAGTTGGGAGGAAACCGGCTTATGGAACAAAAGGCCAAGGAGGCAGCCTCGCACGCTGCGATTCCTGTGAGCATCTCGGCGATGCTCGTCACGCTGGGCGTGGTGTACGGCGATATCGGCACCAGCCCTATGTATGTAACCAAGGCGCTCGTCGCCGGCAACGGCGGCATCGGAAGCGTCACGGAGGAGTTCGTGCTCGGCGCGCTCTCCCTTGTCGTGTGGACGGTCACGTTGCTGACCACCATCAAGTATGTGCTCATCTCGCTGCGCGCCGATAACCATGGTGAGGGCGGCATCTTTGCCCTGTACAGCCTGGTCAAGCGCTGCGGCAAGTGGCTTATCATCCCCGCCATGCTGGGTGGCGCCGCGCTTCTCGCCGACGGCATCCTGACGCCGGCCGTTACCGTTACCACGGCCATCGAGGGCCTGCGCACCATCCCGGCGGTCCATGCCGTGCTGGGCGATGACCAGGGTCGCGTCGTCGCCATTACGCTCGCCATCATCATCGCGCTTTTTTTGGTGCAGCGCATCGGTACGGCCAAGATCGGTCACGCCTTTGGCCCCATCATGACGCTGTGGTTCCTGTTCCTGGGCGGCACGGGTCTGTTTTTTGTATTCCAGCACCCCGCCGTGCTGCTGTGCCTCAACCCGCTGCGCGGCATCGCCTTTTTGCTGAGCCCCAACAACCACGCGGGCATCATGATTCTGGGCAGCTGCTTCCTCGCCACCACCGGTGCCGAGGCGCTCTACTCCGACATGGGCCACGTCGGCCGCGGCAACATCTACGCTACCTGGCCATTCGTTAAGTGCTGCCTGCTGCTGTCCTATATGGGTCAGGGCGCTTGGCTTATGAACAACGCTGCCAACCCCGAGCTCATGGGCATTGCCGACCTCAACCCGTTCTACCAGATGCTCGCCCCGGGCCTGCGCCCGTTTGCCGTCGGCCTTTCCACCGTCGCGGCCATCATCGCCTCGCAGGCGCTCATCACCGGCGCATTCTCGCTGGTGTCCGAGGCCAGCCGCCTGGACCTTATGCCGCACATGCAGGTCTTCTACCCTGCCGAGACCAAGGGCCAGCTCTACATCCCCATGGTCAACAACGTCATGCTTGTCGGCTGCGTCATCGTGGTGCTGCTGTTCCAGAACTCGGCGCATATGGAAGCCGCCTACGGCCTTGCCATTACGCTGACTATGATGTGCACCACGCTGCTGCTCTTCTTCTACCTGCACGAGGAGCGCAAGCTCAAGGTTGCTCCGTGGATCTTCGCGGCCTTCTTCCTTTTGCTCGAAGGCTTCTTCTTCGTGAGCTCGCTCACCAAGTTCTTCCACGGCGGCTACTTCACCATCCTCATGGCTGCACTCATCATGGGCATTATGGTGTGCTGGTACAACGGCACGGCGGTCGAGCAGCGCCAGTTTACGCTGCTGCCGCTGCGTAGCTACCTGCCGCAGCTCAAGCGCCTGCGCGACGACGACCGTTACGAGCGCATGAGCGACAACATCGTGTACCTGACCAAGGACACCCATACCGACTACATCGACCGCGATATCGTCTATTCGATCTTGGACAAGCATCCCAAGCGTGCCCACGCTTGGTGGTTTGTGAATGTCGAGACCATGGACGAACCGCACACCTTTGCCTATTCGGTCGAGACGTTCGGCACCGACTACGTGTTCCGCGTGCATCTGTACCTGGGCTACAAGATTAACCAGCGCGTCAATGCCTACTTGCGTCAGGTTGTTCAGGACCTGGCCGCCACTGGCGAGCTGCCGCCGCAGACGCATGACTACTCGGTCTACAAGGATCCGGGTAACATCGGCACGTTCAAGTTCGTCCTGATCCGTAAGCTGCTGGCACCCGAAAGCGATGTGGAGCCGAGCGAGCGTACGGCTATCACGCTCAAGTACATCATCCGCCGTGCCGCCGGCACGCCCGCGCGTTGGTACGGCCTGGAGAACTCCAACGTGAGCTTTGAGTACGTGCCGCTGTTCACCAAGTTCAAAGCCGTGAACAAGATGCAGCGTCTGGCTCCCAACGAGCGGCCGTAGGCGCCGACAGGTTGCACGGAGTTGGTTTTCGATGGACAAGATTGAGGCCGGGGAGGCAAACATGGATGCAAAGATGCTTGATGGCCGCGAGGTGGTTGCCGAGCTGGTACGTGAGGCACGCGCCGACGCCGCCGAAGATCGGTTTTTGACGAACCGTGCCAACATGGATATGGCCGACCGCGTGATCTCGATCGTGGCACTGGTATTTGGAGCGGTGTGCGTGTGTGCCCTGCTCGCGCACGTGCTGTTTGTCTAGCGACCGCCGGTTGCAAAGGCTATACACTTGGAACCACCACAAGGGAAACCACCACAAAGGTGCCTGTCCCTTGTGGTGGTTTTTGTTTTTGAGAGAGGGGCGGGGCGCTGATGGACGTCCGTACGGACGGTGATATTGCCGATAGCTTTTGGTGGCGGCGCACAACGCTGACGCGCCGCACTCCTCTGTATGACGCCTGCGTGTCGGTAGGGCTGTTGGTCGCGGCGACGATTGTGGGCGCGCTGCTCGACCATCCGGGTCTCGCGCCGAGCATCATGATTGTCTATGTGTTCGCCGTTCAGCTGTGCGCATTCTTTACCTGGAGTCGCCTGTATTGCTTGCTGAGCTCGGCTGCCGCCGTGGCGCTCTACAACTTCTTGTTTGTCGACCCGCGCTACTCGCTGTCGCTTATCGACCGCGTCTATCCCGGCATGTTCTTCATCATGTTTGTGGTCTCGCTCGTGTCGAGCTCGATTGCGTTGGCCCTGCGCCGCGCCTTGGCACAGGCTGCCGCTAGTGACCGCCGAACGCATATGGTGCTCGAGACCAACCGCATGCTGCAGCGGTGCGCCGATCAGCAGCAGATTGTCCATGCCATGGCAACGCAGCTGGCGCGTCTTTCGGGCTGTCCGGTCGTGTGGTACAGCGCCGACGCCGAGGGCGATGACCTGCTGCCGCGTGCGACATACACGGCCGTGGGCGATGCCGCGCCGGTGCATGAACTGGCGCCGCAGATGCCGCCGCGGCTCTCGGCGTCCGCCTATGTGGGAACGCCGCTCGATGCCACTTATGGCGGCTCGGCGTTTTATGGCATCTACCTGACGGTTCGCACGGGCGACGGCTTCGTGCGCTCGAGCGACCCCGCCTCGGTGGTGGGCGTGCTGGCTATCGTTGCCGAACCCGACGTGCTAACGCACGAGGAACGGACACTTGCCGATGCCATCGTGAGCGAAGGCGAGCTGGCGCTCGATCGCGCCCGCGCCATGGAGGCCCGCGAGGAGGCGGCGGTGCTTGCCAAAAATGAGCAGCTGCGCGCCAACCTGCTGCGCTCCATCTCGCACGACCTGCGCACACCGCTTACCAGTATTTCGGGTAATGCCGACGTGCTGCTCGACCAGGGCTCGACCGGCACCGCCGTGCTCGATGCCCAGACGCGCCGCGGCCTGCTTCTATCCATTCGCTCGGATGCGCTGTGGCTCAACGCCACCGTCGAGAATCTGCTCGCCATCACCAAGCTCGAGGGCGGCGGTATGCGTCTGTCGACTACGCTCGAGCTCATGGACGATATCGTCGAGGAGGCGCTGCGCCACGTGAACCCTGCCGTGCGCGAGCACGACCTTAAGGTGGTGGCGTGCGATGAGCCGGCGCTCGTCAACGTCGATGCGCGCCTGATGGTGCAGCTGGTGGTCAATCTGGTGAACAACGCCATCACCTATACGCCCGCGGGCTCGCATATCATGATTTCGATTAGCGTCGACGATGGACGCGTGGCGTGCTCGGTGGCCGATGATGGTCCGGGCATCGCACCCGAGGATCGCGAACGGATCTTCGAGTCGTTCTATACCGCCAACCATGGTCTGGCCGACAGCCACCGCAGCGTTGGCCTGGGTCTTTCGCTCTGCCGTTCCATTGCGTTGGCGCATGGCGGTAGCATAGAGGTTGCCGCGGCGGACCCGCACGGTTCGGTCTTTACGATTGAACTTCCCGCCGCCGACGTTTCGTTTGATAAGGAGTAGCGCTGTGCCGAACTCTGCCGTAAAACCGCTCATCTTGGTCGTTGAGGACGACCCCGCCGTTCGCAATCTTATTGTTGCCGCGCTCGAGGCGCACGGCTTGCGCCATATGGCTGTGGAGACCGCCCATGCCGCCATCGCCGCCGCCTCGTCGCAGGCGCCGAGCATTGTGCTGCTCGATTTGGGCCTGCCCGATATGGACGGCGTCAAGGTGGTGGAGTCGGTGCGCGCATGGTCGGGCATGCCGATCATCGTGGTCTCGGCGCGCAGCGAGGACGCGGACAAGATTCGCGCGCTCGATGCCGGTGCCGACGACTACCTGACCAAGCCGTTTTCGGTCGAGGAGCTGCTCGCGCGCATTCGCACGACGCTCAGGCGCCTTTCGTATGCACAAACGGGTGGCGTTGTCTCCGAGGGCTCGTTCGATACCGGTGAGCTGCATATCGATTTTGATGCCGGCATCGCCACGATGGATGGCGAGGAGCTGCATCTGACGCCGATCGAGTATAAGCTCCTGTGCCTGCTGGCGCACAACGCCGACAAGGTACTGACGCACCAGTTTATCCTGCACGAGATTTGGGGCACGGCAACCAAGAGCGACCTGGCGAGCCTGCGCGTCTTTATGGGCACGCTGCGCAAGAAGATTGAGTCCGACCCCGCGCATCCGCGCTATATCCAGACGCACGTGGGTATTGGTTACCGATTGGTCATCCAGGGATAGGTCGGCATCCGCCATCCCAATATGAGTTGCGGTGAAATACGGTCTAAATTTACCTAATTCCAGGCAAAACAGTCCGTATTCCACCGCAACGTTGTCTATTTATCCTTGGGCTTGCTGGCGTAGAACTTCTTCTTTTTGGACTTGCCGGCAGGGGAGGGTTTGCTGGCAAAGTTGGACTTGCCGTGGCCGGCCTGCGCGTGCGCGGGCGCTGCTGCACGGGGCTTGCGGGCCTCGGGGTTGCGCAGCTCCTCGGTTCGCTCGGCAATCTCCTCGGCGCTAAAGCCGACTTCGGCCATGGCGTCCTCGATGGGCAGGCGGCGCACGATATAGCAGTGGTGCACCTTCTGGTTGCGTGCGAAATCCTCGGGGATGGTCTGCGCCGTAATGTCCTCCAGCACGACGCCCACGCGCGCGAGCTTGCGCGTTTCGGGGCGGAAACCGCGCAGGTTGCAGCTAAAGATGGCATGGCCGCCCTGTGCAAGCAGGCGTGAAACGCCGGCCAAAAGCTCAACATGGTCGCGCTGGACATCCCAGGTGCGGCGGCCCATCTTGGACGAGTTCGAAAACGTGGGCGGGTCGACAAAGATCAGGTCCCAGCGGTTGCGCGTCTGGCGCTGGTCGCGAATCCAGGCGAGCACGTCGTCGCGCACAAAGTGATGCTGCGGCCCCACAAAGCCGTTCTGGCGCATGTTGCGCTCGGCCCAGTCCAGATAGGTGTTGGAGAGGTCGGCCGTCACAGTCTCCTCGACGCCGCCGTCTGCCGCATAGCAGGTGGCGGTGCCGGTGTAGGCAAACAGGTTGAGGAAGCGGCGCGCCTGCTTGGCGTGCTCGCGCACCAGGTTGCGGGTGACGCGGTGATCCAGGAAGATGCCGACGTCCAGATAGTCGTCAAAGTTGACGGCAAAGGTAAGGCCGCCCTCTTCGATAAGCGGCAGACGACGGCGTGCGATATTGGCTCGCTCGCCTGATGCGCCCTTACCGGCGCCCTGCTTGCCGTACTGCGAGCCGCCGCGCGAACGCATGCGGGCCTTGGCGTGCACGTGTTCGGCGGGAACATCTAGGATGCGCGGCGCGATGGCCAGAATGTCGAGCATACGGGCCTGGGCCAGTGCGGGGTCGATGGTCTTGGGCGCGGCGTATTCGGCGATGACGAGCCAGCGGCCCGGCGTCTGCGGGCAGCCCTCGTACAGATCGATGGCGGCGGAGTAATCGGGCAGGTCGGCATCGTAGACGCGGTAGCAGCTCACGCCCTCGCGCTTTGCCCACTTGCGACGCAGGCGTGCGTTCTTGCGCAGGCGGTTGGCGAACTGCTCGGATTCGGGGATGAGCACGGGCAGCGGCTTGCCGTCGCCCAGGTCGAGCGTGGCGGCAGGCTCGGGCATGGGAGTGCCGGCGGCGTTGTCGTTGACTTCGTCGGCATCCGTGACCTCGGCCTCGGCATCCGCACTGGTCGCAGCCTCAAAAGCTGCGGCGGCGTGGTCGAGCGAAGGCCAGACTTCGACGGTCGCCTCCTCGTTGTTGGGCATGACGGCGATCGAGCACTCGGGCTCGGCGTGGAGCGCGCGGGCCAGCAATCCATCGCGGGTGAGCGCGGCGACCGGCGCCGCGGCAAGCTCGGGCGCGCGGCGCAGCTCGCCGACCAGCGTCATGGCGTCGTGCATGAGCGAAAGCGGTGTCTCGGTCGTATCCGCGACCACGGCGGCACCGGCGACGGCGCCCGCGTGGTCCAGCACGGTGGCGGATTTGGCGGCGCAAAAATCGACAAAGCGCTTGTAGCCGGCGCACTTGACCATGCGCTCAGCGGTCTTGCGGGCGGCGGGGTCAACATCCACGGCCACGATGCGTGCCTGGCGCTCGCGTGCTGCCGCCTCGCGCTCGCGTTCCTCGGTAAGCAGCTGCTCCCACAGAGCGGCGTCGTGCAGCTGCCAGCCCTCAAAGCCCCAGCGCTCGCGTGCGGCGCCCGGGGCGCGGTCAGTCAGAATGTTCACGGCCTCCAGCAGCAGGCCGCCGCCGGCGCACGAGGCATCGACCAGCGTGGGCAGGGCCTCGTTCTCGTAGTCGTCGGCCGTCAGCTCGCGCTCGCACAGTGCGGTCCAGCCGACCTGCGCCAGCACCAGGGCGGCGTAGTCGGGGCGCAGCACGTGCGCGCCCTCGCCGGCGCGGGTCGCTGCGGGCGGCAGGCGTTTGAACAGCGGGTCGCCTGAAAGGTCCAGGCTGATGCTCGCGCGGCGCTGGCGCAGCGAAAGCAGCAGGTGAACATCGGGATCGGCGGCGTCGACATCGGCGCGACGGCCCGTGGTCTCGGCCAGGCGGTCGCACAATGCGTCCTTGGCGCGCAGGGCCGAGAAGCGCGTGTTGCGCAGCTGCTCGGTCACGCCGCGGGCGGTGATGGCGATGGTGGCGCCGGGGCGAACAATGCCCTCCCAGGCGATGTCGTAAACGCTATCGTACAGTTCATCGGCATCCTGCGCCTCAAAGCGCCCGAGTACCACGAACACACGGCTCGCCAGGCGCGACCACAGACAGGCGCGGTAGCCTTCTTCGAGCTCGCCCTCAAATGTAGCGCGGCCCTTCAGCCGGCGAACATGCGAAAGCCCGAGGCGTTTAAGCTCATCGGCGAGTGCGGACTCAAAGCCCTCGGGGCAGCTTGCGTAAAATTCCATGGGTGACCTCTCTGGTTGCGTCGCTCCATTATATGATGGATACTTCGTTTACTCTCGCCCCCGAAAGGAACCCATATGATTGATGCGTGCCCCGATTCCGCCGTGCTCTTTTTTGACGTGGACGGCACGCTGACGTCGTTCGATCCCGACAACATGACCGACAAGGACTTTTCGGCGGTTCACCCCTCGCAGGCGGTCGTCGAGGCGTTTCATCGTCTGCGCGACGCGGGACACCAGGCATTTATCTGCACGGGTCGTCCCTTGTGGCTGATTGCCGATGGCCTGCGCGCGCTGAACCCGGCGGGTGTCGTTGCCATGGCGGGAGCGACGCTCGAGGTCGAGGGCCGCGTGGTACACGAGGACTGCTTTGATGAGGACGTTATCGAGGAGCTGGCACGCCGTATGGCCGCGGCAGGGATTGAAGCCTTTTTCGAGACCAACGTGGCTACCTTTGCCCTGGAACCCGCGGGTGTTGAGCAGCCGTCTCTGATCGGCACTTCTGTGGTGCACAGCGCCGAGGAGATGCGCGTCGACGGCCGTCTGCGCGTGGGCAAGGTGTGCATCGTCGCGAGCTACCTGGCTCGCGTAGCCAACGATGACGGCTTTATCGATCGCGAGTTTGAGCTGTGCAACACCGGTGGTCAGAATCGCGAGCTGAGCCCCAAGGGCATTGACAAGGGCGTGGGCGTGGCGCGAGCGCTGGAATACCTGGGTCGCACCGGCAACGCGCGCACCTTTGGCTTTGGCGATTCCGGCAACGATCTGGGTATGCTCGCCGCTGTCGAGACGGCCGTGGCCATGGGCAACGCCATGCCCGAGGTCAAGGCGCTCGCCGACTACGTGACTGATGATGTCGCACACGACGGCACCGTCACAGCGATGCAGCATTTCGGCCTCATCTAATGAATCCCGCGTTCTGACGTTTGCCCAAACTGCGACTCTTTGCTTTTACATGCTCAATCGATTTATCAATCCAAACACTGAGGTGTTTATACCGTTCGCCGAGAAGATAAAAACCCGCAGCTCACGCCTTGATAAACATAGGTAAAGTGTTTAGCAGTTCAACGCCCGCGTGCAAACGAAAGGAATCAGGCAGATGGCAATCAAGGTGTTCGCTGACGGTGCAAACCTCGAGGGCATGCTCGACATGTACGAGAACGGCAACGTTCAGGGTTTCACGACCAACCCGTCCCTTATGAAGAAGGGCGGCGTGACGGATTACCGCGCGTTTGCCAAGGAGGTCCTGGCCCACATCACCGATGTGTCTGTGTCGTTTGAGGTCTTTGCCGACGACGTCGAGACCATGGAGGTCGAGGCTCGCGAGATCGCTACCTGGGCCGAGAACGTCTACGTCAAGATTCCGTGCGTGACCACCAAGGGCGAGTCCACCGCCGAGCTGGTCCGCAAGCTTTCGGCCGACGGCATCAAGGTTAACGTCACCACCATCTTTACGCCCGAGCAGGTCGACGAGATGGTCGAGGCCGTTGACGCCGAGACGCCGTCCATCATCTCGCTCTTTGCCGGCCGTATCGCCGATACCGGCGTCGACCCCATTCCGTTTATGACGGAGTCGGTCAAGAAGGCCGCCGCCAAGCCCAACTGCGAGGTCCTGTGGGCGTCCACGCGTGAGCTCATCAACATCTGCCAGGCCGAAGCCTGCGGTTGCCAGATCATCACGGTGCCCAACAGCATCCTGGCCAAGCGCAAGAACATCGGCCGTGATCCGTACGAGGTCTCGCTCGACACCGTGCGCGGCTTTGCCAAGGATATCGCCTCGCTCGGTTTCCATATCCTGCCGTAACGCGAACACTGGCTGCGCCGCGGGTTGTTCGCCCCGGCCTTTCCTTTCCCTATCGCTCACGCGCTTCGCGAGGGTCGCGCTAGGCAAAGGAAAGGCCGGGGCTGCCGACACGAGCTTACAAGTAGGTTGGTGATTGGCTTCCATATCCTGCCGTGGACAAAGGTACCCCCGCCTGCGCCGTGCAAAATTGAGAATATTCAGCAAGGTAAAGGTTTTTACCAACTGGTTGAAGCACGGAACAGCCCCCGTTTTGGCTCTGATGATGCTAAAACGGGGGCTGTTTTTGACTATATTGCCTCTGAGGGGCGTTCGGAGCGGCAGAAATTGCAGAATACTCGCGATTTTGCACGCCGCTGTAGGGGGTACCCTTGCTTTAGGTGGTCTACTTCCCCTGCACCATGGTGAGCGAGATCTTCTTGCGGTCGCGATCGACCTTTTCCACCCACACCTTTACCGTGTCGCCGACGCGCACCACGTCGCTCGGGTGCTTGACGAAGCGGTTGGCCAGCTTGGAGATGTGCACGAGGCCGTCCTGGTGCACGCCCACGTCGACGAAGGCGCCAAAGTCCACAACGTTGCGCACCGTGCCCTTGAGCTCCATGCCGGGCTCTAGGTCGTCGATGGAAAGTGCCGAGCGGCTAAAGACCACCTCGGGCGCGTCGTCGCGCGGGTCGCGACCGGGCTTCTTGAGCTCGTTGACAATGTCGATGAGCGTGAGGGTGCCGCAGTCCAGGTCGCTTGCCAGCGCCGAGATGCTGCCCAGGCGGCGCTCGATGTCGGGCACGCCGCCGCGGCTGAGCTCGCTTGCTTTAACGCCGGCGCGTTCCAAGACGGACGTGGCCACCTCGTAGCTTTCGGGGTGGACGCTCGTTGCGTCGAGCGGGTTCTTACCGCCGCTAATTCGCAAAAAGCCTGCAGCGTTGAGATATGCCTTGGGTCCCAGCTTGGGGACCTTCTTGAGCTGGCGGCGATCGGTGAAGGCACCGTTTTCCTCGCGGTAGGCCACGATGTTCTTGGCCACGCTCGGCGTGATGCCCGATACGTATCCCAGCAGGCTCGCGCTCGCGGTGTTTACGTCGACGCCCACGCGGTTGACGACGTCCTCAACCACGTGGCCCAGGGTGCGCGAAAGCTCGGTCTGGTCAAGGTCGTGCTGGTACTGGCCCACGCCGATGGACTGGGGCGGGATCTTGACGAGCTCTGCCAGCGGGTCCTGCAGGCGGCGGCCCAGGCTCATGGCGCCACGCACGGTGACGTCCAGGTCGGGGTATTCCTGACTGGCGAGCTCGGAGGCGGAGTACACCGACGCGCCTGCCTCGTTGACGATGGTGTATCGCAGCCCAGGCGCCTGCTCGGCGATGAACTCCGAGACGACTTCCTCGGTCTCACGGCTGGCGGTGCCGTTGCCGATGACGATGGTGTTGACGTCGTCCTTCTTGACGAGGCGGGCGAGCTCGCGCTTAGTGCCGGCGACGTCGTGGCGCGGCTTGGTGGGGTAGACCACGCCGTGGTCGAGCAGCTTGCCGGTCTCGTCCATGACGGCGACCTTGCAGCCGGTGCGGTAGCCTGGGTCGAGCGCGAGTACGCGGGCGCCACGGACGGGGCGTGCCGAGAGCAGGCCCTCGAGATTCTTGGCAAAGACGTTGATGGCTTCGGTTTGAGCGCGAACGGTGAGTTTGGCGCGGGCCTCGCGCTCCAGCGAGGGGGCCATGAGGCGCTTGTAACCGTCAGCGATGGCGGCGTCAAAGACGGGCGCGAACACGCCCTGGCGGCGGGGCCAACGGCTGCCGAGGCGCGCCGTGGCGACAGCGCCGTCGACGTTCACGCGCACGCGGAGCTTGCCCTCGCGCTCACCGCGGTCGATAGCCAGCACGCGGTGGTTGGGTATACGGCGCAGCGGCTCATCATAGCTGTAGTAGGGCTCGTAGGGAGTCTTTTCGGCGGGGTCGGTGGCCTCGACGACGATGTCGGCGGTGTTTTGCGTAAAGGCGCGCAGGTCGGCGACGTTCTCAGGGTCTTCGGCCACCGTCTCGGCAACGATGTCGGCGGCGCCGGCGAGCGCCTTCTCGGGCGTGTCGAAGCCGGCTTCCTCGTTGACGTATGCCGCGGCGGCGTCGAGTGCGCTGCCCTTGGCGGAAGCCTGCATGATGATCATGTTGGCAAGCGGCTCCAGGCCTGCCTCGCGGGCCTTCTGCGCGCGGGTCATGCGCTTTTTGCGGTAGGGCTTGTAGAGGTCCTCGACACGCTGGAGCTGCGTGGCCTCGCGAATCTGCTGCTCGAGCTCGGGCGTGAGTTTGCCCTGGGCGTCGATGAGCAGGATGACGTCCTCCTTGCGCTGCTCAAGATTGCGCAGGTAAGACAGGCGCTCGTCGAGTGCGCGCAGGGCAACGTCGTCCATGCCGCCCGTTGCTTCCTTGCGGTAGCGCGAGATAAAGGGGATGGTGTTGCCCTCGTCGATGAGCTTGACGGCTGCCTCGACATTGGCGGCCTTAAGGTTGAGCTCGCGGGCGAGCTGGGCGATAAGATCCATGGGACTCCTTGCGTTTAAGGTGCGTTTGCAGCACAGGGCTACCAAGGATACCACCCGTCCCAAAAGACTGTTTTGGGGCCGCGCCACGAAAACGGCCTATCTACTACGTTTGAACCGTAGGGGCTGACCATACCTGGGTTTTCCGAAAATCGGCAAGACGTTTACCTGCGGTTTTTATTTCGCGAAATTCGGTATGGTTGATGGTAGTCGGTTAAACGTAGTAGATAGTCCCATTTCGTGGCGCACGAACCAAGCTGAGGCGCAAAATAGCCCCCGCTCCAGAAAAATCATTACCAATGTAGTCCAAAAGCCCCGCGGGCAGGAGGCTGCTCACGGGGCAAAGAAGAGGGGCTTGTTGGTGGCGGACCGAGGGGCTCGGCATGGGGTTTCTGCCGCGGTCGCTCTTAAGGCATTACAGCTCGACGAGGTTGCCGGTCTCGGCGGCCTCCTTGACGGCGTTGAGAAGCGTGAGCGTCTTGACGTTGTCGGCGGGGGTCACGACGGGCTCGACCTCGCGGCGGACGACCTTCACAAAGTGCTTGAGCTGCATCTTGTGCGGCAGTGCCGGATCCACGGCCGGGATCTCCATCTGCAGCGGCTTGTGCCAGTTGGAGGCGCCGTCGTAGGAGAACTGGTGCAGGCGGGGCAGCGACAGGGCGCCCTTGGTGCCGCCGATAAAGTAGGCGTCGGCGTCGAAGGGGCGGTACTGCGGGTCCTCGCGAGCGGTGGCTTCCCAGTTCCATGGGCTGGCGGTGGCGTCGGAGATGGTCATGCTCGCAAGCGCGCCATCGGCAAAGCGGACGTTGACCACGGCGGAGTCCTCGGTCTCAAAACCGCGGGCTGCGCTGGACTGCATGCCCTGGACGGCGACGGGCTCGCCCAGCAGGTAGCGGAGCAGGTCGACGTCGTGCACCAGGTTGACCAGGATCGGGCCGGCACCCTTCTTGCGGCGCCACTCGACATCGAAGTACTCGTCGTTCTTATAGATCATGTAGTGGAAGCTCGACACGGTGAGCTTGCCCAGCTCGCCGGACTCGATGATCTCCTTGGCCTTGTTGACGAAGGGGTTGTGGCGACGGTGCTGACCCACGAGCACGGGCACGCCGGCGGTCTCGGCCTCGGCGGCGAAGGCCTGGGCATCCTCCAGGTCGTTGGAGATCGGCTTTTCGACCAACGGCACGATGTTGCGCTTCACAGCCTCGCGGGCAACGCCCAGGTGTAGGTCGTTGGGCGTGGCGATGATGACGGCCTCGGGCTTGACCTCGTCCATCATCTGGGCGGGATCGGTATAAAACGGCACGCCGGCGGCCTCGGCCGTGGCGCGGGCGCCCTCAAAGGCGTCGGCGATGGCGACGAGCTCGGCCTCGGGCTCCTCGGTGACAAAGCGGATGTGGTTGCGGCCCATGGCGCCGGCGCCGATAACGGCAATGCGGACGGGGTTGAGCTCAGACATTTCGACTCCTTAATACTGGTGGCGGTGGAATGTGACAAAGGGGCAGTCCCTTTGTCACATCGGCAATTACTAAGCGGACTTCTTCTTGCTGTCGGAGACCATCATGTAGACGGTGAGCACGACGGCGATGGCGGCGATTACGATGGCGCCGTAGAAGGACTGCTGGTAGGCGGCGCTGCCGGCCTCGGCGTGATACAGCACGGCGGTGATGGGCTGGCTGATCCAGGTGGAGGCGGCGTAACCCAAAAACATGATGCCGTAGTTGACGCCGATGTTGCTGGTGCCGAAGGCGCCACCGGTGAGCGGCGGGTAGATGACGAGCAGAGCGCCAAAGCTAAAGCCGAGCAGGGCGAGCGCCACGAAGAACATGCTCTGCGTAAAGCTCATCGACATGATAACGAGGGCGACGATGGTGACGACAAGGCTGATGAGCAGCGACTTATAGGCGCCGAGCTTGTCGATGATCTGGCCAAAGGACAGACGGCCAACCAGGTTGGCGCAGGTGTTGACGGAGACCACCACGCCGCCGAGGGCGACGGCAGCGGCGCTCGTGGGGTCGGCGAAGAGCTGGACGGCGGCGATGGAGGCAACCTTGCCGACGAGCAGGGTGCCGGCGGTGGCGGCAAAGGCGAAGGTGATGATGAGGACCCAGAAGCGCGGGGTCTTGACCATCTCGCCCGGGGTGAGGTCGCCGAAGGTGCCGGCGTGGGCGCCGCCCTTGGGGGCCTCGAAGCCCTCGGGCAGCCAACCGGCCTCGGGGGCCTTCAGGAACAGGGCGGAGGCGGCGATCATCACAAAGAAGATGATGCCGAGCGCCTTAAGGGCGCCAAAGATGCCAAGGCTCGGGATGAGCAGCGAGGCGAGCACCGGGGACAGCACAGCGGGGCCGGCGGTCGAAGCGGCCAGGGTGATGCCGGAGGCGAGGCCCTTCTTGTCGATGAACCACTTCTGACCGGTGGTGAGTGCCGGGTTGTAGCCCAGACCGTTGCCGACGGCGGCGACGAGCGAGAACCACAGGTAGAACTGCCACGGCTCGGTGACGGTGCCGGACATGAACCAGCCCACGCCGTAGCACACGGCAGCGGCGATCACGACGTTGCGGGGGCCGATCTTATCGGAGATGCGGCCGGCGAAGATGCCCGTCACGGCCATGATGGTCTGAAAGACCGGGAAGGCCCAGGTAAGGGCGCTGGACCACTCGGGGTAAACGGCGAGCAGGTTTTTGCTCACGACGGAATACAGCGCGATGGAGCTGATGAAGAACATGGTGACGCACGCGGCGGAAAGCACGACGGCGCGACCCTTGTTGGAGTTGGTGGAAGCCATTGGACTCTTTCTAATCGATACGGGGGAGGAGCGGTCGTATCCGCGGGTCTCCCTGTTAGGTTGGTTTACTGGTCAGTCGGCTTGGCGACGCCGGACTCGTCGGACCAAAGCTCGACACCCTTGTTCTTGAGGTAGTTGTCGGCATAGGCGCGACGGCCGCCGGGCTTGGCGGTGAGGTCGCCCATCATATTGGAGAAGCCGCCGTCGACCTTGATGGCGTCGCCGGTGGTAAAGTCCGAGCGCTTGGACGCCAGGAACATGACGGCGTTGGCAATATCGCCGACCTCGCCGATGCGGCGCGTGGCGATCAGGCGGCTGCGGCTCTTCTCGACCTCGGGGTCGGCGTAGAAGTTGGCCGACATCGGGGTCTTAACGAAGCAGGGCTCGACGCAGTTGGAGCGCACGCCGTACGGGCCCCACTCAGCGGCAAGCATCTTGGACATCATGTTGACGCCGGCTTTGGTGGAGCTGTACACGCCCGAGAACGTCTCGGGGGAGTGACTGGCGACGGTCGAGATGTGCACCAGGCGACCCTGGCCGGCCTTGATCATCTCGCGACCAAAGCGCTGCGAGGTGATGAAGTAGCCGGTGAGGTTGACGTTGAGCACCTGCTCCCAGTCGCTCAGCGGCAGGTCTTCCATAGCTGCGAAGCGCAGGATGCCGGCGGTGTTGACGAGAACGTCGACGCGACCGAAGTCGGCGATGGTGGCATCGACGGCGGCCTGAACCTCGGTTTCATCGGTAGCGTTCATCTTGTAGCCCTCGGCGTGGATGCCAAACTCGGCGGCGAGGTCGGCGGCTGCGGCCTTGACCTTCTCCTCGTCCAGGTCGAGCAGGACGACGTTGGCGCCGTTGCGGGCGAACTCGCGGCAAATCTCGACGCCCATACCGCCGAGTGCGCCGGTTACGGCGCAGACATCGCCCTCGAGCTTAAGCCAATTGCTCATAGGAACTTCCCTTCTTGTGCCTCCCGGTGGGTCGCTCCCATTAACCGACCCACGTGGTTTTCGCTGGTTATCGTATGCTTTGCATTTGCGCAGGTGAATTGCATATTTGTTAGAATGGCATTAACCGTAGGTTTACACCGTGCGATGCAGTTTATTCTCAATTGAGCGCGTGACCTGCGAAAACAACCCCCTGTGGCACCATGCGGTCACGGGCGCGAAAACGGGAGATTGACGTGTACGATCGACGACTTGAGGCCATATCGGCCGCCGCGGAGCTGGGAAGCTTCTCGCGTACGGCGGCAAAGCTGCGCGTGTCGACGCCGGCGCTCGTCAAGCAGGTATCGGGTTTTGAGGCGGAGTTCGGTATTACGCTGTTCGAGCGCTCGCACTCGGGCGTCAAGGTGACGCCGGCGGGTGCTCTGCTGGTGGACGACGCGCGCTCGATCATGCGCCAGTCCGAGGACGCCCTGCGCCGTGCCCGACGTGCGGCGGGCGATGGCGGTGCCGTGCGCCTGGGCGTGTCGATGATGTGTCCGGGGCGCCAAACGCTGTCGATGTGGACGGGCATTCACGATCTGGAGCCGTCGCTGCGATTTGAGATTGTGCCGGTAAGCGACCTCTACGACGAGCGCGAGACCGTCATGCGCAGCTTGGGCCGCGAGGTCGATGTGGTGCAGTCGAGTTTTTCGACTCCGCGCTGGGGCGACACCTGCCAAAAGCTCCGCATCGTCAACGTGCCGTTTTATATCGACCTGCCGCGCACGAGCCCGCTGGCGCGCAAGACGCGCATCACGGTCGCCGACTTGGAGGGCATGCGCCTGCGCGTACTGCGCCACGGCAACGATGCCATGGATAGCCTGCGCATCGACCTGTTGGCCGACGGCGGTGTGGACGTGATCGATGTGGATAGCTTTGACTTTGCGCTCTTTAACGAGGCGGAGGAAAAGGGCGACGCGGTGCTCACCTGCGGGGCGTGGTCGGGGGTGCACCCGGCCTTTGTGGGCGTGCCGTTCCTGTGCGGCCGCGAGGTGCCGGTCTTTCTGCACTACCCGCTCGAGCCCACCCTCCAAGTCCAAAAATTCGTCAACGCCATGGTCCAACTTCTCAAATAGCAAAAAGAGCCCCGTCCCAAATTAGCTACCCTTTGCTACGGGTTTAGCGTTCCTCGCGTGGCAGCCCGGCTGCCTCGGCTGCCTTTACGCGGTTCTTGTCGATGTACATGTTTTTGTCGGCCTGGGAAAAGAGTTCGCGCATGGTAGGCGGCTCGTCAAAATCACTGGAAAGCGCATAGCCCACCGCATAGCTGATGGGCATGTCGGGGTGAGCCTCGGAATACTCGTTCACGTTCGCACGAACCCGAGCGAGACAGGACTCCACGGCAGCTCGATCGGTATCCCGCAGCACCGCGATAAACTCATCGCCACCGTCGCGGCCCACAAAGCAGGTCTCGGATGCCACGCGCCGCAGCTGTCGGGCAAAAGAGCGGATGTATTCGTCGCCCTTCTCGTGGCCGAAGTTGTTATTGACCGTATGCAAATTGTTAAGGTCGAAGACGCACACCGCAACGGACGCCTCCGCGGAGACAGGCTGCTCCTGCCCCAAGATCTCCTCGCACTTGTTCTTGTTGGGCAGTCCCGTGGCTTCGTCGAGATAGACTTTGCTCTGCAGTTCGCGATTGAGCGCGGCAGTTCGCACCGCGCGAACAAGTTCGACCGCAAAGGTCGCCACCAAGCCCATGATGTCGATGATCACCAAGCCCTCGAGATAGTTGAGCGCCGACGCCTTCTCCTGAGAGTAGTCCTCTGCGAGTCGCGTAGCATCGTCGCAAATGCCAAAGAACTCCTCGCTCATAGGGATGATGTCGGTGTTCTCATAGCCGACTTCGCGCACGCGGATGATCTCGGCGCAAAGCTCATCAAAATAATTTGCAAGCTCGGTCATTTTTGCCTGATACTCATCGTCGTCGAGACGGACGAGGTTGAGGTCGTCACTTCCGTAACGCAAACCGTTGATGTATGAATCCACGGCTTTGAGCAGGTCATCTTGAGGCTGGCCCGCATCCTCGAGCTTAACGATTCGCTGCGTGGTACCGCGCACCAGACCGGCGTAATTGACCACGCGCGCCGTGCCCTGGATATCGGAGACGAGCAGCATAACATTGATGAAGAAGAAGATGAGAACTGCCGTGAGCACCATCATGAGCAGGCGCACCGCCTGGCTGGCCTTCTTGGCGACAGAAGTATTCACAAGTTCACTCCCCTAAATGACAAAAGAGCAGGTAGCACGCAGTGTGCTGAAATTCATGGGTGGTTAACTCTACCATATGGGCCAGCAGCCTCAAACTGCAGCAGACGTTCGTCCAAATTGGCGTGACGCTTGCCTTGTTGTTCTTGACCTGGCTGCGCTATCGGACATGCTTCTGGTCTTGGATCACCATGGGAAAGCTCATCCCGTTTTGTGCGTCTAGAGTGGGATGCGGCTTCCCAAAGGTGCCGTTAGGGGAAACTACATCCCGGTTTACCCCCTTGAAATGGGATGCCGTTTCCCGGAGGGGGTCCAGCGGGAAACGGCATCCCATTCTGGGTCCGAAAAGTGGGATACGGTTTCCGGCCGGCATGAAAAAAGCCTCCGCAGCTCGTGTGGCTGCGGAGGCTTTATTCGTTGCGAAGCATTGTGTTTGGGTCGTTGAGATGAGTCGATTTGCCCCGAAAGAGGAGGGCATTGACCTTAGGGTCATGCCCGACAAATGAGCGGCAAATCGGCCATCTCGGCGGGCCGAACTACTCCAGCTCAAACGCTCCGGTATAGAGCTGATAGTAGTAGCCGCGCTTGGCGATCAGCTCGTCGTGGTTGCCGCGCTCGATGATGCGGCCGTGGTCCAGGCAGATGATCGCGTCGGAGTTGCGCACGGTGCTCAGGCGGTGTGCGATGACAAACGTCGTGCGACCCTCCATGAGCTTGTCCATGCCTGCCTGCACGATGGCCTCGGTGCGGGTATCGATGCTCGATGTGGCCTCGTCCAGAATCATCGCCGGCGGATCGGCGACGGCGGCGCGCGCAATCGAGATCAACTGGCGCTGGCCCTGCGACAGCTGCGCGCCGTTGCCGGTGAGCATGGTGTCGTAGCCGTCGGGCAGACGGGTGATAAAGTCGTCCGCTCCCGCGAGCTTGGCTGCCTTGATGCACTCCTCGTCGGTGGCGTCCAGATTGCCGTAGCGGATGTTGTCCATCACGGTGCCGGTGAACAGGTTCACGTCCTGCAACACCACGCCCAACGAGCGACGCAGGTCGGACTTGCGAATCTTGTTGACGTTGATGCCGTCGTAGCGGATCTTGCCGTCGGCAATGTCGTAGAAGCGGTTGATGAGGTTGGTGATGGTCGTCTTACCGGCACCGGTGGCACCGACAAACGCGACCTTCTGGCCCGGCTTGGCATATACGGACACGCCGTGCAGCACCTCGTGGTCGGGCGTATAGCCAAAGTCCACGTTATCCATGACCAGGTCACCACGCAGCGGCACGTACTCGATCTCGCCGGTCGCGCGGTGCGGGTGCTTCCATG
Organism: uncultured Collinsella sp.; assembly: GCA_900539735.1. Classification (GTDB taxonomy): domain Bacteria; phylum Actinomycetota; class Coriobacteriia; order Coriobacteriales; family Coriobacteriaceae; genus Collinsella. The sequence continues at coordinate 45,703 of UQDE01000006.1, read as the reverse complement.
CCCACATGCCGGTGCGGTGGTCGGCTTCCTCGAGCTGCCAGGTCTCGGGGTTCACCTGTGCGTTGACGAGCGTCACGTAGCCCTCGTCGGCTTCGGGCTCCTCGTCGAGCAGCTCAAAGATGCGCTCGGCGCCGGCAAGGCCCATGACCACGGCGTTGATCTGCTGCGAGATCTGGCCGATCTGGCCGCAGAACTGCTTGGTCATGTTGAGGAACGGCACCACGACGGCGATGGAGAGCGCCATGCCCGAGAGGCTCAGGTTGGGCACGCCCAGCGCCAGGAAGATGCCGCCGGTCAGCGCGACCAGCACGTAGAGCAAGTCGCCCAGGTTCCCGAGGATCGGCATGAGGATGTTGGCGTACATGTTGGCCTTCTGCGAGACCTCGAAGAGCTTCTCGTTGCGCTCGTCAAAATCGGCCTCGGCAGCGGACTCGTGACAGAACGCCTTGACGACTTTCTGGCCGTTCATGACTTCCTCGATATGGCCCTCGACCACGCCGAGCTCGGTCTGCTGCGCGATAAAGAAGCGCGCGGAGTTGGAGCCGAGCAGCTTGGTCATAAAGGTCATAAAGGCGACGCCGGCAATGATGACCAGGCACATCCACACGCTGTAATATAGCATGATGAAGAACACGGTGACGATGACGATGATCGTCATGAGCAGGTTGGGCAGCGACTGGCTGATCATCTGACGCAGCGTGTCGATGTCGTTGGTGTAGTGGCTCATGATGTCGCCGCGCTGGTGCGTGTCGAAGTAGCGAATCGGCAGGTCTTGCATGCGGTTGAACATCTTTTCGCGCAGCTTCTCGAGCGAGCCCTGCGTGATGACGGCCATGGCGCGGTTCCAGAAGAGCGAGGAGGCGACGCCCACGGCGTAGATGCAGCCGAGGGTGGTCACGAGCTTCAGAATCTTGGGCTGCGCGGCCGTCCAGTCGCCCGACTGCCACGATTCGCTAATGACCTGCAGCGCGCTCTGGAGAAACGTCGCGCCGATGGAGTTGATGATGGCGCAGAGCACAACGCCGGCGACGACGAGGGGCAAAAGCACCGGGTAGAAGCCAAAGAGCATCTTGATCAGGCGCGTCATGGTGCCGCCCTTGCGGTTGCGCGCGCGCTCGGCGGTAGCGGCCTTACTCATGTGCCTCGCCTCCTTCCTGGGTCTGAGCTTGCGGTGCGGATGCCTCGGTGTCGGCTGCGGCGGTCTCGCCCGCGTCCTCGCCTTCGGCACTCATCTTATTTTGCGAGGTAAAGGTCTCGCGGTAGATCTCGCTCGTCTTGAGCAGCTCATCGTGGTTGCCGATGTCCTTGATGCGGCCGCCCTCCATGACGATGATGCGGTCGGCGTCCTGCACGGAGCTGATGCGCTGGGCGATGATGAGCTTGGTCGTGTTGGGCAGGTAGCTCGCCAGGCCCTCGCGGATCTTGGCGTCGGTCTTGGTGTCGACGGCGCTCGTGGAATCGTCCAGGATCAAGATCTTGGGGCGACGCAGCAGGGCACGCGCGATGCACAGGCGCTGCTTCTGGCCACCGGAAACGTTGGAGCCGCCCTGCTCGATCCAGGTGTCGTAGCCCTTGGGGAAGCCGTCGACGAACTCGTCGGCGCAGGCCAGATGTGCGGCCTCGCGGACTTCCTCGTCGGTGGCGTTCGGGTCGCCCCAGCGCAGGTTCTCGGCGATGGTGCCGCTAAACAGCACGTTTTTCTGCAGGACCATGGCTACCTGGTGGCGCAGCGCGTCCAGGTCGTAGTCGCGCACGTCTACGCCGCCGACGCGCACGGTGCCCTCGGTGACATCGTACAGGCGGGCGATCAGGTTCACGAGCGTCGACTTGGCCGAGCCGGTGCCACCGATAATGCCGATGGTCTCGCCGCTCTTAATATGCAGGTCGATATCGTCGAGCGCCTGGCGGCGGGCATGCTCGGAATACTTAAAGCTCACGTGATCGAAGTCGATGGAGCCGTCGGCAACCTCGTGCACGGGCTCGGTCGGGTTGGCGATCGTGGGCTCGGCGGCCAGCACCTCGGTAATGCGGTGCGCCGACTCGTCTGCCATGGTTACCATGACAAAGATCATCGACAGCTGCATTAGGCTCATCAGAATCTGGAAGCCGTAGGTAAAGATGGAGGAGAGCTGGCCCACGTCGAACAGGGTGCCCTGGCTCGTGATGATGAGCTTGGAGCCCAGGTAGATGATGACGACGAACGCGCCGTTGACGCAGATGTTCATCATGGGGTTGTTGAAGGCGAGCAGCTTCTCGGCGCGGGTGAAGTCCATCTGGACGTCGCGCGCGGCGGTGGCGAACTTCTCCTTCTCGTAGTCCTGGCGCACGTAGCTCTTGACCACGCGCATGCCGGTGACGTTTTCCTCAACGGATTCGTTGAGCGCGTCGTACTTGCGGAACACGCGGGCAAAGATCGGGCGCACCTTATAGATGATAAAGAACAGGCCAAAGCCCAGCAGCGGGATGATGACCAGGTAGACAAACGAGACGCTGCCGCCCATGGCGTATGCCATGGTAAAGGCAAAGACCAGCACCAGCGGCGAGCGCACGGCGATGCGGATGAGCATCATAAAGGCCTGCTGCACGTTGTTGATGTCGGTGGTGAGGCGGGTGACGAGCGAGGAGCTCGAGAACTCGTCGATGTTGGCGAAGCTGAACGTCTGGATCTTGTAGAACAGGTCGTGACGCAGGTTCTTGGCAAAGCCGCAGCTGGCATGGCTGCAGGTGATGCCCGCGGCGGCGCCAAAGGCGAGTGACGTCAGCGCGATGAGTACGAGAAGGCCGGCGGTGGGCAGCATCTCGGTAACGGCGGTGCCGTCCTTGATGGCGTCGATCATGTCGGCGGTGATAAACGGGATCATCATCTGGCAGATTACCTCGCCAAGCACCAGCAGCGGCGTGGCGATCGTGACCTTCATGTAATCGCGGATGCTGCCCATAAGGGTTTTAATCATCCAGTTCCTCCCAGGTTACGCGGATTTTCTCGAGCATCTCGGCAAGCTGTTCACGCTCGTCGTGGTTGAGGGCACTAAAGGCCTGCTCTCTAAAGCGGATGCGGGCGGCTTGGTCGATGCGGGCCTTCTCCCAGCCGATCTCGGTCAGGCGAATGGTGAGCTGCCGGCGATCTTTTGGATTGCGGCTGCGCTCGATGATGCCGGCGCACTCGAGCTTGGACAGGATTTCGGAAAGCGACCCCGGCTTGAGGTCGAAGTGCATGCCGAGTTCCTGCTGCGACATCTCGCCATTTTCCTGCTTGGCAAGCAGGCAGACGATGGGCGCCTTGCCGGACACGCCGCCGCCGTGAAAGTGCATGTAGTGGCCGCAAAAGCCTAGGCCGCTCAGGATGCGCTTGGCGAGCTTGTCTTCGCCGTTAACTGCTTCGGGCACGTCTGCCGGCTGCGACGGGTCGCCGCCGGGCTCGTGCGGACGAAGGTTAAGGGGTTCATCGCACATGAATTCGTATCGCTCCTTTCTTTAGTTAGGTAGTGGGATTGTTTTGTGCCTAACTAATCTAGGAGTGCTAAACAAGAATGTCAAGGTACCAAACTTATATAGTTACGGCGTTTTACCAAACGCCGTAACCGGCCGACGCTGCAAACGTTCCTAAGCGGCAATCTGGCGTTCAATCGTCGGGCATGGCCACAAGGCCTATGCCCTCCTCTTTCACGCCACCTTGCTCGCTTAGGAGCGTTTTCGCTGTCCGTCCTCAACCTGCGATAGTCGTTGGGGACGTTCTTAAATGACTAGTCAAACAAGAACGTCCCCAATGACTAACTTCCTCCTTCCCGTAACCTTTCCGCAACAATGTGGCCTCCGCGGCGCCAGCGCCGTTCACAACTTCCCCTGCGCTACACTTAGTTGCACTATGGCGCCATCGTGCCGCGCCCGACCCAAGGGGGACTCTCATGAAGAACACTCAGCTGCTGTTGATCAACGATATGTGCGGCTACGGCAAGGTCGCGCTTTCCGCCATGCTGCCGGTGCTGTCGCACATGGGCTACCGTATCCATAACCTGCCGACGGCACTTGTGTCCGATACGCTCAACTATCCCAAGTTCTACATCCACGACACCACGGAGTACGTGCGCCAAAGCCTCGCTATCTGGGAGGAGCTCGGCTTTGAGTTCGACGCCATCTCGACCGGCTTTATCGTGACCGAGGAAGAGACGCGCATCATTTCGGACTTCTGCCACCGCCGCGCGCAAAAGGGCACTAAGGTTTTCGTCGATCCCATCATGGGCGACAACGGCAAGCTCTACGCCGGCGTGCCCGAGTCCACGATCGGTCTCATGCGCAGCCTGCTCGAGTGCGCCGACTATGCGGTGCCAAACTACACCGAGGCGTGCCTGCTTACCGATGCGCCCATTGCCGAGCAAATCACGCCCGATGAGGGCCGCGCTCTTGTGGATGCCGTGCGTGCCCTGGGCGCCAAGTCGGTGGTCATTACGAGCGCTGTGGTCGACGGTGCGAATGTCGTCATCGGTTACGACCATGTGGCGGGGGAGTACTTCACGATTCCCTTCGACCTGATCCCGGTTTACTTCCCGGGCACGGGCGACACGTTCTCGGCGGTGCTTGTCGGCCGCGTTATGGCTGGTTGGAGCCTGCAGCGCGCGACGAGCGATGCCATGCGCGTGGTAGCCGAGCTTATCGAGCGCAATGCCGACCAGGAAGACAAGTCCGCCGGCCTTCCCATCGAGGCCTGCCTGGATGTGATCGACCATGAGTAACGCCGGCGAGGGCGGCATCAGGCCTGCGGGCGAGAGCAAGCCGCTCGGCGCGTCGCGTGGCAAGCGTCCGCGTATCCGCGTGAGCTGCGTGGACCAGCTGGGTGCGTGCCGTTGTCACCATGGTCACAAGCCGGGCGACGTTTTTGACTTCGACCGAGACCGCGGCAAGATGTGCGCCATGGCCTGCCATGTGGGCTTTCCCTATATCGATATCCTGCGCTATGGCGGGACCGTGCCTGGAAACGAGCCCGGCACGGCAAAGTTCTGCTGCCCCGAAGTCGATACGCTGAACGTCTGGCTTGCCGAGATCGTTGACGAGTAGTCGAGCGCAATGTGGCAAAGGGACAGCCCCTTTGCCACAATCGCCGGTGGTGCCCCTTCTTTTGCTTATAATCTCAAATCTCTGCATTTCATTTGATTTTAGGTTCTAAAAACTCTGCGTTTCATCGATAATCAAGCGTATAAAACTTTGCATTTCATTTGATGACACTGAGGAGAGAGCCTATGCTGCGCAGGAAAATAGCGGCAGAGCTGGAGCGTTGGCTGAAGTCTTCCGAGCAAAAGGCCTTGTTCATTACGGGTTCTCGCCAGATTGGCAAAAGCTATTCGATTCGCGCATTTGGCAAAGCCAACCATGCAACCTACATCGAGCTTAACCTCATGGAAAATCGCCAGGCAAAAGATGCTCTTCTCGAGGCGCGGGATGCCGATGATTTCATCAGCAGGGTGACGCTTCTTTCGGGAAAGTCGATTGCACCAGGCAAAACGCTCGTGTTTATCGATGAGGTCCAAGAGGCCCCCGACATCATGACGATGGCAAAGTTCCTTGTTGAGGACGGGAGGTGCCGCTGGGCGTTTTCGGGGTCAATGCTCGGGACTCAGTTCAAGGGCGTCAGGTCCTATCCCGTGGGGTATGTCCACGAGCTTAGGATGTTCCCGCTCGATTTTGAGGAGTTTTGCTGGGCAACCGGGGTGAGCGAGGGGGCTCTCCAAACGATACGTGACGCGTGTATCAGCGAGAGGCCCATTCCTGATTACATTCATGACGCGATGATGGCAAACTTCAGGACCTATACCGTTGTCGGCGGAATGCCGGAGGTCGTGCAGCGTTTCCTTGACACGCAGGGCGACCTTGCCTCTGTTCGTCAGCTACAGTCCGAGCTCAACGAACAGTACCGACGGGATATTTCCAAGTATGCAAGCGGGCGTGCCTTTCAGGTGCAGAGCATCTACGATCAGCTCCCCATTATGCTTGAGGGCGAACACAAGCGTTTCGTGCTCAATTCCATTGACCCCAAGGCTCACTACGAGAAGTACCAGCGAGATTTTGTCTGGCTTGCCGATGCCGGCGTTGCTCTCAAAGCCGATATCGTAACCGAGCCAAAGTCGCCCCTGCTCAAGACGGCACGGCCATCGCAGTTCAAGCTATACCAATCGGATACGGGCATGTTGATGGCGCGCTACCCCGTTGGAGTCGCCCAAGCGGCGTATCTTGATAGCAAGGAGCACAATCTGGGCGGCATTTACGAAAACGTGGTGGCCCAGCAGCTGGCTGCCCAAAATCGCCAGCTTTACTACTATCAGACAAAAAAGCGCGGTGAAGTGGACTTTGTGGTCGATGGACCGGATGGGACGGCTGTTCCGATCGAGGTTAAATCGGGCTCCTATTACCACGCGCACGCTGCGCTCGGTCATGTGCTTGATACGGCTGAATATGGCGTAAGGCTCGGGATTGTTTTCTCGAAAGGCAACGTTGAGCGCAACGGAGCGGCTCTCTATTTGCCGCTATATGCGACCTGGGCCCTTTCGGATGTTTTGGGCGACTCCTGCGCCGAGGGGATAAAGCTGGAGGTCAAGCCGGTCTAGGGCCAGTCCCGGATGTGACAAAGGGACAGTCCCTTTGTCACATTCATGAGTGTGGATTTTCTCCCGTTTAGAGCGCGCTTGAACGCTCAAAGTGGGAGATCATCCACGCTCGTTTTATGCCGATGGCGTAGCACGTGCGTCCGCGTGCTCGCTTGCCTATAACTGCTCGAGCATAGCGGTGCAGCCGGCGAGCACATCGCGGTAGGTGGCATCGAAGTTACCGGTGTACCAGGGATCGGCCACGTCGCCGGGACGATCGGTCCAATCGAGCAGGCGCGAGATCTTGCCATCGGGGTCCTTCCCAAAAATTCGGTACAGGCCGCGGGCGTTCTCGTCGTCCATATAGACAATGTGGTCCCAGTCGCCATACTCCGCGCGACGCACCTGGCGGGCACGGTGCGCAACGACGGGAATCCCGACTTCACGCAGCTTGGCGACCGTGCCATGATGCGGCGGGTTGCCGATCTCCTCAGTTGAGGTCGCAGCGGAGTCAATGACAAACTCCACCTCGCGCCCAGCGCGGCGCACTAGCTCGGTAAACACGGACTCAGCCATCGTCGAGCGACAGATATTTCCATAACAGATAAACAGTACACGTTGCATATGCGGTTTCCTTTCGATCGCCATCATCGAGCTCGAGTATCGCATCTACGCCTGCGCCATCGCCCTCTTGCGTTCCCAGCGAGCCAACTTAATCGTCACCAGCGTAAGCACCCAGGCCACAAGCGAGAACGCGGCACCCACTGCGCCTACATATGCAATGCCAACGCTGCTTACCACGGCGCCGCCCACTGCGGTGCCAAACGAGATGCCGACGTTAAACGCCATGGGCTCAACCGAACTTGCGAGTACCATCGACTTGGGATGGCGGCTGCGTGCCACGTCCATAAAGTGCGTGATGCACGACACCGAGAACAGGTACATGAGCAGCGCCAGGCTAAAGACAAAGACCAGCGCGAGCGGCATGGTGCCGCCCACAGCAAACAGTCCGAGTAACGCTGCGGCCTGCAGCACAAACGTCACGAGTAGCGCCTTCATGCCAAAGCGCGCATCGATCCATCCGCCCAGGATGTTCGAGATCAGGCAGAACACGCCGTAGGCCATGAGCGTGGTACTGGCGTCGACCGTGCCCATGCCCAGCACCTGCTCAAGATAAGGCGTCACGTAGCCATAGAAAACGTAGACCGACCCCACGCCAAACAAAAAGATGAGCATGCCGGTGACGATGCTCGGCTCGCGTAGTAGCCCCGCCTGCTCGCGGAAGGTGGCGGGCTCATCGGTCTGCCCGGCGCGAGGCATAAACGCCACGAGCGCGCTGCAGATCAAAACGGCAAAGGTCAGCGTGCCGTACATGGCCACGTGCCAGTCGAGCGTGTCGGCCACAAACTTGCCAATCGAGGTTACAAAGACCATTGCCACGGAAAACGCACCATATACCACCGAGATGGCAAGCGAAGTTTGCTGCGGGGACAGCAGCTCGGGGATGTACGTCACGCCCACGGCGAGCAGTGCGCCCGAGACGGAGCCCAGGATGATGCGCGAGATGAACAGCACCTGGAAGTTGGGCGCCAACGCCATGACCAGGTTGCCGAGCACAAAGACGATGCTGTAGCACACGAGCAGCTGGTAGCGGCGAAAACGCCCCGTGCTGAGCGCGAGCACCGGCGTCGCGATAGCGTAGACCAGTGCGAACACGCTAATAAGTTGGCCTGCGGTGGCAAGCGATACGCCGAGTTCCGTTGCCAAGTCACTTTCGATGCCGATGACCACGAACTCGGAGCAGCCGAGCGAGAATCCCAACAGCACGAGCAGCGCCAGGCAGAGCTTGGTGCGCGCGGGGGAGAGCGCGGCGGCGGTTGACTTACTTTTAGGCGTGGTTGCGGCGGTCAAGGTTGTCACTCCAATGTCGCATGAATAAGCGGGATTCAATCCCTGCAACTCTAACAGAATGTGACAAAGGGGCAGTCCCTTTGTCACATTGCGCTGCCGGCCAGTCGCCCAAACCATCACAACATTCGATGAAAATCTCGAAATCGAGGAAAAGCGTCGAATGTTGTGACGGTTTTCGTGTTCGGCGCGGGTGAGCTTCGGTGCCGTCTGGGGGTATAAGGCTAGCGAGTGTTTATTTGCGAGGCCTAAGGGGCGCCCCGTATGGATATCGATAACTTTGAATGGTGGTATAGCGAGGGCGAGGCTCCGGACGAGGGGTGGGACGAGCCCGCGTCGCGTGACGTGTCGAGCGACGAGGACGAGACCGGCAACGACGTCGCCGCCGACTCGGACGCCGGCCTCGACCCTGTCGAGCCCCTGACCTTCGAACAAGCTTGGGCCCAGGCCGAGGCAGACGAGGCCAAGGCCGACGCTACGGCCACGCTCGGCGAGCCAGCCGACATGTCGATCTCGCCGGCAAAGACCCCGCAGCTGCGTCACACGATCGACCCCGACAGCACGGCATCCTTCAGCATTCTCGACGTGCCCTCGCAGGGCGCCCAGGCGCCCGCGCCCACACGTCGCCCCAATCTGTCTCGCGAGGAAGATGCAGGACGTCGCTCTCCGCTTGGCCCCATCCTTATCGCCTTCATGGCCGGCGTTATCGCATGCTCGGTAATTGGAAACGTCTGGAGCCATGTCGAGCAGCAGCGAAAAGACGCCGCCAAGGTCGAGATGTCTGTCGAGCAATCGCTCGGCCGCACGCGCTCGGTACATGTGTCGGTCGAGGTCAAGGACGGCGCGACGTGGGACACCGCGCGCGGCGACAGCAAAATGCTCATCCACATCGTGGGGCGCACGCTCAAAGGGCAGACGATTGACGAGTATCAATACGTCAATTCCGCTGGTGACGGCATCGAACTTAAGCCCGGCGACTACGAGCTCACCGTCGATGAACCGCCCGTCGCCACCGACGGCACGCGCTTCCGTGCCTCAAAGCGCATGGTTCCCGTGAGCTTTAACTCGCAGGCGCCCGATACGGTCGACACCACGCCACAGGGCGGGTTTGACCTTTACGTAGATACCCAGTAGGCGCTCGCCGCTCATTCCGCTATGGCTACTCAATAATCGCCTGCCGTCCCGTCCCGCCGCCAAGAGTGGGACAATAGCCCTCGACACTATTGTTTACTTTTGGAGGAAGTAGCATGTCTACCGTCACTACCATCAAGCGCGGCGGCCTCACCGCGGCCATCGATTCCATGGGCGCCCAGCTCACGAGCCTTGCTCTCAACGGCAACGAGTATCTGTGGCAGGGCGACCCCGCCTTTTGGGGCAAGCATGCGCCCATCCTGTTCCCCATTGTGGGCTCGCTGCGCAACAACACGGCAACGTCTGCGGCCGGCACCTGCGAGATGCCGCGCCACGGACTCGCGCGCATCGTCGAGCACAAGCTGGTCGAGGTTTCGGAGGACGGCTCCTCGGTAACGTACGAGATCACCGACACGTCCGAGTCGCTCAAGGCCTTTCCGTTCCACTTTAAGCTCAACATGACCTATGCCCTGACCGGCGACGCCATCCTCACGCAGACCTTTGCCGTCACCAATACCGGCGACGTGGACCTGCCGTTCTCGGTGGGCGGCCACCCTGCGTTTAACGTACCGGCTCCCGGTGCCGAGGACGAGGCATTCGAGGATTACGAGCTGGCGTTTACCGAGGCTTGGACTAACGAGGCTCCCATCATCACGCCCGACGGTCTTATGACGTTCGAGGGCAGCTACAAGGCTCCCGATAACTCGGACGTGCTGCCCATCACGCACCGCAGCTTCGATAACGACGCCATCATGTTCACCGATACCCCGGGCTCCACGCTCACGCTGCGCGGCCGCAAGTCGGGCCACGGCGTCAAGATCGACTTTGAGGGCTTTAAGTACATTGGCGTGTGGTCTGCCGCCAACGACGCTCCGTTTGTGGCACTCGAGCCTTGGACCGGTCACACCACCATGGACACCGAGGACGACGTTTTTGAGCACAAGGCCAACACCATTACGCTGGCGCCGGGCGAGACGGACGTCCGCAGCTTTAGCGTCACTTTGCTCTAGAGGTTCCGCCGTTCTGACGAACGGCGGGCCGGTCGACGCTGCGCGCCACCCAGAGCGACAATTTGTCATTCAAAAGGCAAGGTATGACCAGAAGGTCTATGCCTTGTCTTTTTCATGCCTAGTCGTTGGGGACGTTCTTGTTTGACTAGTCGTTTAAGAACGTCCCCAGCGACTATCAATCGTTTTCAGTTCGTAAACTTGCATATATGCATTTATATATGCATTTGCTGGAGGTAGCGCTGAGCGGTATCCTGTTAAGTCGTCAGCATACGATTCAACAGGGAAGGCAGATTATGCATTCTCCCCAACAGTGTGACGCGCGGCCCCAACCGGTGTGCAGCCGTCGCATCTTTCTGGGTAGCGCTCTCGCTGCGAGCGCTTCCGTCGTCGCCGGCGCGCTTGCCGGCTGCCAGCGTCCGTCCACGCTGGAAGTTGTTCAGCCTACGACGGGCGGCGGTCGCGACGACCTGTCCGATTCCGTGATCGGCAAGGACAAGATCCGCATTGGCATGGAGGCTGCCTACGCCCCGTACAACTGGCAGGTTTCCGAGGCCAGCGAGTTCACCATCCCCATCGATAACGTGCAGGGCGCCTATGCCGACGGCTACGACGTGCAGATCGCCAAGGTCGTCTGCAAGGCCCTCGGCGGCGAGCCCGTCGCCGTTAAGCAGAGCTTCTCGGGTCTTATCGATTCGCTCAACAACGGTCAGATCGACCTCATTATCGCCGGCATGAGCGCCACGCCCGAGCGCGAGGAGTCGGTCGGCTTTTCCGACCCCTACTTCATCGGCTACTTTGGCCTGTTCGTAAAGGAGGGCTCGCCCTACCAAAACGCCACCAAGCTCAGCGATTTTAGCGGCGCCACGGTCCTCGGCCAAAAAGACACCATGCTCGATACCGTCATCGACGAGATCCCGGGCGTCGTGCACAAAAACCCGGTCGATTCCGTCCCTACGGTGTTCTCGAACCTGCTGCAGGGCACCTGCGACGCCGTGACGTACAACACCGAGAACGAGAAGGGCTATATGGCCCAAAATCCCGGTATCGTCCCCATTCATTTTGCCGAAGGCGAGGGCTTTAAGCAGGAGGTCGCGGCAAACGTCGGCTGCCGCAAGGGCTCAAAGAAGCTCCTCAAGCTTATCGACAAGGCCCTCAAGGGCATCAGCCAGGAGGAGCGCGACCAGATGTGGGACGCGTGCCTCGACCGTCAGCCGGCATAGGGAGGCAGCATGAAGACCATCAATCGCCTGGCCTCCTTTATCAAGGCCGATCACCGTTATGTCTACCTGGGCACGAGCGTTATCGCGGCACTCGGCCTGGCCGCGAGCCAGCGCAACCCTACACCGCTGAGCTTTTTGGCACCCACGGGCGTATTCCAGGATTGCCTCTGGGCGATCCTGTGGGCTTGGATCGTCGTGTCGGCGGCGGCGCTCGTCACCAAGCTCATGCACTGGAACGACTATCGCGAAACGTCGCCGTTTGCTTCCGAGCGCTTCCGTCGCGGCGCGCGCTTGGGCAGCTATGTCGTGGTCGCCATCGCGGCGATCTTCTTTATCGACCGTTGCGTCATGTCGTTTATCGATCTGGTGCAGGTGAGCATTGTCTCGGATTCCAACCCCAGCGACTTTTTGTCGAGCTTGGTCTACATGACCTACAAGAGCGGCGACTTCTTCATCCGTGGCATCGAGATCACCATCGCACTTGCGACCTTCGGCACCGTCATCGCATTCTTCCTGGCGCTGCTCCTTGTGTTTTTGCGCATTCAGACGTTCGACCGCGTGGATAACGACCTCACACGCTTCTTTAAGAGCATCGGCCGCGGCTTTGCGACCGTCTACTCCACCATCGTGCGTGGCACGCCCATGATGGTCCAGGGCCTACTCATCTATTACGCGGGCTTCACCGTTTTGCGCGGCATGGGCTTCGAGACTGCCCAGGCCAACCAGATCTGGAGTACCTTCACTGCCGGCCTCGTCACCATCTCGCTCAACTCTACCGCCTACATGATGGAGGTCCTGCGCGGCGGCATCGAGTCCATCGACCCCGGTCAGGCCGAGGCGGCGCGTTCGCTGGGTCTTTCGCAGTGGCAGGCTATGCGCAAGGTTGTGTTCCCCCAGGGTATTAAAAACGCTATTCCGGCGCTCACCAACGAGCTCATCATCAACATCAAGGATTCGTCGGTGCTCTCGGTCATCGGCGTGTTCGACCTTATGTACGCTACTACCACGGTCGCCGGCGTGTACTACCGCCAGATGGAGGTCTACTGCGTGGCACTCGTGGTCTACCTGATCCTGACGCTCGTGGCGAGCCGCCTGCTCGAAGCCTTTGGCAAAAAGCTCGGCGCCGAGGCCCCGGCAACGCTGCCCAGCTCCAATTAGGCTCAAGACGAGGAGAATCATCATGGCAGATACCGCCACTACCAGCACCACGGCCGCCGCACAGACCAATGGCCCGCTCATCCGCGTCGAGGGCCTGCGCAAGAGCTTCGGCTCGCTCGAGGTGCTCAAGGGCATCGACCTGTCTGTTAACCCCGGCGAGGTCGTCACCATCATCGGCGCCTCGGGCTCGGGCAAGTCGACCTTCCTGCGCTGCCTCAACCTGCTCGAGACCCCGGACGCGGGCCACATCTGGTTCCACGGCCAGGACCTTACGGCCGAGCGCTGCAACATTAACAAGCTGCGTGAGGACATCGGCATGGTGTTCCAGGGCTTTAACCTGTTCAACAACATAGATGTGCTCGACAACTGCACGCTCGCGCCCGTCACGCTCAAAAAGATGAGCAAGGCCGAGGCCGAGAAGGTCGCGATGGAGCATCTGACGAGCGTGGGACTCGAAAAGTTCGCGCACGCCGCCGTTGGCCGCCTGTCCGGTGGTCAAAAACAGCGCGTGGCCATCGCTCGTGCCCTATGTATGAATCCGCAGATCATGCTGTTCGACGAGCCGACCTCCGCGCTCGACCCCGAGATCGTGGGCGAGGTGCTCGAGGTCATGCGCAAGCTCGCCGCCGACGGCATGACCATGGTCGTCGTTACCCACGAGATGGCCTTCGCGCGCACCGTGTCCGACCGCGTGGTCTTTATGGACCAGGGCGTGGTGCTCGAGGACGCCGCGCCGGCTGAGCTCTTTGGCAACCCTAAGCACCAGCGCACCCGCGAGTTCCTCTCGCGTTATCTCAACGACAAATAATGCAAGTGGACGTGGCAAAGGGACCGCCTCTTTGCCACGCTGTTTTTGGAGGAAGGCATGGCCGAGGTTTGGCGCTTCTTTGCGCACGAGGATGATTTTGCCGATATCGATGAGGTCGGCGCGTGCGAGCGCCTGGGCCGCGTGCTGTCGTTTCCGACGATTTCGAGCATGGATGCTCAGACGGTGGATTGGCAGGCGTTTGCCGACCTGCGCGCCTATATGCAGCAGGCCTGGCCGCGCGTGTTTGCGGCGGGCGAGGTCGAGCTCATCGACCATTCGCTGCTCGTGACGCTTGCCGGCACCGACCCCGCCCTCAAGCCGGTCATGCTCATGGGTCACATGGACGTGGTCCCCGTGGTGCCGGGCACCCAGACAGACTGGACGTACGATCCCTTTAGCGGGCACGTGGACGACACCTATATTTGGGGTCGCGGCGCCATCGATATGAAAGACCAGGTTGCGGGCATCCTGGAGGCGGTTGAGTATGCGCTGGCGCACGGCTGGCAACACGAACGAACCCTGCTGCTGGCCTTTGGCCAGGATGAGGAGACCACGCAGTACGGCGCGGGTGCCATTGGTCGCGCGCTCGAGGAGCGTGGCGTTGAGCTTGAGTACCTGATCGACGAGGGTGACTATCGTATCGTTTCGGCTGCCGAGTATGGCGCAGGTGAGGGTTGGCTTATGCATGCCGATCTTGCCGAGAAGGGCTATGCCGATATCGTGCTCAGGACGAAGAGCGAAGGCGGGCATTCTTCCAACCCTTACGGCGGCACGTCGCTCGAAGTGCTCAGCCGCGCTATTGCCGCGATTTGCGATATCGAGTGGCCGGCGCGTGTGACCGACCTGCTTGCCGCGCAGCTCGTCGGGCTGGGGCTTTATACCGCAGACGAGATTGCTGCCAGCAAGGATGCCATCGTGCGCGACTGCCTCGCCAGCAAAAAGCTGTACCCGCTTGTAACCACCACCTGCGCGCCCACGCAAATCGAAGGCGGCAGTGCCGGTGCCAACGTAATGCCGCAGGATATGTGGGCTAATATCAACTTCCGCATGCTCGAGGGCACGAGCGTGGCCGATGTCCTGGCCTGCTGCCGCGAGGCCGTTGCCACCGCTGAGCTCGATGGCCGAGTGGAGGCCGAGCTGGGCCCCGGCAGCTCCGAGCCCTCGCCGTCCCCGCGCGTGGGCGGTCCGGGGCTCGAGGCAGTCCGCGCCATCGCCGCCCGCTATTTCCGTAATCCCGGGGGTGCGGAGGAAAACGGATCGTCTGCGGTGGGCCAAGAGCCGATGAGCATCGTGCCCTCGACCGTGATTGGTGCAACCGATGCCGCCAACTACCAGCGCATTTGCCACGAGTGCATCCGCTTCTCCGCCTTTGTGGTCGACGATGACGAATGCGACCGCGGTGTCCACGGCACCAACGAGCGCATCACCCGTCGCGCCTACCTCCAAGGCATCCGCTTCCTCATCGCCCTGCTCCACACGCTCTAGCATGTGACAGAGGGACTGAGCCGATTTCATCGGTAATGAGACAAAAACTGTCATAGAAAAAGACTAAGATATCTTAAGAGACATATGCTGGGGTTGGTATTCCTTGAACGACTGCGGGCATGTGCCAGACTGCCTCGGCCCCCGGGGAGCGCCCGGGCAGGTCGCCGTGTGACTGGGGAGGAAATTATGCAGGAGCTCAGAGAGACGACGTCTCGACTCGTGAATATTGCTACCGGGGGTGTCTAAGCAGGGAACTTCTTGGTGAACACCGGCCACGCGAGCGGTGGTCCGTCATGTCTTATGGCCGTCGTCGTGGGCTGCGCCCGGTTTCGCCATATGCGATTGTTCTGGCCCTCGCCGTCGCGCTGACGGCGAGTTTCTTCCTGCCGCTTCGTGCCGAGGCGGCAATTTCGGACCACACGGTTCCGACGACCTCGCCTTCGGGGACAACAATCAACCTGTTTGATTACTGGGTGAATTCGGAGGATCACCTGTCGGTCAGTGGATCCGACGGCATCAACAAGGATCACCGCTTCCAGTTCAAGGATCAGGGAGCCAGTGATGATCTCAATCGGTATACGGGCGGCTCCTCTCCTCGCTTCGGTATCGTGAACAACGTTCTTACCGGCGGTTACCCGAAACTCACCAACAGCTGGGATGGAGAATCCCTCGGCTACCTGTTTGATTCCTCCATCCAGACGGGCAAGATATCCCATATGGGTGTGACGGGTCTGTTGCAGGTCAAGGGCGGCTACTACGAGTATGACAGCTCGCAGAACTACGCGGCGTACAACGCCAATAAGAATGCATTTGATGTATACGATGCCCCCGGCGTTAAGCAGGCGGGGGCTGAGCCTCATACAGTAGGCCAGTTCTTCCCCTTCGATGCGGCCAATGAGGTATTCAAGGAGGGGAGCAGCGGGCTCGTCCCGAACGGCATTACGTCGCAGAACGTCGGCGACTCGCAATATAACGATGGCAATCCCCTCAACCATTATTTCGGCCTCTCAATGTCCACGCGATTCGTGCAGCCCAACGGCGGCCTGGCGAACGGTAAAGATGCCATGACCTTTGAGTTCGCCGGCGATGATGACGTCTGGGTGTTCATCGACGATGTCCTCGTGGGCGACATTGGCGGCATCCACACCCGTGCTGAGCTGACCATTAACTTCCAAACGGGCGAAATCACCGTTAACGGTTCCGCAAACGGCACGCTGCGGAGCAAGTTCCAGGCGGCAGGCAAGGGCGGCTCAGCCGAGAATTGGAACAGCAATACCTTCGCCGACGGCACCAACCACACCCTCAAGTTCTTCTACCTGGAGCGCGGCGCCACCGACTCCAATATGAAGCTCAAGTTCAACCTCGTGACGGTGCCCGAGTCCGACATCATCAAGTTCGACCAGGACGGCAAGTTCGTACAGGGTGCCGAGTTCAAGCTTTATAAGACCGACAAGGACTTCCAGACCGAGGGCACGCTCCTCGGCTCCGGCACCACGGACGAGGCCGGCCGCCTAACGCTCACGAACGACGATGACAACGGCGTCATCAACTTCGACGATCTCTACAACAAGAATCACGGTAACAAGTACTACCTCCTGAAGGAGACGCGCGTGCCGGAGGGATACCGCTCGAGTCTCACGGCGACAGGTGGCAGCATGCAGCTCGAGTACGTGCCCGCGAGCGCTGAGAACGGCGCGGGCGGCGTCATCATCAACCGCGGCGGTATGGATGCGGACAGCGTCGTGTGGAAGACTGGTGCGTTTGCCGGCGCGAAGGAGACCATCACCGCACCGGTGAACGTGTACAAGGCGAATGATGACCTGACGAAGTCCGACGAGACCGTCAACCTGAAGTCTGGCATACTGTTCGCTGTGGTGCTCAAGCGCGATAAAAGCGCAAACGCAGATATCAAAAATCAGAACAATTGGTACGCCGTGTCGGGCGACCCATCGACGGGAATGGGGTACACCCTCGCCGAGAAGCCGAGCAAGGCCGGCGCTATCGAGGCGGCGAAGAAGGACCTGCACGCCTTCACGCTCAACACGAGCGGCCAGTACCAGGTAGAGATTCAAAATCTGCCCGGTGACATCTCCAAGTACTACTACCTGCTGAGCGGTGATGCCCGCAAGGATGCCGAGTACACGGTGGCCATCTACCACACAACGGAGAGCTCCATCGCCAACGCGAAGCCCGAGAACACCGTCCACGTGTACAGCGACGGCATCGCAGACGGCACGAACTTCAAGCGGCAGTTCGCCACGCGCCTGCTCGTCACGAACATCCAGAACCGCCTGTTCGTGCAGAAGACCGATACCGAGGGTAAGCCCGTTGACGGGGCGAAGTTCGCCCTGTACACCTCCAGACAGGTGACAACAGACGCGAACGGCAAGGTCATGCTCAATGGCGAGCAGACCCCCTTTGACACCCTGACGACGGGGTTGGTCGGCAACCCGGTTCCGCTCGAAGGTGCGGGCATATTCCCGAATACGAGCGACGGTAACAGGCCGCTCGTGAAGGGGACCTACTTCCTAAAGGAGGTCTCGGCGCCCAAGGGCTTCCTGCTTAACGACACGCTCACCAAGGTGATTGTGGACGATTACGGCGTCCATGCCGATGCTGGTACGGCCGATGACGGTGTTTCGACGTTCGTGGGCCCGGGCGCGCTCATGAAGAGCCTGGGCCAGTTTGGCGCAGAGGGCGACATCGACAACACGCTCACGTGGATCAAGGGCCAGCGCCAGACGTCCGACGGGACGCTCGACGGCAACGACAACCTTTCCTGGAACAATGACGTCAAGGGCGGCGAGGATGAGGTGCACCTCAAGTACGGCGCCAACGGACGTGTCTACCAGTATGGGCCCACCGAGGAAGGCAAACCTTATCGCTTGGAGACCGAGACGGGCTGGATACGTATGGGCATCACGCAGGACGTGCCTGGTGACACTAATGCGAAGGGCGCCCGTGCCAATCTGGACGACATGAATTTGAACGCCCTGTTCACAGGTGCCACCTGCGTGCGCGTGGCGAACGAACGCGAGGCGAGCCTCGAGGTGACGAAGAAGGTTGCCCTGCCCGATGGCCTGACGGGCAATAAGGACGCGGAGTTCACCTTCAAGTTCACCGTGCCCGAGGGGAAGACCTACAAGGCTGCAGTGTTCAAGAACGCTGGGGCCGGAAAGCAAGCCGGCGACGTGTTCGATTTGAAGAACGGCGACACCCATGCTATCAAGGCCGACGAGACGATTCGCGTGTACGGTCTTGGCGAGGGCGACGAGTACGCGGTGCAGGAGCTGACCGGCGCAGACAAGATGCCCGCGGGCTATAAGCTGACCGGCCGCAAGCAGGGTACCACGAATCTGACCGGCGCAGGCGATAGTATCACCGGTGAGATCGAGAAGCAAAAACCCGACGGCACGTTGGCCGAAGCCAACAAGCTGGTGTTCACAAACACCTACAAGGCGGAAGCTAGCGACGAACTGACCCCGCAGGTAACGAAGAAGGTCTCCGGTGTTGAGAGCACGGAGAAGGCGTTCTCGTTCACGCTGACCGCCACGGAAGAGACGCAGAAGCAGATCGATGATGATGACCTCAAAGTCTCGGATGCTCTGGCGGGCAATGAGCATGCCGAGTCCAAGGCCACGAGTGGCAAGATCATCAAGGACAAGGGCCAGACGGTCGACTTCTCCGGCATGAAGTTCAACAAGGCCGGTACGTACACGTTCACGCTCACCGAGGCGCACGACGCCGACGACGACGCGGCGGTGGACGGCGTGCAGAACTCCGGCTGGACGATGGACGCCTCGACCTATACCGTCACGGTGAGGGTCGAGGATAAGAACGCCAAGCTGACTGTCACAGGCGTGACGGTGGAGAAGAGCGGCGATGACAAGCGCGAGACGCTTGAGGTCAAGAACGGCAAGGTGAACCTCGCCACCTTCAACAACAGCTATGCTGCGAAGGGTTCCGTGACCCTGGCGGCGAAGAAGCAATTTACGGGCGGCACCCTTGAGAACCAGCAGTTCTCATTCCAGGTGAAGGAGGGCGATAAGGTTGTCGCCGAAGAAAAGAACGATGCCAATGGCGACATCACCTTCCCGGCCATTGATTACACCGAGGCTGGTGAGCACGACTACGCCATCAAGGAGGTCGAAGGCACCGACCCGACTATCGTTTACGACGGCAAGACGGTGAAAGTGCACGTTAGCGTCACCGATAACAAGAACGGCACGCTGAGCGCGACCGCCACCTACGACGGCAAGGCCGACGCTCCGACCTTCACCAACTCGAAGCCGACGACGGACGTTACCGTCGAGGCGACGAAGATCCTCACGGGCAAGGACCTGACGGCCGACGCGTTCACCTTCGGCCTGTACGACCAGGCCGGCAACGAGGTCGCCAAGGGCACCAACGACCGGGGCGGCAAGGTCGAGCTGGCCGTCAAGAACCTGAACCTGGGCGAGTACGACTACACGCTCAAGGAGGAGAAAGCCTGCCAGACCGTCGACGGCGTGGCCTACGACGCCAAGGAAGTCAAGGTCCACGTCAAGGTAGAGCAGAACCAGGGCGACAACAACAAGACGAAGGTGACCGTCACCTATGACGGTGCCGCTACGGCTCCCACCTTCAACAACACCTACGACGCAAAGGGTTCCGTAACCCTGACGGCGACCAAGACCATCAAGGTTGCGGACGGCTTCGACCACACGACGAAGCCCGCGGACGGCGAGTTCACCTTCGACCTGAAGGACGCTGCCGGCAACGTGCTCGACACCGCGAAGAACGATGCAAACGGCAAGGTCAGCTTCACGCGCGAGTTCCAGCTCTCCGACTTGGACGGCGCCGCGAGCAAGGACTTCACCTACACCATCGTGGAACAGTCGGGCACGGAGCCGGGCATGGTCTACGATACCCATGCGCTCACCTACAAAGTAACGGTTAAGGACGACGGGACGGGCACGCTGAACGCGAAGGCGATCGTTACGAGCACATCAGGCCCGGAGACCTTCACCAACAACTACCAGCCGGCCGCGACCGGTCTGGCTCTCGGTGCGCAGAAGAGGTACGTGAAGAAGGACGACAACACGCCGATCGTACTCAAGGGCGGCGAGTTCACCTTCGATGTGTACGAGGGCAACCTGACGGCTGAGCAGCTGAAGGGCAAGCAGCCCATCCAGACCGCTGAGAACGGCGAGGACGGAAGCGTCAGCTTCGACGCCTTCTCCTACGCGAAGCCGGGTACTCACGAGTACACCATCGTGGAGCGGAAGGGCGACCTGGCCTACGTGACCTACGACGATACGGTGCACCATGCCGTGGTGAAGGTCGTGGACAACGCCGGCGCGCTGCGGGCGAGCGTTGCCTACGACGGCAAGGACGCCACGAAGCCCACCTTCACCAACGCCTACAAGGCACAGGCGACGGTCTCCGGCGCGATCGCCCTCACCAAGAGCGTTGACGTGCACGGCGGCAGCTACCAGATGAAGGCGGGAGACTTCGCGTTCGAGCTGGTGGGGCCCGACGGCAAGGTGCTTCAGACCCAGAAGAACGACGCCGACGGCAAGGTTGCCTTCGACGAGCTGACCTTCGACCATGCGGGCACCTTTATCTACACGGTCCGCGAGGTGCAGCCGACGGACGACGCGCCGGGCGTGCCGGGCGTGACCTACACCGGCAAGACGTACACCCTGACCTACGTGGTGAAGGACAACAACGACGGCAAGCTGGTGGTGGAGAGCTCCACGGTGATGCCGAGCGAGGGTACCGAGAACGGCGTCACCCCCAACACCATGACGTTTACGAACAGCTACCAGCCGGGCCAGACCTCCTACCAGATCTCTGGCACCAAGGTGCTTGAGAATGCCGACCCGTCCACCACGCGGACGCCCGCCGATGGCGAGTTCACGTTCGCGCTGATTGACGCGGCCACCGGGCAGGAGATCGACCGGACCAAGAACGTGGGTAAGGCGTTTACCTTCAAGGCCATCTCGTACACTGCGACTGGTTCGCATGCGTACCAGGTGAAGGAGGTTGCGGGCCAAGATGGCACCATCACTTACAGCGATGCGGTGTTGGATGTGACGGTGAGCGTGACCGACGACGGCAGCGGCCAGCTGACCGCGACGGCGAACAAGACGGCTGCGGATCTGACCTTCACCAACATCTACACGCCGACGGCAACGACGGCGACGATTACCGGAACGAAGGCTCTGACCGGCCGCGACTTGGCCGAGGGTGAGTTCTCCTTCGACCTGAAGGACGCCGACGGTAACGTGGTGCAGACGGTGCAGAACGGCGCCGACGGCACGTTTGGCTTCGCGCCGCTGCAGCTGGACAAGGTGGGGACGTACGTCTACACCGTGTCCGAGCGGGCAGGGGCGACGGCGAACGGCGTCACCTACGACACGACGGTCTTTACCGCGACGGTGACGGTGACGGAGAATGCGGAGACGCACGCGCTGGAGGCGCAGGTTGCCTACAGCAAGGGCGGCAAGGCTGCGGATGCGGTGGCATTCAGCAACAGCTACGCGCCGGCCGCGACTGAGGTGAAGCTGGGGGCCTCCAAGGTGCTGAGCGGCGAAGACCTTAAGGAAGGGCAGTTCTCCTTCCAGCTGAAGGATGCCGACGGCAAGGTGCTGCAGACCGCCAAGAACGTGGCGGACGGCACGGTGGGCTTCGAGGCGATCTCGTACGACAAGCCCGGGACGTACGCCTACAGCATCTCCGAGGTGGACGACGGTCAGAAGAACGTGACGTACGACGCGGCCGAGCACCGGGTAACGGTGACGGTGACGGACGACGGTGCGGGCCATCTGGTGGCGACGGTAACCTATGACGGCGACGTGGCGCCGGTGTTCAAGAACACGTACACGCCGCCGACCACCCCGCCAGTCAACCCGCCGACGAATCCTCCGAGCAAGCCGCCGGTGCCGAAGGAGGAGAAGCCGGGTCTGCCGAATATGGGCGATACCAGCTTGTCGCCGATGGCCCTGGGTGGCATCGCGGGCGGCGCGGTGGTGCTGATCGCCGCAGGCGTAATCCTGCGGCGCCGGAACCGGTAGCTGCGGCGGCCGAGAAGGGCTTTGATTGAGGGCGGGTGGTCGCAGGGCGCGGCCGCCCGCCCTTTTCGGTGAAAGGCTATGTTAGCCCGCCGTTTGCACGCGATTATGATTCTGCAGCTCCTAAGCGCGCCGCGCCCTCTAGAAGCCCGGAAAAGCTGCACGAAGCAGCCGTCTGGACCCGGAAAAGCTGCAAATCTAGGCCAAATACACCCGGAAAAGCTGCAAAAGTTGGTAAAATCCATCCTGAAAAGCTGCAAACCGCAGGTGAAGGATGGTGCGTAGTATGCTGAGGCGAAAGATGCTCGATGCCCTCCGTTCGTGGCGGGCGGAAAAGGGCGCCGAATGCCTTCTTATCAAGGGTGCGCGACAGGTTGGCAAGTCGTATATCGTCGCCGAGTTCGGGCGACAGGACTACGAAAGCTTCATCTTCATAGACTTCATTGGGTCACCGGACCTTAAGCGGGTGTTCGATGGCCCAATCGATGCCGACTCGATCTATCGGCAGATATCGCTCGTCGTGTCCGGCGTGCGCTTTGTTCCAGGGCGAACGCTTCTTTTCCTCGACGAGATTCAGGAGTGCCCACGTGCTCGCGCTGCGCTCAAGTATCTCGCTCTCGACGGCAGGTGCGATGTCGTTGCGTCGGGCTCGCTCTTGGGCATTCGGTTCAAAGAGGAGGCTGCGCTCGCCTCCATTCCCGTTGGGTACGAGCGAGAGGTCGAAATGGGCCCCCTCGATTTTGAGGAGTACCTTTGGGCGCGCGGGTATGGGGAGGACGATATCGCCAATTTGCGGGAATACTATGAGTCGTTGATGCCCGTGCCCGTTGCGGTGAATCAGAAGATGATGCAGATGCTGCGCGAGTACCTCGCGGTCGGCGGTATGCCTGCGGTGGTGGACGCCTTTGCGCGGACGGACAACTTCGCCGTTGCTTTCGACGAGCAAAGCAGGCTGCTCGCCTCGTATCTCGACGACGTGGCTCGATACGCGCAAGCCCCCGAGCGCGGGCGTGCGCGGGCGTGCTTTGAATCGTTGCCGCGCCAGCTCGCAAAGGAGAATACGAAGTTCCAGTATTCCGTGGTCGAGAACAGGGGAACGGCGCGCAAATTTGGCTCGTCCGTGGATTGGCTCGTGGGAGCAGGTATGGTGCGACGGTGCCAGTCGGTGAGCGCCGCCCAATTCCCTCTTGCCGCCTATGAAGATGGGACGAAGTTTCGCCTCTATGCCGCCGATACGGGCGTGCTCATGGCCATGTACGGCTTCGAAATGCTGGAAGCGGTGGTGAACAACAAGCTCGCGGGTCCCATGAAAGGCGGCCTCTACGAGAACCTGGTCGCCTGCATGCTTTCGGCGCGGGGTGTGGCTCTGCGCTATTGGCGGTCGCAGAAGGGCGATAGGGAAATAGAGTTTCTCGTCGACTCGCCCGACGCGAGCGTTGTGCCCATTGAGGTGAAGGCCTCGCGCGGATCTACGGTATCGCTCAACGACATGCTCGAGCGGCAGGACGTGAACCTTGGGTACAAGCTGATAGACGGCAACGTCGGCCGAGACGGCAAAAAGGTGACGCTTCCGTTATATATGGCCATGTTCTTAAAGTAGAGCCTTACGTTGGCGGACTGGCCCTGTGTCACATTCCGTGCGGGTTATATGCAGGTATGCCTGGGCACGCTATCATGTTTGGGTACGACCGCAACTATGTACCCCATACGCGAAGGGATGCGCATGTATCTGAAGATCGACATGTTCTAGCCGGGCTTACCCCCGCAGCGGCGCCGTGCGCCCCATCAATTCTGCCGATTTTCACCTTCACGCATATAAAGGAGTCCCGCCATGCGCGACAAGCTCGAAAAGATTATCAAGGCCTACGAGGAGCTCGAGAAGAAGCTTTCCGACCCGGCCGTCGCCTCCGATATCAAGGAGTTTACGCGTCTCAACAAGGAGTACGCGCACCAGTCCGACCTCATTGCCGCCTCGCGCGAGTACATCGGCGCGCTCGATGACATCGAGGCTGCCAAGGAAATGCTGCACGATACCACCGATGCCGATGAGAAGGAGATGCTCCAGATGGACATCTCCGAGAACGAGGCAAAGCTTCCCCAGCTCGAGGAAGACATCAAGTACATGCTCATTCCGAGCGACCCCAATGACGACAAGAACACCATCGTCGAGATCCGCTCCGCCGCCGGTGGCGACGAGGCAGCCATCTTTGCCGGCGATCTGTACAAGATGTACCAGCGCTTCTGCGAGTCGCGCGGCTGGAAGACCACCGTGCTCGACTCCAGCCCCAGCGAGGCCGGCGGCTTTAAGTCCATCGAGTTCAAGGTCGAGGGCGACCGCGTCTACTCCGTCATGAAGTTCGAGTCCGGCGTGCACCGCGTCCAGCGCGTTCCCAAGACCGAGTCCCAGGGTCGCATCCAGACCTCCACGGCAACCGTCGCCGTGCTTCCCGAGGCCGAGGAGATCGACGTCCAGATCAACCAGTCCGACCTGCGCATCGACACCTACTGCGCCTCGGGCCCTGGCGGTCAGTGCGTTAACACCACCTACTCCGCCGTGCGTATCACCCACCTGCCCACCAACACCGTGGTGCAGTCGCAGGAGCAGCGTTCCCAGATCCAGAACCGCGAGGTCTGCATGCAGATGCTGCGCGCCCGTCTGTACGAGATGGAGCTTGAGAAGCAGCAGGCCGAGCTTGGTGCCGAGCGTCAGAGCCAGATCGGCCACGGCAACCGTTCCGAGAAGATCCGTACCTATAACCAGCCCCAGGACCGCGTGACCGATCACCGCATCGGTTTCAACTCCACCTACAACGGCGTCCTTCTGGGCGATCAGCTCGGCACCGTCATCGAGGCGCTCGCCGCCGCCGAGCGAGCCGAGAAGCTGGCACAGGCTGTGTAGGTTCCGCCGTTCTACCGAACGGCGGACCAGCCGACGCTGCGCGGGCCGCATTTGGACAATCTGACGTTCAACTTCAAGGGCGCGACCAGAAGGTCAGCGCCCTTTCGATTCACGTCACCTTGTCTCAAATGCGACCCGCTCGCTGTCCGTCCTCTACCTGCGGCGCTGCCTTGCTCCGGATGCGGTATGCTCAACCTGCGGCGCCTTAGAGGTAGTCATTGGGGACGTTCTTAAATGACTAGGTTGGGCACATTGCTTTGAGATGTTATTCAATCGGCTTTGATGGCCATGAAGCCGGCTACCTGCTCAAAGAAATTAGCGGCATTTATCTGCTATTGAAAATAATGCTCAAAAAATCGTTCAAGAAGTCGCGGGGCGATTTTTGATGCGTCGCGCGTCAAGCGATGTGGCAAGTTCTTGGTTAGATATTGGTCAGTTTTGGGTCAACCTTGCCAAAAGCTTGACGGATGCAGATTTAGACGTCGACGAATGGGCACTTCAGATGGGTTCCAAGCAAAATTCTGGGCTGATTCTCGATAATTGCCTTCAATCGTCCCTTGCCAAGCGCTGGCCTCGCGTACAATCTGCTCCGACATTCGCGCGCCGTCCGGCGCTTAAGAGGGGAGGGCCCCATGGCAAACGAGATTTGGACCATCAAGCGTTGTCTCGAGTGGACCAAGGAGTACCTGGCCGAGCGCGGCGAGGAGCACCCCCGTCTTTCTGCCGAGTGGCTGCTGTGCGCAGCTACGGGTCTGGCGCGTATCGACTTATATATGCGCATGGACGAGACGCTCGACGCAGCGCAGCTCGAGACCATGCACGCGGCGGTCGTCCGTCGCGCGAAGGGCGAGCCGCTGCAGTACATCACCGGTAGCACGCAGTTTCGCATGATCGACGTCGCGTGCGCCCCCGGTGTGCTCATCCCGCGCCCCGAGACCGAGATGCTCGTCGAAGAAGTTCTGAACTATCTGGATGCCGAGGTGCTGAGCCCCGAGGCCGCTGCCCGCCAGCGCGTGGAGCTGCCTTGGAACGATGAGGTCGAGCAGGCCCGCAAAGCCGAGGCGGCGCTGGCTGACGAACGCGCGGCCGCCGAGCGCCGTGCCGCCAACCTGACGGCCGCCGATGAGGCTGCGCTGGGTAGCGACGTGCTCGGTAGCCGCGCCTATGCCGAGGAACTGGCCGACCGCGAGGCCGAGGAAGCCGCCGCGCAGGCAGCAGAAGCCGAAGCGGCAGAAGCAGAGGCCATGGAAACCCCCGAGCCCGAGCTCGACGAATACGGCATCGCCATTGAGGACAACGACCAACAGGCGACTCCCGCGCAAGATGCCGCCGAGGCCAACGTATCTGCCCCAGCCGAGCCCCGCACTGCCCGCGTTCTCGAGGTCGGCTGCGGCACGGGCTGCATTTCGCTCTCCCTTGCCTGGGAGCGCCGCGGGCACGTTACCTGCACTGCTACCGATATCGAGCCGCGCGCCATCGACCTTGCTACCAAAAACCGCGATGCGCTTGGCCTCACGTCCGACGAGGTCGCCTTCAGCCTCACAAACCTGGTGAGCTCCATTCCCCGCGAAGAGTGGGGCACCTTTGACGTACTCGTCTCCAACCCGCCCTACATCCCCACCGATGTCATGCGCTCGCTGCCGCATGAGGTCAAGGACTTTGAGCCCGATCTGGCGCTCGAGGGCGGTGCCGACGGTCTCGATATCTTCCGCCGCCTGCTCAACGCGGCGCCCTACATGCTGCGTGCCGGCGGCCTGTTTGCCTGCGAGCTCTACGAGGGCGCGCTCGACGCCGCGGCCGAGCTCTGTCGTCAAGCAGGCCTTTCGGACGTGCGTATCGTCCACGACCTCACCGATCGTCCCCGCATCGTTCGAGCCATCGTCACCGAGCCCAAACAGCGTATTTAAGCTGAATAAATAGACATTTGCGCAAGTTTGTCCTTGCAATATACCGTAAAACTTCTACTATAGAAGGAGAAAGGTATGTCAAATCAGCTGCATCCTTACCGTATCGTGCTTGATTACATTGAACCTTGGCTTGATGAGCAGGATGAAGCTACGCTGAAGCAGATTTATGCAGACCTTTTGGTGCTCGAGAAGGAAGGTCCCAGCCTTGGTCGTCCGCTGGTTGACCGCGTAAAGGGCTCGAAGCTTCATCATTTAAAGGAGCTGAGAGTGACGTCGTGTGGTGGGCAGGTGATTCGCATCCTCTTCGCCTTTGACCCCAAGCGCCAGGCGGTATTGCTATTGGCGGGTGATAAGTCGCGAGCGGGATCGTCAAGGGCAAAATGGAACGGTTGGTATGCGATCAACATTCCAAGGGCCGAGCAAATATACCGTCGCCACGTAAGGAGGCTCGATCGAGATGGAACTGCATGAGTATATGGAATCTCGCGGGATAACACGCGACTCCATTACCGCCGAGCAGGAGAGGACTCGCGATCGTATCGAAGCCTATAAGCTTGCTCAGATTCGCAGGTTAAAAGATCTAACACAGGCGTCGGTCGCCCAGTCGATGGGCGTTTCTCAAAAACGTGTATCCGAGCTCGAGCGTGGGGAGTTGGGTTCGATGAGGCTCGACACGCTGAGCAGGTACGCAGAGAGCCTCGGCGGAAAACTGGTTGCAAGCATCGAGTTTCCCGATCGTACCGTTACGCTTGCGCGCTAAAAATCTTCAATTAACCCCCTCACTTTCACCGACTACTAGAGCCGCTCACCAAACCAACATGCGCTCTGGGCAAATAGGTTGAACGTTTCGTGCGAGAATGCCCCACAGTAAACAAACTTGCACCAGAGCGTAAGGGGCTGGCATACACATGCAGACGGTCTACCGGGTATACGAGGGAGCGCGCGAGCCGCATCAGCTCGCCGTCGAGCGTACGGCCGAGGTGCTCGGCTGTGGCGGCCTGGCGCTGATCCCGACCGAGACGGTCTACGGTGTTGCCGTGGCAGTCAACGCCTTCTCGGACGCCGTGCCCCAAGATACAGGCGAATTCCCATCGTGGCCGCGCGATCCGCAGGCTGCCGTCAATGGCGCCGCGGTCCCTGCGCTCGGTACCGGCTACCGCCGTATCTTCACTCTCAAGCAACGTGAACTCACGCAAACCGTCGCTTGGCTGGTCGATGGTGTCGAAGCACTCGACCGCTATGGCGTGGATATCCCGGAAGAGGCCCGCGTGCTTGCCCGACGATGCTGGCCGGGCGCCCTGACTATCGTGGTCAAGGCGGCCCCCTGCGTGCCGACCTTTATGCGCGCCGCCGACGACACGGTGGCACTTCGCGCTTCGGCCTCTCCCGTGGTCCAAGCGCTCATTCGCGCCTGCGGCAGTCCCCTTGCCTGCACGAGCGCCAACACGCACGGCGCGCCCTCGCCGGCAAGCTTTGCCGCCGTCGAGGGTCGCATCCTGGAGGGGGTCGATGTTGCCGTCGATGCCGGTGAGACCCCGTGTCGCGACGCCTCGACCATCGTGTCGTTCCAGCGCGGCGGGCTCCAGATCCTGCGCCAAGGCGCACTTCCCGCATCAGAGATCGAACGGGTCCTGTCCGACCCGATGCAATAGAAAGGTGTAAGCGATGTCGTTGAATCTGGGCAGCCTGGGCATGGAAGATGCCTCGTTTAACTTTGGCGGTTCCTACATCATGGCGCTCGACTGCGGCACCACCTCGGTACTTGCGACCATCGTCGACGAGTATGGATGCATCGTCGCGCAGGCACGTCGCAGCGTCAAAACGAGTTTTCCGCGTCCCGGTTGGGTAGAGCAAGACCCCATGACGGTCCTTGCCAGCCAGATTGCCGTCATGATGGAGGTTCAGTTTAAGAGCGGCATCCATTCTGACCGCATCGCCGCCATCGGCATCTCCAACCAGCGCGAGACCACGGTGGTGTGGGACCGCATAAGCGGCCAACCCATCTATAACGCCATCGTGTGGCAATGCCGTCGCACCGCACCTCTGATCGACGAGCTGGTCGAGCGGGGCGCAGAAGAGCTGGTGCGCTCCCGCACGGGACTCACGCTCGATCCGTATTTCTCGGCTTCCAAGGTGCAGTGGATCCTCGACAACGTCGACGGTGCGCGTGAGAGCGCGGCGGCGGGCGACCTCATGTTCGGCACCATCGATACCTGGCTCATCTACAACCTCACCGGCAGTCAGGTCTTTGCCACCGACTACACCAATGCCAGCCGCACGGCGCTCTTTAATATCCATACGCTCGATTGGGACGACGACCTGCTGGCGCTCTTTGACGTTCCACGTTCCATGATGCCCGAGGTTCGTTGGAGCTCGGGCGACTACGGCCGCGTCGCGAGCGACATCATGACCAACATGCCGCCCATCATGGGCGTGGCGGGCGATCAGCAGGCGTCGCTGTTCGGCCACTGCTGCTTCCATCCCGGCCAGACCAAAAACACCTATGGCACGGGTTGCTTTATGCTCATGAACACCGGCGACGAGGTCGTCGAATCCAAGAACGGTCTGGTCTCCACGATCGGTATCGCCGCGGACGGCAAGATCAGCTATGCACTCGAGGGCTCCATCTTTGCTGCCGGTTCCACCATGAACTGGCTGCGCAACAACATCGGCATCATCTCGAGTGTGAGCGAGTCGGCACAACTCGCCGCTTCGATCAACGACAATGAGGGCTGCTACTTCGTTCCCGCCTTTGCGGGTCTGGGCGCTCCCTGGTGGGACCCGCATGCCCGCGGTATCGTGTGCGGTCTGACCGGCGCCTCGAGCCGTGCGACCATCGTACGTGCCGCCTGCGAATCCATGGCATATCAGAGCTACGACGTGCTGCGCGCCATGGAGCAGGACGTGGGACTTTCGATTGAGCGCCTGTCCGTCGATGGCGGTGCCTCGCGCAACGAGTTCATCATGCAATTCCAGGCCGATCTGCTGGATATCCCCGTGTTGCAGTGCGAGACGGTGGAGACCACGGCGATCGGTGCCGCGTACTTGGCGGGCCTTGCCGTCGGCTATTGGGAGGACCTGGAGGAGCTGGAGCAAAACGCTCAGATCGTTAAGACCTTCCTTCCCCATATGTCCGCCGAGCGCCGTGAGAGCAATCTCGCTGGTTGGCGTGATGCCGTCAAGCGTTCGCTCAACACCGCTCAGTAGGGTTGCGACGAGCTGCTCGATACAACAAACCGTTAAACTTATGCACGGCGCGCGGCAACAACATCGCCATGCGCCTTGTCAGCAAGGCCGTTTTGCGGCCGCAACGAAAGGGGCAATCAATCCATGACCGTCACCTACGATGCGTCCCGTGTGACGCTTGTCGATCACCCGCTCGTCCAGCACAAGCTGTCGATCCTGCGCGACAAAAACACCGGCACCAACCAGTTCCGTCAGCTCGTGCGCGAACTCGCACTTTTTGACGGCTACGAGGCCATGCGCGACCTGCCTATGGAAGACGTCGAGGTCGAGACCCCCATCACTACCGCCACGTTCAAACAGCTCGCCGGCAAGAAACTCGCCATCGTGCCCATCCTGCGTGCGGGCCTTGGCATGGTCGACGGCATCCTCGACCTGGTGCCCTCCGCTCGCGTGGGCCACATCGGCATGGAGCGCGACGAGGTCACCCACGAGCCGCACGAGTATTACTGCAAGACGCCCAAGGATATCGACCAGCGCATCTGCCTGGTCGTCGACCCCATGCTCGCCACGGGCGGTTCGGCCGAGATGGCCATTAGCTACCTGCGCGAGCGCGGTGTCAAGGACATCCGCATGCTGTGCATCGTCGCGGCCCCCGAGGGCCTCAAGTCGCTGACTGAGAAGGACCCTGATGTGCATATCTATACCTGCGCCATCGACGACCATCTCAACGAGGCTGCCTACATCGTTCCCGGCCTGGGCGACGCCGGCGACCGCATCTACGGCACGCTCTAGTCGCTGGGCTAAGATGGCCGCGGCTGCAAATACGAAGAAACGGTGCGCGCGGACGAACAAAAGGCGACCGCGCGCACTCCTGTTAACGGACGTTTTGCCCTGCAGGGTTCGAGAAAAACGTATTACCGTACCTGCGGCATAAAGAAGGTCTTAAGAAAACGAACAGGTGCGTATTAACCGATGCTTTTTCGGTTGTACTTTAGCGATTGGCTCGTACAATAGTCACCAATGTTTGGCGGGAACTGTTCTGTGAAGCGTTAAAAAGGAAAGTGAGGACGCCAGTGTTTCAGATAGCCGATCTGCTCGCTATCGTTGCAGGCGCCATCGCGGGCGCAATTGCCTTCCTTCCCTTTGTCTTTACGCTCAAGCCGGTTCTTGACGATAAACAGAATGCGGACATGCTCAAGGGTATGGTGAGTCTGGCGGTCTCGGCAATCGCCCTGCTCGTCTTTACCTTGGTTGTGTTTGTGTTGTTCGGAGAGGCATTTCGCATGTTCCTCCTGGGCGAGGCGATCGGCTTCGTGGCCTTTATGGCCGCCTGCACGGTTCGCGTCGCCAAGGCGCTGCGAGATCCTCATGAGGTCGAAAGGTAAGTCGTGGAAATTTTTGAAAAGCTGCCTGATGAGATTAATCATCTGGTCAGCGAGTTCAGCTCCACCCCTGTCGTGGGCGATCTGAGCTGCGGCATCACGCAGTACTCGTTTTGGCTGATCGTCTCCACGATCGTGCTCCTGATCGTCCTGGCCGTGTTCAAGAAGAAGCAGACCCTGGTTCCCAAGGGCTTCTTCGTCAACGGTTTCGAGTACATCATCGAGTACGTCGAGAACGATATCGGCAAGGGCGTCGTGGGTGAGAACTGGAAGAAGCACTTCCCGTTCCTGTGCTCGCTTTTCCTGTTCATCCTGATCAACAACATGATCGGCCTGATCCCGGGAATGAAGCCCGGCACCGGCGCAATCGGCTCCACCGCCGCGCTCGCCATCTTCGCCTTTGTGTACTTCATCTACTACGGATGCAAGGCTCACGGCGTGATCGGCTACATCAAGAGCCTCGCCCCGCAGGGCGTGAGCTTCCCGATGAACGTGCTCGTGTGGGTCGTCGAGCTTTTCTCGACCTTCCTGCGCCTCATCACGCTCGCCGTCCGTCTGTTCTGCAACATGTTCGCAGGACACGTGGTCATGGGCTCGTTCGCCATCATGGCGAGCATGTTCATGCAGCCGCTGCTTCAGCAGGTTTCCGCGGCCCACGCCGTCGGCGCCCTGCCTTCGCTAGCCTGGCTTGCCATCCTCATCCTGATCTATGCGATCGAGCTTGTGGTCGGCGCCATCCAGGCTTACGTCTTCACGGTCCTTACCGCCGTGTATGTCTCCGAGGCAGAGGAGGTCGCGGAGGAGGAGTAGTCTTCCGTTCGCGCCTTAAAGGTAAGGCAATTCGTTAAACCGCCGGTGCCCGTACCCATGGAGCCCGGCAGTTATAAAAAGGTTATCCTGCGTGAAATAAGACACGCACGACAAAGGAGGAATCGTGGGAGTTATCGGTTACGGTCTCGGTGTTATCGGCGCTGGTCTTGCTATCGGCCTGTCTGCTCTGGGTGCTACGGGTGCTATGGCCCGTCAGCCTGAGGTCCAGGGCCGCGTGTTCACCGTCTTCATCATGGGCTCCGCCTTCGGCGAGGCTCTGGCTCTGATCGGCTTCGTTGTCGCGCTGATCGTTAAATAGCACGGAGCGTCAAGTATGAATCTTTCATCCCAGAAGAGCGCGATCGCACTCTCCGCGTCCGCGGCCGCGCTGCTCATGCCGGTTTCCGCGTTCGCTGAGGACGGCGCTGCCGGTGCGGACATCCTCATCCCTAAGATGGCGGAGTTCATCCCGGCGCTTATCGCCTTCCTGATTATCTGGATCGTGCTGGCCAAGGTTGCCCTGCCGGGCATCATGAAAACCATGGAGGAGCGCGGCAAGAAGATCGAGGAGAGCCTCGACGAGGCCGAGAAGACCAAGCAGGAGGCTATCGCCAAGCGCGCTGAGTCCGACTCGATCGTCACCGACGCCCGTCGTCAGGCTGCCGACATCGTTCTCGAGGCCCGTAAGGACGCCGAGTCCGAGCGCGCCCGTATCATCGAGGCTGCTCACAAGGAGGCCGAGGAGATCATCGCCAAGGCCCATACGACCGTCGAGGACGAGCGCAAGTCCATCTACGCCGGTGCCGCGAGCTCCATCGCCGACCTGTCCGTTGCCGTCGCCACCAAGATCGTGGGCGAGGCACTCGAGGACGAGACCGAGCAGAAGAAGCTCATCGAGCGCTACATCCAGGAAGCAGGTAGCCTGAATGCCGACTAGCCGCTATCAGGACAAGGTGCTCGAGACCTACGCGCGTTCCCTTTTGGAAGCCGCCAAGGCCGAGAACCATGTGTTCGAGGACCTCGAGATGGTCGAGCGCCTGGCTTCTGCCAGCCCCGAGATCATCGCCGTGCTCGACACCATGTCCAAGCGCGACCAGCTCGACCTTCTTCCCAAGGTGGCAGCTGCCTTTAAGTATGTTGCCGAGGAAGACGAGGATGTAGTGGGCGTGACCGTCACCACGGCGATCCCGCTCGACGACGAGCTGCGTCAAACCATCACTAAGAAATGCGAGCAGGACTTCGGCCGCAAGGTATTCCTTATCGAGCAGGTCGACCCGTCTATCGTGGGCGGCCTGGTGCTCGAGGCCCGCGGCGAGCGTCGTGACATTTCCGTCAAGACGCAGCTGCGCATCGCGCAGGAGACCCTCGCAAACTCTGCTAATTCGTACGGAGGTGAAGCCTAATGTCCGAAACCCTCAATGCCCAGGATATCGCCAAGAAACTGCAGGAGCAGCTCACGAGCCTCTCCGCGACGGTCGATACGCATGAGGTTTCAACGGTCGACGAGGTAGGCGACGGCATCGCGCGCGTCTCCGGCCTCAAGAGCGCCATGGCAGGCGAGCTTCTGGAGTTCAAGAGCTCCGATACCGGTGAGACCGTCTTCGGCCTTGCCCAGAACCTTGACCGTGACGAGGTCGGCGCCGTTCTGTTTGGTGCCGTCGACTCCATCAAGGAAGGCGACGAGTGCCGCACCACTGGCCGCATTATGGATATCCCCGTGAGCCGTGCCATGCTCGGCCGCGTCGTCAATCCGCTCGGCCAGCCCATCGACGGCCTGGGCGACATCGTCGCCACGCACCGTCGCCCCATCGAGTTCAAGGCTCCCGGCGTCATCGATCGTACCCCGGTGTGCGAGCCGGTTCAGACCGGTCTGCTCGCTATCGACTCCATGGTGCCTATTGGCCGCGGTCAGCGTGAGCTCATCATCGGCGACCGTAAGACCGGTAAGACCGCCATCGCCATCGACGCTATCCTCAACCAGCGCGGCAAGGGCATGGTCTGCATCTATGTCGCCATCGGCCAGAAGGCCTCCACGGTTGCCAACATCCGCGAGACCCTCGCTCAGCACGGTGCGCTCGACTACACCATCATCGTTTCGGCCACCGCTGCCGATTCCGCCCCTATGCAGTACATCGCGCCTATGGCCGGTGCCGCTATCGGCGAGTTCTTCATGTACAACGGCGAGGACGGCAAGCCCGCCAGCGAGACCAACCCCGGCGGTCACGTGCTCGTCATCTACGACGACCTGTCCAAGCAGGCTGTGGCCTACCGTCAGATGTCGCTGACGCTGCATCGTCCGCCCGGACGCGAGGCCTATCCTGGCGACATCTTCTACCTGCACTCTCGTCTGCTCGAGCGTGCCGTCAAGATGTCCAAGAAGAACGGTTACGGCTCCATGACGGCACTGCCGATCATCGAGACCCAGGACGGCGACGTCTCGGCCTACATTCCGACCAACGTCATTTCCATTACCGATGGTCAGATCTATCTGCAGTCCGAGCTCTTCTTCCAGGGCCAGCGCCCGGCAGTCGACGTGGGCATTTCCGTGTCCCGCGTCGGTGGCGACGCGCAGACCAAGGCTATGAAGCAGGTCGCCGGCAACCTCCGTCTGGACCTCGCTTCGTACCAGGAGCTCGCCGGCTTTACGCAGTTCGGCTCCGACCTCGACGAGGCTACTCAGAAGCAGCTGACCCATGGTGCTCGCATGACCGAGCTCCTGAAGCAGCCGCGTTACAAGCCGTTTGAGGTTGGCGAGCAGATCGTTACGCTGTTCGCTGGCAACGAGGGCTTCCTGGATGACCTGGAGATTGCCGACGTGCTGCCTTTCCGTGCCGAGCTCATCGAGTACATGGACAATGGCTTTGGCTCGCTGCTCGACAAGGTTCGCGCCAAGAAGATCGATGATGACACCAAGGCTGAGCTCTTGCGCGTCATCGGCGACTTCAAGCAGCAGTTCATGGCCAAGCACCATTCGGATGTTTCTGGATCAGAGGAGAACTAAGCCCCATGGCCAACCTTCGCGACATTAAGAAGCGAATCTCCTCGGTTACCACGACCAAGCAGATCACGCGCACGATGGAGATGGTCTCGACGGCCAAGATCCGTCGTGCTCTCGATCGCTCCAAGCAGGCCGAGCCCTATAAGGAGGCGCTGACCGACGTCATGTTGACGGTCGCCGGCGACGCCTCCTGTTCGGGCACCGATCCCATGCTGCAGAAGCATGAGAGCGTCAAGCATGGCCTGATTGTCGTTATTGCCTCGGACCGCGGCCTTGCCGGCGGTTTCAATACGACGGTGGAGCGCACGGCCGAAAAGCTCGCCGCTTCTTGGGCGAACGACGGCATCGAGTGCGAGATCATCGCGTGTGGGCGCAAACCGGCCACGTATTTCCGTGACCGCGAAAACGTCGTCATGCACTTTGAGGGCAACTCCTCTGAGCCCGATTTCAATCAGGCCCGCATGATCTCCTCTCATATCTGCGATGCGTATCGTGCCGGTGAGCTTGACCGTGTCGAGCTTGTCTACCACCACGCCAAGAACCGCGTGGATCAGGAGCTTCGCGTCGAGCATCTGTTGCCGCTCGACCCCGAGATGATCGCTATGGCCCACGGTCCGCGTAAGAACGAGACCGACGCCCCTAAGCGCATCTCGTCCACGTTCGAGTTCGTGCCCTCTCCCGAGCATGTTCTCGGCAAGCTTGTGCCGTCTTATATCCTGACGGTCATCTACCAGGCCCTGATCGATTCGGCGGCTGCCGAGCAGGGTGCACGCCGCAAGGCCATGCACTCCGCGACGGAAAACGCCACCGCGATCATCTCGACCCTTACCCGCACGTATAGTCGCGTGCGCCAGGCTTCGATCACGACCGAGATTAACGAGATCGTCGGCGGAGCCTCAGCATTGGAGGAACAGTAATGGCTAATAACACCGTACAGCTTGCGGTCGAGGAAGCCACCAAGAAGACGACTGCCGGTGATGGTCGCATCGTGCGAATCATCGGCCCTGTCGTCGACGTCAAGTTTGACGGTGCGGTGCCCCCGATCTACAACGCGCTCACGGTCGAGGCCGAGACCCCGATCGGTCATCTGAGCACGATCCTTGAGGTCGAGAGCCAGCTTCCGGGCGGCGTTGTCCGCACGGTCGCCATGTCCTCGACCGACGGCCTGCAGCGCGGCCTCATCGCCACCGATACCGGTGAGCCCATGAAGATGCCCGTTGGCCCCAAGACGCTCGGCCGCATTTGGAACGTCATGGGCAAGCCCGTCGACGGCAAACCCATGCCCGAGGTGGAGGAGTTCTACCCCATCCACCATGCAGCGCCCCGTTTCGACGAGCTCACCACCAAGACCGAGATCTTCGAGACCGGCATCAAAGCCGTCGACCTGCTTGAGCCCTACATCCGTGGCGGCAAGACGGGCCTGTTTGGCGGCGCCGGCGTCGGCAAGACCGTTCTGATTCAGGAGCTCATCAACAACCTCGCCCAGGAGCACGGCGGCACCTCGGTGTTCACCGGCGTCGGCGAGCGTACCCGCGAGGGCACCGATCTGTTCCTCGAGATGAGCGAGTCTGGCGTTATCGACAAGACCTGCTTGGTCTATGGTCAGATGAACGAGCCGCCCGGAGCGCGTCTGCGCATCGGTCTGGCCGGCCTTACCACCGCTGAGTACTTCCGCGATCGCGGCCAGGACGTTCTGCTGTTCATCGACAACATCTTCCGCTTCTCCCAGGCAGGTTCCGAGGTTTCCGCACTGCTGGGCCGTATGCCGTCCGCCGTTGGTTACCAGCCCACGCTGGCAACCGAGATGGGCGACCTCCAGGAGCGCATTACCTCGACCAAGACGGGCTCCATTACCTCCGTCCAGGCTGTCTACGTCCCCGCAGACGACCTGACCGACCCGGCGCCTGCCACGACGTTTACGCACCTCGACGCCACCACGGTTCTTTCGCGTAGCATTTCGTCGCTCGGCCTGTTCCCGGCTATCGACCCGCTCGCGTCTTCCTCCGACGCTCTCGATCCCTCGATCGTCGGCGAGGAGCACTACCGTGTCGCCGTCAAGGTCCAGGAGCTCCTGCAGGAGTACTCCGACCTTCAGGACATCATCGCCATTCTGGGTATGGACGAGCTGTCCGAGGAGCAGCGCCTTACGGTCAACCGTGCCCGTAAGATTCAGCAGTTCCTCTCGCAGTCCTTCCACGTCGCCGAGAAGTTCACCGGCAACCCCGGTGTCTACGTCCGCGTCGAGGATACCGTCCGCTCTTTCGCCGAGATTGTCGACGGCAAGGCCGATGACCTGCCCGAGCAGGCTTTCCGCTATGCTTCCACGATTGAGGACGTGCGCGAGCGCGCCCGCAAGATGGGGGAGAAGTAGGTTATGCGTATCCGCATCGTGTGCCCCGTGAGCTGCGCCTATGAGGGCGACGCTGCGTTTGTGTCGATTCCGTCCACGGATGGCGAGTTTGGCGTTCTGCCTGCTCACTCCAGCGAGATCTGCACGATCGACCGCGGTTACGTTCGCGTTTCCGATAAGGCCATGGGCACTGTCGACCACACGTTTGCCGTGGCCGGCGGCTATGCCCAGGTTGCGGACGATGTCGTGACCGTTCTCGCCGAGCGCGCTTGCGATTTGGCGACCGTCGATGCCGACAAGCTTAAAGCTGATATTCAAGGTTTTGAAGAGAAGCTGGGTAATTTGTCGGAGGATGATGCACGCCGCGCCTACCTCTATAATGAAATCGCATGGTGTAAGCTCAAGCTTGCCCAATAGTCAAACGATTTAGCGTTCGACCATTTGCGAACACATCATGCCCGGGATGGCCCAGCCACCCCGGGCATGCTTTTTGAAAGGGTAGACCTTGGATATTATCCGCGTTGAGGGTGGCCACGCCATCGGAGGCTCCGTGCCCGTCTCGGGCGCTAAGAACTCCGCGCTCAAACTCATGGCGGCAACGCTTCTGGCGCCGGGCAAGACGACGCTGCAGAACGTGCCCGATATTTCCGATGTCCACGTGATGGGCAAGGTGCTCAAGGGCATGGGCGCTACGATCGATGTTCTCGACGCGCACACGCTCGAGATTGATACCTCTCAGGTCGATTCTTGGGAGGCCCCCTACGAGCTCGTTGCCAAGATGCGTGCTTCCACCGCCGTCATGGGACCCCTGCTGGGCCGCTTCCATCGCGCCAAAATTGCCATGCCGGGCGGCTGCAACCTGGGTGCTCGCAAGATCGATATGCACATTCTTGGTCTTGAGGCTCTGGGCGTTGAGTTCGATACCGCCCACGGTTACATCAACGCTAATGCGCCCCAAGGTCTGCGCGGTACCACTGTCACGCTCGAGTTCGCCAGCGTCGGTGCGACCGAGAACCTCATTATGGCATCCGTGCGCGCGCAGGGTACCACGGTTATCGACAATGCCGCCCGCGAGCCCGAGATCGTCGATCTCGCTAACATGCTCAACGAGATGGGCGCCAAGATTGTCGGCGCGGGTACGCCCGTCGTGACTATCGAAGGCGTGGAAGAGCTCCATCCCGTTACCCATCGCGTGGTGGGCGACCGCATCGAGGCCGGTACCTTTATCGTTGCCGGTGCGTTGATGGCCGACGATCGCGGTGTCGATGTCACGGGCTTTTGCCCCATTCACTTGGGTATGGTGCTCAAGAAGATGGAGCTCATGGGTATCGACTGCGAGCGCGTCGAGGATGGCGTCCATGTAAACCGTGCCGAGCGTATCAAGCCGGTCGACATCCAGACGCTTCCGTTCCCCGGATTCCCGACGGACATGCAGGCGCAGATTATGGTGCTCTCCGCTCTCGCCGACGGCAGTTCCGTTATTACCGAGAACATCTTCGAGAATCGCTTTATGTTTGCCTCTGAGCTGGTGCGCATGGGTGCCGACATTCGTATCGAGAGCCATCATGCCATGATTCATGGCGTCAAGGGCTTCTCGGGTGCACAGGTTACCTCGCCCGATCTGCGTGGCGGAGCGGCCCTCGTCGTAGCGGGCTTGATCGCCGACGGGACGACCGAGGTTTCGGCCATCCATCACATCAAGCGCGGCTACGAGCAGTTTGTCGAAAAGCTGCAGGCGCTCGGCGCGCATGTCGAGCATGCTTCCGTCCCCGATCCCGTCATCTACTAATACAGGTTGCCTATGTTTAATAAAAAGCCCCTCGCGGATACCACCGCCCGAAGACCCTCAACTGGTGCGCAGGCCAAGATCTATAGTCGCGATAACGTGGCTCGATATTCCGAGCGCGCTCGTCAACGTCGTCGTAGCCACACGATTCGTCACGTCGCGCTCATTGTCGTGCTTGGCGTGCTGCTGAGTGCCACTACCGCTGCCGGCCTGTGGTTTGCCACCATTATGGGCAAGCTCGGCGATTCTAATGTCATTACCGACAATCTGCGTCGGGTTCTGGTTGACACCGATGAGGCAAAGGATCCGTTCTACGTGCTGCTTCTTGGCACCGACGGCCGTCCGGGCGAGGATACGTATCGTGCCGACTCGATTATCCTGGCACGCATCGACCCCACGCAAAAGCAGGCGACGCTCATTTCCGTTCCGCGCGACACCAAGGTCGAGTACAAGGGCGAGACCATGAAGATCAACGCCTGCCATACCGTTGGCGGCGCCGAGGCCATGGTCGAGGCGGTCAACGAGCTGTGCGGTGTTCAGATTTCCCACTATGCCGAGGTCAGCTTCGACGGTATGCAGGCACTGATTGATTCGGTTGGCGGTATCGACATTAACGCAACCGATGATGTTGACGACCCTGAGCACCTGGAAATTAAGATTACCGCTGGCCAGCAGCATATGGACGGTGCCACCGCCCTTACCTATGCCCGCTGCCGCTACACCTATGCCGACGGCGATTACACGCGCATGCGCCACCAGCGTCAGGTGCTTGGCGCCCTTGCCAACCAGATTCTCAATAACTTCGATGCCAGGAAGATCTTTGGCCTGGTTAATTCGCTGTCCGATATGCTCGTAACCGATATGAGCGTTCAGGATATCGTGGCTACGGTCAATGCCATGCGCGGTATGGATGTCGACGGTATCTACTCGGCCAACCTGCCCTCGTACGCCGACGACAGCACCATGATCGACGGTGTGAGCTACGTCTTTGTCTACGAGGACGAGCTCAAGGAAATGATGGAGCGCGTCGATGCCGGCAAGGATCCCAAGGGTCCCAACACCATGGGTCTTTCCGACGGCTCCAGCTCTACGATCGGCGACCTGAACAACAATACGTCTGACGACTACGCAAACGGTACCGCAACCTCATCGATCAGCTCTGACGATTCCGATGGCTCAAGCGATTCGAGCGATTCGGACTACTACGAAGAGCCCACCGGCGACGGCAACGGCTACGAAGCCAACTACTAAGTTACGCGGTTTTACCAAACCGCGTAACGGCTCGACGCTGCGCGCCGCCCAGAGCGACAATTTGTCATTCAAAAGGCAAGGCATGACCAGAAGGTCTATGCCTTGCCTTTTTCATGCCAACTTGTTCGCCCTGGACGTCGCTCGCTGACGTTGGCTCAACCTGCGGTGCTGACTACTCCCCTTGCACCAAAAACCGCTCCGTTCTCGGTTTTGAGGACGGGGCGGTTTTGCTTACCTGGATTGTTCGAGTTCCCTATGCAAAGCGGGCGACGAGCTCCTGGAGCACGTCGGTCATCTTGACGAGCGAACTGACCGGGACGAACTCGTTGACGCCGTGGTAGCAATAGCCGCCGGTGGAAAGGTTGGGGCAGGGCAGACCGCGGAACGACAGCTGAGCGCCGTCGGTGCCGCCGCGAATCGGCAGCACTTGGGGCTCAACGCCGCAGGCAAGGTAGGCTTCCTTGGCAGCATCAATAAGCTCGGGATAGTCACGAACGATCTCGGCCATATTTCGATACTGCTGCTTAATCTCGACCGTCACGCGCTCCTCACCCAGACGCTGGTTGAGCATCGAGGCGGCGGCATCAACAAGGTCGAGTTTCTGCTGGAACTTGGCGGCGTCATGGTCGCGGACGATATAGCGCGCTGTGGCGTGATCGACGGTCGCAGATACACCCTCAAGGTGATAAAAGCCCTCGTAGCCTTCCGTATACTCCGGGCGCTGCACGTAGGGGAGCAACGCGTTGAAGTCACAGAACAGATTGCCTGCGTTGACCATACGGCCCTTAGCGTCGCCCGGGTGGATGGACTGGCCCTCAAAGCGGACGGTCGCCTCGGCGGCGTTAAAGCACTCCCACTCCAGCTCGCCGATGGGGCCGCCGTCGACCGTGTAGGCGTACTTGCAGCCAAAGGTATCGATATCCAACAGCTCGGCTCCGTGGCCGATCTCCTCGTCAGGGCAGAAGCAAATGCCGAGTGCGGGATGGGGCAGAGAAGGGTCCTGAGCGATACGCGCGACAAGCGACATGATCTCGGCGACGCCTGCCTTGTCGTCCGCGCCCAGCAGCGTGGTGCCATCGCTGCAGACCAGGTCCTCACCCGCGAGGTCATTCAGGGCGGGAAGCTTGGCGGTACTCATGGCAACGGGCTTACCGTCAACCGTGCCGCAGACCAGGTCGCCGCCTTCGTAGTGTACGATGTGCGGCTTCACGCCGGCGCCCGGTGCAACTTCGGTGGTGTCGAGATGGGCGATCAGGCCCAGGGCGGGCTTGTCCTCAGCGCCCGCACTTGCGGGGATATGCGCGCAGACATAGGCGTGCTCGGTCACGTGGGCATCTTCCGCACCAAGCTCGCGCAGCTCTTCAGCCAGCACGTTGGCAAGGTCAAACTGAACGGCGCTCGAGGGTACCTGGTCGCAGTTTGCATCCTCGGACTGCGTGTTGATCTGGACGTAGCGCAAAAAGCGTTCGAGGACATCGGGGCTCGTGGTGGTGTTTTCCATAAAGACCGCTCCAATCTTGGTCGTCGTGTGCAACAAGAACTCTAGCACGGTATGCCACGGCATACCACGACGCTTGGATGGGGTAGAATCAGCCATTGAATGCAGAAGGGACGGAAGATCATGGATACGACAAATAGCTCGCGCGAACTACATCTGACGGTGGCGAACGAAGACTACTTGGAGTGCATGGTTCGCATTGAAAGCGAAGAGGGGGAAACCAACGGCGTGCGATCGGTCGACATCGCGCAGCGCCTTGGCGTCTCCAAGGCATCGGTCAATAAAGCGGTTTCGGCGCTCAAGGCATCCGAGCTTGTCGAGCAATCGCACTACGGCAAGGTAATCCTGACCGATCGCGGTCGCGAGGTTGGCACGGCTATCTGGTACCGTCATCGCCTCATCCGCACGTTTTTGGTTCAGGAGCTCGGTGTCGAATTTGAGCGAGCCGATTCCGAGGCCTGCATGATGGAGCATGCGCTTTCCGAGGACACGATGAACCGCTGGCTCGCCTATCTCGAAAAGCAGGGAATCAGCGTCGAGGAATAGCGGGATATATATGGATACGAGTTATTACAACCGCTTTGGTGCCGAGGAACTTACGCGCCGCTTGTCGAGCGAGACCTTGTTGGCGCAGGGTCCCATGGGCAGTGTTCTGTTGAGTGAGTACGATGCCGCCGACATTCCAC
The DNA here is from genome assembly GCA_900539735.1 of uncultured Collinsella sp. Lineage (GTDB taxonomy): Bacteria > Actinomycetota > Coriobacteriia > Coriobacteriales > Coriobacteriaceae > Collinsella. The sequence goes on along the minus strand of UQDE01000006.1, from coordinate 2,600 downwards.
CGGCGTTTTGGAATCTGGCAGAGCCGCAGACCGTTTCTCGTATCCATCGCTTGTATGTCGCCGCCGGCGCACAGGTGCTCATTACCAACACCTTTCAGGCATCGAGCTATGCCCTCAAGCACGACCAGATTGCGCCGTCCGTGGCGGAGGTCAATCGCGGGGCCGTCGACGATGCCCGCCAGGCGCACCCTCAGCTGCTGCTAGGCTCGATGGGCCCGATCGGTATTGAGTGGTTTGCCGAGGACTCTGCCGAGTATCGTGAAATCCGAGGCATTGCGCGCGAACAGGCGCACGCCTTGCTCAACGCCGGCGTTGACGGTCTGCTGATCGAGACGGTGACGTCTATCCGTAATTTGCAGCCCATGCTTGCCGGCGCCCGAGATGCCGCCGATGGCATGCCTGTTCTGGTGAGTTTTGTCGTTGACGATAAAGGCGACCTGTTGGGCGATGGCCTCAACATCGAGGCAGCCGTTTTGTACGCCGAAAAACACGGCGCAAATTCGGTTGGTGTTAATTGCTGTTCGCTTGCGGCCGCGAACGCGGCGGTGCCCAGGATGGTTGCATCGGCGACTACTCCCGTCACGGTGCGTCCCAACGTAGGCGATCCGGTCCAGACTCAGGATGGCCCCGTATGGCACGAGAACCCCGAAGCTTTCGCGCGCGCATGCATCGAATGGAGACATGCCGGTGCCGCAATGGTGGGCAGTTGCTGTGGAACCACGGCAATCACTACGGCCGCGATGGCCGAGGCGCTCGAAATATAAAGGGCAAACCGCTCCATACGGGGCGGTTTTTTTATTGCTTGCATGTCCTCGGCAGCATTTGCCCAAATGGTGAATGCTGGTGCCGGCAGGTTGCCGAGTGCGTGTTGCGGGTATACCCCATGCGTACCATGATCCAAACACTGTGAGGTGTCTGCGCGTGTGCGCGATAATTCATTTTGGAACTGACGGTTGGCGCGCTCGCGTCGATGAGGACTTCACTGCCGATAACGTTGCCCGTATCGCCGATGCCGTCGGCGAGTTGTGGCAAAAGACCAATCCGGGCAAAACGGTATATATAGGGTTCGACACCCGGCCCCTGGCGCGCGAGTTCGCTGAGCTTGCGGCGGGTGTGCTAGCAGCGCACGGGCTGGACGCCGTGCTCGCTTCGCGACCTGTTCCGACCCCTGCCCTTACGTGGGCGGCGGCTTATGACGGTGAGGCGTGCGGCGCGCTCATGGTGACGGGGTCCCATCATCCGCAGGGTTATCTGTGCCTCAAGATTCGCATGGGTGACGGCTCGACCGCCAACCAGGATGTCATCGAAGAGCTCGAAGAGACCGTGGCTCCCGAGCCAATGGGGATCGAGGGGCAATATCGCACCGCGGATATTATTCCTGACTATATGCAGGCGGTGGCATCGTTTGTCGATGCCGAAGCCATCCGCGCCGCGCACCTGCGCGTGGTTGTCGATCCCATGGGCGGCGCAGCCCAGGGCTATCTAGCCGATTTGCTGCGCGAGCTTGGCGTTGAGGTGCACGAGATTCACGCCGGGCAGGCGTCTGACCAAGAAGATATCTGCCCCGATCCCGTTGAGCCTTGGGTGGACGCTTGCGAGCGCACGGTTATCGAGGACGGAGCTTGCGCTGGCCTGGTGACCGACGGCGACGCCGACCGTATCGGCGCGGTTGACGAGCGCGGCAGATATATACATCCGCATCAGATCATGGCGCTCGTTTTGGGCGACTTGGTTCAATTTCGTAATTTGGAGGGGCGCGTCGTCGTCAATCTTTCATGCTCGACGCTCGTGCGTCGCATTGCCGAGGCGCTTGGCTGCCGCGTGACCGTCAAACCAGTCGGTTTCAAATATATAGCGGCGGAGATGAAGAAGGGCGGCGTCCTCATGGGCGGCGAAGAAGCCGGTGGTATCGGCATCGCCGCGCATATGCCCGAGCGCGATGGAATCCTCGCCTGTCTGATTCTGTGTGAGCTTATGGCAAAGACGGACGCGCCTTTGGGCGTTCTGGTCGACCAACTCGAGGACAGTTTTGGTAAGACGAGTTACGGTCGACGCGACTTGCGCCTTGAGGCCGAAGATGCCGAAACGTTACGAACCCTGCTGCCGGGCGTAAACCCCAAGTCGATTTGTGGCAAGGTGCCGCAAAACGTTAGTCATATGGACGGCTTGCGTCTGTCATTCGAGGATGACACGTGGCTGCTGGTCCGTCCTAGCGGGACCGAACCAGTGGTGCGCGTCTACGCCGAGGGGTTCTCGGTGGAAGAACGTGATGAGTTGCTCGATGCTGGCTGTGCTTTAGCTAGGGGGACGTATCCGCTTTAACCATGAGACTGCCTTATATAAAGAGATGCTCGGCGAGCGGTAGTTAACGGCTGGTAAACGTTAGTCGGATCACAAGATGTGTAGGAAATGTGTACGCCCAGATTCCCGCCCCCGGCGCCCCTCCGGTCTGGCAATATATCTCCTTGCCGCGCGGCCCGGTGGAACCGGATGAGCCGCAAAGCGTGCACCTTGAGAACCGGATACTGCGAGGATGGACACTTCAAGTGTCGCATCCGGGCAGACATCGAACCATTTGAAATGGTCTAACTTGGATTTGT
>UQDE01000005.1 GCA_900539735.1 uncultured Collinsella sp. | reverse complement strand
CATCCAAAGATGTCGAAAAATGTCGACTTTGGATGCTGGTGTACATGTTTGGGTCGTATGGGTTGGGGCCCTGGACGGACAGAGCGTGCGTACTAGAGCAGGTTTTCCTGCACCCACGCGATGATGTCGCTCGATTCGTAGAGTGGTTTGCCGTCGATGAACAGGCAGGGAACCTGGCGTTTTCCGCCGACGGCGATGAGTGTCTGTTCGGCATCGGAATCGGTCGAGATATTGCGCTCGGGAATGGTCACGCCGTTATCGGCCAAAAAGTGCTTGACCTTTAAGCAATACGGGCAGCCGGTCATAACGTACAGCGCGAGCTCGTGATTAGTAGCCATAGGTCTCCAATCGGTTGAGGTTTTGATTGAAATACCCAAAGCCGCCGCGGTCTATGCGCGCGTCAACGAAGACTCGATGGCCTGGACCAGAAACGCCGTGGCTCCGGTGGCGCAGGGCTTGTCGTAGTAGTCAACAAAGCGCTGGTCGGCAAGATAACCGTGGGCGAGGCCCAGGTACGCCTCGTCTTGGGGCTCGCATCCCCAGTTGAGAGCAATCCAGCGACGATGCATCGCGACAAGCTTACGAGCCTCGTTGCTTTCTGGGTCGCCAATGCCCATGGCAATTGAGAGCTGGCCCAGAATAGCGCGTTCAAGTTCCTTCATGTCGTTCCATGTCTCGGGGTCCATGTCCAGCAACGCTTCGTTTGCTGCATCGATAGCCTCATCGCCGTAGCGCGCCCGCGCCTCGGCACCGTAGCGCGCCTCGTTTTCCTGCATGGTGCGCCAGCGCTCCAGTTGCGGCAGGACGGCGCCCATGAGCGAGACGGCTTCGTCGAGCGACATGCCGGTGTTTTGTGCCAGGCGCGGGGCACAATCCTCAATCATTGCCTCCATGGTGGTGTCATAGGTGTACTTGCCGTGGTCGTAGCACCACTTGCAGTAATGATCGGTCGCGGTGCCCGTGGCATCGGTGCCGCAGTCGTCGGGCGTGAGTATCATGCCGCAGCTCTGGCAATAGTGCTCAGGCATTTCGAGCAGGTGGGACAGCGGTTCTCCGGTTACGGCGGCGATGAGCTTCATCATGTCGATGCCCGGTGTGACCTCGCCGCGCTCCCACCGGCTGATGGCCTGGCGTGTGACGTAGAGCTTGGCGGCAAGCTGCTCTTGGGTGAGATTGTTGGCACGGCGGACGGCGATGAGTTTTTCTGCAAAGGCCATGACGGCTCCTTTCTGCCGGTTGATGGCTTAAGCATACGCGGCGGCAGGCACCCTTCCAAGCAACCGTTGGTTGCACGACGGGCGACCGCGGTGGGGAATTACGCGCAGCGCCTCGTGCGCTCATGCCGTACAATGACCGGCATGGAACCTATTGCACACATACATACCGACCTGCCGCAAAAGTTTGGCATTCCGCGCAACAGCTTTTTGGCGCCTCATCTTGAGGGGCGTATTGTCTTTGAGCCGGAGTTTGCCTCTAACGCCGCGGTCGCTGGGCTCGAATCTTTCTCGCACTTATGGCTGCTTTGGCGTTTTGAAAATGGGACGCCCGGCGGCACGGCAGGAGACATCGCTGCCGATGCCAAGACGCGGGACAAGGCTGGCACCAATGCCAAATGGTCAAAGACCGTGCGTCCGCCGCGCCTGGGGGGTGCCGAGCGCGTGGGCGTGTTTGCCACGCGTAGCCCGTTTCGGCCCAACCCCATCGGCCTTACCTGCGTAAAGCTCGACCGCGTTGAGCTCACCGCTGACGGTCCCATCATTCACGTGCTGGGCGCCGACCTGCGCGACGGTACGCCCATCTACGACATCAAGCCCTACATTCCGTTTGCGGACTGTCACCCGGATGCGACGGGCGGCTGGATCGAGGACAACCCGTGGCAAGAGCTCAACGTCGAGTTCCCACAGGCGCTGCAAGACAAGGTCCCGCCAACAAAGTTGCCCGGCTTAATCGAGGTCCTTCGCCAGGATCCGCGCCGTGCTGGCAGCAAACACGAGCCCGATCGCGTCTACCACTTGGCCTATGCTGGGCTCGACGTGTCGTTCACGGTCGACGGGACGCAGTTGACCGTGACGGATGTCGACGAGGCGCAAAGGTAGCCATTGCGGCGTTTGCGCTCCTGCCAAATTCAGCCCGAAACCCGTGCCAAAGCCGACCATCTTGGTGGACAATAACGCCTACCAAAACAACCCACTTTGCACGGGAGCTCAGCATGAAATACGACTTCACCTCAATCATCGACCGCCACGGTATGGACGCCATTGCCGTTGACTCCTGGGGTGAGATCCCCGGCATGGCGCCAAACGTACCCGACGAGGGCTTCGACCGCATCCCCATGTGGGTGGCCGATATGAACTTTGCCACCGTGCCCACGGTTCAGGAACACATCATTCAGCGCGCCCAGCACCCTATGTTTGGCTACTTTGATCCGCGTGCCGAGTACTTCGATCGCATCATCGAATGGCAGAGTCGCCGCAATGACGTCGAGGGCCTGCTTCCCGAGCATATCGGCTATGAAAACGGCGTGCTGGGCGGTGTGGTATCGACGCTTCGCGCGTACGTTCAGCCGGGCGACGCGGTGTTGGTCCACAGCCCCACCTACATCGGTTTTACCAAGTCCATCGAGGCTGCGGGCTACCGTATAGTCCATAGCCCGCTGAAGCTCGACGAGCAAGGCGTGTGGCGCATGGACTTTGAGGACATGGAGCACAAGCTCGCCCAAAACCATATCCATGCCGCGGTGTTCTGCTCGCCGCACAATCCCTGCGGCCGCGTGTGGGAGCGCGACGAGATCGAGCGCGCCATGGACATCTATCGCCGGCACGATTGCGTGGTGATCTCGGACGAGATTTGGTCCGACATCATCCGTCCCGGGCACAAGCATATTCCGACGCAGTCGGTGAGCGAGGACGCCCGCATGCGCACGGTGGCTCTTTATGCACCTAGCAAGACCTTCAACCTGGCGGGCCTGGTTGGCAGCTACCACATCATCTACAACGAGACGCTGCGCGACCGCGTGTGCGCCGTGTCCAACAAGACTCACTACAACGAGATGAATGTCCTCTCGATGCATGCGCTCATCGGTGCCTACCAGCCGCAAGGCTACGAGTGGGTGGACGAGCTCAACGAGGTCATCAAGGGCAACGTCGACTACTTCTGTGATTACGTGGACGAGCATTTTAAGGGCGTGACCTATTCGCGCCCGCAGGGCACCTATATGGTGTTCCTGGACTGCACGGAGTGGTGCCGTGCACACGGTCGCGACATTCAATGGCTGCTCGACGAGGGCGCCCGCGTAGGCGTGGGCTATCAGGACGGCCGCCCGTTCCACGGGCCCTGCCACATTCGCGTGAACCTGGCGCTGCCGCTTTCGCGCGTAAAGGAGGCGTGCGACCGCCTGGATCGTTACGTTTTTAATGCATAGCAAACGTTCGCTGTGTATAGGGGCCTTTTGGTCAGATTGGCCAGAAGGCCCCACATGGTAAGGCGTCCGTAATCATTGGGCGGTTCTCGTATGCCGCCTGCTATTATTAGCCCATTGCCGTCAACAAACAGGACCGTCAGGAGCTTGATGAAAGGACCCCGCCGCCCGGTTGCCATAACGTTATTGCTTGCGCTCGCGATAGTGGGTGTATTTGGCGTGGCGATAACGGGTTGCTCTGGGTCGAGCAACGGCGCCTCGGCCTCTTCGGCAAAAAGCACGGCCTCGCAGGCAAAAGGCGATGACGATGGCCTCAAGACCCTCAACGTCGGCAGCGACCTTTACCCGCCGTTTGTGTATAGCGACGAATACGGCGAGACGGTCGGTTTGGACGTCGAGATTCTGACCGAAGCCCTGGCCCGCATTGGCTACAAGCCAAAATACCAGCTCATTGACTGGGAAAAGAAGAAAGACATGCTGGCGAGCGGCGAGCTCGACTGCGTTATGGGCAGCTTTAGCATGACGGGCCGCGAGGACGAGTATCGCTGGGCCGGCCCGTACCTTGCGAGTCGCCAGGTGGTTGCGGTTGATCCCGAGAGCGACATCTATACGCTTGCCGATCTTGAGGGCAAGGTCGTGGCGGTACAGTCCACCACCAAGCCCGAGTCAATCCTGCTCAATCGGCTGAACGAAAACGTTCCGCAAATCAAGGAGCTGTACAGCTTCTCGGACCGTTCCTATCTGAATCCGGCACTCGTCGAGGGCCTGGTCGATGCTATTGCCGCGCACGAGTCGTCGCTACTCACCTACGAGAAAGACTATGGCGTGACATATCGCATCCTAAACGAACCGCTGCTGGAGGTCGGTCTGGGTACCGCCTTCGATATTAACGATACGCGCGGCATCGACGTCAAGCTCACCAAGGCATACCGGGATATGCTCGCCGATGGCACTATGGAGCGGCTCGTATCCAAGTATTTTGATGACCCCACGCCATTTTTGGATGTGGAGGGGCTGTCATGATCGATATGCCTGATCACGTCGCAGAGGAGCAGGGCAATCGTGTGGCGTGGATGTGGCCGCTTATCGCCCTGCTGGGGATAGCACTTTCTGTTGCAGCCGGCATGGCAAGTTATGGTTACGCGACCGTTCAGGCCGAGCAGCGCTTTTCCGACGTTGTCGACTACGTGGCAACGCAGAGCCTCTCCTACGATGCGTTCAACAGCGCCTATGCGACCAAAAATCTAATCCGCGTAATGGAGATTGCCGGCGAGGTGGCGCGCGATATGGAGCGCGACGGCTCAGCGGATGGTGTCACGCTGGAGCAATATACTGACCAGTTTAACGTGAGCGCGCTCATCGTGATGGACGCGTCGGGTAACCTGGTGGCAGAGGCCTCGACGGATGATGTGAACTACGAGTCACTCGCAACGTATCTCAAAGAAGCACCCGTGCTGGAAGTGGCGAGCTATCCGCTCAAGTCTTATACCGCTCGCATCACACTTGCGGACGATTCGGTCGCGGACATTGGTTGCGTCGCCCGCCAGGACGGTGACGGTATCGTTGTCGCGGTGAGGCACCAGAGCGCCAAGGCGGTTGCGAGCAACACGCTCAAGCTGCAGAGCTTGCTCGATGGCTACGAGACCATCGACAGCGGCGATATCGTGATCGAAAACGACGGCAAGGTTGTTGCGACCAATGCTGTCGAGCCCACCGTATTGGGCGTGTTTGAGTTGCCTGCGACGGATTCACTCATAGTCGACGGTATTAAGGAACGCTGCCCGGCTGGCGAGGTCCGACTGGTCAACGTCGGGGGTGAGTGGTATCTGGGCTCGTATGGCAAAGCGCGAGAGTTTTACGTGTACACGTATGCTCCGGCGCAGCATTATTTCGAGGCAGTTGCCGCTGTTGTCGCAAGCGTGTTGGTGCTGTATGGCGGCGCTATTGCCGCAGTGGTGATGGTGCGCCGCCGCGCCGATCGCAGGCACCTGACGGATCTGCTGCAGCAGGAGCGCGATTACGGCGACAAGTTGGCAAAAGCTGCGCGCGAGGCCTCGTCCGCCAACTCGGCAAAGACGGAGTTTCTGCGTCGCATGAGCCACGATCTGCACACGCCCATCAACGGCATTCGCGGCATGGTCGAGGTTGGCAATGCCAATGCGGACGATCTGCAACAACAGACTGAGTGCCGCTCAAAAATCTGGACGGCATCGGGACTGCTGCTCGACCTTGCCAACGAGGCACTCGATATGAGTCGCCTGGAGAGCGGGCAGGTCGACCTGAACCTCGTGCCCATAAATTTGGTGGCCCTCAACTGTGAAGTGCGCGATATTCTGGAGCGCCAGGCCGAGGAGCGTCTGGTGACAATTATCTGCGACCAGCAGACGCTTAATCATCCCTATGCGCGGGTGAGCGTGACGCACCTCAAGCGCTTGTTGCTCAATATTGCCGGCAATGCCGTCAAGTACAACCGCCAGGGCGGCTATGTCCGCCTGGTGTGCCGCGAGGTGGAGCCAGCGGATGGCGTCCCCGTCTATGAATACACGATCGCCGATAACGGTATTGGCATGAGCGAGGAGTTCCAACAGCACCTCTACGAGCCGTTTTGCCGCGAGGAGCAACAGGTGGAAGGCGCCTCATCGGGGACTGGCCTGGGCGCGCCTATCGCAAAACAGTTGGTCGAGCTTATGGGCGGAACCATGAGCTTTACGAGCGTCTTGGGGCAGGGGACGACGTTTACCATCCGTCTGCCGTTCGAGAAATGCAAACGCTCCGAGATTCCTCAGGCAGTTCGCGCGGATGCGGGCGATGGCGATGCGCTCCAGGGCTTGCGCGTTTTGCTCGTAGAGGATAACGACCTGAATGCCGAGATTGCACAGTTTACGCTCGCCCGCGCCGGCGCCGTCGTGACGCATGCTAAGGATGGCGAGTCTGCCGTCGAGATGTTTGCCGCGAGCGCGCCGCACGAGTACGACGTGGTGTTGATGGACATCATGATGCCCGGTATCGATGGCCTTGAGGCCACGCGTCGGATTCGAGCGCTCAATCGCGAGGATGCCGCGATCACGCCGATTATCGCTGTAAGCGCCAACGCCTTTGCCGACGACCGCAGGCTTTCGCGTGAGGCGGGCATGAACGCGCACCTGAGCAAGCCTGTGAGCTCGCAGGAGCTCGTCGAGGCGCTTGCGCACATCGCCACCGACGCTTTATAAGCATATGGCCCGGTTCCAAGGTGGGTTGGAACCGGGCCATATTGCTATTTGTGACGTCTGCTCTTGAGGCTTACTTTTCCTGAATCTGCTTACCGCAGAGATGCTCAATCGAAATCTCGTAGAGCTGGACGCCCTTAATGTCCTTGGCGATTTCCTCTTCGACTTCTTCGGCGGAAGGGTAGTACTTAAGCGCGAGCTGGCGGACTTTGTCCTCGATAAACGCGGGGGTGTCATTTGCCAGGCGACAACGGCCAAAGACCACGGTACTCATAACGTAGGGAGCCCAGTCGCCGTCCTGGTACCACTCGTTGCCGTAAACGGTAAAGCAGACCTTGTCATCGCGCTTGAGTGCGTCGACCTTGTGGCCAGCCTTGGCGCCATGGAAATAAATCTTGTCGCGCTCGGCGTCAAAGAAGTAGTTGACGGGGATGGCGTACGGGTAGCCATCGTCGCCGTTGACGGCAAAGACGCCGCGCTTGCAGGTAGCGAGCAGTTCACGCGCTTCCTCGTCAGTGATGGCGCGTTTCTTTCGACGTAAGGGCCTAAACATCGTTGGTTTCCTTTCTGGTCGTGCGTGGTGGTTGAGCACAAACTATAGCGAAACGAATCCGTTTTTCTTGATGCGGGCAAGTATGTTTTTGAGCTTGTTAAAGTCGAGCGGTTTGGACAAATGGGCGTTCATGCCGGCATCGTGTGCCGCCTTGGCGTCCTCGGCAAAGGCATTGGCGGTGAGCGCGATGATGGGGATATCGGCTGCATCGACCTTCTCGCTCAGACGAATCGTGCGGGTTGCCTCATAGCCGTCCATGCCCGGCATCATAATGTCCATCAGGATCGCATCGAAGCTGCCGGCGGGATGCGACAGGTACAGATCGACGACCTCGTTGCCGTTGGCGGCGCGGGTGACCACGACGCCCTCGGATTCTAGCAGCGTCTGGGCAATCTCGGCATTCAATTCGTTGTCTTCGGCGAGCAGCACGTTCATGTCGGCGAGCGAGCAGTCGGGCGCACTCTCAACCGTATTCGCCCGCGCCTGGGGATTCTCGTCGATATCGAGCGGAATCTCCACGTAGAACGAGGTGCCCACATGGAGCTCACTGGTGACTTCGATGGTGCCGCCCATCAGCTCAATAAGCGACTTGACGATTGGCATGCCCATGCCGGTTCCTTGGAACTTGCTGCGCGCATCGTCACCTTCTTGGGCAAACGGCTCATAGATATGCTTTAAAAACTTGGGAGTCATGCCAATGCCGGTATCCGAAACGCTAAAGCAAAAGAGCGCGCGCCCGTTATCGAGTGGCTTGGTCTTTGAACTAAAGGTGACGGAGCCGCCGTGCTTGTTGTACTTAATGCTGTTGTCTAACAGGTTGATCATGATCTGTCGGATATGGGTGGGACTGCCGATCATGTATGGCCCCGTGGCGTACGGCAGACTATTGTCCTGCATGGTGATGCCGTTACTGGACGCGCGGAGCTTGCACAGCACCAGTGTATCGTCACAGAGCTCTTTGAGGTTAAAAGGCGCATGCTCCAGTGTTAGCTTGCGGTCTTCGATTTTGCCCATCTCGAGGATGTCGTTGATCAGCGAGAGCAGGTGATTGGCGGCAACGCGCGCCTTGGCACGGCTCTCGCGGGCGACCTTGATATCGCCTTCCTTCAATTCCTCGATCTCGATAAGGCCCAGGATACCGTTGAGCGGCGTACGGATGTCGTGGCTCATGCGCGTGAGGAATGCCGTCTTAGCGGCGTTGGCAGCGTCTGCTTTTTTGCGCTCGGTTCGAGCGCGCACGAGCGCCCAGATGAGCAGGACGATGCCGACCGACAACATACCGATGAGGGTAGCGGCAATGGCGGTGCGGTTGCGAAAAAGGAATTGAAGCGTGTCTGATTCCTGGGTCGTGTACGACGTGGATGAGTAATTGCTTGCGGAGAGCGATTCTCCGGCATTGATGATGCCCTTGTTGATGATTCCCAGCAGCTCGGGCTTTCCGCGCGAAATCCAGCACGAGAGCTCACAGGTGTCAGGGAGCTCGACCGTCTCGTAGTCCTTGAGATCATGACGGTCGCCGATGGTTTTTATGCGTGAGCTGGGAGCGACGATGCAGTGCGCCGTTCCCTTTCTGAGGGCGTCGAACGCTTCATCGTCGGATTGGTATTCGGTCACGGTCGCTGTGGGGAACAGGCTTTCAAGTGCATTTTTGTTGACAAACGATGATTTGGTACAGGCGATGTTCTGAAGGTCTTTGTTCAGGTCGCTGCCGGTGTGGATGGCGGTGAGGGATATGGTCCCCAACGATACCGACTGCACAACGCCTGATTGCTCGGCAAACCAGTAATCTCGGTATACCGGCAGCACAACGTCTATGCTTCCCTTTGACAGGGCCTTTGACATCATCTTGTAGCTATCAAAGGCGACGGTTTTGACCGTAATGCCAAATTTATCGTGCAACGTCGTCGCAAGCGATGCGAGCGAGCCTTCCATTTCGCCGTTTTCGTCTTCGTTGCAGTAGGGGAGTCTGCCCGTAATGTAGCCGAGCGTGATGGTGTTGTCATTTGTTTTGAGCCAGGAACGTTCGGGGCCGTTGAGCGATGATGAACCGCTGTTTTGGGCCGAGTAGTTAGATTTGACTTCGTCGATATAGCGTGGGTTGACGCGGGCGATTGCCGACATGGCGGCATTGATGTCGTCCATCAGGTCGGGGCGGCTTTTGGGGACGGCAAAAAAGTAGTCGCTCGAACCAATGTAGAACATGGGGGAGGCGCTGGGCGACGAGGTCGTGTCGTTCATGATGATGGCATCGACCTCGTTGTTTGCGAGCGAGTCAAAGAGGGCACCGCCAGTGTCGATTTCTTTATAGGTGCAGGTAATGCCTTCGTTGGCGAGCCACTGCTGGCCAACGAAGGTTTGCATAACGTCGGGGTTGCAGCCGATGGTAAGGCCTTGGAGCGCTCGGGGGTCACCCTTGGCCAGATCGTCGCGATCGGGCTTGGCCCAGATGAAGTAGCGCTCGGTGCCCTCGGGGTTCGAGGAAAAGAGCAGCTTTTGGGCGCGTTCCTCGGAGTAGGAGATGTTGGGCATGAGGTCGATCTCGCCCGCCTCGAGCATGTCCATAAGCTCGGTGAAGGTGCCGGAGACGTATTCGTACCGCCAGCCGGGCGTGTAGTACGACAGAGTCTGGAGGTACTCGTAACCCCATCCCGAGAGACGCTCGCCGGGGGTGCCGTCCTGGAAGCCCTCGTTGTTGACGAGCCAGCCGACACGGACCGTTTTGACCTGCTGATCGGAGTCGGCGGCAAAGACAGGGGCGGGCGCGACGGCGCTCAGTACGGCGAGCGCGGTAAGCGCGGCGGCCAGGGTGCGACATATAACTGAACGAAGGACAGTGGCAGCTCTCACATGCAATCCTAACGAATCGAGACATTACCGCATAAGGATACCAGCTCAGCCTGCCCAGCCGGCAGCGGCACCGCTAAACGGTTCCGCCCGGCAGTTGGGGACAGTCCCTTTCTGCCGGCACAAAAGGAACGTCCCTAACTGACGGTTGTGGGACAATACCGAGCGAACGTGATTGGTCGTCCGTGGAAGGGGTCGCGATGAAAAAGCTCAGGACGCTTGCCGACGTGTTGCGCCAGGCGGGCTTTGTGCGCATTACGGAGCTGTTCCTCGTCTTCTATCTGCTGTGCTCGACGGCCGTCTGGCTGTCCGAGCCCACGACCCTCACGTTTGGCGATGGCCTGTGGTTTAGCTTTGAGACGGTCTCGACCATCGGCTTTGGTGACATTCCGGCCGAGACACCGGTTGCCCGCGCCATTACCGTCATTCTGAGCGTTATCAGCATCTTCTACATCGCCATGCTCACGGGTGTGGCGGTGAACTACTGCAATACGCTTATCAAGATGCGTCAAAAGGACACCATGGCGCGCTTTATGGATGATCTGGAGCATTTGGAAGAGCTCGATCGCGACGAGCTTGCCGATCTTTCGCGTCGCGTGCGCGAGTATCGTCGACGCCAGCGCTAAGACGAGCGTCGTGCGCCACAACAGGGAGACAAATATGAACATCACCGTGTACCTGGGTGCCAACACTGGCAATGACCCGGCGTTTCTGCCCGCGGTGCAGGAGCTGGGCAACTGGATTGGCGCCAATGGACACGCGCTGGTATACGGCGGGTCCAAATCGGGCCTGATGGGCGCGCTCGCCGATAGCGTGCTCGATGCTGGCGGACACGTGACGGGTGTGGAGCCGAGCTTTTTTATCGAGGCCGAGTTTCAACATGACGGTATCGACGACCTCATCGTGACGAGCGATATGGCGGAGCGCAAGGCCAAGATGATTGAGCTCGGCGATGCGTTCATCGCCTTTCCCGGTGGGACGGGCACGCTCGAGGAGATTGCCGAGGTCATGTCCGCGGTGTCGTTGGGGCACCTGAGTGCTCCGTGCATCCTGTATAACCTGGACGGTTACTACAACGACCTCAAGGCGCTGCTCGGGCACATGATCGATAAAGGGCTTTCGAGCCCGAGGCGCCAGCACGGCATCTACTTTGCCGACGATTTGCGCGAGATTGTCTCGATTATCAACGGATAAGTCTTGAGCCTGTCCCATAATGGCTCCCAATGGTGCCGTTTGCGGCGCAGACGGTTGGCTCGTTCGGGCAACGCTCGCTCTACAATAAAACATAACTATGTCGACTTTGACCGCGGGAGGACCCGATGGATAACCTTGCCAAACCCACAAACCGCGCGCTGTTTTTAGTTAGCGTTGCCGTGACCGGTGCGTTCGCAGGTGCCGCGGTCTGGCTGTTCTTTTTCGCGATGGAGCACGGTATCGACTATCTATGGACCGAGATTCCGTACGCGCTGGGCGTCGCTTCGCCCGAGCTTGCCAGCGGCCCGTTTGGCTTTTTGCCGTACCCGTTTTTTGTCTGCCTGCTGGGCGGCCTGTTAATCGGTCTGTACGAAAAGATGACAGGCACCAAGACCGATGACCTCAATCAGGTCATGGCCAAGGTCAAGCAAGACGGGCGCTACCCGTACGACAACCTGGGCAAGCTTTCGCTCGCGGCGTTGCTGCCGCTGCTGTTTGGCGGAAGCATTGGACCGGAGGCCGGCCTGACCGGCGTTATCGCCGGTCTGTGCAGCTGGGTCGGCGACCGCATGCGTCGCTTTGGCGCCGAGTTTAGGGAGCTCACGCTGCTGGGTACCCAGGCTGCCCTGACGGCGCTCTTTACCGCGCCCGTCTTTGGCTTTGTGGCGCCGCTTGCCGGTAGCGCCGACGGCCAGGGCGAAGACGCCGACGATGAGTCCATGTCCGGCGAGATCACCATCAAGCTGCCCAAGGCGCAAAAGACGGTGGTCTACGGCATTGCGATTGCCGGCGGCCTGGGCACCTACCTGCTGCTCGGCCAGCTCATGGGCGGCGGCATGGGCATGCCCAGGTTCGAGGCTGCCGTGGTGGGCAACTTGGAGCTTACCTGGCTCGTCCCTCTGTCGTTGATCGGAACAATCTGCGGCTGGCTGTACTTTGTCTCTGAGCACACGAGCGAAGCGCTTGCCCATGCAATAGGGGAGCGTCCTGTCGTCAAGGCCATGCTAGCCGGTCTGGCGCTCGCCATCTGCGGCACGGTCCTGCCCTACACCATGTTTGCCGGCGAGACTCAGGCCGACGTGCTCATGGAAACCTACCTGACCATTCCCGCTGGCGTGCTTATCGCGACCGGTCTTGTTAAGGCCATGCTGACGCCCGCCCTCATCAACCTTGGTTGGCGCGGCGGCCACTTCTTCCCAGTTATCTTCTCGGGCGTAAGCTTGGGCTATGGCCTTGCCATCCTCACCGGCGCAGATCCGGTCTTTTGCGTCGCCGTCTGCACGGCATCGACGATGGGTGCGGTCATGCGTCAGCCGGTCATGGTCGTGGGCCTGCTGCTCATGTGCTTCCCACTCAAGGGTATCGTCTGCATGATCATCGCGGCCGTTATCGCCGCCGGCATTCCACTGCCCAAGCCGCTGCGCAAGTAGCGCGGTTTTTCACGAGTCAATTCCAGGGGTACGAGATGATCCTGTACTTTAGCGCGACAGGGAACAGCGAGCATGTGGCGCGTCGCATTGCGGCGGCGACGGACGACAGGGTTATGTCGATTGAGCGTTTTGATGCCGAGGCCTTTCGCCTTGCCTTGGCGGAAGGTCCCCGCCAACTGGGATTTGTTGCTCCGGTGTATGCCTGGGGTCTGCCGACACCGATGATCGAGTTTTTGAAGACTGCCGACCTGTCGATTGTTGCCGGTACAAAGGGCGGCGAGCGCCCCTATACGTTCTATGTTTCGACGTACGGTTCGACGACCGGCCAATCGGCCAAGTTTGCCCGCGATCTGCTACACGAGCGTGGGCTCGAGTTAGATGCGGCGATGAGCGTCAAGATGCCCGATACCTGGACGCCTGTTTTCGACCTGTCTGACCCTCAAAAGGTTGAGAGTATCAATAGAGCTGCCGAGGCGCAGATTGATGCCGTGATCGAGGCGGTGCGGGAGCGGCGCACGGGCAATATGATGCGCCATCGCGTGCCCCTGTTTGCATCGTGCGCGTATCATGCGTTTGGGCTGCCGCGTATGCAGCAGACGAGCAAGTTTGCCGTCGATGCTAGCCGCTGCGTCGGGTGTAGCCTCTGCGCTAAGCGCTGCCCCATGGTGGCGATTGAGATGCGCGACGGCCTTCCCGTCTGGACAAAGCCGGAGTGCGCAGCCTGCCTTCGTTGCCTGCACTGTTGTCCCAAATTTGCCATCTCGCACGGTAAGCGCAGGGCATCCCACGGTCAGTACAGGCATCCCAAGCCAGGTGTGAGGATGTAGCGGCTGCTGGCCGCGCTACTTCCAAACTGCGAGCGCGGCGGTGCCCAGTACGATGAGGGCGAGACCGATGACGCTGCGTCGTGAGAGTTTTTCGTTGAATGTCAGGCGCGCAAATAGTACTGATACGACAATCGATAGTTTGTCGATCTGCACCACGACGCTCACCTGGCCTGTGGCGATGGCGTAGTAATAGAGCAGCCACGATGCTCCGGTCGCGATGCCCGATGTTGCGAGAAATGTGAGTTCGCGCCGGTCAGCGTGCGCGACCTGATCCAGTTTTCCCTTGGCTGCCACGATCGCCCATGCCATAACCAGTACCACGCAGGTGCGGATTGCCGTGGCCAGGTTTGACTCGACGCCTTCGATGCCAACCTTGGCAAGGATGGACGTGAGCGCCGCGAACACGGCAGCGCCGAGGGCGTAAGCGAGCCAGGTCCGGTCTTGCTGCTGCTCGGGTCCGGCAGACTGCTTCTTCTCGATCATTAAAAACGTGCCGAGGGTGATGACAGCGGTTCCCACGAGCTTAACCGCAAGGTTGCTCGTCTCGCCAAAAAGCACGATGGCGATCAGTGCGGCGAGTACGGTGCTCATCTTGTCGACCGGTACGACCTTATTGACGTCTCCGATGCCCAGCGCCTTAAAGTAACAGATCCACGAAGCGCCGGTAGCGAGTCCCGAGAGGACGAGAAAGAGCCAAGATCTGGGTTCGATGCTGCCGATGGTTCCAATGGATCCAGAAATGCCCGCCATTGCCCAGGCGAAAACGAGCACCACGCAGGTGCGAATGGCCGTCGCGACATCGGAGTCGGTCTGCTTGATGCCGCATTTGGCCAGGACAGATGTGACGCCGGCAAAGAAAGCCGACACAAATGCTGCTGCGACCCACGACACGGGTGAAATGCCTCCCCAAAGAACGACCGCGCCAGATTTACGGCGCTCGTCCGATGATACCGCCCCGCCATGAAGCTTTGGTATCGCTGTGGTGAGACAGGGGCCATAGTTCGAGAGGGCATTTGGTTAAGGCTCGAATCGAAGGTGAATGGTTTTCCGCGAAGTGAACGAGTAAATCTGGACCCCTGGAACATACACACTTTTTACGAACAAAACTGCAGGATTCTTAGACAAAAACCGCAGGAATTGAGTCCTTAAAAATGTCGATGCTACAGGGCACTGTTTTTACTCGTTCACTTCTCGGAAAAGTATTCACCTTCGATATGCTGACGGTGTCTTTTTGGTTGCCAAGAACTAGACGGCCTGCTGTGAAGGGCGGTGGTGACGCTATGCCGCCTCGTTACATTGAAAAAATAAGCGGGGTACCACCTAAGCTTTTTTAGCCGTCGATTACAGATCGCGTGCTCGATAAACCTTGGTGCTGACAGCGCAGCTGATTACACATAGTGCGAGCGCCAGTACGGCAATTCCTGCACACAGACAGCCAAGGACGGCAGGATCGGGATTCGCCCCGGCAATCGACATAAGCCAGTTGCTGATGGGGTTGGAGGAGCTCAGCGCTGCCATGGTAAGGCATCCGAGTAGGGCAAACAGGCCAACGGATAGGCGCAGTGCCTCCATGTGTCCAAATCGGAAGAACAGCGGCTGTGCCAAGAACACCATCATGAGGGAGATGAGCATCGATGCTGCCGAGGCAATTGCGATCTCAAAGATGGTTTGTCCTGTCGAGGCCACGCCCGCGCTGTTGAAGAACGGAAGGGCGATGATGTTCAAAAGCACGGCGGCGCAGGCCATGATGGCCGAGAAGACAACGATGCACAGGTAGCGTGCGCAAATAATGTCTTTGCGCGTGAGAAGCGTTGCCCGATAGCGCTCCCATCCGTTTTGATTGTCGAAGCCGGCCAGCGAGTTCATGACCATGATGGGCGACATGGCGCTGACCGCGCAGGCGCCGGCGCTCATGCCGGAATCGCCATCCGACGCGTTGGCAAGGGTTAGCACGACGAAGATGAACAGGCCGACGCCCGCGATGCTCGGGGTGAGCGTGCGAACGATGGCGAGCTCGGACATAAAGGCGCGTTTCATTTCGAAGCCCCTTTCAGCATGAGGCGCAGATAGTCATCAATGGTTGCCCGATCGCAGGGAATCTCGGGAAAGGCTTCGAGCGTTTCGCGACGGTTGGGCACGAGCACGTCCACGCTATAGGCGTGGTGGACGGCACGGGCGCCTTCGACGCAAGCCATAAGCTCGGCGGCCTGTGCTTGGGTACAGTGGGCGATGCCGGCGCGGTCAGTAATGTCCTCGCGCGGCAGGTCAAAAATAATCGAGCCGTTATCGATGCAGATGACGCGGTCGGCGGCGCGATCGAGGTCGGACGTAATATGGCTCGAGAGCAGCACGCTGTGCAGGCCGTCGGAAACAAAGGCGAGCAGCTCATCGAGCAGCTCCTCGCGTGCCATGGGATCGAGGCCCGCGGTGGCTTCGTCCAAAACGAGCAGCTTGGCCTGGTGGCTGAGCGCGCAGGCAAGCTGCAGCTTCATGCCCATGCCGCGGGAGAGGTCCTTGACCTTTGCCTTGGGATCCAAGCCAAATCGGTCGATGAGGCTGGCGAAGGTGTCGTGGCTCCAGGTGGGGTACGCCGGGCCTACGAGTGCCTCGATCTGGCCCGCCTTGAGCGTTGAAGGGAAGGGGCATGTGTCCAGGACGAGACCGACGCGGGAGCGCAGGCAGCGCTGTGTCTCATCGGGCGCGTCGGCGCCACAGTGCTGCCCAAACAGGTGCACTTCGCCGGCATCAAGCTTTATTAGCCCGAGAGCGGCTCGAATGGTCGTTGTCTTGCCGGCGCCGTTTGCGCCCACAAAGCCGACGATCTGGCCGGGCTCCACGGCAAGTGTGACGTCGCGCAACGAAAAACGGCCGCTCACGCGGCGTGAAACACCTTTGAGTTCTAGCAAGTTTTGCATGGTATAGCCTTTCTTGCAGATGGCTACTGCATGGTTTCGGGGGCTACCAGGTCGAGCATCTCGTGCAGCTTGTCGCGCGTGACACCCAGGGTTTCGGCTTGGCTTGCCGCTTTCGCAAGCAGCTCTTCGATATGGCAGAGCTGGTTTTCGCGCAAGAGCTCCTGGTTGCCCTCGGCGACAAAACAGCCCTTGCCCTGCACGGTGCAGATAAAGCCGAGCTGCTCCAGATCGGCATAGGCGCGCTTGGTGGTGATGACGCTCACGCCCAGGTCGCTCGCGAGTGCACGGATGCTGGGGAGTTTGGCTCCCGCAGTAAGTGCGCCCGATAAGATCTGAGCTTTGACCTGCGAGGTTATCTGCTCGTAGATGTGGGCTTATCGCTCGAATTGGATAGGATGATGTCCACAGCGGCTCCTTAGCTGTTGGGCTACACGTGTATATAACCGGTAAGCACAGTATATATACACTATGCACAGTTACGCAAGAGGTAAATACCGATTGGCCCGGCTACCCAGGCCCCAACTGATGAATTTGTCCTGATAGGCGCCCTAGAGCGGGATTTCGCGGCTACAATAGTCGGGTTACAACGACGTAATGCACTCAATGCAAGAAAGGATCCGCATGGCAAGCCTGTCGGATGAAATCTCGTCGCGCCGCACATTCGCGATCATCAGCCACCCGGACGCCGGTAAGACCACGCTTACCGAGAAGCTGCTGCTCTATACCGGCAGCATCCAGACTGCCGGCTCGGTCAAGGGCAAGAGCTCGGCCAAGCATGCCGTCTCGGACTGGATGGACATCGAGAAGGAGCGCGGTATCTCCGTTACCTCCTCGGTCCTGCAGTTCACCTATAACGGCGCCTGCGTCAACATCCTCGATACCCCCGGCCACCAGGACTTCTCGGAGGATACCTACCGTACCCTTATGGCCGCCGATGCTGCGGTCATGGTCATCGACGGCGCCAAGGGCGTCGAGGCCCAGACCAAAAAGCTCTTTAAGGTCTGTACGCTGCGCCACATTCCCATCTTCACCTTTGTGAACAAGCTCGACCACGAGGCTCGCGATCCGTTTGAGCTCATGGAAGAGATCGAGAACGTTCTGGGCATCAATACGTATCCCATGAACTGGCCGATCGGCAGCGGCCGCAACTTCCGCGGCGTGTTCGATCGTCAGACCCGTCGCGTCATTGCCTTTGAGGGCGACGGTCACGCCAACGCCACCAAGAAGGTCGCCGAGGTCGAGGCCGAGCTGGGCGACCCCGCCATGGATGAGCTTATCGGCGAGGAAAACCATAAGAACCTGATGGGCGACATCGAGCTGCTCGATGGTGCCGGCGACGAGCTCGACTTGGATGCCGTGGCCTGCGGCAAGCTGAGCCCGGCGTTCTTTGGCTCGGCGCTCACCAACTTTGGCGTGGAGCCCTTCCTCAAGGAGTTCCTGCGTCTGGCCCCGACGCCGCGCGCCTATACCGATACGCTCACCAGCGAGCCGGTCGATCCCTGCCGCGACGACTTTAGCGGCTTTGTGTTTAAGATCCAGGCCAACATGGACAAGAACCACCGCGACCGCATCGCCTTTGTGCGCATTTGTTCTGGTAAGTTCGAGCGCGGCATGGACGCCTTCCACGTGCAGGGCAACCGCAAGCTCAAGCTTGCTACGGGCACGTCGATGATGGCCGATGACCGCGCCATCGTGGATGAGGCGTACGCGGGCGATATCGTGGGCCTGTTCGACCCGGGTATCTTTAGCATCGGCGACACCGTGTGCTCCGGCAAGCGCCACGTGCAGTACCCGCAGATCCCGACGTTTGCCCCCGAGATGTTCGCTCGCATTACGCAGGTCGACACGCTCAAGCGCAAGCAGTTCGTCAAGGGCATGGAGGAGCTTGCCCAGGAGGGCGCCATCCAGATCTTCCGCGAACTGGGCGCCGGCATGGAGAGCGTCATTGTGGGCGTGGTCGGCGTGCTGCAGTTTGAGGTACTCGAGCGCCGCCTCAAGGCCGAGTACCGTGTTGAGGTTCGTCGCCAGCCGCTGCCCTATACAGACATCCGCTGGATCCAGAACGACCCCGACACCATCGATATCCCGGGCCTTTCGCTCACGCGCGACACGCTGCGCGTCGAGGACATGCGCGGCGGCAAGCTGCTGCTGTTCACGAGCCCGTGGAACGTGGATTGGGCAACTGACCACAACCCCGACCTTATCCTGTCGGAGTTTGGCAACGTAGCGTTTTAACGCATCGGCGCGGTGGCCCTGCGGGGCTGCCGCGCCGCTTGCTTGCCTGATGCCGTGTGAGCGGCTATCATACCCACCGTCGTCTCAAGACCGGGGCGTCCGAGCAGTTCGGGTCCGATATCCTGCTCGTTAAACCTAAAACCAAAGGAGTACATAATGATCAAGAAGGTCATGGAGGACTACAAGGTCCTGTTGCGGAGCATTCCCGCGGCAACGGTTTCGCTGTTTTTCGTGAGCGTCATCATGATGAACCTGCTGGCCAACAAAGAGCTCATCAGTCTGCCGTATCTGGCGCTCGACTGTGGCTTTGTGGTGAGCTGGGTTTCGTTTTTGTGCCAAGACATGATCTGCAAGCGCTTTGGCGCCAAGGCATCCATCAAAATCTCTATCCTCGCGCTGCTGGTTAACCTGGCCGTGAGCCTGTGCTTTTGGGCATGTTCGCTCACGCCCGGCATGTGGGGCGCCTACTACGACACGGGCATGATCGAGGTCAACACCGCCCTTAACGCCACCATCGGTGGCACCTGGTACGTGGTGCTGGGCTCTTCGCTGGCAATGCTCGTTTCTGCCGTGGTTAACTCCACGCTCAACCAGTCGCTCGGCCGTATGCTCAAAAAGAATAACTTTGCGAGCTTCGCCTTCCGTTCCTATGTGTCTACGGGTGTTGGCCAGTTTATCGACAACCTGGTCTTTGCCATTGTGGTGAGCCACACGTTCTTTGGTTGGACCTGGGTGCAGGTCCTTATGTGCTCGCTGACCGGCGCTGTCGCCGAGCTGCTGTGCGAGGTCTTCCTGAGCCCCGTGGGCTACAGGGTCGTGCGCGGCTGGGAGCGCGAGAATGTGGGTTCCGAGTACCTCGAGCGCCACGCAACCGCCTAAGGAGCAAGTATGCGGGTTTTGATCACGGGCGCTTCGGGCGGTATCGGAGCCGCGTGCGTGCAGCGCTTTTTGGACGAGGGCCACGAGGTCGTGGGCTTTGATCTGCTGCCGGCGGCGATCGAACACGAGCGCTACCGCCATCTGATCGTTGATGTCCGCGAGCCGGAATCGTTTCCAGGTGACCTTGAACCCCAGGTAATCGTGAACGTTGCCGGTACGCAGGATTCGGCTGACGACATCGCCGCCAACCTGTGTGGCACCATCAATGTGACCGAGCGCTACGCCTTTGTGGGGGAGGGGCTTGCCGCCAAGCCGGCACCGGCTATCAAATCCGTGGTCAATGTGGGGTCGGCGAGCGGACATACGGGATCGGAGTTTCCCGCCTATGCCGCCAGCAAGGGCGGCGTTATCGCCTATACCAAGAACCTTGCAAACCGCCTGGCGCCGCAGGCCATCGCCAACAGTGTGGACCCGGGTGGCGTTATCACGCCGCTCAACCGTTGCGTGATGGAAGACGAGCACCTGTGGAACCAGATTATGGAGCTCACGCCGCTTAAACGCTGGGCCACCGCCCAAGAGATCGCCGAGTGGATCTACTTTGTGGGCGTGACCAACCGGTTTATGACCGGACAGAGTCTGTTGATCGATGGCGGCGAGGCCGGCCGTACCCAGTTTATCTGGCCCGAGTAGCAAAACGCGCCCGATGGCAAGATTGCCGTCGGGCGCGTTTTTGATGTATCGATTTTTATCCGAGGCAATTCCAGTTGACGGGGGTCGAGCCGTGCTGTTCGAGTAGCCGATTGGCTGCCGAGAAGGGGCGCGACCCCATAAAGGCGGGGAGTTCTGCCGTGGCACGGTTGGCCGAAAGCGGCGAGGGATGCGTAGAGGCCAGGCAGAACTTGTCGGCTGCCTTGTCCGCGCCAGTCGCGACGAGCTTACCTTCGACCATCTGCTGGGCAAAGCGACCCCATGCCAAAAAGACTACCGGCTGGGGCAGCTGGCAGCAGCGTTCGATAACGTAGTCGGTGAGCGTGCTCCAGCCCAGCTTGGCGTGCGAGTTCGCGGCGTGCTCGCGCACGGTGAGCGTAGTGTTGAGAAGCAGGACGCCCTGCCGTGCCCATGGGGTTAGGTCTCCCGTGGCGGGAATAGGGCAGCCCAGATCGGCATTGAGTTCCTTGTAAATGTTACGCAGGCTCGGCGGCAACTTGGTTTGCGTCGCGGGGACCGAGAACGACAGCCCCATGGCCTGGTTGGGTCCGTGATAGGGGTCTTGACCCAAGATGACAACCTTGACCTGGTTGGCCGGCGTGTAGGCGAGGGCATTGAGGATGTCGTCTTGTGCCGGGTAGATAGTCTGCTCGGCACGCAAAAGGGCGATGCGCTCGAGCAGCTGGTTCGTAGTGTTACGTACCGGCTGCGGTGCATCGCCCAACCAAGTTGCTATGTTGCGGTCGCGGGTTGCGGTGTCCATGGGGCTCCTTTATGGCAGATACTCTGTTGGCATCTATTGTAAAGGCGCACCGGTTGCCTTTATGCCGCGGCTGTATGAAGAGCGGGGTCTACGAGACGTGCTCGGGCGCTCCTGCCATGCGAGCCTGTCCATGCGCGCGGAGGCGCGGAAGCTCGACGGTTGCTACCATGACGCCGGTGAGGATGAGGGCGGCGCCAAAGAAGGCGATGGGGCTCAGGACCTCGCCGACCAGGAAGAACGAGAAGACGGCGGAGCAGACCGGCTCGAGCGAGAAGGCAAAGCCGGTGGTCTCGGCGGGCACGTGGGGCTGCACGAGCGTCTGGGTGATAAAGCCGTAGGCAGAGCAGATGAGTGCGAGCGCGACGACGACCACGATTTCGCCCGGCGTGCTGGGAAGCGTGAAGCCGCCAAAGGTGAATGCCGCGACGCCCGAGAACAAACCGCCAAAGCCTAGCTGCCAAACGCCCAGAGCCAGCGGATCGACTTCTTCGACAAAGCGCTTGGCGACAATGATATGGCCGGCGTAGACAAAAGCGGAGAGCAGCATGATGATCGCGCCCGGGTTCAGGCTGGTGAAGTCGGCGCCCGAGAGCAGCAGCATGCCGCAGGTGACGATAGCCGTGCCGACGAGCACCTTGCGCTCGGGGGCGCGACGCAGCAGGGCGGCGTTGGCAAACGGCACGATCACGACCGTCAGGCTCTGCAAAAAGCCGGCAGTGGAGGCAGAGGTGAGGCTGGAGCCCAGGCACATGCAGGTGAGCTCGGTTGCCATAATGGCGCCGATGATAGCGGCGCGAACCATAAGGTCGCGGTTGATACGGAAAGCGCGCTTGTGGAAGAGCAGCAGGCAGGCCACAAAGGCGATGATGCAGCGCAGCGCAACGATGCTCGTGGCGTTCATGCTGTCCATGCCGATCTTCATGAGGGGGTACGAAAAGCCCCATGCGACGGGAACGGAAAATGAGAGCGCGATTGCTTTTTTGCGATCCATGGGGCTCCTTTTGTTACAGAACGGTTTCGTAAAAAGGATTCTGCTCTCAGATGTGGATGTAGTAAAGCGAATGTATCTTCAGTATGATTAAGAAATGCTAATGTGGGCAGAAAAAGCCCTGGCAAAACGTTTTACGTCTGCATTGATGGGGAGGCACAATGGCATCGCGGTATCAGATTGTTTGTATGGTGGTCGATCGCGGCAGTCTTAAGGGCGCGGCCGATGAGCTGGGCTATACGCAAAGTGCGGTGAGCCAGGCCGTCAAGGCGCTCGAGCGCGAGTTAGGCACCACGCTTATCGAGCGCGGCAAGCAGGGCGTTTCGCTTACGCGCGACGGCAAGCAGTATCTGCCGTACCTGCGCCAGATCGTGACCGCCGAGGCCGAGCTCGAGGGCAAGCGCCAGGAGCTGCTGGGACTTTCCTCGACTGATATTCGTATTGCGACGTTTACCAACGTGAGTCGAACCGTGTTGCCGCGCGTGATCCGCGACTTTGGGGCCCTGCACCCGGGCGTACACTTTACCCTCAAGCAGGGCGATTACACGCGCAACGCTCAGTGGGTGCACGATGGCGTGGTCGATTTTTGTTTTACGGCACGCGGATTTACCGCTGGGCTCGAGAAACGCGTGGTCTATCACGATGAGTTGGTGGCACTGTTACCGGCTGCGCATCCGCTGGCGGCAAAGGAAAAGGTGACGCTCGCCGATCTGGCGACCGAGCCGTTTGTGCTGCTGGATGAGGGCGAACAGAGCCTGGTGCTCGATGCATTCGCGGCGCATGGGCTGTCGCCGCACGTGACGAGCGAGGTGACCGACGACTACACCATCATGGCGATGGTGGAGGAAGGCCTGGGCGTGAGTATGCTTTATCGCCGTACCGTTGAGGGCGTGCAAGCCGATATCCGTGTGCGGCCTATCGTGCATGCCCCCTCGCGCGACGTGGTGGCCGCCTGGCGCAGCTGGGACACCATGCCCATCGCCACGAGGCGCTTTATCGACTATATGAGCTCGCATATTGTCAATTAATGACTGGCGTGGCGTTGAGTGCGGTGTTTAGCGGGCTGTCGCTTTGGCTTGGGCGGCGCGATAGGTGCGTGCCGGGTGGCAGAGTAATACCGCCACGACCATAAAGAACGCCGTGGTGCCCAGGCTGATGGGGTAGACCATCATGATGTTCGCAAAGGTGCGGAAGTGCGGGAACACGCAGAACACCCAATAGAAGCGGATGCCGCAGACACAGATCATGGTGATGAGGGCGGGCATGAGCGAGATACCAAAGCCGCGCAGGTAGCCGGACATGTTTTCGTAGAACATGCTAAAGGCGTACGCCGGGAAAATCGAGCACACGCGGATATAGCCGATCGAGACGATGTTGGGATCGCTGTTGAACAGCGATAGGATCTCGCGCCCCAGACCGA
This sequence comes from uncultured Collinsella sp., assembly GCA_900539735.1. GTDB lineage: Bacteria > Actinomycetota > Coriobacteriia > Coriobacteriales > Coriobacteriaceae > Collinsella. The sequence goes on along the minus strand of UQDE01000005.1, from coordinate 55,492 downwards.
CAATAACGATAATCGTGGTGAGGGCAACGATACCGCCTTCGACCAGGCAGACCTTAAGCGTTTTGGTGCAGCGGTCGATCTGGCGAGCACCGTGGTTTTGTCCCACAAAGGTGGTGCAAGCCTGGCTAAAGCTGTTGAGCAGGTTGTAGCACACGTACTCCAGGCTCATGGCGGCGCTCGATGCCGCCATGACCTCGGTGCCCAGGCTGTTGATGGCGGACTGGATGATGATGTTGGCGACGGCAAAGACAGCGCTTTGGATGCCGGCGGGCAGTCCGATCTTGACGATGCGCTTGAGGGCGACGGGGTCGATAGCCAGGTCGCGTGGGGTGACGCGGACGACGGAGTCGGTCTTGAGCAGGCGGATAAAGAGTGTAGCGGCGCTGACGGTGTAGGCGATGGCGGTGGCGATGGCGACGCCCGCGACGCCCCAGTGGAGTACGGGGACAAAGATGAGGTCCAGGCCAATGTTGAGGACGGTGGACACGGCAAGCGCCTGCAGCGGCATGCGGGTGATGCCGACGGAGCGGAAGATCGCGGCCTCAAAGTTGTAAAGCAAGATCGAGGGCATGCTCAGCAAAAAGACGCGCAGGTAGAGCGAAGCGAGCGGCATGGTCTCGGCGGGGACGTTGAGCGCAGCGAGCATGGGCTCGGCAAAGACCTCGCCCAGAGCGATGACGACAAAGCCCACAAGTGCCATAAGAATCGAGGTATGGACGGCGCGTTTGACCATGTTCTGGTCGTTGCGGCCGATAGCGTTGGCGATGACCACATTGGAGCCAAGTGACATGCCAATAAACAGGTTGAGCATAAGACTGGTAAGCGGAACATTGGAGCCGACCGCCGCCATGGCGAGGGTTCCCTGGTCGCCCGAGAAGTTGCCGATGATGACCGTGGCGATGAGGTTCGACAGCTGCTCCAAGATGCTCGTGGCGGCCACGGGGAAGGCGAACAGGGGAATGTTACGCCACAGCGATCCGGTGGTCATGTCAATGTGCTTAGATGCGGTATCAGCCATACGCTCTCAATCTCTAATATGCTATTTCGTGCTTATTTGCGCAGACGATGATACTCCTAATCGACTAGTCATTGGGGACGTTCTTAAACGACTAGTCGTTCAAGAACGTCCCCCAATGACTAGGTGGGGAAGGCGTGCGACAATGGTGGGCGTTGTGTTGTTCGCGCTAAGGAGTTGCCATGTTGTTGTGTCCCGTTTGCCATGAGCCGTTGGTGGACGACGAGCGCGGTGCTGTGTGCGCGGGTGGACACCGGTTTGACCGTGCGCGCGAGGGCTATCTATATCTACTGCGCTCGTCCAAGAGCGGCGACTCTATGGGCGATCCCAAGTCGCAGGCACGCAGCCGCCGTGACTTTCTGAATTGCGGTTACTATGCGCCGTTGCGCGATGCGATGGTTGAGTTGGTGCGCGAGCGGGTGTCTGGGCGTGCCGCGTCTACGAACGACCCCATGACGCTGCTCGATATTTGCTGTGGCGAGGGCTACTACACCAGCGCCATGGGCGCGGTGCCGGGCGTGGATGCTTACGGTTTCGACCTGGGCAAAGAGATGGTGCGCCTGGCCGCCAGGCGCGGCGATGCGACCTATTTTGTGGCCAACATGAAGGATATCCCCGTGGCCGATGGCGCCTTCGATATGGTGACCGAGCTCTTTGCTCCCTTTAACGAGCGCGAGTTTGCCCGCGTGCTGGCGCCCGAGGGCTCGCTCTGCACCGTCGTGCCGGGTGCCCGTCATTTGTTTGGGCTCAAGGAGGTACTCTACGACACGCCGTACCTTAACGATGAGAAGCTGCCGAAGACCATCGAGCTCGAGTTGGTCGGAACGCAGCGGGTGTCTGCGAATATTACGCTTCAGACCCAGGCGGACATCGAGGCGGTGTTCCAAATGACGCCGTACTACTACCGCACGCGCCCCGCCGACAAAGAGCGCCTGGCAAACCTCGATACCCTTCAGACTGACATCGACTTCATCATCGCCGAGTACCGCCACAGCTAACAACCTGCCAAAAAGGGACAGGTTTGTTTTGGTAGGTTTTATCTGGGTAAACGCAAAGGGCCGACCGCGGAGATGCGCGGTCGGCCCTTTTTAGTTGCTTGGCTGTAGAGGTTATGAGAAGCGAGCGCCTACAGGCGATCCTTGTTCTCGGCCTTGACGTCGTGTGCCTGCTGAACAAAGAACAGGTCGTACACCACGATGACAAAGGCACCATAGTTGATGGCGTCGCCGCCGAACGCGGGGAGCGTGAGCACGGCCTGCGCAATCGTGGCGACCGCGGCGATGATGCCGAGCTTAAACGCGCCATCCACCTGCGAAGGCTTGTTGGCGCCCTTGATGCCCGCAACGCCCGCGGCGAGGTCGATGAGACCCTTGGCGATAAGCACGACCGCGGCGAGCATGGCGTTCGGTCCGTAGGTGGACTCGAGCTTGCCGGTCGCGATGCCGGCGATTCCGATAACCAGGCTGGCGATGCCCAAAACAAAATAGATGAGGGCAAGGATTTTGAGTGTCTTGCGAGTGAAGCTCATGGCTGGTCCTTTCGATACGAGTACGCCAACTTGGCGCACCCAATGTGCTGCACATATGGTGAAGCACATTGTAGTTCAACGCGGCGATGCATGCGCCTGAAAGCGCTTTGAGCCCGCGCGACCCAACCCAACCTTTCAAAAAGGAAAGCTGGACGTAAGCCAAATCGATGGCAGCGTATGCGCGGCGCTGCGATGATGGGTCCATGGTAAGAGCTGGACCGAAGGAGGAGCCATGATGTACGGAGCAGGGCAAGTGCGTGAACCGCGGTCGTTGGGAAGGCGCATAAGTGATTCTGCGATCGCTGCCGTGTGCACGGGATTGATGGCGGTGCTTTGCATTGGGATGCTGTGGGCCATGTCGCATGTGGGACAATAGCGGATGGTTGGGCGTCGTCATGAACGGCGCTCACGTATTCGTTTTGCTTGTTAAGGGGTGTCCATGGGTGTCGTCGATCCCTTTTCTGTTGCTCGGGCCGCGGGGCTTGAGCTGACCGGGAAGTCCGAGGGTCTCACGCTTACCGACGGCACGATGGAGCTGCGCGCCGATTTTGGCCGCATGCTTCCGCGGCTCAAGCAGGGTCGTCTGCAGCAAGAGCTGCTGGTAAAGGCTGCGCGCACAAAAGGCATCGAGCAACCATGGGCGATTGACGCCACGGCGGGCTTTGGCGAGGATTCGCTGCTGTTGGCGGCTGCGGGCTTTACCGTCGATCTGTATGAGCAGGATTGCGTGATCGCGGCGCTCCTCAAGGATGCTTTGGATCGCGCGGCAGATGATCCGGCGCTTGCGACAGCCGTGGCGCGCATGCGCTTACATGCGGGCGAGGACAGCATTGTCGGTCTTCGCCATGCGGCTGAGCTGATCGGGCGGGGCGAGCTCACCGCTCCCGACGTGGTGTATCTGGACCCCATGTTTCCCGGGCGCACCAAGAGCGCGGCGGTTAAAAAGAAGTTCCAACTCCTGCACCATTTGGAACAGCCGTGTGCTGATGAGGGGACGCTGGTCGAAGCTGCGCTTGCGGTGCACCCGCGCAAAGTCGTTATCAAGCGGCCGGTAAAGGGCCCGCTGCTTGCCGGTGTTAAGCCGAGCTATCAACTTGCGGGCAAGGCCGTTCGTTACGATGTCTTGGTGCCGCCGCGCCCGTAGCTTGCGTGCGATGGTTGGCGCTCCGTCGGTGCCGTGCCGATGCGGTGCCTATTTCCAAGGGTGCGATGTCAGGTGCCAGCCGCCGCAGTATTTGCATTTGTAGCAGGCCAAACCGCGCCGTCCGCGGTTTTCGCAGTCGGCCATAACGGCTTCGGCCTCGGCGCGCGTGTCGTAACGGTTTTTGCGCTCGCACGACTTGTAGCGCCAGGCTTCATCGCGCTCGGCGTCTAGGGCGTCGCGGCGCTCGTCCTCGAGCGCAAACAGGTCGCTCATATCGCCGCCGGTAGCAGCGCCCAAAAACTCGCTTTTGGCCTTTGACCAGGCGGCTCGCTTTTTGCTTCCCATCTGCTTCGCGCCTCTCTCCAAACGCTGGTATCATTGCTCAACCAAAGTGATACCAATAAACGTGAGGTCGCCGCGTGATGATCAGAAAAACCCTCGATACCGACATTCCCGCCGTCATGGCTATCTATGACGCGGCCCGCGACTTTATGCGCGCGCATGGTAACGCCACGCAGTGGCCCGAGGGCACGCCTTCGGCCGAGCAACTGGCTGCCGATATCGCCGCCGGTGGCAGCTATGTGTGCGAAGTCGACGGCCGCGTGGTGGCGACGTTTGCCTTTTTACCGGGCCCGGACGAGTGCTATGGCGTAATTGAGGACGGGCGATGGCGCAGCGACACTCCGTACGCCGTGCTGCACCGTGTGGCGTCCGACGGCACCACGCATGGCGTTGCGGCCGCGATGTTTGCCTTTGCCAAGGAACGTATCGACCATCTGCGTATCGACACGCACCAAGACAACCTGCCTATGCAGGGCGCCATCGCCAAGGCCGGGTTTAAGCGCGCCGGTATCGTATATGTGTCGGACGGTACGCCGCGCGTCGCGTTTGATTGGCTGCGCGAGGCATAAAGGCCGAGTCACATACCAGCGTTTCACCGAAATGAAAATGGCCCCGAGTGGGGCCATTTTTGGTAAAACGCGTTGTTGCGGGGCTCGCGTTGTTATCGCCCCAGATGAGCCCGGGCAGACAAAAAGGGGAGGTGCCGGCTTTCGCAAGGCGCGAACCTACGAAAATCGCCGCGCGGCAACGCGGGGCGATGAGCTCGGTCGGGGGATAGGGCCCGCTTCGCCCGTCGGCCCGTACATTGTATCATCCAGTGTGGAACGAGGACGCCCGTTGCCGCGTGCGATGGGCTTGCAATAAGAGGAGAGCCATGTCGAAGCAAGCGGTCGTTGGAATCTTGGCGCATGTCGATGCTGGCAAGACCACGTTGGCCGAGGCCATGCTGTTTAACGCGGGTCGTATTCGCAAGCGCGGCCACGTTGATGATGGCGACTCGCACCTGGACACTAACGAGATCGAGCGCGAGCGCGGTATTACGATCTTCTCGTCGCAGGCCGTACTCGACCATGGCGATACCCGCGTCATGCTCGTGGATGCGCCGGGGCATGTCGATTTCTCTGCCGAGGCGGAGCGCACGCTGCGCGCACTCGACTATGCGATTTTGGTTGTGGGCGCCAACGACGGCGTGCAGGGGCACACCGAAACCCTGTGGCGCCTGCTTGCGCGCTATGACATCCCGACGTTCATCTATATCAATAAAATCGATTTGGAGAATCCCGGCCGCGATGTTTTGCTGGCACAGCTTGGGCAGCGTCTTTCCGAAGGCTGCCTGGATGCCAACGAACTGCTGGCGGGCGGTGCCGTTCAGGAGGACGCTGCTGCGTTGGACGAGGCGGCGCTCGAGGAGTTTCTTGAAGCGGGTGAGCTTTCCGTCGCAACGCTGTCGCGCATGGTTGCCGAGCGCAAGCTCTTTCCCTGCTTTGCCGGCTCGGCGCTCAAGGACCAGGGCGTGGACGAGCTGCTGGATGGTATATGCGCGCTGATGCGTGAACGGGCATGGCACCCGGAGTTTGCCGCGCGCGTCTACCGTGTGAGCCGCGGGGATCGCGGCGAGCGCTTGGCATGGGTTAAAGTGACCGGCGGCACGCTGCATGCCAAACAGCTGATTAACGGACGTTCCGGCGCCGAGGCATGGGAACAGAAGGTCGATCAGGTACGCATCTATAACGGCGAAAAGTATGAGCTTGCCCAAGAAGTTGCTGCTGGCGGTATTTGTGCCGTGACGGGTCTTGCGCACGTTCGCCCAGGGGACGCCCTGGGCGCGGAGCCTGCGGGCGATGCGCCCGTCATTGCGCCGGTCCTTACCTATACGGTGCTTCCGGGCGAACATGATGTCCATACGGTGTTCAAAGCATTGACTGAGCTGGCGGACGAAGATCCCATGCTCGGCGTAAGCTGGAATACGCATCTGGAGCAGATTCACCTGCAGTTGATGGGCGCCGTGCAACTCGAGATCGTGCAGCGGGTGTTGGCCGATCGTTTTGGCCTTTCGGTTGCGTTTGAGTCTGGCGGCATTCTCTATAAGGAGACTATTTCGCAGCCGGTCGAGGGCGTGGGCCACTTTGAGCCACTGCGCCACTATGCCGAGGTGCATCTGCGCCTGGAGCCGTTGCCGGCGGGCTCGGGCGTGCAGTTTGGCACCGTGACCTCGACCGACGAGCTCGATCTTAACTGGCAGCGTCTGGCGCTCACCAACGCCATGGAGCGCGATCATCTGGGTGCGCTGACCGGCTCGCCCATCACCGATGTGCGCATTACGCTCACGGGTGGCCGCGCGCATGCCAAACACACCGAGGGCGGCGATTTTCGCCAGGCCACGTACCGCGCGATTCGCCAGGGGCTCATGCAGGCGCGTGAGGCCGGCGCGGCGGTGCTGTTGGAGCCGTGGTATCGCTTTGAGCTCGAGGTGCCGGGGGAGTGCGTGGGCCGGGCGCTCTCGGATGCCACGCGCATGGGTGCCGAGTACGAGCCGCCGACGATGGCGGGAGACCGGGCGAAGCTTGTGGGTCGCGTTCCGGCATCTGAGGTGCAGGATTGCGCGCTGGAGGTGGCTGCCTACACGAGTGGTCGTGGGCATCTGTACCTGGAGTTCGCCGGCTATGCGCCTTGCCATGATGCCGAGCGCGTCATCGAGACGGCCGCCTATGAGCCCGAGGCCGATCTGCCCAACACGCCCGACTCGGTCTTTTGCTCTCACGGCGCCGGTTACACGGTCAAATGGTACGACGTACCCGCCGCGGCGCACGTAAAGGTCGATCCCGCCACCTTCCGCCCCTGGCGAGCAGCAGACGCGGAGTTTTTCGGCCACATGTGACAAAGGGGCAGTTCCTTTGTTACATGCTATTGGTATAACTCGGTATAAGTTGGTATAACTATTACCAGGGTTTGCCAATCCGAGGAGGCCGACATGAATCCAAATCCCTTTAAGCCAACGGCAGGCAAGCGGCCTCCGATGCTCATCGGTCGAGAGTCGGTCATCGAAGATTTTGAGGAAGGACTCGACAACGGCGCCGGAGCGCCGGGCAGGCTCATGCTCGTTACGGGAAACCGCGGCTGTGGCAAAACGGTTCTTCTGCGGGAGCTGCAGCGTCTCGCCAACGAGCGCGGGTGGGCGGTTGTCTCCGATTCCGCTTCGTTTGGCCTATGCGACCGCCTGGCCGACGCGCTTCGCTCGAATAAGCCCGTTGTGACCTCAATGGAGTTTGGGCCGTCGTTTGGTCGGATGTCAGTCGAGGCGGCGCGTGCAAAGGGCGAAACGTTGCGAAGGCTGGTCAACGAGCGTCTCAAGAAGCTCGGTCCAGGCAAGGGCATATTGTTTGCGATTGACGAGGCCCAATCGGCATCTATCGAGGAACTGGCGGCGCTGGCCGTTCTCTATCAGCAGGTACTCGGAGACCAGGATGCTACGGGCTTGTCCGATAGCGACCAGCGCGGTCTTGCGCTGGTGCTCGCCGGCTTACCCAGTATGGTTGATGACTTGCTCGAAGAGCCGAGCGTGACGTTTTTGCGGCGTGCCCAGCAGCGTACGCTGGGGGCGATTGCTTTGCCCAAAGTGCGCGATTCGTATATCCAGACGGTCAAAGACGCTGGTCTTTGCGTTGATGCGGAGACGGCAGACCTCGCGGCGCGCAAGAGCATGGGGCATCCCTATATGGTTCAGCTGGTGGGATATTACATGTGGCGCTCTGCTGTCCGGCGTGACTCGCGGGTCATTGAAGAGCGCGATGTTGAGGCTGGGCACGCGGATGCCGTCTCCGAGTTCTACGAAGCGGTTGACGCGCCTCTGTATTACGGGCTGCACAGTCCGCAGCGCCTCTTTATCGAGGCCATGGCGGCTGACGGGGGCAAACCGACTCGCATGGCGGATATCATTGAGCGTTGCGATCGCACCCAAAGCTGGGCGAGCAAATATCGCGCAAGCCTGATTCGCGAGCGCGTCATCGAGGCTGCCGGATACGGCCTCGTCCGGTTTACCGTGCCCATGCTGGGCGCGTACATTCGCGATCGAGTTATATGGCATGAGTAGGGTGATAAAGGTGACGGAACAGAAGATGAGCCCGCAGGCTATCGAAGTGCGTGGCGCACGTGTACACAACCTCAAGGACATCGATATCGATATTCCGCTGGGAAAGCTCGTGGGTATTGCCGGCGTGTCGGGCTCGGGCAAGAGTTCGCTGGCGCTGGGGGTTCTTTATGCTGAGGGCTCGCGTCGCTACTTGGAAGCACTCAGCACCTATACTCGACGTCGCCTGACGCAGGCCGAACACGCCCAGGTGGACGAGGTACTGCACGTGCCGGCGGCGCTCGCATTGCATCAGCGCCCCAGCGTGCCGGGCGTGCGTTCCACCTTTGGCACCATGACCGAGCTCAACAACAGCCTGCGTCTGCTCTTTAGCCGCTGTGCCCATCACGTGTGCCCGCATTGCGGGGCGCGTGTGGAGCCGAGCCTTAATGTGGCTGCGGGCCTGTCGCTCACGTGCCCCGCATGCGGCCGCGAGTTCTACGCGCCGGGTGCCGAGGACCTTGCCTTTAACAGCGGCGGCGCGTGCTCTACCTGCGGCGGCACTGGTGTCATGCGCGAGGTGGACGAGGCGAGCCTGGTGCCCGACGAGTCAAAGACCATCAACGAAGGCGCGGTGCTTCCCTGGGGTACGCTCATGTGGGATCTGATGAAGCAGGTGGCCGGCGAGATGGGCGTGCGCACCGACGTGCCGTTTAACCAGCTCACGCCTCAAGAGCGCGACATCGTGTTTCATGGTCCGGCGGTTAAGAAGCACATCCTCTACGTGCCCAAAAACGGCGAGGGCGCTACGCCACTCGACTTTACCTATTACAACGCCGTCTATACCGTCGAGAATGCGCTCGCCAAGGTCAAGGACGATAAGGGCTTAAAACGCGTTGCGCGCTTTTTGCGCGAGGGGCCATGCCGTGACTGCGGCGGCACGCGTCTCTCTGAGGCCGCACGCCAGCCCCAGGTGCGCGGTATCAATCTGGCGCAAGCAGCGGCCATGACGCTGGGTGAGGCGATTGAGTGGGTGCGCGGGGTGCCTACGTCCTTGCCGGCCGAGATGCGGCCCATGGCGACGGATATCTGCGATTCGTTTTTGAGTGCGGCCCGTCGTCTGGTCGACCTGGGTCTCGATTACCTTTCGCTCGATCGCGCCGGCGCCACGCTCTCCACGGGTGAGCGCCAGCGTGTGCAGCTCGCCCGCGTGGTGCGCAACCGATCGACGGGTGTGCTTTATGTGCTGGACGAGCCTTCGATCGGCTTGCATCCTGCCAATGTCGACGGCTTGGTGGGCGTGATGCGCGATCTGGTGGATGACGGCAACACCGTGGTTGTTGTCGACCACGACACGCGCGTACTGGCGGAAGCCGACTATCTGGTCGAGATGGGCCCCGTTGCCGGAGCGGGCGGCGGTAAAGTGATCGCTGCAGGTACGGTGGACGAGGTCGAACAATCGCAGGGCAGCCGCATCGCCCCGTTTTTGCGCGCAGAGTCCAAGCGCCTGCGTCCGCAGGTGACTGACGAGGAAATGTTCGACCAGGGGCATATTCGCATGGCAACCGATGCCATCCATACCGTTAAGCCGCTCGAAGTTGATATCCCGCGCGGCCGCCTTGTTGCGGTTACGGGCGTTTCGGGTTCGGGCAAGACGACGTTGGTGCTCGAGACGCTCATCCCGGCGCTTAAGGCGCAGGCAGCCGGCGAGCGCCTGCCAAAACATGTGCGCTGGGTCGATGCCGAAGGCATTGCCCGCGCAAACCTGATTGACGCTACGCCTATCGGCGCCAACGTGCGCTCGACAGTGGCGACTTATGCCGACATTCATGACGAGCTGCGTCGCGCCTTCGCCCGTACGTCCGAGGCCAAGGCAGCCGGCTACAAGGCGGGTGCCTTTAGCTACAACACCGGCGCCTTGCGCTGCCCTACGTGCGATGGCACGGGCTCGATATCACTCGACGTGCAGTTTTTGCCCGACGTCGAGATCGTCTGCCCGGCATGTCGCGGCTCACGTTATGCAGACGCGGCTTCGCATATCCATCGCGAGGGCAAGGACGGGAGCTTGCTGACGTTGCCGCAGCTCATGGATATGAGTGTGGATGAGGCGCTCGACGCCACGGTGGGACTCAAGAAGGTTCAGACGCGTTTGCAGACCTTGCACGATCTGGGCCTGGGTTATCTCACGCTTGGCGAGCCCACACCGGCGCTTTCGGGCGGTGAGGCACAGCGTCTAAAGCTTGCGAGCGAGATGGGCCGCGTGCAGGATGATGCCGTATTCGTGTTCGACGAACCCACGATTGGCCTGCATCCGCTCGATGTTCAGGTGTTGCTGAGTGTGTTTGACGGCCTCGTTGCCAAGGGCGCCACGGTTATCGTGATCGAACACGATCTCGACCTTATCCGTAACGCCGATTACGTGATCGACATGGGCCCGGGCGGTGGCGACGCGGGCGGGCAAATCGTCTGCGCCGGTACGCCGGGCGACATCGCTGCCTGCTCCAAGAGCATTACCGGTCGCTACCTATAGACAATGTGACAAAGGGGCTGCCCCTTTGTCACATTGATGCCTATTTCACGCATTGAGCGGCGAGATAGTCACGGAAGAACGGCAATTCAAATGCGACGAGCCCTCGTCCTCGTTCCCCGATGATGCCGGCATCTATCATGCGGCGTCGATAGCGGGAGACCTGCTGTGGCGAACGCTTAAGGCGTTCGACGAGGTCGGCGGTGGTGGATTCTTCCTCGTCATCGAGCATGGCGATGAGGAATCGCTTGTCCTCTGCAGTGAGTTCCCGATAGGTTGCCGCGAGGATTCGGTCGTCCATCTCGTCGCGCGCGATTTTGATTCCCAGGTCAAAGTCGCGTGACGAGATTTCCTTCGAATCGCTTGTGAGATCCCAGGCACGGTAGCCTACGAGTTGCAATAGGAAGGGAAAACCAGAGATCGAGCGAACGGCTCTATCGATTCCCTCAGCATCTGCCAGGCGATCGTTTTCCTGGATTGTGCGAATCAAGGCCTCGCGTACGTCATAGTCGGCAATGCGACCCAGATGATATTGTTGGGCGCGGCGAAGGAACGAGACCGTCTTGTGGTTCAGCAACGTCGAGACGTTGTTGGGAAGTCCCGCCATGAGCAGGGCGACGCGTTTCCCATCGGTCACAAAGTGCTGATACGTCGCTGCGAGCTGAATCATTTCGTCGAGTGTCGGGTCCACCTCGTCAACCGTGACGAGCAGACCGGTGCCTGCCTCGTTGAGCTGGTCGATGATGTCGCTCATGCGATAACGCCAGGTTGAGGCATCGTGAACGCGATTGACCTCGATGCTGCCGAGCGGTGCAATTCCGAGGCCGGTGACTTCGAAGTTCTTAGACGGGTCGATAAGATGGCCGGCAGCACGTTTCGCCCCGAACTCGATTTCCTCAAGCATTCCCGGGAGCGCGGTCGTCTTTACGGCTATCCAGCCGTGGGATTCCGCCCTTGTTGCGAGCGACGACATGAGAGCGGTTTTACCGGTTCCACGCGCGCCTGAGAAGATCGAGGTCAATTCTGGGCGCCTGCGCTGGCTCAAGAAGGCACGGTCCAAATCCCGAATAATCTGCTGTCTGCCAGCGAGATGGGCAGGAACCTCACCAAAACTGGGGGTAAACGGGTTCTCGAGATATTTCACAAGGCTCTCCTTTCACACCGCCGTTTAACTTCATTTTACTTTAGTTAATTCTGATTAAAAGTGAGGGCTCTTTATCTAGAGCATCAATTAGGCGCGTGCGCCATCGGCGCGGCGCTGGAATGTGACAAAGGGACAGTCCCTTTGTCACATTCCCGGAAAGCCTGTTTGGCGCAAGGCTTCGTAGAGGACGATGGCGGCGCTGTTGGAGAGGTTGAGTGCACTGATGCGGTAGTCGTTCGGGTTGACGAAGTTGCCGCAGATGTCCTGTTGAAGGATGGCCTCGTGGCTGTCCTCGGTATGCCCGAGCGATTCCTCGTGGGCTTCCCATGCCTCGGCGTTATCGAGTGAGTCGCAATCGCGCAGCATGGGGATGCGCTCGCAACGCTCGGGCGCCGCGGCAAGCAGTGGCTCGGGAATGCCCGAACTCTCGCTGCCAAAGACCAAATAGTCGCCGTCGCGGTAGGTGCTTTGCGCATAGGTTCGGCGCGCCTTTTTGGTCAGCAGATGCAGGCGTTCGTCGGCAGGGGAGAGACCATTGCGCGCAAGGAAATCCTCCCAGCCGGCATAGGTCGTCACGTCCAAGTTTTGCCAGTAGCCCAGACCGGCGCGACGTACCGTCTTGTCGTCGAGCGAAAACCCCAGCGGCTCCACCAGATGCAGGCGGGCGCCGGTGACCACGCAGGTGCGGCCGATATTGCCCGTATTGGCCGGAATCTCGGGCGCATACAGCACAATGTTGAACATGAATCTCCTTGGCTCAGAACGAAAAACCACCACGAAGGGCACCTTCGTGGTGGTTTGGCGGCTACGTAGGCGGAAAATGTCCGCTTGGATAAACCTAGGCGCGGTGCCAGTCGGTCAGGCAGGCATCGAGGGAGGCGATGAGTGCATCCTTGTCCATGTGACGGCCGATGATGCACAGGCTCGTCATGCGGTCGCCCGTCTCGTCGTCCCAAATCTGCATGATCTCGGGGTTCTCGTCGATAATCTTCTGCTTCTCGCCCTCGGGCGCGGAGTCAACGAACAGACCGTTCTCCATCAGGCGCATCTGGTGGCCGGCCTGCTCAAACATGTAGCACATGTCCGGATCGCCGGTCTGCCACAGCGGACCCTTGACGCGAATGACCTCGTCGGGCCACTCCTGCTCAACAAAATCGGTGAACTTTTGCAGGTCGAACGGCTTGCGGCGCGAGTAAACAAAGGTCTCGATGTCGTACTCGAGCACCTCGGGGTCGTCGTGCTCCTCGGGATGCTCCATGGCCTCGATCCAGGCGGCGGAGTTATAGGCGCGCATAAAGTCGAAGCGGTCGGTGTCGAGCAGCTCCTCCATGGGGACCTCGCCGTTTTGGGCCTCGACGATCACGGCGTCCTTCTGCAGGCTGCGCACGATAGCCTTGAGCTCGGCGATCTGCTCAGGCGTCACGGTGTCGGTCTTGTTGAGGATCAGCGTGGAGCAGAATTCAATCTGCTGGATGAGCAGGCTTTCGATGTCGTCCTCGTCGATATCCTCGGCCAGCAGGTCGCGACCGCCGTTGAACTCGTCGTACATGCGGGCACAATCGACCACGGCCACGATGTTGTCGAGCGCGAGCTTGGGCTCGCCGCCCACCTTGGCCTCGTCGCAGAAGCTCGAGATGGTGTAGGCGATGGGGATAGGCTCGCAAATGCCCGATGCCTCGATGATGATGTAATCGAAGTTGCCCGAATCGGCGATGCCCTGCAGCTGGTTGGCCAGGTCATCCGAAAGCGTGCAGCAGATGCAGCCGTTGGTAAGCGGGATGAGGTCATCGGTCTCGGAAAGGCCGCCGTCGGCGATAAGGCTAGCGTCGACGTTGATCTCGCCGATGTCGTTGACGATCACGGCGGCGCGGATGCCGCCGTCGTTAGCGAGGATGTGGTTGAGCAGCGTGGTCTTGCCGGCACCGAGGTATCCGGTAAGCATGATGATCTTCACGGGTTTGTTGGGCATGTGCCCTCCTTTGTTAGACATGGCTTACAGTTGAATCTTATGCCAAACGCCTGCTCTTATACCCACGCGCCGGCAAATAACACAAGCTACTCCCAGGCTCCCCATACATCGGGGCAATAACCGACGGTGGCCTTTTTGCCGTTGCGCACGATGGGCTCGGCTAGAACCTGCTGGTTCTCGAGCAGCTTGTCGAAGCGCTGGCTAGGGGTGAGGTGCTGGATGAGCGCGAGCATCTCCTCGTCCTTGGCCTTGGGGTTGAGCAGCTTGTCGATGCCGCCGACCGCCTGCATCACGCTCGTGAGCTCGCCCTTGCTCATCTCCTTTTCCTTAAGGTCGATAAACTGCACCTTAATGCGGCGCTCCTTAAAATAGCGCTGGGCCTTCTTGGTATCGAACGACTTCTTAGTCCCGAAGATTTGAATATTCATGGCCCCGCCGCTCTATCGAATGAAGTTGGTCGTTGCGCGATCTGCCTCGGGCGCGTTGATACCGGCGGCTTGTCCCGCCTCGATGCAGCGCAGGAGCCAAGCCATGTTTTTGCCGATGTTTCGCATGGTGGCAAGGCCCTCGGCATCCCCATCGGCGTCGCCGGGCACGCGGCCAAACACGTTGTTCCAGTAGGTGGAAGCAACCACGGGCATTTGGTTGATGGTGAAGTACTTGTTGAGCACGTCGAAGGTCGTCGACGTACCGCCGCGACGGGCGACGGCGACGGCAGCGCCCGGCTTGTGTGCAAAGGCTTTGCCTCCGGCATAGAATACGCGATCGAGGGCCGAGAGGATGCGTCCGCTGGGATGCGCATAGTAGACAGGTGAGCCAAAGACAAAGCCATCTGCCTGCTCGGCGGCAGCGATGAGCTCGTTCACCACGTCGTCGTCAAAGGTGCAGCGTCCGCCAAGCTTGCCGCACTGACCGCAACCGATGCAGTCGCGAATGGGCTTGGCGCCCAGCTGAAACACCTCGGTATCAATGCCTTCGGCATCAAGTTGCTCTGCGATCTCGGCGAGTGCGCGGGCAGTGTTGCCGTTTGCCTTGGGGCTGCCATTGACTAAAAGAACCTTCATCACAAACTCCCTCTGCTTTTGGTGACTTCTGCGGAGGATTATCGCACGAGAGGGCAGATGGCGTGGGGCGCGGTGCGAAACGGTTTGTGTTTCACATCGCGCCCCGTGGTGCTAGTCCAGCTTGGTGCCCGGTACTTGCGGTGCCTCTTTAAGCAGCGCTTTGAGTTCATTCAAAATGGAAACGGGCTGACGGTCGACGCCGTCCAGATGAAGCGTGGCCACGCGAATGGGCGGCTGATATTCAAGCGAGCCGATGAGCACAGGAGAACCCAGGAACCGTTCGATGTCGCTTGCGATCTCGTCGATTGCCTCGGGGCCGAGTTCATCGAAGAGTGCCACGAACATCGGCCCCGTCGAGCGGAACAGGCGGCCCTTGCCGCGCGAACAATCCATGAGGCAGGCGGCGCTTTCGGCGAGCACGCGGTCGCCTGCATCGAATCCAAAGCGGGCATTGACCTCGGCGATATCGTCGACCTTAATGGCAATAAAGCCTGCCTCGCGCGCCACGCGGCGCATCTCTCCAATAGCGTTGACCAGCGCGTGGACATCGCCCAGGCCCGTTACCGAGTCGGTCGTATCTGCTAGGCTTCGGTTGATGATAATGCCCACATACATGTTAGGCTCGGTATCGGTGCCGTCCAAGCGGTAGCCCGTGCAGTCGCAAAGCGCGTACGCTCCGGTAGCATCCATAACGCGGTACTGCATGTAGTGGAAGTGCCACGTGCCGTTTATCACCATGTCGAGCTCGGCGCGTACGTTGTCGCGGCCCTCGGGGTGGACGCGAGCAAGCCACATATCGACCGAGTTAAAAGGGTGCTGGGAGGGCAGGTCAAAATCGCGCACGGCGTTAACCGACCATTGCGATTCGCCCGTATCGAGGTTAAGGATGAACGGATAGCGCGTCTCAGAGCTCATGGAGATCGCTTGGAACACCCGGTCGTTGCAGGGAAGCTGATCGACGATTGGGTGTTGTGGCACGTCATTGTCTTTCGGTTGCTGCACACGATGCATAAGCTTATAGCGATACATTTTGCGATCGGCATCCATCGTCATCTGGCGACGCGTATCGCCTGCAAGCGGGTCGACGTGCGAGCAACCAAAACTAAAACTGGCGATCATGGGCGCCTTGTCACCTGAGCTCGCCTCGATCAGCCCGGCACGTACCTGCTCCAAGCGCTGCTCGAGTTCAGTTTCGTTTGCGGAGAGCGAGATAAGCACAAACTCGTCTCCACCGATGCGGAACAGCATCTCATCGTGCTCCATGGTTTCGGAGAGCGTGCGGCAGATGCTCAGAATATAGCGATTGCCTTCGGCGTGGCCAAACTTATCATTGCAATGCTTGAGATGGTCGATGTCAATATAGGCGCAGGTGAAGGGGTCGCCTTTGCGCCAGAGCTGCTCGACGTGACGGTCGAGTCCGCCGCGGTTGCCCAAGTTGGTGAGCGGATCGATATAGGCGTTGCACTCAAGCAGCTGGCGCTCTTGTTGCAGGATGGCATGCGTCTTTTGCAGTTGCTCACCAACGGCGCGTAGCTCAGCAGGCAGCGCGGAAACATCGAGTTCGGCGGTCGAGACACCATTCGCAAGTCGCTGAAGATAGGCAATAATCGATTGCTCGCCCAAGCGGTATGACTCGTTCATGATGAATAACCTCCTTGGGCAGAACAACGGTTTGTATCATATCCCCAATTCGGTTTGAATTGGGGATATAAGTTAGCTAATGGAGACAAATGCCCCCTTCGGCGGTGGCGTTTTTCGCGCGAGCGTATCAGTTGTTATTGCCACCATCGAGCAATGCCTCAAAATCATTCGCCGGGATGGGGCGGTAGTAGAGGAAGCCCTGAGCGTAGCGGGCGCCCATCTGTCGTAGCATGTTCGCCTGCTCATTTGTCTCGACGCCTTCGACCACGACGGGCAGATGGAGCGACTGCGCCATATCGAGCATTGATGTAATGATTTGCGCGCTGCGGCCTTGATCTCCGTCGGCGGGAACAAACGTGCGGTCAAGCTTGATGACGTCGACGTTGACGTTCTTGAGCATCGCGAGCGTGGACTGGCCGGTGCCAAAGTCGTCCATATAGGTTGAGAAGCCGCGGGTGTGCAGGTCGGCAGTCAGTTTATCCACGGCCTCGGATTCTCCCGTATAGGCTGTCTCGGTGATCTCGATGCGCATGAGTTCGGGCGGTAGGTTGTATTGGGCGGCAAGTGCTCCCATATGTTCGGCAACGTCGCAGGCAAGGATATCCACGCGCGACACATTGAGCGAGATCGGAACCACGCGAAGCCCCCGGTCGATGCGCTCGCGCAGCCACGAGGCGACGCCCTGCCAAATGTACTTGTCGAGCGTCACTACAAAGCCGCTTTCCTCGAGTGCGGGGATAAACGTTACAGGCGAAATGAGGGAACCGTCCTTGCCAATCCAGCGCGTGAGCGCCTCGGCGCCAACGATCTCGCCAGTTTCCATGTCGACCTGGGGCTGCAGGTAGTAGGTAATGCGGCCGTTTGAGAACGCATACTGGAATTCGGTCAGCGTGCGGTGGAACGCGGTTTCGCGCTCGTACTCCTCGGGGCGGAAAATGGCGACGCGCTCCTTAAAGTCGTTTTTTGCGCGCCGATTGGTAAACATGGCCTTGGCCTGCGCGTCGATGGTGATTTCCTCGTTGGGGTCGATGGGGCAAACGCCCATGGACGGCCAGAAACCCACGCCGTCATCATGCTTGGCCACGGCGGCGCGAACGCGGTTATAGATTTGATGGACGGTGTCGTGCTCAAAGGGGATGAGAATGCAAAAGTCGTCTTGGCCCCAGTATCCTGCGACGCCCATCTCGGCATTCTCGATGTCTTTGAGGACCGTGCCCACATCGGCGAGCACGCGGTCGCCCTCGGCCTGTCCGTGCCATTCGTTAAACAGTCGCATATGACCCATATCGACGGTGGCGATACACCAAGCGCCGTCGTGCCCTGTCCTCAGAAATGCGTTGGCACGCCGCATAAACTCGCTGGGTCGATAGAGGCCCGTGAGCGTATCGATGCGTTCGGCGACGGCGCTTTTACGCTCAATCTCGGGTATGGGGAGGCTGTCGTTGGGGGCAAGCCCGCCGGCGGCGCGAAGACGACGGTCGAGTTCGCCTAAAACAGCGGTCGCTTGATTGATTAAGCGCTCGTAAAAGGCCGGGACGACAAGACAGACGGGGGTAATGGTGTCGTTCGCGATTCGAACAGGAGCGAAAACGGCCTCTTTAAGATGATGGGTCAGTTGCTCGAATGCCTCGTGGTCCAGATCGTTGCTGAGCACGACGAACTGGGCGTTTCGCGAGCGGAAGACGCGACTTCTGCCGCGGGTGATCGATAACATGCGGCCTGCGTATTCGGCGAGCATGTTGTCGACAGCCTCGGCCCCGTAGAGCTCGTTGAACTTTGCCGTGCCACAAACGCGGACCGCTATAAGCCCCGTCTCGCAACGGTCGCGACGGCAGGCATCGATAGCGTTGATCAGCATACGCTGCGTTCCGAGGCCCGTGGCGGCGTCGACGGTCTCGGCGAGTGAGTGGTTAACAAGTTCGCCGACATAGAGCGAGGGGGTATTTCCGTCACCGTCGATGCGAAACCCGCGAGCGCGGCAGAGGACGTAGTCGCCCGCGGCATTGCGCATGCGGTACTGCATGACGCGGCGGTGTTTGGAGCCATTATAGATTTGGTCGATGTCGTTGATGTAGGCCTCAAGGTCATCGGGGTGGACGCGCGTTTTCCAGTAATCGTGGCAGTTGTCTACATGCTCAGAAGGAAGACCGAGATCGCGCAGGGCACCTTGTGACCAAAGGGTGCGATGTTTGTCCAAGTTCTCGATAAAGCAATAACGGCCTTCGTTGAGCATCGAAAAGGCGTCAAAAACGCGATCGCTTATTTCGAAGTCGTCGGTGTGGACTTGCGCGATATTGCGTCGATCAAGATGCATTGCATGGCGTAGCTTGTAGTCGTACATGCGATGGTCGGCATCGAGCGTCATGCGATTGGGGGCTTCGCCCAGGGCGGGGTCAGCATACGACACTCCATAGCTAAACGAGCGGGGCATCTCGGAATCGTTGTTTTTGAGCAGGACCGTTCGGCAGTGTTCCAGACGTTCGGCGAGGTCGTCCTCGGTCGCAATCGTAGATAGGATGGCAAACTCGTCGCCGCCTATGCGAAACGCCGCTTCGTCCACTTTCATATACAGTTTGAGATAGAGGCTTACCTGCAAGATATAGCGGTTGCCCTCGTCATGCCCAAAGACGTCGTTGCAGTGCTTGAGATTGTCGATGTCGATGAACGCCATGGTAACGGGGATGTCCTGCTCCCAGAGCTCCTCGAGGGAGCGGGCAAAGCCGCCGCGGTTGCCAAGTCCGGTAAGCTGGTCGGTAAAGGCGGTCCTAATCAGATCATCCTGACGCTCGAGAAGGTCACGGACGGTCTTTTCGAGCGTTTCGGTGTAATTGCTGACAGTATCCATGTCGTAAGCGGCTTTCTGAGGTCGGGCGGATTGCGTCGGGCGAGCTCGTTGTGCACACGCGTTGTTGTTTGGCGCTTTGCGTGTATCCAGGCCCCCGCCTTGCTGCGTTGTTGGGTTAATTTACCGGCTAATGTTCGCTGTTGATAACTGCTGAGTAGTATAAACAACAGTGCAGAATTATATATGGGTGCACATGCTGTGGGCGGCTATTATTCGACAGGCGGTAGCGCGACGATGCGATGTTCGATGAAAATGCGACTGAGACGATATATGTTGACGGGTATACTTGTTCCGGTTTTAAACGCAGGAACGGAGATGGTCGCATGGCACAGCCGGATACGACGCGCACGGTGGGGCTCGCGCTCGAGGGAGGCGGCTACCGCGGTATGTATACGGCGGGCGTGCTCGACGTTTGGATGGAGCACGGTTTGACCTGCGACCATATGGTGGGTGTCTCGGCGGGCGCGGCGTTTGGCTACAATTTTAAATCGCGCCAGATCGGCCGCGCCATTCGCTATAACAAGGCCTATTGTGCCGACAAGCGCTATGCGGGTGTAGCAAGCTGGCTGCGGACCGGCGATATGTTCAATGCCGATTTTGCCTATCACGAGGTGCCCATCGAGCGCGATCCCATCGATTTGGAGACATATCGTGCCTGCTCCATGCGGTTTACGTGCGTGTGTACCGATATCGAGACGGGCAAGGCCGTCTACCATGACCTGCCTTATGGCGACGAGCGGGATATCGAGTGGATCCGGGCGTCGTCTGCTATTCCCGTGGCGACGCGTCCCGTTGCTATTGACGGGCATAAGTATCTGGATGGTGGCGTGGCTGATTCTATTCCCAGCGCATGGCTGTTTGCGCAGGGGTATGACCGCAATATCGTGGTGCTCACGCAGCCGGCGGGCTTTGTGAAGCAGCCCAACAGCGTGATGCCCATGCTGCGGCGCGTGTTCCGTCACTACCCAGAGTTTGTCGCAGCGCTTGAGCATCGGCATGAGGTCTACAATGCCACGCTCGATGACCTGGCACGTCGCGAGTCTGCCGGCGAGGTCTTTGTGGTGCGGCCGAGCGAATCGGTGAAGGTGCCGTCGCTGTGCCGCGAACCGGATGAGCTCGAGCGCATCTACCAGGTCGGTCGCCGCGATGCGGAGGCGACTTTGCCGGCGTTGGAGGCCTACCTAGCGGGGTAGGGGTTGCATACGGAAAGCGCATCCCGGAATGGAGGTCCAAACTGGGATGCGCTTTCCGCTCTAGAAGATATGAGACTGTGGATCAGCTGCTCGGCTTATGCCTATGCCTGCTGCCAGGTGTTGACGAGCTCCTTGGCTGCGGCGTGGGGGTCGTCGGCACTGCAGACCGCGCTCACCACAAAGAAGCCGTCGACGCCGGTGGCCTTGAGCTGCGGCAGGTCGGCCGTCTTGACGCCGCCGCCCACCACGATGGGCACGGTGCTTGCCGCGTGGAGTGCGGCCAGGTCCTCAAAGCTTTTGGTGATGATGGAGCCGTCGGCCGCGCGTCCGCAATCGCGCTTGGTCTCGGTCTCGTGGAGCGGGCCGATGCCCAGGTAGTCGACCAGACTCATGTCGGCGGTCTTGACGTATTCGAGCATCTCCTCGCAGCGGGCCGAAAGGCCCACGATGGCATCGGGGCCCAAAAGTTTGCGGCAGACCTCGACGGGAATATCGCTCTGGCCCACGTGCACGCCATCGACAGCAATACCCTGCTCGCGCGCGGCGAGTACGCAGTCCAGGCGGTCGTCGATTAACAGGGCGACCTGACCGGTCTTGCCGGCCTGTGCGATTGCCTGCGCGGCGTCGCCGGTCAGTGCGATGATCTCGCGGGCGCTTGCCACCTTGGAGCGCACCTGGATGCAGGTAAAGCCGGCATCGAGCGCCTGGGCCACCACATCGCCCACGGGACGTCCCAGCGTGTTTTCGGGGCCGAGTACGAGATAGGCCGAGATATCAAGGTTGTCGCGGATGCTCATCGTGCTTCCTCCTGCTTTTTGATCTGTGCTTCCATGCGCTCGAGTTTGCCGGTCATGGTGTCGGTAAATCCGGGTCGAATATCGGCCTTGAGCACGACTTCGGTGCGGATGCCCTTGCTCGCCAACACAAAGGTTGCGTCGCGCACGACCTGCATGACCTCGTCCCAGTCGCCCTCGATTTCGGTGAACATCGAGGTGGTGCGGTTGGGAAGGCCGCTCTCGCGAATAACACGCACGACCTCGGCGACCTCGGCGGAGAGTTCATCGCCGGTGCCGCACGGGGCGATGGCCACAGCGACGAGCGTGTTCATGCCGGTATTGGTTGCGGGCTCGGACATGGCCTATGCCTCCTCGAGCTCGAGCTGGTTGTTGGCGATGTCTTGGGCGGTCGCGCGGTAGAGCTCGTCGATAAAGGCGACCTTAAAGCTTGCCGGGGCATCGGCGACAGCGGCGGCACGCGTGCCGGCAACGTTGTAGACCGCGGTGCCGCAGACTGCCGCCGTAAACGGATCGGTGACGCAGGCGTACACGGCCAGCACGCCGCCCTGCGAGCAGCCGCAGCCGGTGATCTTTGACATGAGCGGGCTGCCGCCGTGGGACTTGGCCACGGTCGTGCCGTCGGTGATTAGGTCGACTTCGCCCGAGACCACTACGGCGCCGCCGGTGTAACGGGCGAGCGCCACGGCGGCATCGCGGGCGGCGTCGACCGTGTCGGTGGTATCGACACCGCGCACGCGGCTCAGATCAGCCGCCTCGCCCTCAAGACCCCACAGGCCGGCGAGTGCGATGATCTCGGAGGCGTTGCCGCGCACGATGGCGGGCTTGTACTGCTTGAGCTCGTTTACCAGCTGGGTGCGCAGGCTGCCGATGCCCAGGCCCACCGGATCGAGCACCCAGGGCTTGCCGGCGTCGTGTGCCGCCTTGGCCGCGCGGGGAATCGTCTGCTCGTAGATGGGGAAGAGCGTGCCCATGTTGAGATAGATGGCGCCGCCGCCGGCAACGAGCGCCTCGCCCTCGTCGGGCAGATAGACCATGGCGGCCGAACCGCCCACGGCGAGCTGCGCGTTGGCGACAAAGTCGATCGTCACCGTGTTGGTGATGGAGCCGGCCATCGGATTGGTGGCGCGAATCTCCTCCACGGCCTTGACCATATGCTGCTTAAGCTGTTCCGAATCAATCACTGCACATGCCTCCTTGGCATAGAAAAGGGGCGCTGTGCATAGACAGCGCCCCTGCAAAGGCGGCATGCTCCCTACGCCAGCATTAACTGACAGGTTCAAAGGATTGGGCCCCATGCCCTCTCAGCCTTGTGGTTTGCACCGCCGGCACTCCCGCATCGAATCTGTTGTTCCCTATACTAACGCACCTGCCAAAAAGGGACAGGTTTATTTTGGCAGGTCGTTACAATAGGTAGGACCGATACGAATGGGGGCCTTATGATAAAACTTGTGCTGACCGATATGGACGATACGTTGATTCCAGCCGGGCATGACGGCGCCAGCGACTACGCCATCGAGGGCATTCATGCCATGCAGGCGGCGGGTCTGCACTTTGGCCCGGTTTCGGGTCGCCAGCCGTCTGCGATGGGCTGGATGTTCCGCAATCGCTCCGAGTGCTTCTCGACCGGTGCGTTTTGCAACGGCCAGGTGATGTTTGTCGATGGCGAGGCGGTCGCCTCGCGCACAACTGATAACGATGCCCTGATGCGCCTGGCCGACTACCTGGAGCAAGAGACCGACGATACCTATCTGAAGGTCTACCGTCTGGGTGATGACTTTTGGGACAACGACGCCTATTGCGTGACAAGCGATCCCGAGCGTGTGCGTCGCGCCATGGAGTCAGGCGGCAACGCGTGGCTCAAGGGCGAAGAGGCTCCCTGTCGTCCTGTCGTTGACGATGCCCCGGTATACAAGGCGAATATCTGGAGTGCCCGTTCGCGCGAGGAGCTCGCCGAGCTGCGCAAGCGTGTTGCCGCCGAGGTGCCGGAGCTCTCGCTCGTGTTTCCCAACAACCGCGTGCGCCTGTTCGACGTTCTTCCGACCGGCTGGGACAAGGGCTGTGCTGCGCTGGAGCTGGCGCGCGCTTTGGGCCTGACGCCCGACGAGGTGGCCGTATTCGGCGATTCCGATAACGATTTGCCCATGATCGATGCCGTTCCCAATTCCGTTGCAGTCGCCAATGCCAACGAGGCCGTCACGGCTGCCGCGCGCTGGCATATCGGCGCTGCGGCAGACGATGCGGTCGCCGGGGCTCTGCATCAGATTGCCTCCTGCGCCGCGACGGGGGAAATGCCGTCGTTTATGCGTCAGATGAGCACGACGAGTTTCGACGTCACGAACGTCTAGGGAGGGCGCTATGAAGCTTCAACAGCTCAGGTATGTCGTCAAAGTTGCCGAATGCGGCAGCATCACCGAGGCCTCGCGCCGGCTCTTTGTGTCGCAGCCTTCGATTACCGCGTCGATCCGCGATCTCGAAAACGAGATGGGTGTGCACATCTTTGAGCGCACCAACAAGGGTGTCATTGTGTCCGAGGAGGGCGAGACCTTCTTGGGCTACGCGCGCCAGGTGCTCGATCAGGCGGATCTGCTCGAAGGCAAGTACAAGGGCGCGTCCGAGCAGGTGCCGCACTTTAGTGTGAGCTGCCAGCATTATTCCTTTGCCGTCAACGCGTTTGTCGATGTGATCCGTGAGTTCGATGCCGCGCGCTATGACTTTACCCTGCGCGAGGAGCAGACTCACGAGATTATCGAGGACGTCGCGCATATGAAAAGCGAACTGGGCATCCTGTACTTATCCGAGCACAATCGCGAGGTTATCGAGCGCATGCTGGCGGCCAACGAGCTCGTGTTCGAAGGGCTCTTCTGCGCCACGCCACACGTCTTTGTGTGTGCCGACCATCCGTTGGCGGGTCGCTTGAGTGTGACGCTCGAGGACTTGGAAGACTACCCGTTCCTGTCCTATGAGCAGGGCAGCTACAACTCGTTTTATTATTCCGAGGAACTGACCTCGACGTTTGAGCGTCGCAAGAATATCCGCGTGCGCGACCGTGCGACGTTGTTCAACCTGGCCATGGGCCTCAACGGCTACACGGTGTGTTCGGGCGTGATCAGCCACGAGCTCAACGGTCCAGGTATTATCTCCATTCCGCTCGATGTGGACGAGTACATGGAGATTGGCATCATCACGCGCAAGAACACGACGCTCACGCGCTACGGCCAAGCCTATATCGACGCGATCCGTCAGCATATCTAGACTGCTGCGTCCTGTACAGGTCAAATCTCTTCATGGCAGTCCCAACTGATATAGGAAGCATCTATATCAAACTGTTATAAACGTATATTTTACGATGGCTATATGAGCGCTCATACTTTGTCCCAGTAAAGCAACCAATGCAAAGGGAGATATCTATGAGTGCTTTAACCACGCTGAACGCGCCGTTTCGCGCCGATATCGTCGGCAGCTTTCTTCGTCCACAGGCCGTAAAGGACGCCCGTGCCGCCTATGCCGCGGGCACACTCGACGCCGCCGGCCTTAAGGCCGTCGAGGATGAGGCCATTCGCGACCTGGTGGACAAGCAAAAGTCCGCTGGTCTGCAGGTGATTACCGATGGCGAGTTTCGCCGCAGTTACTGGCACCTCGACTTTATGTGGGGGCTCAACGGCATTGAACGCCGTACCTCGCGTACGGGCTATATGTTCCACGACGAGGAGACCACAGCCGACACCGCCGTGGTAACCGGCCCCATTAGCGGCGAGAACCATCCGTTCGTCGAGCACTTTAAATTTGTCAAGGCGCTCGAGGGGGAGGGTCAGGTCGCGCGGCAAACCATTCCGGCGCCGATCCAGACGTTCTCCGAAGTCACGCTCGACCGCTGCGACGGCCAGCAGGAGAGCCTGCGCGCTGTCTATAAGACCGATGAGGAACTTGCCGACGCCATCGCAGCCGCTTATCGCACGGTGATCGCCGACCTGTACGCAGCAGGCTGCCGCAACATCCAGTTTGATGACTGCACCTGGGGCATCTACTGCGACACCGATTTTGTCGCCAAAACCGGCATGAGCCCGGTCGACCTGCAAAAGGTAAGCGAGCTGGGCGTGGCGCTCAACAATGCCGCCATCGCGGACAAGCCCGACGATCTGGTCATCAACACGCATGTGTGCCGCGGCAACTACCACTCCACCTATGCCTTCGAGGGCGGCTATGACCCCATCGCGCCGTACCTGTTCGCAAACGAGGATGTCGATGCATTTTACCTGGAGTTCGATACGCCGCGCGCCGGCGGTTTTGAGCCGCTCAAGTACGTTGCCCCGGGCAAGAAGGTCGTGCTGGGCTTGGTAACCACCAAGGCGGCAGAGCTCGAGAACGAGGATGTTATCGTCGAGCGCATCCGTGAAGCCGCAAAGTACGTGCCGCTCGAGAACCTGTATCTGTCGCCTCAGTGCGGCTTTGCCAGCTGCGAGATTGGCAACAAGCTGACCGAGGATGAGCAATGGGCAAAGATCGCGCTGGTCAAGCGCATTGCCGAGCGCGTTTGGAAATAGCGCTAGTGTTTGCAGGTGGCGGCGCGTGCGAGGCATAGTGTATCGCGTACAATGGTTCGGATCGTATCGTTCGGGCAGGTTATCCGATATGCCTGATCGCCCTTCCATTCGAAAGGACATCCATGTCCCAGTCCTCGACGCCCGCCGTCAGCGATGCCATCTACGACGCATCGTCGCTCGGCCGCCCGCGCATGTTCCTGCTCGGCCTACAGCACCTGTTTGCCATGTTTGGCGCCACCGTGCTGGTGCCCGTGCTCACCGGCCTCTCGGTATCGGCAACGCTTTTGTTTGCCGGCTTGGGCACGCTGCTGTTCCACTTCCTGTCGCGCGGTAAGGTGCCGGCATTTTTGGGCTCATCGTTTGCCTTTATCGCAGGCTATGCCGCAATCGCGCCCAACGGCGAGGCCGAGCTTTTGCCCTACGCCTGCCTAGGCGTAGCTTGTGCCGGTCTGCTCTATCCGGTGCTGGCGGCGCTCTTCCGCGCGTTTGGCGCCAAGCGTGTCATGCGTTTCTTTCCGCCGGTGGTGACTGGCCCCATCGTCATTTCCATCGGCTTGATCCTGGCAAGTTCCGCTATTGCTAACTGCCAGACCAACTGGCTTGTGGCTGTCATTGGCGTTGCCGTTATCGTCATCTGCAACATCTGGGGCCGTGGCATGGTCAAGATCGTGCCGATTTTGCTGGGCGTTGTGGTGAGCTATGCCGTTGCGGCTGCGCTCGGCGAGGTTGATTTCTCGGGCGTTGCCGCCGCTCCGTGGGTCGGTTTGCCCATCGTGTGGGACAACACCGTGTTTGCACTCTTTGGGCCGCAGTTCGATAGCGGTCTTGCCACGACGGCCATCATCACCATCATGCCGCTGGCTTTCGCGACCATGATCGAACATATCGGTGATATCTCCGCCATTGGCTCCACCTGTGAACGCAACTACATTGCCGATCCCGGCCTGCATCGCACGCTGCTCGGCGATGGTCTCGCCACGATTCTGGCTTCGCTCTTTGGCGCTCCGGCCAACACCACGTATGGCGAGAACACTGGCGTGCTCGCCCTGACGCGCGTGTTCGACCCGCGTGTGATTCGCATCGCCGCGTGCTGCGCCATTGTGCTTTCGTTCTGCCCCAAGTTCGCCGCGGTCATCGCCGCCATGCCGGCGTGTGTAATCGGCGGAGTGTCGCTCGTGCTCTATGGCATGATCAGTGCCGTGGGCGTACGCAACCTCATTGAGAACCAGGTCGATTTCCAGAACAACCGCAACGTGCTGGTGGCCGCTCTGGTGCTCGTGCTTTCACTCGGCATTGCCTACAGCACCGCCGGTGCCATCGTGCTGGACCTGGCCGGCGTGACGATTTCGCTTTCCGGCCTTGCCGTGGGCTCGCTGGTGGGCATTGTGCTCAACGCCATCCTGCCCGGTAACGACTTTGAGTTCGATACTTCCGAGCTTGAGGAGACTGCTGAATAGTGGCTGCGTTCAGCCAAATTAAAAATGGCGTCCATGCGTATGCACGCGTGGACGCCATTATTAATGCGTCAGTATCCAGTGGATGCCGTGTGCCATGCGCAGGTCAGTTTGGGCAAAGTGGTTGCCGGGGTTGAGCTCCAGCGTCGCGGGAATACCACGTTCGCCGAGCAGTTTTTCCATGGCGCGTGTGTCTTCGAGGACGTGCCTCATCATGCGGTTGGGTGTCTTGGTCTCCTTTTTGCCGAGTGACAGATAGACGGCATCGGGCGCGTTCGACATCGTGTGCTCGTGCGCGTAGTCGATAAAGCCAGGAAACCACAGGGAGCCCGATGCGCTTGCGGCGCGGTCAAAGACATCGGTCTGCCAGAGGGTCCAAAGCGAAAAGAGGCCCGCCAGCGAATAACCGGCAATGCCACGCCAAACAGGTGGCTGTGGGAGCGATGATTCGACCTTTGGGATTATTCGGTTCAGCAGTTCATCGAGAAACTCGGACGCCTGTCCACCAAAGGGCTCGGCATCGCGTACGGTTCCGTCGCATTCCCAAGGGCTCAGCTCGCGATTCCAATCGAGCCCGCCAATGGCGACAAGGGTGAACGGTGGGCAGTCGAGCTCTCGGCAGCACTCGTAGACTCCACTACCGTCGCCCATAACTACGGGGAGGTAGATGACGGGCGCGCCTTCCGCACACTCTGAATAAACGGTTATCTGCTTTTGGCACGCTTTCATGACGGGCTTCTCTCTGCATTTCGACATCTACAAACACGATTGTCGCACGTCGGTGTAGGGACCGTCGCTAAAAGAAAGGCGCGGAGCCGCTCGATGCGACTCCGCGCCTTGTTGTTTTGCTTTAGCAGGCTGTGCCGTTACGCCACGAAGAAGTAGACGAGGAAGGCAAGGGCTGCGATCCACATGAGCGGCTTGATCTTGGAGGCCTCGCCCTTAAAGAGCGCGACGATCACGTAGGCGATAAAGCCCAGACCGATGCCGGCAGAGATGGAGTAGGTGAAGGGCACGCCGGCGACAATCATGAACGCCGGGAAACCCTGCGACACGTCGGACCAGTCGATCTCGGAGGCCTCGCTCATCATGAGGTAACCGACGTAGACCAGAGCACCGCAGGTGGCGGCGCTGGAAACGATGGTGACGATGGGGGAGAAGAACGCGGCGAGAATGAACAGCACGCCGGTGGTGACGGAGGTGAGGCCCGTGCGGCCACCGTCGGCAGCGCCAGAGGTGGACTCGACGAAGGTGGTGATGGAGGAGACGCCCATGAAACCGCCCACAGCGGCGGCGGCGGAGTCGACGATCAGGATCTCCTTGATATTCTCGACGTTGCCGTCGTCGGTGAGGAACTCGCCCTGCTTGGCCACGGCCATCGCGGTGCCCATGGTGTCGAAGAAGTCACTCATGAGCAGCGAGAACGAGATGACGAGGAGCGTGGGGTCGGTAAGGACCTTGACGATGGCGGGCACGCCGCCGGCGTCGGCGATGGGGCCACCGATGCTCGAGAAGTCGAGCGGGGCGATGATACCGGTCGGAGCCTGGGTCACACCTAGGGGGATACCGGCGATGACGGCGACGACGATGCCGATGAGCAGCGAGCCGGGGACGTTGCGGCAGGCGAGGGCGACCGTCACCAGGATGGAGATGATGCCGACGATGAAGGTGGGGGAGGTGATGTCGCCCAGACCGACGAGTGTACCGGCGCCAGCGGTGATAATGCCGGCATCGCACAGGCCAATCATGGCGATGAACAGGCCCAGGCCCACCGAGATAGCGTGGCGCAGAACCACGGGGATGGCGTCCATGATGGCCTCGCGCAGGCCACAAAGCACGAGCAGCAAGATGACGATACCTTCGAGGAAGATGACGCTCATGGCCACGTGCCAGTCACCGCCGCAGACGGTGGTGGTGATTCCGGCGATCATCGCGTTGACGCCTAAGCCCGACGCGCAGGCGAGCGGGCGGTTGGCGAAGATGCCCATGCAGATGGTCATGATGCCGGCGCCCAGGCAGGTGGCGCAGGCGAGCGCTCCCGCATCGATGCCAGCGCCCGAGAGCAC
Source organism: uncultured Collinsella sp. (assembly GCA_900539735.1). Lineage (GTDB taxonomy): Bacteria > Actinomycetota > Coriobacteriia > Coriobacteriales > Coriobacteriaceae > Collinsella. The sequence continues at coordinate 26,156 of UQDE01000005.1, read as the reverse complement.
AGCGGGGTTGACGGCGATGATGTAGGCCATCGCCAGGAATGTTGTCAGTCCAGCGCGAAGTTCGGTCCCGATTGTGGACTTGCGCTCGCTGACGTGAAATAGTTCGTCCATGCATACCCTTTCCTTGTTCGGCCCCGAGTTTAGGCCGATTGACACGAACTCACCCACTATAGCCCCTTTACGACGCTGTCGTTCCTCGCATGTTGATGTTCGGCGCTTTGTAGCAGACGGACGGTATTTTTCGCATGAGAATGTGTGGGTACCGTATACTTAAGCGGTTACAACGACCCCTATGGAGGAACGTATGATTAAAGAGCTTTGCCACGACGAGGCTATCCTGTCCCAGCGTTGCGAGGTTGCGACTGTCGAGGACGAGTCGGTCGCTCAGGATCTGATTGATACCATCAAGTCGCTCGATGATGCCGGCTGCTTGGCTGCCAACCAGATCGGCGTCACCAAGAAGGTCTGCGTCTATCTGGACGATGCCGGCGAGCCCCACGTGCTCTACAACCCCCGTCTGGTGTTTGGCCTGGGCGCCAGTAAGATGGAGGAGAGCTGCCTGACGCACGAGGAGGTCACCAAGTCCACGCGCTATATCAAGTGCAAGGTTGCCTTTGACCAGATCGTCGACGGCAAGATGAAGGAGTGCCGCCGCGACTACGCGGGCTTTGAGGCACAGATGATCCAGCATATGATCGATCACTGCCAAGGTAAACTTGTCTAGGGTGACTACAGCACCGCACTTCGTCTCTTTTGGTCCGGGCGTGACATTGTTGTCATGTCCGGGCTTTTGTGTTTAGCGCCTTTTTGTTTGGTGACAATGAGCTTAGCAAGAACGTAAAGCTAGGAGGCGCTATGTGTACGAGCATTCGATTTACCGATAATTCTGGTCACATGTATCTAGGCCGCAACCTCGACTGGAGCTTTGACTACGGCCAACAGGTTCGCGTGATGCCGCGCGGGTTTCACGTTCCGTATTCGTTTATCGACGACGCGACAGCGGCACACGCGGTGATCGGTATGTGCATCGATTACAAGAACTATCCCATGTTCTTCGATTGCGGTAACGATGCGGGTCTGGCTGTGGCGGGGCTAAACTTTCCCGGCTATGCCGAGTATGCCGAGGGTCCGGTTGATGGAAAGACCAATATCGCGGCCTATGAGTTCCCCCTATGGGTGGCAGCGACGTTCTCGACGGTCGATGAGGTCGAGGCCGCGCTGCGCGACACGGTGATTGTCGCCAAATCTGCCGGAGAGGGGCTGGGCGTGTCACTGCTCCATTGGATTATCGGCGACAGCCAGCGCAGCATCGTGGTCGAGATGATGGCTGACGGCCTGCATGTATACGACGATCCGGTCGACACCCTTGCCAATCAGCCGACCTTCCCGTGGCATATGGAAAACCTACGCACCTATATCACCGCCACAAGCGATTTTCCGCAGACGGCGACATGGCGTGGCGCCGAGCTCAAGCCCTATGGAGCCGGTGCCGGCATGCGCGGCATTCCGGGCGATTGCTATTCGCCGAGCCGTTTTGTAAAGGCGGCGTACCTCAATGCCAATTACCCGCAAAAGGAGAGCGAGACCGAAAACGTCGTTCGCATGTTCCGCTCGCTCGAGGGCGTGGTGATGATCGAGGGAGCGTCCAGGATGGGCGATGGCAAGTTCGAGAAGACTATCTACACCGGATGCTTTAGCGCGCGCACGGGCAATTATTACTACGCGATGTATGGGGATCCGTCGATTCGCTACGTGAGCCTGATGGATGCCGAGGGCGCGAGCCCCGATAGGCTCGTGGTTCCCGAGCCGCGTCGTTCGTAGCCGATAGCTTTACCGCAATGCAAAGCGGCCCTGCATCTCCCGTGAGGTGCAGGGCCGCTGTCGTTGATTTGTGACGTCGCTAGAAGTTGGCGTCGTTGAGCTGTTCGTTCTCGAGGCCGTCGAGCTGTTGCTGTTCGGGCGTATCGGCGACGCTCTCGAGCAACTCGGTGGGGTCGACGTTCATGTCCCTACCGGCTTCGTTGCCGTTGACCAAGTCGTCCGAGAAGATGTCGACTTCCATTTCCTCGGCCTCTTCGATCTGAACCTCGAGCGGCACCTGGGTGCGCACGAGCTTAACGGCCGGACGCATGCGGGCAAAGAGGGGCACGTACTCGATGATGATGGCCGAGTTCTCAAGACCGTACCAGCGTGCCGGGCTTCCGCAGGCGCGGCGGACGGCGTACTTGATGGCCATGACGCGGTGGTCGTTGCGGTTGATGTCCGTTTCGGGGGCAAGCATCTTGCGCAGCATGCAAAAACGGAAGTCGCCCACGTTGCCGCGCGTCTCGTAGATGGAGTAGGTGTGATGCTGCGGCGGCAGCTCGCCCGATGCCATCAAGTCGCCGACGATCTGACGCAGATAGGCGTTGACGCGCTGGTTGACCTTAAAGCCCAGGTCCAGGCGAACGCGGAAGAGGAAGTCTGTGCCAAAGGTCTCGACGGAATACTCGTGCGTATAGGGTTCGTCGGTAACGTGCACGTTGATGAACCAATATGCCTTGGCGCGCTTGGGGTGCTTGTCCAGGATGGAATAGAGCACGTCGCGGTCGAGCGTGAGCGGGTCGGGGCTGTTGGTGAGAAATACCAGATTGTCAGCGAGCACGGGATAGGTCTCGTCATTGCGCAGGCGATTGAGCTGGTCGATGTACTTGGAGACGGGCAGCAGAATCGTCTGTGTGCGCTCGATGGCGGTGCCGCGACGCCACACATACATAAGGCCAAACAGCAGTGCGGCCAGGAAGATCATCACATAGCCGCCGTCAAAGAACATGGTGAGGCACGAAGCGAAGAAGCACAGCTCAATGGCGCCAAAAAGCAGGGCGAAGACGCAGGCGCCCAGTCTGTGCTTGAGAATGCCGACGATATAGCTCGTCAGCAGCGTGGTGGTCATGAGCATGGTCACGGTGATGGCGAGGCCATAGGCGCTTTCCATGCGCTCGGAGTTCTGGAACAACAGCACGATGAAGATGCAGCCGACCCACATGATGTTGTTGACGAGCGGAATATAGAGCTGACCCTTGGTGTCGCTGGGGTAGTGGATGCGTAGGTGCGGCATAAGGTTGAGGCGCGTTGCCTCGGATACCAGCGAGAACGAGCCGGTGATGAGCGCCTGCGAGGCGATGATGGCCGCCACGGCCGAAAGCACAATGGCAAAGGGGCGCAGGGGCTCGGGAAGCATCATATAGAACGGGTTAACGATATCCATCGCGAGCATCTGGGGGTTGGAGTTATTGGCGAGTAGCCAAGCTCCCTGACCCAGATAGTTGAGGATAAGGGCCGTCTTAACAAATGGCCAGGATGCATAGATGTTTGCCTTGCCCACGTGGCCCATGTCCGAGTAGAGTGCCTCGGCACCGGTTGTCGACAGGAAGACAAAGCCGAGCACCATAATGCCCGAATGGTTGATGGGCGAGAACAGGAACATAATGCCGCGGATGGGGTTGAGCGCGCGCAAGATGGACAGGTTGCCGAGCATGTTGAACAGACCGGCGCCTGCCAGGAACAGGAACCACAGCGTCATGAGCGGGCCGAAGAGCTTGCCGATTGACGAGGTGCCGGCGCGCTGCATGGCAAATAGGCCGCAGATAATGATGATGGTGATGATGATGACGTTGGTCTGGCCGTCGCCAAGCAGCGCGTGGCCCCACTCGATGGTACGCAGGCCCTCGATGGCTGTGGTGACCGTGACCGCGGGGGTGAGGATGCCGTCGGCGAGCAGCGCCGCGCCGCCGATCATGGCAGGTAGGATCAGCCATGGTGCCACTTTTCGCACCAGACTAAACAGGGCGAAGATGCCGCCTTCGTTGTGGTTGTCGGCCTTCATGGCGATTACCACGTACTTGACCGTGGTCACGAGTGTCATGGTCCAGATGACGAGCGAAAGCGCGCCCAGGATCATGTCCTCGCTGACGGTACCGATGCCGCCGTTGTTGGCGACGATTGATTTCATGGTGTACATGGGGCTCGTGCCGATGTCGCCATAGACGACGCCGAGCGTTACAAGCAGCATGCCAGCGGAGAGGGGGATGGCTCCGTGCCCGCCTTGACCACGCTGGTCTTGGGGGCTTGCCTCCAGTTTGTTGTGTGCCACGTGGACTCCCTTAGACATCCGGTTATCTGTTTAGGACAGATAATCTTTATGCCGTCTTTATACATACAAGAGCAGTTTGGCACATCAGGTTATTTTAGACAATAATCCTCAGCTGGGGATTATTTATCTACGCAGGTAGCATTTCAAAGCAGGGGCTTTTAAGCACGTACTGTCTGGGCGATGCCAGCCTTGGCGTTTGCGCGTTTGCCGGCGAGTTCGCAAAAAATCGCGCCGCCGATGATAAGCGCGGCGCCCATCAGACGGACCGGTGTTATGGCTTCGCCCAAAAGGACGGCCGAGAACACGACGGCCGAAAGCGGCTCGAGGTAGCCGACGACCGCGACGGTCTGGACGGGCAGCTTGGCGACGGCACTAAAGTAGAGCAGGCAACCGATGCCGGTGTTGACGACGCCGAGCATGACGACGGCGCGCCAATCAATACTGGCGGCGACGCCGGCGGACAGGAATGAGGGAGCGCCCTGCGTGATGAGCGTGAGGACCAGCGCGGTCACAAAGGCGGCGCTCACCTGGAGCGTGGAGTTCTCGAGGCCTTCGATGTGTGGCGCACCCTTGCTAGCGATGACCATCAGCGCATAGCAAAATGCCGAGGCGATACCGCAGACGATACCCGCAATGGGCATATTGCCGCCTAGACCTTGTGCTGCAATGAGAAAAGCACCGCAGGTGACGGCGATAAACCCGGCGATTTTGCCGCCGGTCAGTTTTTCACCAAAGATGAGTGGGGAGAGCGCCATGACAATGATGGGGCCACAGTAGTACAGCAGCGAGGATACGCCGACGCCGATCGTCTGGTAGGCACGGAACAGAAAAATCCAGCTGGCACCCAGCGCGGCTCCCGACAGAAGGAGTGCTGCGGCTTCGCGGGGACGAGATGGCGCCTGCAGTTTATGGCGTTGGGTGATGGCAAGGATAGTGACAAGCGAGAGGGCGCCCAAAAACGTGCGCAGTAGCACGATATCGGAGCTCGGCAGCGCGATGGCAGCGGCGATGATGCCGTTGGAGCCAAACAATAGCAATGCTGCTAAGTACGTAAACAGTCCGTTGTCCATGCGCTTCCGTCCCCTCTATATTCGAGCATGTTCACTATGGGCGAACTGACAATAGAAGAAAAGCGAATATAATGCATGGCTAACATGACAAAAATTCATGTAAAGGTGGAGGCGTGTCGTGGAAACGAATATTCAAAAGATGCAGGTACTGCTGGAGACGGTGCGCGCCGGAAGCTTTACGCGTGCTGCCGAGCGCCTGAGCTATTCGCAGTCGGGCGTGAGCCGTATGGTGGCCGATCTTGAGGCCGATTGGGGCTTTAAGGTGCTCGACCGCAGTCGCGAGGGCGTAGTGCTTTCTGCCGACGGGCGGCAGGTCATGCCGGCTGTCGAGGCGCTCTGCGAGGAATTCACTCGCTTGCAGCGACGGGTGGATGAGATGCGCGGGCTCATGCGCGGCAAAATCTGCATCGGTACGTTTTCGAGTGTGGCGACCCACGTGCTGCCGCCGGTGATTGCGCGCTTTCGCGCCGATCATCCGGATGTCGATTACGAGCTGCTGATGGGTGATTACTCCGAGATTGAGCAATGGGTGGCGGAAGGCCGCTGCGACCTGGGCTTTATCCCGCGTGAGCCACGAGAAAACGGCATGGCATCGCGGTCTTTGGTGCGCGACGAGTTGATGGCGGTAGTGCCGGCAGATTCTTTGCTTGCCACGGCGGAGGTCGTTTCTCTTGCCGATTTAGCCAACGAGCAGTTTATTCTGCTAGAACGCGGCACCGATGACGAGATTACGCCGCTGTTCCGTCGGGCGGGGCTGACGGTGTGCTCCAAGCTGTCGACCTGGGATGATTATGCGATTATGGCTATGGTCGAGGACGGCCTGGGCGTGAGCATTCTTCCCGCGCTCATCTTGCGCCGTTGTCAGTTCGATGTTGCCGTGCGTTCGCTCGAGGGACATCCCCATCGGCAGATCAATGCCATATATCGAACGGCCGACGTTTCGCTTGCCGCCGCCCGTTTTCTCGAATACCTCTAAACGTGTACACGCCATTGTTTGCTTTGGGCAGATCTCGGAGTCCGATACATTTTCTTATGAAATTGAACTTTCGAATGAAGCGCCGCGTTATACTGCTTGCTAAATTGAACCATGGTTCAATTCGTGTTCTATAAATTGAACTTTGCCAGCAAGGAGGTTCTAGTGGCCCAAGAGACGTTTAGCGATCGCCTGCGACAGGCTATGTCCGATCGCGACGTTCGCCAGTCGGACGTGATCCGCGCATCGGAGATGCTCGGCAAAAAACTCGGCAAGAGTCAGATGAGCCAATATGTGAGCGGCAAGACGATCCCGCGGCGCGATGTGGCTGAGCTGCTCGCCCGTATTTTGGAGGTCGATGTTACCTGGCTGCTTGCCGGCGACGCCGATCAAGGCGAGGCATCATCACCCCGCAACGATTCCAAACCCGAACCCCATCCCTCAGCTCAAATTGCAAGGAGCACCACCATGCGTACTTTTTCTAAATCCACCAAGCTCGATAACGTCCTGTATGACGTGCGCGGTCCCGTCGTCGACGAGGCCGCCCGTATGGAGGACGAGGGCGAGCGCATCCTCAAGCTCAATATCGGCAACCCGGCGCCCTTCGGTTTCCGCACGCCCGATGAGGTCATCAAGGACATGCGCCAGCAGCTGCCCGACTGCGAAGGCTATTCCAACTCGCGTGGCCTGTTCTCCGCGCGCAAGGCGATCATGCAGTATTCGCAGATCAAAGGCCTGCCCAACGTTCAGATGGAGCATATCTACACGGGCAACGGCGTGTCCGAGCTCATTCAGCTTTCGATGAACGCGCTGCTCGACAATGGCGACGAGATTCTGATCCCCAGCCCCGACTATCCGCTCTGGACGGCGTGCGCTACCCTTGCTGGCGGTCATCCCGTACATTATCTGTGCGATGAGCAGGCGGATTGGTATCCCGACCTGGAGGATATGGAGTCCAAGATTACGAGCGCGACCAAAGCCCTCGTCATCATCAACCCCAACAACCCCACGGGCTCTGTCTATCCGCGCGAGGTGCTCGAGGGCATCGTCGAGATTGCACGCAGGCATCAGCTGATGATCTTTGCCGATGAGATCTACGACCGCCTGTGCATGGACGGCTACGAGCACGTCTCGATTGCCTCGCTCGCCCCCGATCTGCCCTGTGTCACCTTTAGCGGTCTGTCCAAGTCGCACATGATCGCGGGCTATCGCATTGGCTGGATGGTGCTTTCGGGCAACCAGCGCTGCATGAGCGACTTCATCATGGGCATCAACATGCTCTCTAACATGCGCCTGTGCTCCAACGTGCCGGCTCAGTCGATCGTTCAGACGGCACTCGGTGGCCATCAGTCCGTTAACGACTACATCCGTCCCGGCGGCCGTGTCTACGAGCAGCGCAACTTTGTGTATGAGGCGCTCAACAAGATTGACGGCATCTCGGTGGTTAAGCCGCGTGCAGCGTTCTACATCTTCCCCAAGATGGATGTGAAGAAGTTCAACATCACCGATGACGAGCAGTTCGCCCTTGACCTGCTGCACGAGAAGAAGATTCTGATCACGCGCGGCGGCGGCTTTAACTGGGCCGAGCCCGATCACTTCCGCATCGTGTACCTGCCGCGCATGGAAGTACTCAAAGAGTCCCTCGAAGACCTCGCCGACTTCTTTGACCATTACCGCCAATCGTAGGGGATTAGGTGCCTGCCGCCGCAAGAATCGAGGCGTCGCAGGATAGACATACGACAGCGAGCGAGCCGCATTTGCGCCAAGGTGACGTGAAATGAGAGGGCGCTGACCTTCTGGTCGCGCCCTCGAAATTGAACGTCAGATTGGCGTGAATGCGGCTCGCGCAGCGTCAAGTGGTCCGCCGTTCGGTAGAACGGCGGAACTAAATAACAATCCCGTTGCAGTGGTCGATTTCGTGCTGGATGATTTCGGCGGTGTAGCCCGAGAAGTTTTTGATGCGGTTGACGAAGTTCTCGTCCAAATACTCAACCTTAATGCGGCGATAGCGGGTACAGGGACGCTCGCCGATCAGCGAGAGACATCCTTCGCTCGTCTGATAGGCATTGACCTGCTCAAGAATTTGAGGGTTGTACATCAGGAGTGTCCTGTTGCCGTCCTTTACGCAGATGATGCGTTTGCGCACGCCGATCATGTTGGCGGCGAGGCCCACGCACTCGCGCTCATGCTCGTGGAGTGTATCTAGGAGATCCTGCCCGGTCGCGGCATCGTCGGGTCCCGCGTCTTCGGAAGGCAGACGCAAAAAGAACTCGGATTTCATGATGGGCTTAATCATGGCGGGCTCCTCATGTCTTATGCTTTCGTGGACTTTTAATAATAGCGCGGAAGGAAAGCTGTGCGTCCGCGTTACAATCTTTCGACGTTGGACCATGTTGCCAGATTCGTCGTGTACGGCGTCTGGCGTAAGTCTAGGGCTCATTTTTCGCCCTGGACTGTTCCTCTGGGGCGATGCGGCTGTCGTTCCAAGAGGAAGGAAATGCATGGGGAGCAAATCTCAGCAACAAGTTCAAGTAGCGCCATCGGCCACTGCGGCGATTCTCGTCGTAATGTATATTGCAGCCTTTATTGCCGCGTTTAACGAGAACATCATTAACGTGGCGTTGCACGACATTATGGCGGCCTTTTCGGTGAGTGCCACCACGGCGCAGTGGCTCGTTTCGGGCTACATGATCGTGACGTCGATCTTTACGGCCATCATGGCCTTCCTGTCCGGCCGTTTCTCGACGCGCAAGCTGCTGTTTTTCGCATGCGGATGCATGGTCGCCGGCGAAGTCCTGTGCCTGTTCGCTCCGTCATTTAGCGTTTTGCTGCCAAGCCGTATTTTGCAGGCTGTGGGATCGGGCATCTTGTTCCCGCTCATGATGAACGTGGTGCTGTCTTGCGCTCCGCGCGAGAAGCTCGGTCTGTATCTGAGTCTGGGTGGTGCCTGCATTACGCTAGGGCCGGCGTTTGGACCCGTGATTAGCGGTCTTATGTGCACGTTGTTTGGCTGGAGGGCGGTGTTCGTAGTGCCGCTGGTGGGCGGCATTTTGGTCGCTGCGGCGGGCGTAAAGCTTGTTCAGAATGTCGGAGAGCGCTCGAATACCACGCTCGATATTCTGTCGGTAGTTTTGCTCGCCGCCGGTATTACGGCTTTTGTGTATTCCGTAGGCGAGTTCTCGACCAATCTGATTGCCGGTATCGTGACGTTCTTCGCCGCCATTGTGCTGCTCGGCCTATTTGCGGCCCGCCAGCTCAAGCTCGAGCATCCGGTGCTTAACGTGCGTCCCATGGCGAGCGGTCGCTTTTGGCCTGCGTGCCTGCTTGTGGTGGTGTCGATGATGACGACGTTCTCGATGAGCGTTTTGTTGCCGCTCTATTTTGAGGGCGCATACGGCATGACCGCACTTGTTGCGGGCCTGCTCATTTTGCCGGCGATTGCCTGCAACGCCGTGACCTCGATTGTGGGCGGACGCGTGATGGACGCCCGTGGCGCATGGCCGCTGCTGCCGGTCGGCTTTGCCCTGATTGCCGTGGGACAGATTGCAATCTCGATGACGGCGGCAAGCATGAACATCGGCGTTGTCGTGGCGCTGACCGTTGTGGTGTATGCCGGAGTCGGCCTGGTGCTGAGTCCCTCGCAGACGGCCGGCTTGGAGACGCTGCCTGCCGCTGAGCATCCTCACGGAACGGCATTGCTCAACACGTGGAACATGATTGCCGCATCGTTTGGCCCGTCGCTGTTTATCGGCCTGCTCTCGAGTTCTGCCGCGACCGCCGGCGCCGCTGGCGCTGCGTCCGACGTTGCCCAGGCGATTGGATTTGCAGCTGCCGTGCGTGTGGCGGCTGTAATTGCCGTGGTCGGGTTCGCGACGTCGCTGGTGTACGCTCGTCGCGAGTCGCACATGTCGCATTAATGTGTGCACATAGATTCTGCAGCTAGATTGGATGGCGACACCATAAACTAATGGACGTTTTGCCGAGAGGCATGAATGTTTAAAGCGCAAAGAGTGCGCGACGGGCCCCGCGAATGGGGCGATGATGCCCGAGAGGGCCAAGAAGGAGTCTCATGTCCGAGAACGAAGAGATCATGAACGAGACCGAGAACGAGACCGTGGCTGCCGAGGTCGAGGCAGTCGAGACCGTGGAAACCGAAGCTGCCGAGGTTGAGGTTGCTGACGAGGTTTCCGCCGAGGAGGAGGCCGAGGTTGTCGAGGCCGCCGTTGATTACGATGACGAAGAGCTGATGGACAAGATGCAGAAGGCCGCCCGTCTGCTGCGTAGCCGTCGCTTTGCTATTTCCAAGGAGGAGGAGGCCAAGGCCGAGCGCATGGCGAACATCGAGCGCGCCATCAAGCTCCTTGACCTCAAGCCCAAGATGGAGCAGAAGGAAATGTCCGACCTGCTGGGCATGCGCCTTCGTGAGCTCGATGGCCTGATGGCCGAGGCCGAGGCTGCCGATCTGGTCGGCCGCATCGACGACGCCGAGGGCGATATGCGCAAGATTGTTGTCTTCGCCGCCGAGGATGCCGCTGAGGGCCTGGTCGAGCTTGCCAACAAGAAGGAGAAGCTCCTGCCCGAGCTTTCTTATGAGGAGGCCACCGAGCTGATGGCCGCTCTCGATAAGGTTATCGCTCCGCTCGTCGCCATGGGCCTGGACGAGGACCGCGGTCCTCGCGGCGGCCGTGACGACCGTGGCGGCCGCGGTGGCGATCGCGGCGGCCGTGGCGGCTTTGGCGATCGCGGTGGCCGTGGCGGTGACCGTGGCGGTCGCGGTGGCGATCGCGGCGGCCGTGGCGGCTTTGGTGACCGTGGCGGCGACCGTGGCGGTCGCGGCGGCTTTGGCGGCAACCGTGGTGGCTATGGCGATCGCGGCGGCAACCGTGGTGGCTTCGGCGGTAACCGTGGTAACGACCGCGGCGGTCGTGGTGGCGACCGTGGCGGCCGCAACGGCGGCGGCTTCCGCGGTAACCGTTTTTAGTTACGGCGTTTTACCAAACGCCGTAACGGGCCGACGCTGCGCGGGCCGCATTTGGACAATCTGACGTTCAACTTCAAGGGCGCGACCAGAAGGTCAGCGCCCTTTCGTTTCACGTCACCTTGCCTCAAATGCGACCCGCTCGCTGTCCGTCCTCTGCCTGCGGCGTTGTCTTGCCCCGGATGCGGCAGTTAGGGACGTTCCTTTTCTGCCGGCAGCTTGGGACACTCCTTGTAGTCATTGGGGACGTTCTTAAACGACTACATAGAACAAGAGTGGATGATCTCCCGGTTTGAGCCTGCATTCAAGCTCAAAGTGGGAGATCATCCACTCTCGTTTCGTTTGTTGATTTCGATGCCTACATTTGTAGGAACAGTTCGTGGAGGCGGGTATCGTCGTCGAGCTCGGGGTGGAAGGTTACGCCGAGCTGGTTGCCCTGACGGGCGGCGACAATACGACCGTCGACTTTCGCTAAGGCCTTGGCGTCGCCGTGGACCTCGACGATGCGGGGCGCGCGGATAAACGTCAGCGGCACTTCACCGTCGATGCCGGCTATTTGCCCCTTGGTTCGAAAGCTGCCGAGCTGCCTGCCGTAGGCATTGCGCTCGACAAGTACATCCATGGTTTCCAGACGCGGCGTGCCCTTATCGTCATGGGCGGCAAGGTCGTGAGCCAGTAGAATCAGGCCGGCGCAGGTGCCCAGGACGGGCATACCTTCAGCGATACGGGCACGAAGCTCCTCGAGCATGCCCAACTCATCAAGCAGCTTCCCTTGAACGGTAGACTCGCCGCCGGGAAGTACCAGACGGTCAAAGTCCTGCTTCAAATCAGCCGCCTGCCTCAGCTCAATACAGTGTGCGCCAAGCTCGAATAGTCTTGCCTCGTGCTCGGCAAATGCGCCTTGGACCGCCAGCACGGCGACCGTTTGGTCTGCATAATCGCTCATGTGCGATCCTTTCTGCTGGACTAGCGCCCGCGCTCTTCCATGATAATCTCGATCTCGTCGGCGTTGATGCCCACCATGGCCTCGCCCAGGTCCTCCGAAAGCTCGGCAATGAGTTTGGCATCGGTGAAGTTTGCCACGGCCTTGACGATGGCGGCTGCGCGCTTGGCGGGGTCGCCGCTCTTAAAGATGCCCGAGCCGACAAAGACGCCCTCGGCACCCAGCTGCATCATCAGCGCGGCGTCGGCGGGGGTCGCTACGCCGCCGGCGGCAAAGTTCACGACGGGAAGCTTTCCCGTGGCATGGACCTCGCGCACCAGCTCGACCGGAACCTGCAGTTGCTTGGCTGCCTCAAAGAGCTCGTCGTCGCGCAGGGCAACAACGTCGCGGATCTGCTTTTGGATCTTGCGCATGTGGCGTACAGCCTGGACGACGTCGCCCGTGCCCGGCTCGCCCTTGGTGCGGATCATCGTGGCGCCCTCGGCAACACGGCGCAGCGCCTCGCCCAGATCGCGGGCGCCGCAGACAAACGGCACGTCAAACTGGGTCTTGTCGATGTGATAGACGTCATCGGCAGGGGAGAGAACCTCGGACTCGTCGATGTAATCGATCTCGATGGCCTGCAGGACCTGCGCCTCGACGATGTGACCGATGCGGCACTTGGCCATGACGGGGATGGAGACGGCCTCCTGGATGCCCTTGATCATCTTGGGGTCGCTCATGCGCGAGACGCCGCCTGCGGCACGGATGTCGGCCGGGATGCGCTCGAGTGCCATGACGGCGCAGGCGCCTGCCTCCTCGGCGATGCGTGCCTGCTCGGGCGTGGTGACGTCCATGATGACGCCGCCCTTGAGCATCTGCGCGAGTTCGCGATTGAGTTTGACGCGATCGGCCTTGCTGGTCTGTTCTGCCATGGTTGCTCCCTTGGTTGGCATGTGCATTGCTTGACGGAACATCCTATCGGGGAGCTGGGTATGGCAAAATACTCAGTTTTCGAGATAATAATAAGGTCAACTTAATACCAGATTGAACAGCTCGATAAGGTCAGGTGGTAAACTCATGCTTGACTACAATTTGGAAAAACGCGGCGAAGCATCGCTTTATGAGTATGTTTACCAGCAAATTCGAGATGATATTGTTGCTGGACGTATTGCGGCGGGGGAGCATCTGCCGTCTAAGCGCACCTTTGCCAGTCATCTGGGAATCAGCGTCATTACTATCGAGAATGCATATAGCCAGTTACTTGCCGAGGGTTATATTTGCTCAAAGCCGCGGCGTGGCTACTACGCTTGCAGGCTTCCGGATGCACCGGTTTTGGCTTCGGCTGCGGAGGGCATCGACCGAGATGCCGCCTCTGCGGGTCCCAGCGCGCATGATGTCAACGGACAGGTCGAGCGATTCGATGCACTTTCTCCTTCCGCTTTGGAGGCGGCGCGGCTTTGGCAAAGCGCACTACGGGCGACGCTGGCATCCGAAGATGAGCGCGAAATCTTTTCGCCCGCACCGGCGCAGGGCACCGCTCGGCTGCGACGCGCAATTGCTCACCATCTGCGTGGGACGAGGGGCATGAATGTCGATCCCAACAACATTGTTATCGGTGCAGGCGCCCAGCTGCTCGATACCATGTTGGTTCAGTTGCTTGGCGCTGACAAGGTGTATGCCGTTGAGGACCCGGGCTATTTGCGCCTGACGCGCATCTATCAGGCTATGGGCTGCAAAGTTCGACATATCCCGTTGGATGATGAGGGCGTGGACTTGAGCACTCTGCAGAAAAGCGGGACCGATGTCCTTCACCTGATGCCGTCCCATCAGTATCCGACTGGCCTTGTGACGAGCATTGCGCGGCGCTATGCGCTTCTGAGCTGGGCCGCCGAGCGACCAGGTCGGTATCTCATCGAAGATGACTTTGATTGTGAGTTTCGCCTTGCCGGCAAGCCGATTCCCGCGCTCGCGTCGATCGATGCCGCCCAGTCGGTTATCTACACCAATACGTTTTCGAAGAGCCTGTCATCGGCGTTGCGCCTAGCGTACATGGTGCTGCCCGACGAGCTGATGGAGCGGTTTAGGCGCGACCTTGGTTTTTACGCCTCGTCGGTAAGTTCTGTCGACCAGGTCGCTTTGGCTCGTTTGCTGGAATCGGGTGATTACGAGCGACATGTGAACCGCGTGCGCGTTCGTGCTCGCGAGGCGCGTGATGGCCTGGCGGCGCTTGTACGGAAGGCATTTCCGGCAGGGGAAGTCTCGATCGAACACGCAGACGCGGGCCTTTACTGCACCGTGGTTGCGGAGCGTGGAACGGGCGGAAGCACTATTGCACGGGCCCTCACGCGCTCGAGCATCCCTTTTATCGATATCGGTGACTGTTTTTGGTGTGCCGATGGCGCATCTGCCCCTGAAAACTCAACTCATATTCTTGTCCAGTATGACGACCTGAGTCCAAAAGTACTAACTACCTTGGAATTGCAGCTAATGGGGGGCACTCTGCAATCTAAGTGAGTAGACTTTTAGCACTTTGGCGACCAGGCAGTTTTGTAACAAGCTATCTACCTGCGGTTTTGAAAAGCAGGAAGACCGGCCTGCTCGGAATGTTCAAAAAAGTCTACTCACTTGCCGCGTAAAGCTTCTGCATGAGAAAAAAATGGGGTTTTCAACAGGGCTTCGTCCAGCTCTCGACAAGCTTTTGGCCAGTTGGGGAGGGCTGTTGAAAACTTGGCAGTCCGTTCGGCGCCATTTTTGGTGCGTTCGCGCCAATGCGTGACTGACTGGGTTGAAATTCGTGTTCTCCTGTGCCTATGAAGGATCTACTTTGTGACATATCGGCTTTTAGGTACTGGCGTTTGCCTCCTCAAGTCCGCGCTTTGTGTCCGCCGCTTCCACGACCGGAAGAAGACCGGCAGCGATATGATCTCGCCCGCAACCCGACGGCTGCGGTCGCGCTCGGTTTTCCGTTGCATACATTGGTTCGGACGAGAAACAAACGGACTTGTCCTGCCAGCATTAGGCAGCGACTGTTTCTTGGTGAGCTCCCCAGGGAATCCGTGCTGGAAACGGAGCATGGATTTTTGATTACGTCTCCTCTACTGACGGCATTCATCATGTCACGGCATCTGACGGATCTTCAGCTTCTTTTGGTATTGGCGGAGATGTGTGGCTTGTTTGCGGTGTGTGCCCTGCCGGCGTTACTTGAGACGGAGCTTTCGCGTGCAATTGATTCGGGTGCGATTTCGACAACGTTCGGTTGGGCGCGCTGCCCGTCCGAGGACGGCACCGCCTCAAATTTATGGCGTCGAGACGCTTTGGTTTTGGGCGGAGACCTTGACCGTTTTTGTTCAGATGTTTGTGGGATGCGTTACGGCAATAGATTTATGGCGGTATCGCAACTCGTTCCATTGGGTGCCGCGTCGCCTTTTGAGGTCGAGGCGTATTTGCTACTTGCACTGCCGCGATCCCTGGGAGGCGAAGGTTTTTGCGGCATAGAGCTTAATGTTGAAGTGATGCTAAACACAAGTGCTCGAGCGATTGTGGGAAAGTCCCGTGTATATATCGACCTACTTCTTTCTTCGCCGGACGGTAGGCGACAGGTGGCCATTGAATGTCAGGGAAAGGCCTCGCACGGACGCGCGGGGGATGGCTTGCGTGACGCTGACCGCATGACGGCCCTTCAGGCCATGGGCTACGATGTACTTCTCCTGACACACAGACAGATATCCGATGAGGGTAGATTCCGCGCGATCGTTAAGACCGTATGCAGGATGCTCGATGCTGAATATCGTGATAAAAGCTCAGATGAGCAAAGGGCTGAGGCATTACTCCGGTCTGAACTATTCGTTGACTGGACAAAATTGGGAGTAATCGACGGAAAGATGCCCGCTAGACACAAAATGGCTCGATCGTGGACGGCTGCGGTTCTAAGTGAGTAGACTTTTGGCACTTTGGCGACTAGGTCGTTTTGCAACAAGGCATTTACCTGCGGCTTTATAAAGTGATATGGATGGTGTGCTCGGCAAGTTCCAAAAAGTCTACTCACTTAGTTTTTGACGAGAAGCCAATGCCGAAGACGGTTCTATTTCAGGGAGTTAACAAGTTCGTGAGGCACGAAAAAGGCCCGAACCAATACGGTCCGGGCCTCATCGAGCTTGAGGTTATGTCTCAGGCGGTTGGCTTAGCCAAAGTAGCGCTTGAGCAGGCCGGCGAAAGCCTTGCCGTGGCGGGCCTCGTCGCGAGCCATCTCGTGCACGGTGTCGTGGATGGCATCGAGGCCGGCGGCCTTGGCACGCTTGGCAAGATCGGTCTTGCCGGCGGTGGCGCCGTTCTCGGCCTCAACGCGCATCTCGAGGTTCTTCTTGGTAGAGTCGGTCACGACCTCGCCCAGGAGCTCAGCGAACTTGGCGGCGTGCTCGGCCTCCTCGTGGGCAGCCTTCTCCCAGTACAGGCCGATCTCGGGATAACCCTCGCGATGGGCGACGCGAGCCATGGCCAGGTACATACCGACCTCGGAGCACTCGCCCTCAAAGTTGGCGCGCAGGTCGGCAACGATGTCCTCTGAGACGCCCTCCATCTTGGCGACGCCCACGACGTGCTCGGCAGCCCACTCGAGCTGACCCTCCTCCTGCTTCAGGAAACGAGAACCGGGAACGCCGCACTGGGGGCACTTGAAGTCCTCGGGCAGCTGGTCGCCGTCGAACTCTTCCACATAACCGCAAACGGGGCAAACAAACTTCATGATTCGATCCTTTCGATCGATGGCGATTGTGCGCTCGTCCGGTCCCGTAAGGGCCCTCTCCGGACGTGCGTCTTGACGAGTTCTATTATCCATAAATGCAACCAAATGTGAAGCCTATTAGGAATGATTTTTAATAAAACAATTTCGAGATATGAAGATGTTGATTGATTAACGATTGGCAGGCCGTCTTTGACCGCCGCTGAGTACAATCGGTCGAGCAAATGTTGACGAATCAACAAATGAAGGAGTTTCCTTTATGCATCTAGCCCGCCGCGCCTGGTGCCGAACGTATCAAACGGTTTTTCGCATCGTATTGCCGGTGCTGCCCTATACCGAGCCACGCATTTTGGAGCATGCCGAGGATATGCCCGCGGTGCTTCAAAAGCGCTCGATACAGCGGGTTCTTATGGTAACGGATCCCGGCATTGCCCGTCTGGGGCTCACGGCGCCGCTCGAGACGGCGCTCGCATCCGGGGGAATTGGCGTTACGGTCTATGCCGAAACGCGTGCGAACCCCACGGTCTCAAACGTGGAGGAAGCGGCGGCGCTGTATCGCGAGAACGACTGCCGGGCCATTATCGGCTTTGGCGGTGGCTCGGCCATGGACTGTGCCAAGGGCGTGGGAGCACGCATCGCGCAGCCAAACAAGCCCATCAACAAGATGCGCGGGCTGCTGCGGATTCATCGTCGTCTGCCGCTGCTTATTGCGGTTCCCACTACCGCCGGTACGGGAAGCGAAGTCACACTAGCGGCGGTAATTACCGATGGCGAGACGCACTACAAGTACCCCATTAACGACTTTGTGCTTATCCCGCGCTTTGCGGTGCATGACCCCGAGTTTACGCGCGGTCTGCCCGCCTCCATTACGGGGCAGACGGGTATGGATGCCCTGACGCATGCTGTCGAGGCCTTTATCGGGCGAAGCACTACGCCCTATACGCGCAAGATGGCGCGACAGGCGGTGCAGCTCATCCACGACAATTTACTCGAGGCCTATGAGCATGGCGACGACATGCGTGCGCGCCGCAATATGCTTTCGGCGGCGTATAAGGCGGGTGTTGCCTTTACGCGCTCCTATGTTGGATACGTTCATGCCATCGCACACAGCCTGGGCGGGCGTTACGGGATTCCGCACGGCTTGGCCAACGCCATCATCCTGCCGCACATACTTCGCGCTTATGGTGACGCCGCCGCCCCCAAGCTTGCCGATCTTGCTCGCATGGCGGGCATTGCGCCGGCTACCGCGCAGGACAGTCTTGCGGCCGAGGCCTTTATCGATTGGGTCGACCGCATGAACGAGGCCCTGGGAATCCCCAAATATGTCCTGGGCATTCGCCGCTCCGACATTCCCGAGATGGCGGCGCATGCCGATGCCGAGGCCAATCCGCTGTACCCCGTTCCGCTTTTGATGGACCGCTTGGAGCTCGAGCGTATGTACGAGGTCGTCGCGGGTGGTATGTTTGAGGACGAGAACTAGGAGGGTGCCATGAACACCGAGGAAATTGCGCGCATCGTCGGCGATCAGCGCACTTACTTTAAAACGCACGCTACGTTTGATGTTGATGCCCGACGTCGCGCGCTCGTGAGTTTACGCGATGCGGTACGGGCGCACGAGGCCGATATTGCCCATGCACTCAAGACCGATTTGGGAAAGTCGCATGACGAGGCATATATGTGCGAGATCGGCACGTCGCTTTCCGAGATTCGTCATCAGATCGCTCACGTGGCTCGATGGAGTCGTCCGCGCCTGCGTCCGTGTGACCTTGCCAACGCCGTGAGCGCGTGCAAAACGCAAGCCGTGCCCTATGGCGTCACGCTCATCATGGCTCCGTGGAACTACCCGTTTTTGCTAACACTCGAGCCGCTCGCCGGCGCCCTTGCCGTGGGCAATACCGTGGTCATCAAGCCGAGTGCCTATGCTCCGGCATCGAGCGCGGTGCTCAAGCAAATCTGTGAAGAGGCATTTGATCCGCGCCTGGTGACGGTTGTCGAGGGCGGGCGCGCCGAGAACGAAGCGTTGCTCGATGAGTGCTGGGACAAGATCTTCTTTACCGGTAGCGTTCCGGTCGGCAAGCTCGTCATGGAGCGCGCGAGTAAAAACCTCACGCCCGTGACGCTTGAGCTGGGCGGCAAGAGCCCCTGCATCGTGGATGCGACGGCAAACTTGAAGGTCGCGGCACGGCGTATCGCCTTTGGCAAATGGCTCAACGTGGGGCAGACCTGCGTGGCGCCCGACTACCTGCTGGTCGATACGCGCGTGCACGACGAGCTGCTGGGCCTCATCAAGGAAGAGGTCCGCCGTATGTTTGGCGAGCATCCGCTCGATAACGAGGATTACGGGCATATCGTCAATGCTAAGCATTTTGCGCGCGTGCGCGGGCTGATCGATCCCGATAAGGTCGTGCTGGGAGGCACGGCGCGCGAGTCGTCGCTCAAGATTGAGCCGACGATCCTAGACGGCGTGACCCCCGATGACGCCGTGATGCAGGAGGAGATCTTCGGTCCCATCTTGCCGGTGCTGACGTTTGAGAGCCTAGACGAGGCCGAAGCGTTTATTACGGATCGTCCGACGCCGCTGGCCCTGTATATCTTTAGTCAGGATCGCGCAGTTCAGCAGCGCTTCGTGCGTTACGTGCCCTTTGGCGGTGGCTGTGTCAACGACACGATCATGCACTTGGCTACGAGCCATATGGGCTTTGGCGGCATGGGCGCGAGCGGTATGGGGCAGTACCATGGACGCGAGAGCTTCGATACGTTTAGCCACAAGAAGAGTATCGTGAACAAGGCAACTTGGCTGGACGTGCCGTTTCGGTATGCGCCCTACGCAAGCTGGAAGCACAAGTTCGTGCGCATGTTTGTGCATTAGAAAAGGGCGCAGGTAATACGAACAAGTGTTCCTATTACCTGCATTTTGCGTTAGACTACTGTTATGGAGCACGGATGGGCCAACTCCCTTTAGAAGGGATTTGGTATGAACGTAAGCGATGTTATTTCGTTATTGGCGTTGTTGATTGCGGCTATCGAACTCGGTCTGTTTATCGGCCGAATGAAATAGCCGCCCCCGCGTAAGCGAAGACGGCCACTTCTCACGATGAAAACGTGTATCGGAGTTGGCAAGACCCGCGGCAACGGGTGCCATCCGTGTTCCTATCTTATCTGCAAGCGTTCTGTCGCGCAAGCGTTGAGGCAAACGATTGAAGGACGCAGACAGGATGTATTTGTGTCCGCACGGACCCGTAGACTTCTCAATAAGGTTAAACACCGGTTTATCCGGCCGTTAGGGGAGTTGCTATGTACGAGCCTTCACGTGTTCTTCTGTCGTTTCACATCGCGGGATTTCAGTATGCCGACGGTGCCTTGGTCCTGGGCGATCTTAAAGCGGGCGATAAGCTGAAACTGTGTGCCGAGCGCGATAACCCTCATGATCCCGAGGCGGTTGCGATCTACTTCGGCAACACTAAGCTTGGCTATGTTCCGGGAAACGAGGTCGGCCCGCTGTCCTTGATGATGTATTACGGCCACGAGGACGTGTTTGAGGCCCGCGTGCAACAGGTTGCCCCCGAACGCAGCCCGTGGCACCAGGTGCGCGTTGGGCTCTATGTGGTGGATGCTCGCTAATCGGTATGGGAGACTGCCATGTTTGATGACGATGACCTGTTCGATCTGACGGATGATCCGTTTGAGTGGGATATGCTACTCGATGACGATGAGTTGGAGCAGGACCGTAGGAAACGGCAGGACAAGAAAACTCAGAGTGACGCTTCGAAAAAGCAAGACAAGCGCCGCCGCGGACTGTTCGGTGGGCTCTTTGGATAACCGCCGCATCGCTACGTCTGTATACTTAGCACGAGTTGAACACGTTGCGAAATGAGGACATAGACGATGATGTGGTTTACCGCCGACCTGCACCTGGGCGATACGAATATCTTGCACGACATGGACCGGCCATTTGGCTCGGTCGAGGAGATGAACCGCAAGGTCATCGATGCCATCAATGAGTGCGTGGATGTGGACGACCGCCTCTACATCCTGGGAGACTTTACCTATCGTTTGCCCCTGGCGGAGGCGGTGCGCCTGCGCGAGCGCATTGAATGCCAGAACGTGACGCTCATCCGTGGCAACCATGACGGTGATTGGGAAGACCCCGACGTCCCGCAGATTTGGGATGACGTGCGCGATTACCTGGAGATTGCCCCCGGCTATGCCAAGGGTCATCGTCTGGTTATGAGCCACTACCCCATGCTCAGCTGGAATGGCAAGGCGCGTGGTGCCATCATGCTGCACGGGCATATCCACAGCAGGGGAGACCGCACCAACGCGCGCAACCGCGATCGTGAGCGCCCTATCTTTCGCTACGATGTTGGTCTTGATGCCAACGAGTATAGGCCCGTAAACCGAGACCAGATTCTTAGCTTCTTTGGGTTATAGGGCGCCAGAGCCACCACAAAGGGGACAGGCGCCTTTGTGGTGGCTCTGGCGCCGTTGCCATTATGGCAGCGGCGCCTTTTTTGTCCGTGCGGCGCGGTAGAGTGTAGGCGGTTGAAATTTGCGTCCATCGAGGAGCTGCTATGAACGAGATCAAGTGCCCGCATTGCGGCGAAGTTTTTAAGGTCGATGCGTCCGGCTATGCGGATATCGTCAAGCAAGTGCGCGATGCCGAGTTTTCGCGCGACCTGGATGAGCGTGTGAAGGCTGTCCAGCGCGAGGGCGAGCAGGCGCTGGAGCTTGAACGCTCGCGTTCGACGGCCGCCTTGCAAAAGGCAGAGTCTCAGCGCAACGCTCAGCTTGTCGAGCAGAAGAATGCTGCAGCTCAGCAGCTGGCACAAGAGGTTGCCAAGCGCGATGCCGAGCTTGCCGAGTTGCGCGCTAAGCTCGAGGGCGCTGCCGCAGAGCGCGAGAGTGCAAGCCAGCGCGCGGCGGTTGAGGCCCGCGCCGATGCTCAAAAGGAGAATGCCGAGCTCCAGCGTGAGATTGATAGCCTGCGTGCGCAGCTTGGGCGCAAAGATGACGAAGCAAAGCTTGCCGAGTCGGCGGCGCGCAACGCTGCTCAAAACGATTTAGCTGCGCGCGACGCTCAGATTGCCGAGCTGCAGGCCAGGCTCGCCGCGGCGGACAAAGCCCAGGAGATGGCGCTTGCCGCTGCCGCGGCAGAGTCGCAGCGTGAGCTCGATGCCGCTCGCAGCGAGGCCGAGCGCGCGCTTACTGACTATCGCGCGAAGGTGCAAGAGAAGTTCTCCGCCGCAAAGGCTCAGTCCGAGCAAGAGGCCGAGGGCCTGCGTGCCCAGCTGCGCGAGCAGGAACTGATGGCAAAAATGAACCTGTCAGAGGCGGTCGCCGCGGCGGAGCGTGAGCGCGATGAGGCACGTGCCAAACTGACGAGCGAGCTGGCAGTGCGCGATTCTCGCGAGGAGCAGGCCAAGGCGGCACACGAGCTCGAGCTTGCGCAGGCCAAGCGTGCGAGCGATGACCTGATTCGCTACAAGGATGAAGAGATCGAGCGCCTTAAGGACATGAAGGTCCGCCTGTCCACCAAGATGGTGGGCGAGTCGCTCGAGCAGCACTGCGAGACCGAGTTTAACCGTCTGCGCATGACGGCGTTTCCTAACGCGTACTTCGAGAAGGATAACGATGCGTCCGAGGGTAGCAAGGGCGACTTTATCTTCCGCGAGTGCGACGCGAGCGGCAACGAGGTCATTTCGATTATGTTCGAGATGAAAAACGAGAACGACGAGACTGCGACCAAGCACAAAAACGAGGACTTCTTTAAGAAGCTCGATCACGATCGCCGCCAAAAAGGCTGCGAGTACGCGGTGCTCTGCACGTTGCTCGAACCCGAGAGCGAGCTTTACAACGCCGGCATCGTGGACGTGAGCTATCGCTACGAGAAGATGTACGTGATTCGCCCACAGTTCTTTATTCCCATGATCACGCTTCTTCGCAACGCCGCCATGGGTTCGCTGCGCTATAAGCAGGAACTGGCGGAGTACAAACAGCAGAATATCGACGTCACGAACTTCGAAGCCAAGATGGAAAAGTTCAAGAATGATTTCGGTCGCAACTACGAGATCGCGAGCCGCAAGTTCCAAACGGCGATTGATGAGATCGACAAGACGATTAGCCATCTGCAGAAAACCAAGGAGGCGTTGCTGTCCTCCGAGAACAATCTGCGCCTAGCCAACAAGAAGGCCGACGATCTTACCATTCGCAAGCTCACGTGGGGCAACAAGACCATGAAGGCCGCGTTTGACGAGGCGCGCGGGGCTGCGACAGAGACAAACGATGAGCCAGCCGAGGCGGATTCGTATGAGGTCGAGGATACCGAGTAGGGGATAGCGTATCGCGCAAAAAACGGGGCCGCTGGCGATATTGCCAACGGCCCCGCTTGTTTCGTTCCAGCATGTTCGGCTAGTCCTCGAGCAGGTCCTCGATAAAGCCGACGCGGTAGTTTTTGAAGATGACCTCGCCGCCGTCTTGGGTGGCGTCCAGATCGACATCGCCCATGATGCCAAAATCGTGGTCGCCATCCTCGTCGGCAAAGATCTGGTGCACGTGCCATACGTGCGCGGTCTTCTCGTCGGACTCGTCAATGGAAAACATCGCGGCGCTGCGGGCATCTCCGTCGGTGAGGATTTCCTCGTGCTGCTCGTGGTAAGCGTCGAGTGTTTTTTGCCAGCGGATCTCGCTCATGCCCCAGTCCTCGTCGAGTTCGCCCAGGTCGCGAACGTACTCGCGGGCGGCAAGGGTCACGCGGCGGAAGAGCGCGTTGCGCACCAATAGCGTGCAGCCGCGACGGTCCGCCACGACCTCGTCGATGCCCTGCGGCGGCGCAGCATCGAGGGCTGCCGGGTTGCCGGCGTTCTCCCACTCGTCCACCAGGCTCGAGTCCACCGAGCGCACCACAAAGCCCAGCCACGAGATAATGTCGCGCAGGCGCTCGTCGCGCTTCTCGATGGGCACGGTGCGGTCGAGCGAACGATAGGCCTCTGCTAGGTAGCGCAGCAAAATGCCCTCGGAGCGGGCGATGCCGAGCTTTTGAATGTAGCCCTTAAAATCGCTCGCGCTTTCCAGCATATCGCGCAGGACGCTCTTGGGCGAGAGCTGGTAGTCGTTTGCCCAGGGCACTTCCTGGCAGTACTTGTCAAAGGCGGCGTCGAGCAAATCCTCGAGCGGCTTTTCGTACGTGACGTCCTGAATGCGCTCCAAGCGCTCCTCATACTCGACGCCGTCAGCCTTCATTTCGGCCATCGCGCGGTCGCGCGCGGCGCGCTCCTGTGCGCGCAGCACCTGCTTGGGATCCTCGAGCGTTGCCTCGACCATCGAGATCAGATCCATGGTATAGGTCTCGCTCTCGGGGTCGAGCAGCTCCAACGCGGCAAGCAAGAACGGCGAGAGCGGCTGATCGAGTGCGAAGTCCTCGGGCAGATCGACCGTCAGCGCGTAGTCGATGTCCGGCGCGGCGTCAGCCGGAGCGTCGGGCGCGGGCGGCACCTCGGTGCGAACGACGACGCCGGAATCGATGAGTGTGGCGAAGATTTCGTCGGCGCGAACCTCGAGCTTGGCCTTTTCCTCGGGAGTCTGCAGGCTCGTCTCGATGAGGTCGTGTACGCGGGCTCGGGCATCGCCGCCCTGCTCGACCACGCTAATCACCATGGAGTGTGTGATGCGCAGGCGCGGCTTGAGCGTTTCGGGCTGCGTCTCGATCAGGCGCTCAAAGGTCTGCTTGTTCCAGGTGACAAAGCCCTCGGGGGCCTTCTTCTTTTTAATCTTGCGGAGCTTCTTGGGGTCGTCGCCCGCCTTGGCCATGAGCTTGGCGTTCTCGATCTCGTGCTCCGGGGCCTCGGCGATGACCATGCCCTCGGTATCGAAGCCCGAACGGCCGGCGCGGCCGGCTATCTGATGGAACTCGCGGGCGCGCAGGCGACGCATCTTGTAGCCGTCGAACTTGGTGAGCGCAGTGAGAACCACGGTGTGGATGGGCACGTTGATACCGACGCCGAGTGTGTCGGTGCCGCAAATGACGGGCAGTAGGCCCTGCTGCGCCAGGCGTTCGACCAGTAGGCGATAGCGCGGCAGCATACCGGCGTGGTGCACGCCGACGCCGCATCCAAGCAGGCGTTTGAGAATCTTACCAAAGGCCGTCGAGAAGCTCGTTCCCTTTGCCGCTTCTTTGATGGCCTCGCGCTGCTCCTTGCTGGCGATGCCAAAATTGGCGAGCGACTGTGCCGTCGCAAGGGCGGCATCCTGGCTAAAGTGCACGATATAGAGCGGGGCCTCGCCGCGGCGCATGGCGAGCTCGACCGTGCCCTCGAGGGAGGTCGTCACATAGTCGTAGCTCAACGGAACAGGACGAGGGGCGTCGACAACCAAGTCGCAAGCAGCGCCGGTGTGTTCCTCGAGTGAGGCGGCGATGGCGGTGACATCGCCGAGCGTGGCGCTCATGAGCATAAATTGCGTGTGGGGCAGGGTGAGCAGCGGTACCTGCCAGGCCCAGCCGCGGTCGGGGTCGGCAAAGTAGTGGAACTCGTCCATGGCCACGCAGCCCACGTCGGCGTCCTCGCCTTCGCGCAGCGCATCGTTGGCAAGGATTTCGGCCGTGCAGCAGATGACGGGCGCCTTGGTATTGATATGCGTATCGCCGGTGATCATGCCGACGTTATCGCGGCCGAGTACCTGTACCAGGTCGAAGAACTTTTCGCTGACCAGGGCCTTGATGGGGGCCGTGTAATAGCAGCGCTTGCCCTGTGCCATGCCCATAAAGAGCATGCCCAGCGCGACGAGCGATTTACCCGATCCGGTCGGTGTTCCCAAAATGACGTGGTCGCCGGCAGCCAGGTCCATGAGGGCCTCTTCTTGGTGATCCCACAGCTCAATGCCGCGATCGCTCGTCCATTCAAAGAAGCGTTCGAAGGCTTGGTCGGGCGTGAGCCACGGCTCGGGCTCACTGCCGTCCTCGGGCTCCCACCAGGTGGGGGAGAGCGCGCCGAGCGAGCCAAACTCGGCTTCGGTTCCCGTGCCGCCCGAGAATGAGCTGGCGGCGCCGGCGCCGGAAACGGTGCTGGCGGCGGTATCTGTCGTGGTCTGTGCCATGTGGTTGCTTTCTCTCGCGTTTGTCCGCCAACTATTATGGCGTAGCGGCGGCGCTGGTTGCCAGCGCGCGAGAAAATGCAGGAAATGGGCGTTCTGCCCGGCCGTTTGGTGCAGTTGCCAGCTAAGTGAGTAGACTTTTTGCGATGTCGCGAGCACATGGCTTTTGCGCAAGGGCTCTACCTGCGGTTTTAGTTTGGCTCTGTTAGACCAGGATTGACATGCCGACCTGCCGGCTAACTCGCCGCCTCCC
>UQDE01000004.1 GCA_900539735.1 uncultured Collinsella sp. | reverse complement strand
TGTCGTAGACCGGCAGCAGCTGCTTGGAGGTCACGAGCGTGAGCGGGTACAGGCGGGTACCGGACCCGCCGGCGAGGATGATGCCTTTCATATTAAAATCCAATCCATTTTGATGTAGCTATCGCTGCTTCTTCAGTTTGGTCAAACATGAAGCAACGCTTTTCAGTGCAGAATGATTGAGCAAGAGATAGCCAACGTAGACTAATGCATACAGAATCGCCGCAGTTCCACCAGATAAAAGCTCAGTGAACAAGACGAAAGCGACTGTAAGCAGGATCTCCTGAAACGGCCTAGTTGAACCCGGGGCACTAAGCTGTTCGTTCAGATAGAGCTCGGACCACAACGACCTGCCAATAATGCAGATAACGGCGCCACACAGGACGGCGTCGAGCGAGTTAAGGACAAGAACACCGAATATCGAAAAAACAGCGCTACAAATAACAGTGACGATATTCAACTTCAGGAGCAGCTGTTCTTTACGAAGTACCTTGAAATAGGTAGTACAGCAAAGGCTCATCTTTGTATTGAAGACGCATATCGGAAGTAAGAGCGCAAAATATCTAAGACTCTCAGCATATTGAGGAAGCCACGCCCCCAAAAACCAAATCATAGGAAAATAGAACAAATAGATTGCAGGAAAAATAAGTTCGATGGCATTTCTTATGCCAATGTAAAAACGAACTCTCTCCTCATCAGAACCTGTCCTAAGAGCAGGAAATAAGACCATGCTCGCCTGCGAGACAAAAGTGATAAAGAAATTGACAAGAGAGAGGGAGAACGAAATTTTTGCAAAGGCGACGATACCCCAAAAATGATCGATAAGAAACCTAGATACCCCAAGGATCAGTGTGTCGGCGATGTTCGCAATCATCAGCTTTACGCCGACGATGATACTGCGGATACCGTCCTTAAGTGAGTTGCCAAAAGACACTGATTTAGCACATAGGATATCCCTGCCCATCCAAGAGCAATATATGAGCGCAATAATCTTCGAAACGAGATACGCGTAGACATAGGGATGGTAGTCCGAAACCTTAAATCCAATTAAAACAAGGAGCGGAGCCAGAAACACCAGCCTGTCTAGCATTGTAGAAAACGAAAATAGCTTAGTTTCGTTCATAGCCTGAAAGACAAAGCCCAAATAACTTGTCAGGTTATAGACGACGGTGTAAAGCGCAAAAGACGCGATAACAAATACTCGATTTGCGTCATCGACAAGAGGCAGCGAAACAAAAGTGATGCCGAGGCAAATCACTGCCTGGAAACAAGCACCGAAGATATACTGGGATTTTATTGAGCTCTTATCGATTTCATCACGAGAGAGACCCCCGTTAATCAAGTAGACACCATCATTCAGACCAAGGTGAAAAAAGCCGGAATAGGTCGTATAAAACATGAACAGCTGCCAGTATCCATAATCAGCAACACCAACGATTTTCGGTACGAGCAGCGACATGACAACACTGACCGATAGAGAAATAAACTGTGCAGCAAACGCAATCATAGTGTTGCGTGCAATAGACGAATAATTCATTCAACCTCGTTTGTTTAAACTAACAACCTTGATTTATTCAGAAATCAAAAAAGGGCCTGACTCGCACAAATCTGAATACCGAGCACTCGTTCTACCCAGAACGAGTCCACAGGAAGCAAACAAGATGACCGTTGGCACCCACCAACCAAGCTCACAATAAAATATGAGCTCCGCACAGCATATGCAGGAAACGGTAAATAGTACTTGATCGAGTTCGCAACCCGACCTGAACGAACCGATGCCAGCGGAAATTATCAAGAATACAAAACTACAAATTCCAAGAAAACCATATTCATACAGCATTGCAAGGAAACCATTATCCACCGTTGAAAAACCGCTAATTTCAACCGTCGTGCCCAGCATAGTCATGCGACTACTGCCAAAACCATTTCCAGTAAGCCAAAACAGCGGCCTGCTTAAAAAGCTATGAATAATATAGGCAATGGCTCCGGAACGCTGGCTATATGAAACATCAGTTTCAAGCTCACCAAATCGAGAAGCCACAAAGTTAAACAGTCCAAACTTGTAGAGAATGAAAACGAGTAGCAATACAGTTGGAATTAAAAGGGCAATTAAATTCCATTTAGAATACTCGGGGTTCTTTAGGCGAAAGATCAGGTACACCGATGCTAAAGCAATGAGAATAATCCACGCGCTACGACTCTTTGTCAGAAGCAGAGCGACCAAAAGAACTACAGAGTATAAGAGACGTTTCATCCTGCCCGTCTCCAATTTATAGTTGATTACAACAGCAATAACTATCATTTGGCCAAATACGATTGCATGACCGAAAAAACTACGCAGTCGATACAAGGATGGATTATCAATCGTTACAGTTTGCAGAAAAGAAAAGGAACCATTTGTAACTAGTCGTTGACCTAAAACAATTTCAAGGACAAAGCTAAATAGGCAGGCGAACACCATAACGTTGCGAAGCATAAGCAATGCAGACTCAACCCAGTCATCGTTCTTTACTTTACCGTAAATATAACCAAGAAGGATGCAAAAGAAATACGAGCAGACCGTAAGGAGGGATTCATTAATGCTTCGGGACGTAAACGCAATGGCAGAAAAGAAAACCATCGCGCCCATAACGACAATGGGAATAGCGTTATTTAAAAACACTTTGTAGAGGCGCCCAGAAAGAACTTCTTTGAAAACGAGCAATCCTAGAACAGAAAAAAATAGTCCTTTAACGGGAGAAATGACACTTAAGATTGCGGCAAAAATCAAAATAGTGAATTCATTAGTAAATAGCTCAAGCATTCTAAACACCTACTTACTGTCACAGGAACTGATTAAGGCCTTAAAATCACCAAGCAGGGAACGATTTGACAGTTCATACTTACGGTATTTTAGAATGGTGCCTAAATCACTTATTTTTAGGCCACCTACGAGCAAGTGCAAACGGGCATTTAAAACAGAACCGTAATGCTCTATATGCGCAGAAGATATACGATAATCGCCAGGATTACTACTGCAGTATTCTTCTAAAACCTTAGAAAACCTCAAGCACATCCCTATCTCAGCAACACGAGATTTCTTGTCAATATGTCGCATCTCAGTTGCATTAGAGTCATGCCTACGGAACCGAATCAAGGGCTGATTTAGAAGTCTGAGGGTCCCCTTCAGTAATGAGAAGCGCCATAACATACCGTCATGCGCAAAATCATCCTGCCAATATGGCATGATTTCCCTTATAAAACTCGATTTAACGGCATACGAACATCCGGGGCGCCGTACCGACATAAACTTGCTATCGAAAACCGGGGTCTCCAAATCGTCCAGAGGTTTGGAATCATCGACGGCACCATAGACTGATACTTTTTTACCGCCGCTCTCATAAAACGGCTCGACGGCGCAGCTGAGAACCTCAATCGAGGGGTCCTTCTCGAGGATTGAGGACATCACAGCGATTTTATCGGGTTCCCAGATATCATCCTGGTCGCACGGAAAGACGATTCCATCGTCTATAGATGCAAGGTCGAGAAGCCGCTTAAAGCTCTTGCGCCAGCCGAAATTAGAGCGGTTCTTGTTGATGGTCCAATTACCGAGTCCGTGTTCCTTGATATATTTGACAATGAGATCGAACGACTCGTCTGTCGAGCAATCATCCGCGATTAGTACTCGGTCCGGAGACACGGTCTGAAGTCGCAAGCTGTCTAGCTGCTCAGTAAGATATCGTGTGCCGTTATAGACTGACATCACAACCGTAACCATTAAAACCTTCATCCAATTAATGCTCAGCTATTAGCTGATCGTAAATACTTATAAGACGTTCAACATATGCGGTCTTTTCAAGGCAGCTGAAGTCCGCCCTCACAACCGCTTTCCTATAACGAGAACAAACATCAGGGTCAAGCATATTGACCATTGCGTCAGATAGCGACTCGGCACTGCCCGCGCTGAAAATTTCGCCGAGGCCTTTCGACCTCACAAAGGAGGCCGCATCGCCGACATCCGAAACGATACACGGCAGGCCGGCAGCAATCATTGCTTCATAGGCGACGAGCCCAAACGTCTCTCGACAAACCGAAGGTATAACGATCGCACGTGAGCGTCCCATAACGGAAAGCACTTCATCATGGGACAGCGCGCCCATGAATTTGATATCCGGATAGCTGTCCGACAGCCTCTTCAGTTCGGTACCGTCACCGATGACGATAGCGTCCACACCGGCCCTACTGGCGGCTTCGCAAAATAAATCGCAGCCCTTTTCAGGGCTCAGGCGACCAACGAATAGGAAAGCCTCGCAATCTGCATCAAACCCATGCTGGAATTTGTCCGCATCGACGTAATTTAAACAGTCGAATCGCTCGGCATCCCATGTTAGATAGGGCTCAATCAACCGACGACTGGAATCTGAAACGAAGGCGACAGCCGGGCGCAGCGCTCTCAAAACATAACCCTGCACGGAAAAGCGAACGGATCGATACAGTTTTTGGATATATGAGCGCTTGTCACAGTTGTGCAGCAGGCACTTCGGAGAACCGGGGGCAATTCCGCAGTTGCAATGATTCACATAATCGTAGAGTCCGCCATTGGAGCATACCAAGAAGTACTCATGAGCGGTAATCAGACATTTGAAGCCCCGTCGCTCTATTGCCCTGAATATAGAGGGAGAAAGGGAGTGCGTCCAAGAATGCACATGAACGACAGCCGTCTCCGGGTCAAGCTGCTTGAGCAAATCATCCAGCGCCGTTTCCGAAGGTCGGTTCCAGATACCCTGGACAGCACCGGAGAAGCCACCGTTCAAGACGTCACCCTGCCCACAATTGATGCAAATGACCCCCGATTCGACCAAAGCCGGGTCAGGATCTCCTAGCGCTGAGAAGAAATAACTGTTAAGCCCCATCTTCGCCAAAGCCGAAGCCGTCTCGATTGCGATTTTTGAGGCTCCGCCCCCGATATGAGGACGGTCGCAAATCGTTATCACAGTGGTGAGGTTACTCATGCGCGTTCCCAGGTTTAATGGATCGGACAAAACGCTTTAAACTCAACCGCATCGAAGGCGGTAGCAGTTTTTTCACATGGTCTAAAAGGGTCACATTAGGAACCAAGACAGAGTCAAAAATACCCGATCCTAGTGCCTCATACTGCACGATGATAGAATCGCGCCTATCCTCAAGGTCGGAGCGCTTATGAGGGTCTTCTTGCAGCAGTACATCACCCGCTGCGACATCGCTGTTAGAATAGGCAACGCAATCGCTCATCTCATCAATCAGTTTCGCGCCACGCTCGGTCTTCACGATGATGGCCGAGATGCCCTTCTCAGGATGTGAGCAGTCTTTGGCGGAATCAGAACGCCAGGAATCACCGAGAATAACGTCAGCAGGGCTCTCGCACCCTCTGAAGGGACAGCTATAACAAGACGATCTATTGATCAGGCCTTTGATGTAGGAACCGTAAAACGGATCAAATGCGGCGGGCCTCTTTATGATCCTGCCGTCGGATAACTCAATCTTAATGTTATGACCCCAACCGTATTTCGATTTATCCCTAAAGGTCAGGGCGATGACATCGGACTTTTCCCGGAGCTCGAGCCAGTCAACATAGGAACGAAACATGGAAGAGCTTGGTACACCGTGGCAAACAACGCTGACGGTTGTCAGCCCATCCATCGGTTTACCCAGATAGAGACGCAGTGCGGAAACCTGACAAGGAGTACCGCTAAACAGCACATGCTTGCCGGATTTCAGATCGTTGAGCACTTCGGGGTACGATTCGCTTGCATCGCTCTGGACATATTTGGACTTTTGAAGGAGCGCAATATCGGCAAGATCGGATATACCGATATGCCTAACGCAATCGACACCGTCCCAAGCGGCGCCGTAAACACGCCCACCTTCCTCAAGAACCCGCTTTGCGAGAAGAGAGAAGACGCCGCCAGACGAACTCTGCGCGAGCTCGTCAGAGTCACCACTCTGCAAAACAGCGGCGCGAATGACCTCCGAGTCCGCATCGACTCTGTTTTTCGCAGGACAGGAGCGCAGGCATAGGCCACAAGAAGTGCATTTAGCTGCGTCAACCACGGGATAATCAAAGCCATCGGGCGAGGGATGCATTTCAATAGCCGAAAAAGGGCATTTGGCCGCGCATGCTCCGCATCCAAAGCAAGCTCGATGAGAAATTATGGCGATATTTTTGTTCAAGCTGACTCCCCTATTGTTCAAGAGCATCCAAGAGCCATTTTTTCGAGAACGAGATGAGCGACTTTACATCGGACAGACGCCTTTCATACCCCTCGATTTCGGTGGCTTGCATGTGGCTCTCATAGCCATCGAGTAGGCGATCTTCAGTGTTCGAGAGCCTCGAGAGACTCTCGACTCGGGAATTCTGAGAGCGTTTGTCGGTCTCCTCAAATCTCTTGAAGCAGTAATAGTCCTTGCGAAAGATTTGGGAGAACAGCGTGCCGTGCAACGAATCGGTCAGCACGAACCGCGCACTCGCCAAATACGCGAGCCATTCATCGGGACCAAGCCCGTAGCGTGGATTAAGCTCCTCGTCGACCGCATTTTTACCTGAACCAACAAGCGTCACGATTTCGCAGCCGAGCTCCTTCGAAATCGAATCGACCGCTTTCCTGTAAAACGGCCTATCCCCAAGAAAGTAGCAGACAATTTTACCGGGCTCAGGACATTTTCCGTCGATGAGAGGAGCCCAGTCCTCCTTCGACAGAAGCAGGACAGGGTCCACGACTTGTGAGGGACGTTCAAAACCGAGCGATTCGACAAAATCCGCACCGGCATCTTCGCGAACAGATACGGAACTGAAAGATTTAAGGAGACCAGCGATGATCCTCTTCTTCCTCTCTGTGGTGTTCGTAACACCGAAGCTGGGCGCATACGCGATTCGCTTATCGCTGTCGCCCAGAAAGGAGAGATAGAAATTCCTGTTCAGAAGATAAGGCGACCAAATCTGATCCGATCCACAGACGTACGCATCGTATTTCCCCCGCAAGCCGACCAGTCCGTCTGTGTCGGTAATCCGATCAGTAGTAACGATATTTTGACTCAAAAAGCGATTGAAAACGTCAGCCGTCGAGGAACCGAAGTCGTCATGCTCCTTCTTACGATTAAGCAGCTCATGTGCTTTACCGGCAAACAAATCGAAGGAATTTCGGTTGATCGCCCAGTTCAGTAGCTTTTCTTTGACGCAGGGAAGATAGTCAGCGTCAACAACATCATGACGCTCGGACTTCAAAAACTGCTGCAGGGCATAAGCCTGTAGCAAGGTACCGAAATTTTGGTTATGGAGCCACGTTAAAATACAGATTTTCATTAATTCACCGTTTCAAATAGCTTCAGGTAGTACTTTTCAAGCTTGGGCGCTGCCTTAAAGATGTCATAAGATTCAAACCCCGGAGATGAATGAGGATCTGAGCGATCAAAGACATCCCTGCGGGCGGCAAGGATCGCGTTGGACCACCCCTCGACGCCCATACTCAACGGAACGAAGCTGCACCGATTGGATAACGCAACATCGTTGGGGACCCTTTCAGAGCAGATGCACGGGAGACCGGAAGCCTGGGCCTCAATCGCGACCATTCCGAGGCCCTCGTACAGGCTGGGGAGCACGAATAAATCGAGCGACTGATAGACGTCCTGCACATCGGAAATCTGGCCGAGAAAACGCACCGCCGAGGCAATGCCAAGTGAGTATGCCTTTTCCTCCGCTTGCGGTCTCAGTTTTCCATCGCCGCAGACGACAAGGATGGAATCAGGATTCTGAGCATGCACTGCCTTGAAAACATCAAGCAAAAACAACTGATTCTTCTGGGAGATGAACCTACCAATATTCCCCAATACCAGCGTATCGTCCGTCGCTCCGAGCTCAGCACGTCGCTCGTCCCTAATCGATCGGTTGAAAGAAAAGTTGTTCAAATCGATAGCATTATTAAAAACAGTAAAACGGGATGAACCGAACAGCCATTTTCCTGCATGCTCGGTGCAGGCAGCCAAATCAGTCGGATACCTTGTTGAGAACAGCTTCAAAAAGCCTTTGACAACATTTTTAGCAAACTCCCCCTTTCCGCTTGTAGAGTGGCTGTGGGCTATACGCACGGGTACGCCCGCCTTCTTAGCAGCACGAAGCGGAAAGACAGAAAGCGCATTAATATGGCTGTGCACAATCTTCCAGCCCTCTTCCTTAAAGAGGCGCTGAAGCTCTCGCTGGTATTCGACAACATGTTGGTAGGGTGGAATCTCAAAAACCCTGCCACCTAAAGATTTAATCTCTTCACGCGGAACGAGCGTCGAATCGGCATCAACAAGAAAGTCAAACTGCACTTTACTGCGGTCAATATGACGGTAGTAATTCATGACGACGGCCTCGACTCCGCCGCCAACCATCTTACCAACAACCTGAGCTACCCTAATCGGTTCAGTCATTTAGCAAGCACCGCCACCGGTAAAAACCTCAACGACCGTGAGGAGAACAATCTTCAGGTCCGTGATGGGGCCGCGCTTGGCGATGTACTCAAGATCGCGGCGGACCATGCCGTCAAAGTCGGTATCGTTGCGATCGGTCACCTGCCACCAGCCGGTGATACCCGGCTTCACGGCAAGGCGCTGCAAGTCGTACTCCGTGTACTCCGCCACCTCATTCGGCAGCGGCGGTCTGGGGCCCACGACGGACATCTGGCCCAGGAAAACGTTCAGGAACTGCGGGAACTCGTCGATGGAATGCTTGCGGATGAACTTCCCGATCTTGGTGACGCGGGGGTCTTCCCTCATCTTGAACATGGCGCCGACAATCTCGTTTTGATCCATAAGCTCGACGAGGCGCTCGTCGGCGTCCTTGTACATGGATCGGAACTTCCACATGCGGAAGGTTGACAGACTGCCGTCGCGGCGGGTCTGGCCCACACGGATCTGGCTGTAGAACGGGTTGCCCTCGCTCTCCAGGCGGATGGCCGCGGCGAGCACAAGGCTGGGTACGGCGATGACGGCCAGCACGCAGCCACTGAACGCAATGTCGAACGCGCGCTTGACGACCCTGTATGCCAGGCGCGAGCGGTCCCAGTCCATGATGGATTGCATGGCCTTGTAGCGACCAACGCCCTCGCGCCGGTCCATGGCCTGCGCAATCAGCGCGGCCCCCGCAG
The DNA here is from genome assembly GCA_900539735.1 of uncultured Collinsella sp. Classification (GTDB taxonomy): domain Bacteria; phylum Actinomycetota; class Coriobacteriia; order Coriobacteriales; family Coriobacteriaceae; genus Collinsella. The sequence goes on along the minus strand of UQDE01000004.1, from coordinate 71,561 downwards.
GCGCATTATTCTCTGTTACTTCTTTAGCAGCCACAATAAAACTCACGTTCCTGTCCCCAGGAACCCCCCCCCATCTATGAATCCCAAATCAAGTAATTTGCTGGTGCAACGTCTCCCTTACGTTTTGCTGGGAACGTCGAGCGGAAGCAGCTCCCTGAATGTGGAGTCGCCATCGCCCACGTCTACCAGGCACCAGCGCTTATGACGGTCGATCTTCTTTACACGGGCCTCTTGCCCCACCAAAGGGCCCTGCTCTATGTGCAACACGCCGTCCTCTATGCGGGCGACGCTGTTGCGCACCACGCCGTCGTCGTCCAGCACGCTGCGGTACCAATCCTGCGCATCGTCCGGCATGGGCATGTACGCCCGCTCCCTACTTCCGGTGATGCGGCAGCCAAAACTCAACTGGGCCAAAGCCCTATCGAGCGCGGCAGCATCGTGCGTGGCGACGAAGAAATATTCCTTGTACATAGGTTTGGTTTGGAGCGACCATGCGCCGTCCCGCTTAAACCAGAACTCCTTTTGCATCACAAAAGCGTCCTGCATAAGGTTGTGCGGGATAATGCAGCGGACCTTTTCACAGGTCTCGCGCTCTTTTCCATTGGGGGTGTGAACCAGATACCAGCGGACGCGGCCGTGCTGGCTGTTGATGGTGGCGCCGTTAAATGCGCCTGGCAGCTGATCTTGGCGCCGTGCCGTCTGTTCCATGTTCTCGCCCCCTCTTTTGGCTTTGCGATGCACGCAAATGCAGGGGCGTTTAGAACAGGCTTCTCGCTCGCAGCTAGGCGCAGTCGCAAAAGTACAGGTTTTTGTATCTTTCGACAGACGACATTATACGAGCAATTATTCAGCGTTTGCCCAGATTACGCAAAATGTACTGCTAATAGGTACATCTCCATACCCCTCTACAAAAATCTGTACCTTTTTGTGCAACAAAAAAGCCGCTCAACCAGCGGCTTTCTTATTTTGGCATGAAAAAAGCGACCGCCCTGTGTGGACGGTCGCCTTTGTTAATTGTTGTGAAGTTTGCCTTAGGCGCGGGTCTTGATTTCCTCGATCACCTTGGTAACAAACTCATCAACGCTCATCTGAACGGTCTCGTTAGAGCGATCGCGGACGGAGATGTTGCCGGCCTCGACCTCCTTCTCGCCCAAGATGAGCATATAGGGCACGCGATCGATGCTGCGGGCCTCACGGATCTTGTAGCCGATCTTCTCGTCGCGGTCGTCGCAGACCACGCGGATGCCGGCCTCCTCCAACTTGGCGCACACCTCGTGGGCGTAGTCGCGGCTCTTCTCAGAGACGGGAAGCGCCTTGACCTGCACGGGAGCCAGCCAGGTGGGGAACTTACCCGCAAAGTGCTCAATCAGAATACCGATGAAGCGCTCGATGGAGCCAAAGCATACGCGGTGCAGCATGATGGGGCGCTTCTTGGTGCCGTCGGCGTCCACGTACTCCAGGTCAAAGTTGAGCGGCATCTGGAAGTCGAGCTGGACGGTACCGCACTGCCAGGTACGGCCGAGCGAATCCTCCAAGTGGAAGTCGATCTTGGGGCCGTAGAAGGCGCCGTCGCCCTCGTTGACCTCGTAGTCCATGTGCAGCTGCTCAAGAGCGGTGCGCAGGCCCTCCTCGGCGCGTGCCCAGTCCTCATCGGAGCCCATGGAGTCCTCGGGGCGGGTGGAAAGCTCAACATGGTACTTAAAACCAAACTTCTGGTACACAGAGTCGATAAGGTTGACCACACCCACGATCTCGTCGGTCAGCTGGTCAGGACGCACAAACAGGTGGGCGTCGTCCTGGTTAAAGCAGCGCACGCGGAACAGGCCGTGCAGGGCGCCGCGCAGCTCGTGGCGGTGCACCAGGCCGATCTCGCCGGCGCGAATGGGCAGCTCGCGGTAGGAGTGCGGCTTGGAGGCGTACACCAGCACGCCACCCGGGCAGTTCATGGGCTTAATGCAGTACTCTTCGTCGTCGATGACGGTGGAGTACATGTTGTCCTTGTAGTGGTCCCAGTGGCCCGAAGTCTTCCACAGCTGCTTGTTCATGATGAGCGGCGTGGAGATCTCCACGTAGCCGGCCTTATGGTGGATCTCGCGCCAGTAGTCCAGCAGCGTGTTCTTAAGGATCATGCCGTTGGGCAGGAAGAACGGGAAGCCGGGGGCCTCGTCGCGCATCATAAAGAGGTCCATCTCGCGGCCGATCTTGCGGTGGTCGCGCTTCTTGGCCTCCTCCAACATATGCATGTGCTCGTCGAGCTCTTCCTTGGTGGCAAAGGCGACGCCGTTGATGCGGGTGAGCATCTTGTTGTCCTTGTCGCCCTTCCAGTAGGCGCCCGAGACGCCGGTGAGCTTAAAGGCCTTGAGGGCCTTGGTGTAGCAGATATGGGGGCCGACGCACATGTCGATGTAGTCGCCCTGCTGGTAGAAGGTGATGCGGGCGTCGTCGTCCAGGTCGCCGATGTGCTCGACCTTGTACTTCTCGCCACGCTCCTCCATAAGGGCGATAGCCTCGGCGCGGGGCTTCTCGTACACGGAAAACTTAAGGTTCTCCTTAACGATCTTCTTCATCTCGGCCTCGATCGCGGGGAAGTCGTCCTCGCTGATCTTGACGCCCTCGGGCAGGTCGACGTCGTAGTAAAAACCGTTGTCGGTCGCGGGACCGTAGGCAAAGTCGGCCTCGGGATAGAGGCGCTTGATGGCCTGCGCCATGATGTGCGCAGCAGAGTGGCGGATGACGTGCGTGACCTCGTCCTGCGGGAGCTCGGCCACCGAACCGTCATTGTAGAGTGCCTTCATGGGTATGTTTTCTCCTCTCGGATGCCTGATGCAAGTGTGTGTGATGCGCTCGGCGTTTTTGACTTGCATCATTATAGGCAGGTTGCCTTGGTATACAAGCGCCCGCCGCACCTTAATGGCACGGCGGGCGATTTTCTACGCATGCTTCATCGTGTGGGGGCGGGTTGCGCGTTTGGCTTGCGCGGGACGCGCGGTGCCCGTGGCTTGCGGCCGGCCCGGCGATGGATGCGTTACTGGATGCGAGTTCGGCAGTAGGGGCAGACCTTCCAGTGCGCATCGAGCGGGCGATGGCAGCTGGGGCAGACATTGCGAACCTGGGTATCGCACACCGGGCAGACGACGAAGTCCTTCTCGATGGGCGCGCCGCACTGCGGGCAGGTTCCGTACTGGGCAAGCTGACGCTCACGCAGGGCCATGTCCAGTTCCTGCTCCTCGCGGTCGGACGCGTAGGAGTGCGGGCGCAGGACCAGGTAGGCGATGAGGCCCACAAACGGGATGAGGGCGATGATGCCCCATGCCACGTAGGCGCTGGCGCCGCGGCGGCGAGCGTCGATGAACACATAGACGACCGACAGCACATACAGGGCGATGATAAAGCCAACGAAGGCATAGACGACGCCCATAAGCTGCGGCGACATGAGCTCAGAGATGTACTTGGACATTGAGGTGTACCTTTCGGAATAATTACAGTCCGGTCAAGTTTACCACGGGGTTTGTTTATATGGGACCACGGCTAGGGGCGGGGCTAGCGCGGACACAAACATCTCAATCTGTAACAGGTGGGAGCGGAATCCGGTCCTAGATGTTACAGATCGAGACAAACGGAGGACCCGCCAGACTAACGTCTCAATCTGTAACATCTGGAACCCGAATCCTCGTCTAACTGTTACAGATCGAGACGAACGGTTGCCGTAGTTGTCGGCAGACGAGGTTGTCGACATTACCGGGTCTCCCCTCGCCTGCCGTTGGCGGGTGTTGCGGGGCTGTTCGCCGCATTGCCGCCGCACTGGGGGTGTGCGGACCGTAGGATAGTCTTATTGACGGCCTGTCAACTCGTCTGGGAGGCACTGTGACAGAAACGTTTGATATCGCGATTGTCGGCGCGGGCATCACCGGATGCGCCATCGCGCGGCAGCTCGCGCGATTTGAACTGTCCATTTGCGTGGTCGAGGCGGCTAACGATATCGCGCTGGGCGCGTCGAAGGCCAATGGCGGCCTGGTGCACGCCGGCTACGATCCGACACCGGGCACGGTTAAGGCGCAGGTCAACACCCGTGGTTGCGAGCTATATGGCACATGGGCCCAGGAGCTAGGCTTTTTATTCCGCCGCACCGGGTCGATGGTGTTGGGTTTTAACGACGAGGACCGCGCGCATCTGGAGCAGCTGCGGCGCAACGGCCAGGCCAACGGTGTGCCCGAGCTGTCGATCGTCGGACCCGACCGCATCCACGAGTTAGAGCCGCGCGCCAGTGCCGATGCAACGTGCGCGTTGTGGTGCCCCTCGACAGGGTTTGTCGACCCGTTTGAGGTTGCCATCGCCGCGCTGGAGAACGCCGTGGCCAACGGGGTGGCGTTTATGCGGTCCGCGCCGGTGGAGGCGATTGAAGTCGCGGGCTCGAGCGACGACGCGCGCTTTACGCTGGCGACCCCCGTTGGCAACGTGCGCTGCCGCTACCTGATCAACGCCGCGGGCAACGGCGCCGCCGACATCTCGCATATGGCGGGCGCCGAGGAGTTCCAGATGGTCTGGCGCCAGGGAAACATCGTGGTGATGGACAAGGAGCCGCGCACGCTCATGCCGCTCTACCCCGTGCCGACGCCGATATCGAAGGGCGTTATCGTCACGGGTACCGTACACGGCAACACCGTGATCACCGCGACCGCCGCCGTGCGCGAGCCGGGCGACACGCAGACCTATGCGAGCGATGTGAACGCGCTGCTGAGCGGCGCGCGCAAGCTGGTGCCCGATCTGGATACGCGCCGAGTAGTACGCGCATTTGCCGGCGGGCGTCCGGTCATTCAGGGAACGAACGACTTCTTTATTGGACAGTCGGTCGTGGTGCCGGGGCTTTTCCAGGCAGCGGGTATTCAGTCGCCGGGTGTGGCAAGCGCGCCGGCCATTGCCGAGCGCGTGGAGCTTGTGATGCGTGGGGCGGGCGTGGAGCTGCACGAGCGGGCGGACTGGAACCCAATTCGCCACGCACCGGACGACTTTGACCGCGCACCGCTGGCGCGCAAGGAGGAACTGATCGAGTCCGACCCTGCGTGGGGACAGATTGTCTGCCGCTGCGAGACGGTGCCCGAGGCCGAGATCGTGGACGCGATCCGACGCCAGCCGGGCGCGGTTTCGGTCGAAGGCGTCAAGCGCCGCTGTCGTGCCGGCATGGGTCGGTGCCAAAGCGGCTTTTGCCAGAGCCGCGTGGTTGCGATCCTGGCGCGGGAGCTGGGCTGCGACCCCAGCGAGGTGTTGTTGGAGGACGCAGGTTCTTGGCTGGTTGAGGGACCGCTGAAGGGGGTGCGCTAGGATGGCGAAATTAAAATCGAGCGCTACAGACAGCGGTGCCGTTGAGTCAGTACCGACGCAGGCCTTCGACGTGGTCGTTATCGGAGGCGGCCCCGCCGGCATGGCGGCCGCGCTGGCCGCGCATAAGGCCGGAGCGCGCGTGGCCATCGTGGAGCGCGAGCAGCACCTGGGCGGCATCCTCCGCCAGTGCATCCACCCTGGCTTTGGCCTGTCGCACTTTAAACAGGAGCTCACCGGTCCCGAGTACGCGCAGCGCTTTATCGACCAGATGCACGGAACCGACATTGCGCTGTTCCTGAACAGCATGGTGATTGGGATTGATTCAGGCGAGCCTACGGAAGACACCGCAGTCCATACCGTCACGCTCATGAGCCCCGCCGGCATGCTGCAGCTCACCGGACGCGCGGTCATCCTTGCAATGGGGTGCCGCGAGCGCACGCGCAGCGAGATCAAGATCCCCGGCAGCCGTCCCGCCGGCGTGTTTACGGCGGGCCTGGCGCAGCGATACATCAATATCGAAAACCTCAAGCCCGGCTCGCGTGCCGTCATTTTGGGCTCGGGTGACATCGGGCTTATCATGGCGCGCCGCTGCACGCTCGAGGGGATTTCGGTCGAGGGCGTGTACGAGCTCATGCCGTACGCCAACGGCCTACGCCGCAACGTCAAGAACTGCTTGAACGACTTTGGCATTCCGCTGCATCTGTCTACCACGGTCACGCGCGTGATCGGGCACGACCGCGTGGAGGCCGTCGAGGTGAGCCTGGTCGACGAGCGCCTGGCGCCCATTCCGGGGACCGAGCGCATTGTTCCGTGCGACACGCTGCTGCTTTCGGTGGGCTTGATTCCCGAGAACGAGCTTTCGGTTGCCGCGGGCGTTGAGCTTGACCCACGCACGCGCGGCGCCGTGGTGGACCAGAGCCTGCAAACGGGCGTGCCGGGCATCTTTGCCTGCGGCAACGTGCTGCACGTGCACGACCTGGCCGACAACGTGACGACCGAGTCCGAGCGCGCCGGTGCGGCAGCGGCGGCGTGGGCTCTGGGGACCGGCGCGGGCGCCGTTCCGGACTGCGAGCTCGCCGTCTCCCCTGCCGGCATCGCGGGATACGCGCTGCCGGGACGCATTACGGCCGTGGCGCTCACCAAGCTAAACTTCCGCGTGCGCCGACCCGTCGACGCCGCCCGCGTGCGTATTCTGGCAGGCGGCGAGGAACTGTTCGCAGGCAAGGTCCGTGCATTTAAGCCGAGCGTCATGGAAAGCTTCCCGCTGCCGGCGAAGGTGATTCAGCGCGCACTCGGCCTAGGTGCTAGCGAGCTTGTCCTGACCGTCGATCCCATTGAGGAGGCGTAAGGCCATGAGCGATAACGTAATCGAGACGCTGAAGTTCAACTGCACCACCTGCCCATCCGAGTGCCTTCTGACCGTAAAGGTAGAGCGTGACGCAGACGGCACCGTGGCAGAAGTGCGCTCCGTGACCGGCAACAGATGCCCGCGTGGTAATAAGTACGCACACCAGGAGCTCACCTGCCCCATGCGCGTACTCACCACCACCGTGGCCGTATCTGGCGGCGACGAAGCCCTGCTCCCCGTGCGCACATCCGAAGCCATCCCGCTGACCCTCCACGCCCAAGCCATGGACCTCATCCGAGGCCTAATCGTCAAAGCCCCCATCCGCATGGGCGACGTCGTCCTCCCCGACCTCCTCAACACCAACATCAACCTAATCGCCAGCATGGACATCGACCCAGCCTAAGCAGCTCATTTAGAACGGGGCTTTTAGTTACGCTGCCATCCATCCCACCCCTCCTCAATTGCGGTGAAATAGTTCCTGATTTCCGCCAAAACCCAGGCATCCAGGAACTATTCCACCGCAACTATCCTTGGAATCGGTATTTAGCTTGTGCCTACTTTAGTGCCATTTCAAAACTATGCCGGATTACGGGGCTGATTCGGAGACCCCCATCCATACCGGCCATTTTCAATTTTTGACAAGCCATCTACATGCGGTTTTAATTTCGCGATTTTTGCCATGGTCAAGTAATACAGGTCCAGCCCCGTAATCCGCCATACTTTTGAAACCAGCCCATTTGGGACGGGCCTCTTTTAGCTACTTTTGCCCGAACGTTCGCTAGACAGCCCATGCTAAGGAGTGTCCCAAGGTGCCGGCATAAAAGGAACGTCCCTATGTGCCGGGCTTGGGATACCATGGTGGCACCCTAGCGAAAGGACGATGTATGGCACATGTCGATGACCAGCGTGTGGCGCGCGTGCTCGATGCGCTCGAGGCTCAGCACCCCGGCGCACAGCTGCTCGTAAACGACCCGTGGTCGATCTATTACCTGACCGGCTTTTATGCCGATATGTTCGAGCGTTTTTGCGGCGTGCTGCTCGCACGCGATAGCGAACCTGTGATCTTGGTCAACGCGCTGCATCAGCTGCCCGAGTACGACAATGCCCGCGTGGCCTATCACACCGATACTGACGTCGTGGCCGACGCCATCGTTCGCGAGGTCGATCCGAACAAACCGCTCGGCATCGACACCGTCATGCGTTCCGGCTTTTTGATGCCACTCATGGAGCGCCACGCAGCCAGCGAGTTTTTCCTGGGCGACTTTGCCGTCACCGCCGCGCGCACCCACAAGGATGACGCCGAACAGGAGCTCATGCGCGCGTCCTCGGCCGCTAACGACGCCGTGATGGCCGACGCCATCAAGCTCGTCCACGAAGGCGTGACGGAGCGCGAGATTGCCGACCAGATGTTCGGCCTGTATCGCAAGCACGGCTGCGAGGGCTTTAGCTTTCCGCCCATCGTGAGCTTTGGTGCTAACGCCGGCGACCCGCACCACGAGCCCGACGACACCGTGCTCAAGCGCGGCGACGTAGTGCTGTTCGACATTGGCGGGCGTCATCGCAACTACTGCTCGGACATGACGCGCACGTTCTTTTGGGGCGATCCGGACGAGGAGACGGCGCGCATCTACGACATCGTGCGCCGCGCCAACGAGGCCGCCGAGGCACTCATCGCACCGGGTGTGCGCATGTGCGACCTGGACCGCGCCGCGCGCGATGTGATTGAAGACGCGGGCTATGGGCGGTACTTTACGCATCGCCTGGGTCACTCGATCGGCCTGCAGGACCACGAGCCGGGCGACGTTTCACTCGTCAACGAGCAGGTCGTGGAGCCGGGCATGACGTTCTCCATCGAACCGGGCATCTACCTCCCCGGCCGCACCGGTGTCCGCATCGAGGACCTGGCCCTGGTGACCGAGAACGGCGCCGAGATTCTCAACGCCTACCCCCACGATCCGCTCCGCCTAGACTAGGCAATGTGGCAAAGGGACAACCCCTTTGCCACATCCTGCCAAGGCTTCGCCACAAAAACGGCCTATCTACTACGTTTAACCCGCACGGGTCGACCATAACCGACTTTTCGCAAAATCCGCAAGCCATCTACCTGCGGTTTTAATTTCGCAATGTTCCGTGTGGTCGAGGGTAACCGGTCAAACGTAGTAGATAGGCCAATTTCGTGGCAAGCGAGTCAACTCGGGGCACAGGGCAGCTAAAAAAGCCCCGTCCCAAATTGACTGCTTTTGAGTTGCGGTGATATACGGACTGTTTGAGGCCTCTGGCTTGTAAAACAGTCCGTATATCACCGCAACTGATGAGGGGATGGGTTAGCGGAGCAGACCGGCTACTTCGCCGGCTAGGGTGATGGTGCCGGCAGCTACGAAAGGCTCGTCTGCGGCATCGAAGGCCGCGAGGGCCTCGGACACGCTGGGGTACACGCCAACAAGCTTGTCAGCGTCCACAAGTGCGGCGAGCTCCTCCGCCGGCAGGGCGCGATCGGAATCGGTCTGGGTCACGACCACGCGCGGGAAAGCCGGGATCAGCACGTCGACGATGCCCGCCACGTCCTTGTCGGCCAGCGCGGCGCACAGCAGCGTGGGGCGATTCTCCACGCACGGATCAATCTCGTCCAGCGCGCTCACAAAGTTCTCGCAGCTCTGGGGGTTATGACAGGCGTCAATCAGCTTAAGCGGATCGGTCCCCAGCACGTCAAAACGACCCGGTGTGGGGCAACCCATAAGCGATGCATCCAGCGCATCGTGGTCGAGCTCGCGACCCAGATACCCCTCGCAAAGCATAATCGCGCACGCGGCATTCTGCGGCTGATAGGCCGGCTTGACCATGCTCGACGTATAGATCGCACGTGGCGTGGTGCAGCTAAACTCAACCGTGTCGCCCACATGCACCTGCACCTTAGTCGTGGCATGCCTCACCACGAGCGGCACAATGCCGCACTCTCGACAACGGGCATCCATCACGCGCTGAACACTCGCCTCATGCGTGCCCTCGCCCAGCACAACCAGGCGTCCGGGCTTAATGACCGCAGCCTTCTCCCCCGCAATGGCCTCGAGCGTATCGCCCAAAATACGTGTGTGATCGAGCCCAATGCCTGTAATGGCCACGGCGACAGGATCGGTCGCACTCGTAGCATCCCAGCGTCCGCCCATGCCGACCTCAAGCACGGCCACGTCCACGCAAGCCTCGGCAAACACCACCAGTGCAGCAGCCGTCAGCAGGTCAAACGGCGTGATGGTATAGGCGCGCTCCCCCGCCGCCACACGACGGGCATCCACTCGATGCCCCGCCTCAACAGCGGCCGAAACGCCACGGGCAAACGCCTCATCGCTCACAACGCGCCCGTCAACCTCCATGCGCTCGGGATAGCGCACCAGCTGAGGCGACGTATACAGCGCGGTCTTGAGCCCCTCGCCGCGAAGAATAGCAGCCGAAAAACGCGTAGTCGAAGTCTTGCCATTGGTACCGGCAACCTGAATGCAATCGAAATACTCGTCCGGACGCCCCAACTCATCGAGCATATCGACAACCGTCTCGAGCAGAGGACCAGCATCCCCAGAAATCCGCCCCGTATCAGCAGCAAGTCCCACAGCCTCATCAAACGAAAGCAGCTCAAACGAGAAAGGAACGACATACGACCCCGAACGCTTAGCCATAACCCAAAGTCCCCTCAACATAAAAAGAGGCCCGCAATAAACAACGAGCCCCTCCCATACATAATATCAGCCAAACACCGCTTTGCAGCGAGATCAAGGCCATGACCAAGTAGCCCTTACATGCCAGATGCAAACAACCACGTAACCGCACTAGGAGCGGCCCGACGCTTTGCTCGATACAAGTTCCGCACGCAAAGGACAGCACTAAATGTGCTGTCCGTCTTGCGCAGGACTGTTCGCAGTAGCGAGCAAAGCGTCGGGACGCGCCCCTCAGTAAGACCTACGAGAAGTCAGCAACCTGCGCAGTCAGCGCCGCCAGGATCTCCTTGAGCTCAGCTGCACGGTCCCTCTTCTTCTGGACCACGGCGGGCGCGGCCTTGGCCACGAAGCCCTCGTTGGCGAGTGTCTTCTCGCAGCCGGCGAGCTCCTTCTGGGCCGCGGCAATCTCCTTCTCCAGGCGTGCCTTCTCGGCCGTAAGGTCGACCTTGCCCTCGAGCACCACAAAGACCTCGACGCCGCTATCGACCACGGCGATGCTCGCAGCCGGCTTCTCAACGTCGGTGCCCATGACCAGAGAAGCAGTGTTCGCCAGCGGCTCAATCGTCGAGCGCAGGCTCTCGAGCTTCTCGATGTCCTCGGCACCGGCGCGCACGACCACGTCGAGCTCGGCCTTGGGGCTCAAGCGGTAACGCGAACGCGTGGCGCGGGCGGCGGAAACGACGGCGCGGCACAGCTCAAACGCGCGCTCGGCGTCCTCGTCAACATACTTAGCGTAGTCGGCGGGCTCGGGCCACTTGGCGATCATGAGCGCCTCGGCGCGGTTCACGTTGCCTTCGGCGTCCAGATCGAGCACACTCGCCGGCATGTTGTCCCAGATCTCCTCGGTGACAAACGGCATGAGCGGGTGCATCAGGCGAATGGAGGTGTCAAGCACAAAAATCAGGTTGCGCTGCGCCTGCAGACGGCCCTCGCCCTTCAAGCGGGCCTTGGTGACCTCGACGTACCAGTCGCAGACCTCGTTCCAGAAGAACTGCTGCACGCCGCGGGCCATGTCGCCAAAGGTGTAGTTCTCGATACCCTCGGTGACCATCTTCACGGCCTTGGCCAGGCGGCTGAACATCCAAGCGTCTGCCGGCGTCTCCACGACGGGCTCGCCGGGCGTGTAGCCCTCCATGTTCATGAGCAGGAAGCGGCTCGCGTTCCAGATCTTGGTCACAAACGACTTGGCCTGCTCGGTACGCGGACTGTCGATAAGCTTCTTAGTCTTCTTGTCGATGTTCGCGTCGAACTTGACGTCCTGATTGTTGGTGCACAGCGTGAGCAGGTTGTAGCGCATGGCGTCGGCGCCGTACATGCCAATGAGGTCCATGGGGTCAACGCCGTTGCCCTTGGACTTGGACATACGGCTTCCGTCCTTGGCAAGAATCGTCGGGTAGATGACGACGTCCTTAAACGGCACCTCGTCCAGGAAGTACAGCGAGCTCATGACCATGCGGGCGACCCACAGCGCGATGATGTCGCGGGCGGTGACGAGCGCCGTCGTGGGGTGATGTCCCTCGAGCAGCTCCGGCTTTTGCGGCCAGCCCTGCGTGGCGAAGGTCCACAGCTGCGAGCTGAACCAGGTGTCCAGCACGTTCTCGTCCTGATGCACATGATGGCCGCCGCACTTGGGGCACACATCGGTGTCCTCGGTAAGAGCGTCCTCCCAGCCGCAGTCCTCGCAGTAGAACACGGGGATGCGGTGGCCCCACCACAGCTGGCGGCTGATGCACCAGTCCTTAAGGTTCTCCATCCAGGTGGTGTAGGTCTGCGTCCAACGCGCGGGGTGGAAGGTGACCTTGCCAGAGTTGACGGCGTCGAGCGCCGGCCCTTTGAGCTTATCGACGGCGACGAACCACTGCTCGGACAGCCACGGCTCCAGTGCGGCGTCGCAACGGTAGCAGTGCATGACGGAGTGATCGAGGTCCTCGACGTGATCGAGCAGGTCGTGCTCCTCGAACCACTTGATGACGGCCTCGCGGCACTCGTCGCGGTTCATGCCGGTGAACTCGCCGTAGCCTTCGACGACCACCGCGTGCTCGTCGAAGATGTTGATCTGCGGCAGGTCGTGAGCCTGACCCATGGCGTAGTCGTTGGGGTCGTGGGCAGGGGTGACCTTAACGAAGCCGGAACCAAAGTTAGCGTCGACATGCCAATCCTCAAAGATGGGAATCTCGCGGTCGACGATGGGGAGCTTGACGGTCTTACCCACAAAGGCGGCCTTCTCGGGGTCCTTCGGGGAAACGGCGACGCCCGTGTCGCCGAGCATGGTCTCGGGACGCGTGGTGGCGACGACGATGTAGTCCTGGCCGTTGACCGGCTCGGTCAGCGGGTAGCGCAGGTGCCACAGGTGGCCCTTCTCGTCCTTGTACTCGGCCTCGTCGTCCGAGATGGCGGTGGTGCAGTTGGGGCACCAGTTGACGATGCGCTTGCCGCGATAGATCAAGCCGTCGTGGTACCAGTCGCAGAAGACCTTGCGCACGGCCTGGGCGTAATCCTCGTCCATGGTAAAGCGCTCGTTGTCGAAGTCGACGGAGCAGCCCATGCGCTTGATCTGCTCGACGATGATGCCGCCGTACTCGTGGGTCCAATCCCAGCAGGCGTCGACAAACTTGTCGCGGCCAATCTCCAGGCGGCTGATGCCCTCGCTCTTGAGCTTCTTGTCGACCTTGGTCTGCGTGGCGATACCGGCGTGGTCGGTGCCGAGCACCCAGCGCGTGGACTTGCCGCGCATGCGGGCCATACGGACAATGGCATCCTGGATGGAGTCATCGGTGGCGTGGCCCATGTGGAGCTTGCCGGTCACATTGGGAGGCGGAATGGTGACGGTGCAGTCGCCCACGCCCTCACGGCGCTTGTAGTAGCCGCCGTCGAGCCACTTCTGCAGGATCGCCGGCTCGTTGGTCGACGGATCGTAGTTCTTGGGCATTTCTTCCATATATCTCTCCCTTGCCCGTCGGCGTGTCCGCCTGCTTGGTTTTCGCTCGGTCAGGTCCTGGGCTCGCACGAAGAGCACATTTAGTGCTCTTCGGCTCGTGCGGAATCTACGAAAACCAAGCAGGCGGACACGCCTTAGGTATCGATTACTTCAGTCTGAATGGACTTTGCTGAGACTTTAAACAAACACACAGAATAACACAGGTAGTTGGGGTTATTGCGTATATATAAAATAGCCTCCGACCGCGGGTGGTCGGAGGCTATTTGCAAACACGTTTTAGGCTGGTTTAGCCGTAGATGCGCTGGGGCTGCTCTTCGCCCTTTACGGAGGCTTCGGTCACAACGACCTTGGAAACACCCTCCTCGCTGGGCAGGTCGAACATCGTCTGCTGCAGCACGTCCTCGCAGATGGAGCGCAGGCCGCGGGCGCCGGTCTTGCGGGCGAGCGCCATGCGGGCGATCTCGTGCAGGGCCGCGTCCTCAAACTCAAGCTCAACGTCCTCAAGCTGGAACATCTTACGGTACTGGCGCACCACGGCGTTCTTGGGCTCGGTCAGAATCGACACCAGGTCGTCCTCGTCGAGCGCCTGCGTCTGGGTTACGACAGGCGTGCGGCCAACGAACTCGGGAATCATGCCAAAGGCGTTGAGGTCCTGCGGGAGCACCTGGCGCAGCAGGTCGTTCTCGTCGACCGAGGTGGGGCCGGCGATCTCGGAGTTAAAGCCCACGCCCTTGTTGCCCACGCGATCGGCGATAATCTTGTCCAGACCCACAAAGGCACCGCCACAGATGAACAGGATATTGGTCGTGTCGATCTGCAGCAGCTCCTGCTGGGGATGCTTGCGGCCGCCAGTGGGCGGAACGCTGGCCACCGTGCCCTCAAGAATCTTAAGCAGCGCCTGCTGAACGCCCTCGCCCGAGACATCGCGGGTAATGGAGAGGTTCTCGGCCTTGCGGGCGATCTTGTCGATCTCGTCCACGTAGATAATGCCCACCTGAGCGCGCTCAATATCGCCATCGGCAGCATTGATGAGCTTGAGCAGGATGTTCTCCACGTCCTCGCCAACGTAGCCGGCCTCGGTAAGCGCAGTGGCGTCGGCGATGGCAAACGGCACCTCGAGGATGCGCGCGAGCGTCTGGGCCAGCAGGGTCTTACCGGTACCGGTGGGACCGAGCAGCAAGATGTTGGACTTGGCGAGCTCTACCTCGTCCATATCGTCGTCGAACTGCGAGCCCATGTCGTCGTCAAAGGCAGACACCGCGGCGCCGCCCTCGATCACGCGACGATAGTGGTTGTACACGGCCACCGACATGGCGCGCTTGGCGTCCTCCTGGCCCATAACATAGGCCGAAAGCTCGTCATAGATCTCGTGCGGCGTCGGCACATGCGTAATGACCTGGCGGGCATCGTCCTCGAGCTCAAAGCCCTCGGCCTCGGGATCCACGGCAGGCTGCCCGGCAGCCTGGCCGTGGTCGTTGAGGAAGCCCGGCAGCTTGCCGTTGCGGGCAGCGTCCATAAAGTCCGAAGCCAGCGACTCCTCAAGGATCTCGGAGCAGGCGGCAACGCACTCGTCGCAGATAAAGATGTTGGTCGGACCCTTTACAAGGCGGCGAACCTGCCCCTGCTCTTTTCCGCAGAAGGAGCAGCGGATGGGGTTGCCATTCTCGTCAAAGTTGTCCTGCATGTTTCCTGCCATCCTAGGCGTCCTTCGCGGCGAGATCGCGCGAGGTGACGATACGGTCGATCAGGCCGTAGTCGAGGGCCTCGGCAGCGGTCAGGTAGTTGTCGCGCTCGGTGTCGGCCTGGACCTTCTCGATCGGCTGGCCCGAGGCATCGGACAGGATCTGGTTGAGCTCGCGGCGGGTCTTCTTGATCTCCTCGGCCACGATCTCGATCTCGGTCTGCTGACCCTGGGCACCGCCGCTGGGCTGGTGAATCATGACCTTGGAGTGCGGCAGGCAGAAGCGCTTGCCCTTGGCGCCGGCCGAAAGCAGCACGGCAGCCATAGACGCGGCCATACCGACGCAGATGGTGGAGACCTGCGGCTTGATGAAGTTCATGGTGTCAAGAATCGCCAGGCCAGAGTAAACCTCGCCACCGGGCGAATTGATGTAGAGCGAGATATCCTTCTCGGCATCCTGGCTCTCAAGATGCAGCAGCTGGGCAACGACCAGGTTGGCGCTGACGGAGTTGATCTCCTCGCCCAAGAAGATGATGCGGTCGTTGAGCAGGCGCGAATAGATATCGTAGCTGCGCTCGCCGCGCGGCGTCTGCTCGATAACGTATGGCACGAGGGCGGAATCGAACTTAGCGATCATACGCATCTCCATTTCTCTTACGGACCAATAGTGGCTCTAGACAAACGTACGGTGCCCGCATGCTATGCATTGGCTGGCACCGTACGAAGCAACCGGATAACCGGCTTATAACTTTACCCCATCACGGGCACATACATGCGCTCGCGTGCAAGGTGGCGAGAATTACTCGGCGTCCTTGGCGGTCTCGTCGACCTCAGTCACCTTGGCGTTCTCGACCAGGTGATCGACGGCCTTGGAGCGACGGATGGACTCGCGGACGGCAGGCATGCGGCCATCGGCGATGAACTCGGCCTTGGAAGCCTCGACGTCCTTGACGCCAGCCTTCTCGAACTCGGCGTTGATGTCGTCCTCGGTGACCTCAATCTTGAGCTCACGGGCGAGAGCGTCGAGCGCCAGGGACTCACGGGCAACGTCGTTGGCCTGCTTGTGCAGGTCGCCGATGAACTGCTCCATGGTCAGGCCGGAAGCGGGCAGCCAGGTGTCCAGCGTCATGCCGCGGGCAGCGAGGTTGGACAGGAAGTTCTGGCCAAGCTCCTCAAAGACGGACTGCTCGTAGTCGGCGTCCATCTCGTCGAGCTGCAGGCGCTCGGCGAGAGCGGAGACGCAACGGTTCTCCTTCTCGGCCGGGAGGCGGGAAGCCTTGTCCTGCTCGATCTCGATCTTGATGGCGTCGCGCATAGCGTCGATGCTGTCGAAGCCAAAGTCAGACTTGACGAGCTCGTCGGTGAGCTCGGGGGTGTTGCGGACCTTGATGCCCTTGACGGTGACCTCGACGGTGTGGGTCTCGGCCTCCTCGCCCTCCTCGGCCTCGTCGGTCCAGGTGACGGACTTGACGTCGTCAACGTTGGCGCCGATCAGAGCCTCGTTGAACTCGGCGGGGTTGCTGTCGCTACCGGCGATGAGCATACGGCCCTCGGCGGCAAAGTTGTCGGCGTTCTCGACGGCCTTGAGGTCGACGGTAACGTAGTCCTCGGACTCGACAGCGCGGCCCTCGACGTCCTCGAAGGTGGCACGGTAGTTGAGGAGCATCTCGACCTGGTTGTTGATCTCGGACTCGGTGACCTCCGCAGGGGGCATCTCGATCTCGACAGCGTCGAAGGAGGAGAGCTCAGCGGCGGGACGCAGGGAGAACTCGACGGTGTAGGTGTAGTCCTCGTGATCCTTGGCGAGGTCGAGCTCCTTGTAGTCACCGCTCTTGGTGGGGACGATGTCCAGCTCGTTGAGGACGGCGGGCTCGTTGGCGGCGATCAGGTCGTTGGTGGCCTGAGCGAGGGTAGCCTCGGCGCCAAGAGCGGAATCGATGACCGGACGGGGAGCCTTGCCGGCACGGAAGCCCGGGAAGCGGTACTTCTTGGCGGTGTCCTTGTAGGCCTTCTTGATCGCGGCGTCGACGTCGGCGGCCGGGATGGTGACCGTAGCGGTGAGCTTGGCGTCCCTGACGTCAGAAGCGGTGATGTTCAACACGTTCCTCCTCATACTGCCCAGCTTATCTGAGGTGCTGGTACCTTTATGCAACAAAGAGTCGCGACGGCCGAAGCCGACGCAGATGCGTTGGTGCGGGCGAAAGGACTCGAACCTTCACGGGAATCCCACCAGAACCTAAATCTGGCGCGTCTACCAATTCCGCCACGCCCGCATGAGCGCACAGACTAGGAATGATAGCAGATACGAACGGCAAGCGCACGCACACCTTTTACAAGCTCACGACCTCACCACGAGTGCAAAAGGCGGGACGAGTTGCCCCGCCCCGCCCATTACGACTTGTTCGCTGACCCGCTACTCCCCCAGCAGGGCCTTCTCGGGCGTGATCGGCAGCGAGCGAACCTGATGGCCGGTGGCGTGCGCCACGGCCGAGGCAACGGCGGCGAGCGGCGTGTTGATGACGACCTCGCCGATCGACTTGGCGCCAAACGGGCCCGTCGGCTCGTAGCTCGGCTCAAAGGCCACGCGGATGCTGCCGATATCCAGGCGCGTGGGCAGCTTGTAGCTCATAAAGTTGCCGGTGCGCAGGCGGCCGCGGTCGTCGTGCTCGACAATCTCGTAGAGCGCGTGACCGATGCCCTGGGCAATGCCGCCCTCGGCCTGGACGCGCGCGAGCGCCTCGTTGATCACAGTGCCGCAGTCGACGGCCGCCGCGTAGTCCACCACAGTCACCTTGCCGGTGGCCTTGTCGACCTCGACCTCGGCAATACCGGCCATAAACGGCGGAGGCGAAACGGGCAGGCAGGCAGAGGCGTGCGAGGTCAGCGCGTCGCCGCCGGCGATGTTCTTGACACACAGGTTGGCAAAGTCGCGCAGCGTGAGGTAACGGTTCTGCTCGCGCGCGGCACGCTCGTCGGACAGGCGCACGTACTGGCCATCAAAGACCACATCGACGGCGTCAACGTCCCACATCCGGGCGGCCTTGGCGCAGATCTTCTCGCGCAGCTCAGTCGCGGCGTTCTTGGCGGCAAGGCCCGTCACATACGTGCCCGAGCTCGCGTACGAGCCGGCGTCGAACGGCGACACGTCGGTGTCCACGCCGCGCACCACGATCAGCGAGCTCTCCACGCCCAGCTCCTCGGCGGCAATCTGCGCCAGGATCGTGTCGACGCCCATGCCGTTATCGGTGGCGCCGGTGCCAATGGTAATGAAGCCGTCCTCTTCAAGGCGCATGTCGATGCCGGCGATATCCACGTTGGAGATGCCCGAGCCCTGCATGGTGAGCGCGCAGCCCAGGGCTCGCACGCGGTCGCCCAGGTCGACGGCCAGCGGCTTGTCGCGCCAGCCGATCATGTCCATCGCGCGCAGCAGGCAGCGGTCGAGCGCACAGGCGTTGAGCTTCTCGTTGTAGTACTGCGGCATGATCTCGCCCTCGCGCACCATGTTCTTAAGGCGCAGGTCGGCGGGGTCCATGTGCAGCATGTCGGCGAGCTCGTTGACGGCGCTCTCCACGGCAAACTGGCCCTGGGTGGCACCGTAGCCGCGATACGCGCCGCCGCGGTTGGTGTTGGTGTAGACGGCGTCCCACCTAAAGCGGCTCGCCTTCACATGGTTGTAGATCGGCAGGCTCTTGTGGCCCGAAAGGCCGATCGTCGTGGTGGCGTGCTCGCCGTACGCGCCGGCGTTGGACAGCGTGTGCAAATCGATGGCCGTGATGGTGCCGTCGTTCATGGCGCCCAGCTTGACGGTCATCTGCATCTGGTGGCGCGAGTTGCCCGCGGTGATAGTCTCCTCACGGGTGTAGCAGCAGTAGCTCGGACGGCCGGTCTGCTGCGTCACAAACGCAACGAAGATCTCGCAGCAGCCCGTCTGCTTGGAGCCAAAGCCGCCGCCGATGCGCGGCTTAATGACCTGCACCTGCGACTGCGGAATATCGAGCGACTGCGCGACCATGCGGCGCACGTGGAAGGGCACCTGCGTGGAGGTGGTCACCGAAATGCGGCCGAAGGCGTCGGTCGTCGCGAAGGCACGGAAGGTCTCCATGGGCGCGGTCTGGGTGGCCTGGCTGGTGTAGGTGCGCTCAAAGACGATGTCGCTCTGGGCGAAGGCTTCGTCCAAGTCGCCAAAATCGCTGGTACCGCTGCACACCAGGTTACGAGCAACGTCGCCGCCCTGCGGGAACATAAAGGTCACGTCGCCCTCGGGGTGGACCACGATGTCGTTATCGAGCGCCTTGGTAAAGTCGAGCAGGGGCTCGAGCACCTCATAGTCGACCTTGATGAGCTTGAGCGCCTTGTCGGCGGCCTCCTCGGTCTCGGCGGCGACGATCGCCACCTCCTCGTTTTGGTAGCGAACGAGGTTCTCGAGGATCAGGCGGTCGTAGGGACTCGGCTGCGGATAGCTCTGGCCGGCGATGGTAAAGCGGCGCTTGGGCACGTCCTCATAGGTGTAGACGCCCACGACGCCCGGCACCTTCAGGGCGCGAGACGTGTCGATGGAGCGGATCTTGGCGCGGGCATACGGGCTGCGCTTGAGCTTGACGATGAGCGCGCCGGCGGGCACCATATCGCCCGTGTAGACGGGACGGCCCTCGAGCAGGGCCTTCGAGTCCTTCTTGGGCTGCTTATGGGTGATCTGCTTGTAGGAGACACCGTCACAGCTGGTGTCGTTGACCGGCAGCTCGGGCATCTCAAAGCCCACCTGCACGCCGGACTCGTTGAGGAAGCGCACGATGGCACGCAGCTGGCTCTCGTAGCCGCTGCAGCGGCAGAGGTTGCCGGCGAGCTGGCGCGAGACCTCCTCGCGCGTGGCGACGAGGCTCGGGTCCTCCTTGGCGGCGCGGGCAAGCGCCAGCACGTTCATGATGAGGCCGGGGGCGCAAAAACCGCACTGCTCGGCACCTTCGGCAGCCATCGCACGGGCGAGCGCCTCGGACTCGACCTTGAGTCCCTCGAGCGTGGTGATGGAGCGGCCCTCAACACGGGCGGCGGGAACCGAGCAGCTCAGCACCGGGTCGCCGTCGAGCCACACCGTGCACAGGCCGCAGTTGGTGGTTTCGCAGGCACAGCGCACCGACGCGCAACCCTGCTCGCGCAAAAGCGCAAAGAGCATGGTGTCGGGGGCAATCTGAACCTTGACCTTGCGGCCGTTGAGCGTAAAGGAAAGATCGATGAGTTTGGCAGCCATTAGCGCACCTCGCTAGAATCGACGCCGGGCACGCGGCGGCAGGAATACTCGTCCGTGGCAAACTTAGGCACTTGCACGGTCTCGAGCTCGCGGGCAAGCGCGGCCGAAAGCTCGATGCCGGCGGCGCGACGCACGGCCTGAATCGCCAGCGGGGCCGAGATGCGGCGGCGATAGTCGGCCGAGCCCCACAGGTTGGAGCCGTAGCTCAGAGAGCGCACGGATGCGGCCAGGGCGCGAAGCTCGTGCTCGGAAGGTTGCTCGGCGGTAAGGCCGCATGCCTCACCCTGCAGCAGGGTCGCGCGCAGCGGGCGGGCACCCACGGTGACGTGCCAGGAGCCGTCCCACCAGGCGGCGGTGACGTTCAGCGAGGGGAAGTCGGTCGCGGCCTTGCGCACGGCCTCGTAGCTCGCGCGGTAGTCGTGCTTAACGACCACGACGTGCTCGATCACGTCGCGCACGTAGCCCATGCCCACGAACTCCGCGAGCGGCACGCGGCCGGCGCCCGTCAGCTCAACATAGGAATCGAGCGCGAGGAAGGCGGAGAGAACGTCCGAGAAGCCAAAGCGGCCGTAGATGCTGCCGCCCACCGTGGCGGTATTGCGCAGCTGAACGCCCACGATATCGTGGACGGCGAACTCAAAGACATGGTTGACAAGCGCGTTGAGCTCGGCATGGCGCTCGAGCTGGCGCAGGGTACACATGGCACCGATGCGAAACTCGGTCTCGGTCTCCTCAATCTGATCGAGTCCGCAGGCCGAAAGGTCAATCGCCGTCGCCACGCGACGCGAACCCAGGCGCATCCAGATGCCGCCGCCCACAATCTTGTTGTTGCGGTTCTTCTGTAAGAGCTCATAGGCTTCGGCCGCGTTTCCAACACGGACGTAGGTACCGAACTTGAGCACGTTCTCCCCCATCTCTTCACTTGTCCAGTACTTTTAAGTGTACCAAACGAGGGGCCGCACACCGTTTTAGGACAAAATCCACCCACCCATCCATAACTTGCGGTGATATACGGACTGATTAGCCGTTCTGGGGCGCTAAACAGTCCGTATTTCACCGCAAGATATGAGGAGTCCTCCGGGATAGAAAAGGCTCCCAGCCGGATAGCTGGGAGCCTCATCACATGCTATGTCGCGCGAAGATTTAGCAGACGCCCTGGGCGAGCATGGCATCGGCAACCTTCAGGAAGCCGGCGATGTTGGCGCCCATGACGAAGTTGCCCTCCTCGCCGTACTTCTTGGCAGTGTCGTCCACGTTGTGGAACATACCGCGCATGAGCTGCTCGAGCTTGCCGTCGACCTCCTCGAAGGTCCAGGACAGGTGCTCGGCGTTCTGGCTCATCTCCAGGCCGGACACGAGCACGCCGCCGGCGTTGGCAGCCTTACCGGGCATAAAGGCGACGCCGTTCTCCTGGAAGTAGGTCGTGGCCTCGATGGTCGTGGGCATGTTCGCGCCCTCGCCGACCACCTTGCAGCCGTTGGCGACGAGCGCCTGGGCGTCCTCGAGCAGCAGCGTGTTCTCGCGAGCGCAGGGCAGCGCGATGTCACAGGGCAGCTGCCACACGCCGCGGCCGTCGCCCTCGTGCCACGTGGCGTTGGGCTTCTCGTCGACGTACATAGCGAGCGTGACGCCCTTGTCGTGGCCGGAGCGCTTCTTGTTGTAGACATGCTCGAGCACGGTGTAGTCGATGCCGTCGGGATCCTCGACCCAGCCATGGGTGTCGGAGCAGGCCAGCACCTTGCCGCCGAGCTGAGAGACCTTCTGGACCGCGTAGATGGCGACGTTACCGGAGCCGTGAACGACGACGTTCTTGCCCTCGAAGGAGTCGCCGCGGCTCTTGAGGTACTCATCCACAAAGTAAGCCAGGCCGTAGCCGGTGGCCTCGGTACGGGCGAGCGATCCGCCAAAGGAGAGGCCCTTGCCGGTGAGGACGCCGGTCCACTCGTTGGTCAGGCGCTTGTACTGACCGAACAGGTAGGCAACCTCGCGGCCGCCAACGCCCAGGTCGCCGGCGGGAACGTCGGTGTTGGGGCCAATGTGACGGTAGAGCTCGGTCATGAAGGACTGGCAGAAGTGCATGATCTCGTTGTTGGACTTGCCCTTGGGGTCAAAGTCGGAGCCGCCCTTGCCGCCGCCCATGGGAAGGGTGGTCAGGCTGTTCTTGAGGATCTGCTCCAGGCCCAGGAACTTGAGCATGCCCAGGGTGACCGTCGGGTTAAAGCGCAGGCCGCCCTTGTAAGGTCCAATGGCAGAGTTGAACTCGACGCGGTAGCCGCGATTGACCTGGACCTTGCCCTGGTCGTCGACCCAGGGGACACGGAACATGACGATGCGCTCGGGCTCGACGAGGCGCTCAAGCAGGGCGGCCTCCTCGTACTCGGGATGGGCGTCGAGCGCCGGCTGGATGGTGCCGAGGATCTCGGTCGCGGCCTGGATGAACTCAGGCTGCTCGGGATAGCGGGCCTTGAGCTCTTCGAGAACTTTCTGCGTGTAGCTCATGCTTCCTCCAATGATGGGAAACGAAAAGTGTCGGTCGCGGCACCCCATGCGCCGCGAGCTTTATCGAGTATGGATAATATCGCACTGTTGCAGCAAAGTTACGCATAAGCCAACGAGCGGATGTTTCGTTTTGATTACGATGCAGGTAGAAGCGTTTTTGAGCACCTGACGTATAAATCGCGTGTTTCGAAGCTGTTTCGTCCCCGTGGTCCAAACCACCACAAAGGTGCCTGTCCCCAATGTGGTGGTGTTGGTGGTTAGAGGACGAGCTGATGGTAGTCAGCGGGGGTTATGCGGCCTTCGGTGGCAGCACGGAAGCCGGCGAGCGCATCGCCGGAGAACGGCATGGCCCAGCACAGCCCGCAGCCGGCGGTAATGGAGCCGGGCAAAGGCATAATGCGCCCGGGCACGCCGGCATCCAGGCACAGCTGCTCGCATTCCATCACATCGAAGGTACTGTCGAACGACACGATAATCTTGCGCTCGTGGTCGAGGGCATCACCGGACGGGCCTTCGCGGTGTGCCTCACGATACGCCGCAGCGGCCGCCTCCTCTTCCGCAGTATGTCCACAGCCACCGCAGTCGCAGGTACAGGGCTCGGAACCATCGCAAGTGCAAGGCTCTCCCGTGTCGGGGCAAATATCGTGAGACATGGCAACTCCAATCGTCTAGGCGAGTAACTCGGCCGCCGCAAACTCCTCGGGCGTATTGACGTTCTCGAAGCAGAGCGTCGAGCCCGCGGCCCTAACGATCTGCGGCTCATCCATATAACCAGCCTGAACGCGATCGATCAGGCAGCGAATGCGCTGGCGGTCGCAGGCGAGCAGCTCTTGGGCGGCCGGCGCACACGCGTCACGGCGCCAGACGGCGCAAAGCGGCTCAATCCCCCGCTCCTCGCGCGGCACGCACACGTCGAGCGCCTCGGACTCAACACGATCGGCAAGCGCGCCGATGAGTTCCGGCGAGACAAACGGCATATCGCAGGCGACGATCGCCGCGAGCGGCAATCGGGCCGCGGCCAACGAGCTCGCGATGCCGCGCATGGCGCCCGCCGGCCCTTCAAGGTCCGCCACCACACGTGGCACCAGGCCGCCAAACGCGTGCTCCTCAAGATAGGCAAGCTCGCTGGGACGCGAAGTCGTCACGACCAACTCGCCGGCAACTGGTGCCAGCCGACCCAGCACGCGCTCGATGAGCGGCTCACCGCAAAACGCCATGCGCGCCTTATCGCAGCCCATGCGCGACGACAACCCGCCCGCCTGGACGACACAAGAAAGATCGGCCCGTCTTACGGTAGTCATACGGCAAACCACCCCCATCGGCATGCTCAAAACTCGACGCACGAAGCCAAATACCGTCGCCGATAAAGCGGACGGCACGGCAAACCCATGCAAAAACAAAACAGCGCCTTTGCGGCACGCAGCAAGACCGCGAGCACAAAAGCGCTGGTAGCGTATGGCGGGAACGTATGTGAATCGAACACATCCAAGACGTTTTGCACGCCTCGCAACGGTTTTGAGGACCGCGGAGCCCACCGGAGCCCATCCGTTCCCAAGTGCGGAGGTATTTTACCAAACCGAAACGGCTCCATCCCAAAAAGACGAGCAAGAAGTTGCGGTGGAATAGTTCCTGTATTTGCTGCCAAAGCCTCCAAATAGGAACTATTTCACCGCAACTGAGGAGGTGGGGCGGGGCGGCCGATCTAGCGCAGGGAGCGCAGGCCGCCGGCATCCTTGTCGAGCACCGTAAAGCGTACGGCATCCAGGTGCTCCAAGATGCTGATGGCGCGTTTGCGCGACACGCCAAGGGCCTCGCGCAGCACGCTCGTGGTGGCAGCGCCGCCGGCTGCCTCAATGGCGGCGGCGACGAGCTCACGCGCATGGGCCTCGGCGGCAGCGGACAGGGCAACGTCGCGCTCGACCTTAACGATCGAACGGTTAAGAGAAAGCTCGCGCAGGGCACGCGTCATGGTATCGCGGCCGAGCTGCAGCTGTTCGCCCACCTCGGGAAGCGCCGGTGCATCCAGGCCGGCCTCATCAAGCAGCGCGACGATCCGCTCGCAAGCCTCTCGCACCACGCGTGCCGCAGCGGCGGCCGAATGCGGATCGAATACCTCGGCACCCTCGGCGGCGCACACGCCACGCGAGCAGCCCTCGGCAATCAGAGCCGCGGCAACGCCTTCATCAGCGGCAGGCCACGCAGCATGGGCAACGGCGCCGGGCGTAAAGCCCGTCTCCTTGGGAGCCGCCGCATGCATGGCTGACAGGGTCGCCGCCAGTGCATCCATCGCGGCGTCGAGCACGGAAGCATCTGCATACAGCGAGCCATCCGAGCCAGCAAGCGCGCGAGCAGCGCCCTTCGCCACCAACCCGCGCAGTGCGGCATCGACCTCGCCGGTACCAAGATCCAAAGCCTCGGCAATATCAACGGCCGCAACCGGCAGCGCTTGCAGCGCCAGCCACGCATCCACCGCGCCCGCGATATCGCCGGACTCGAGCGCCGCATACAGTGCACGCTCTCCTTCGGCAAGCTCGCGCGAGCGACGACAGCGCGACAGCAGCACGCGACCGCCGCCAATGAGCATAACCGGCGAATACGACAGCACCACGGCATGGTCACCGGCGCGCAGCGGCAGCGGGTCCTCAAGACGCACCTGAACGGTACGCGTCTCGCCCACCGCCACAGGCGCCTCGCCCTCCATGAGCATAATGCGGCCGACAACCTCGGCCGTACCCGCCATCACGTGCACGCGCGCGCCCGACTCGAGCACGCGCGGCTTGGCGCCCTCACGGCCCAGGTAGGTCAATGTCATCATAAAGCGCAGCGTCTGGCCAAAACGGCCTTCCACACCGAGCATCTCGCCGCGATCGAGCGAAGCGGCACCGTCGCCCACCAGGTTGAGTGCCACGCGCTGACCGGGCAACGCCCGCTGCGTGTCACCATGAACCTGAACCCCGCGCACACGACAGACCGTGCGCGACGGCAGCGCGACCAGCTCATCGCCCACCGCAACCGGCGCGTCGTGCAGCGTACCCGTCACGACGGTGCCGGCACCCTTGATCGTAAAGCAGCGATCGATCGGCAGGCGCGGCGCGGCGTCGGTTTGCTCGGCGCGATCGCGACAGGCAGCCCAACAGGCGTCCACGCACTCGTCGAGCGCTGCCAGCAACGCATCAATCCCCTCGCCCGTCTTTGACGACACGGGAACGATCGGCGCGCCCGCAAACACGGTGCTCGACAAAAAATCATCGACGTCGAGCTCGGCCAGCTCAATCATTTCGCTATCGGCCAAGTCGCACATAGTCAGCGCCACCACCATATGCGTGACGCCCAGCAGCTCCAGCACATGCACGTGCTCGCGGGTCTGCGGCATTACGCCCTCAACGGCAGAGACCACCAGCACGGCGACGTCGATACCCGTGGCACCCTGCACCATGGCGCGCAAGTAATGCGCATGGCCCGGCACGTCGACCAGGCCAACGATCTTGCCACTCGGCAGCGCCAGCTCGCCAAAGCCAAGCTCAACGGTCATGCCGCGACGGCGCTCAACCTCCAGACGGTCGGGGTTTTTACCCGTCAGCGCCTCGATGAGCGCCGACTTACCGTGGTCGACATGGCCAGCCGTGCCAACGATAACGGGGCATTCCACCAACGTGTCACGCTCACTCATCGGCGCACCGCCTTGGCAACGCACGCGGCAAGCGTCGATGCCGCCGTCTCGATATCGCGGTCGCCCACGAGTGTGCGAACGTCAAACAAAATGCGATCGTGCGAGGTGCGCGTGACGACCGGCGTGTCGAAGTCTTGGACGAGCGAGCGCTTGAGCGCATCGACGGACAGGCGCCCGTCGACCGGGCAGACGGCCACGCACATCGTGGGCAGCTCCACGGTGGGCAGCGAGCCGCCGCCGGGAGTCGACGACTCCTTGACGATTTCCACCTGCACGGCACACGGGCAGCCAGCCTTATCGAGGCCTGCCACCATCAGCTCGCGCAACTTGCGTGCGCGACGCTCCAGATGAGCCTGCGGAAGCGTGAGCATGTTGAGTACCGGCACCTCGCGATGGGCCACATCCGCCCCATCCATGTAAATACGCAGTGTAGCCTCGAGCGCCGCCAGCGCGAGCTTGCCCGGGCGCAGGGCACGCATGAGCGGATGCGACCCGCAGGCCTGGACCAGATCGCGACGGCCCATGATAATGCCCGCTTGTGCGGCACCGAGCAGCTTATCGCCCGAGCACGACACGATATCGAGCCCCGCCGCGACCGAAGCCGGCGTGGTCTCCTCGCCGCCGCGCACCAAGATGTCGTCGGGCAACAGCGCCCCCGAGCCCTGGTCTTCATAGAACAGCAGGCCGTGCTTATGGGCAAGCGCCGCAAGCTCCCGAGAACCCACCTCCTCGTGGAAACCCTCGATGCGATAGTTAGAAGGATGGACCTTAAGGATCATCGCCGTATCGGGCGTGATGGCGCGCTCGTAGTCGCTCAAATGCGTGCGGTTGGTGGCGCCGACCTCGACGAGTTTGGCGCCCGAGGCCGCCATGACATCGGGGATGCGGAAGCTGCCGCCAATCTCGACAAGCTCGCCGCGGCTGACGATGACTTCCTTGCCCGCGGCATGGGTTGCCAACACCAACAGCACGGCGGCCGCGTTATTGTTGACGACCAGCGCATCCTCGGCACCGGTAAGCGAGCGGATCAGTTGCGCTGCGTGCTCCTTGCGCGACCCGCGCGAGCAGGTATCCACGCTGTACTCGAGCGTGCTGTAGCCGCGCGCGACCTCGGCCACGGCCTTGGCGGTCGACTCCGCGAGCGGGGCTCGACCCAGGTTGGTATGGATAACGACACCCGTGGCGTTAACGGCGGGACGCAGGCTCGGCAGCGCGGAGCGGTGGGCACGCCACTCGATAGCCGAGGCCAGCTCGCGCTTGGAACGCGGGGCGGCACCGGCGCGAATGGCGGCGCGCTCCTCGTCGAGCTCGGCCGTGACGGCGGCATGCACCACCGCGTCGCAGGTCTCCCCCACCGCCTTCACCACCGGCCACTCGGCAAGCAGCTCGTTGACGGAAGGGATGGCGCGCAGGCGTGCGCGCACCTCATCGGACATGTTCTGGCTATCGCTCATGTGCGGCCTTTCAAAAGAAACGTGGATCAGTCAAATACATCAGCTGAGTCAATTACTCGTCATTATCCCCGCGCGCGACAATCTTTTCCAAGCGAACGGCGTTTTCCTGGGTGAGCGCGGCACCCGTCAACGGGTCCCAACGCAGCGGTGTGTGGTCGAGCGGCCCGACGCCCAGGGCCTGAGCGCCACCGGCATCGGCGTCAAACGTACGCCCACCGGGGGCGGCCGAGGTGAAGATGCACGCCGGATGCAGATACGGCGTCGTCTCCACGCGCACGCGGTCGCGGCCCATATCGCTCACGAGTTCGACGATCTCGCCGTCGGCGATGCCCATATGCGCAGCAGCATCGGCATTCATCTGCACGGCATCCAGGTCCGACCCAGCCTCGGCGGCACCTTGGGCCGCGAGCCTGCGCGAGGTATGCGACTCAAAGGGTCGATTGCCGCTAATGAGGCGAAACATCCCCGGGCCAGGCTCCACCATGGGAGCGATCCAGTTGGGTACACGACCCAGGCTGGCTCGTTCCCATACGTCACTTGCCAGCGCAATTTTGCCGCCACCCAAGGGAATCGCCGGCTCGCCCGTACGCGACGGAAACGAAACACCCGTGTCGGCCCAGCCGCGCTCCTTGAGCTCGTCCAGATCAATCCCAAAAGGCTCCACCCGGGCAGCTGCCAGATCATCAGACGTGAACCGAAAGTACTCGCCCACGCCACACGCCTGCGCCAGACCGGCAAAAATCTCCCGACCGGGACGTGTGTCGTCATGCTGCACAGGCAGCACGGCGTTGCGGTAGAACACGCGCGAATCGTTGACACCCACGACCGTGCCCACGCCGCGGTCGGCCTCCAGATACGTCACATCGGGCAGCACAAAGTCAGAAGCACGCGCCGTCTCGGACCAGCGAATATCTATTGTCACGAGCAAGTCGAGCTGCTGCAAAATACCCAACCAAGCCTGTGCATTGCCGTATCCCGCACCGGGGTTACTGGCATAAACGATGAGTCCACGCAAATCGCCGGCAAGAATCGACTGGCCGATGGTCGTGCACAGGCCGCGCACCGGATCGACCAGTGGATAGCGCTCGGACCCCAGCTTGGACCCACACGGCATCGACGGCGTCGCGAAACGCGCAGGGTCCAAATCGCCCAACACAAGCGGCGTGGGCGGATTGAGCGCGCCGCCCGTATGCCCGATGCAGCCCAGCAGCACATCGACCAAGCAGATAGCGCGCGCGGTCTGGGTGCTATTGGCATACGCGATACCGATGCCACCATGAAAGCCCGCATCCACCACGGCGGCAGGCGCGGCGGCAGCCAGATCGCGCGCCGTCGCGACAATCTCTGCGGCCGGCACGTCGCACATCGACTCCGCCCACTCGGGCGTCCAAGCACGGGCCGCCTGCGCCAACTCGTCAAAGCCTGTGGTGTAGCGGTCCACGAACTCGTGATCGTACAGGTCCTCGGCAATCAAGACGTGGACAATACCCAACAGCAGCGCCAAGTCGCAGCCCGGGCGCACGCGCAGCCAGCGATCGGCAATAGCAGCCGAGCCGCTGCGCCGAGGGTCGACCACGATGATTTTCGCCCCACGCCGGCGCGCATCGTTGAGCGCATCAACGGCCCCCATCGTTGACGAATCGACAATGGATCGCCCCAAATACATGATGCAGTCGGTATGCGCAAGGTCGGAGGCGGGACTATAACCCAGGCTATGTTCCCAACCGGTAAGTCGGCTTACCTCGCAGGCACCGTCGGCACCGTACACGTTGGGCGAACCCAGCGCATGCATAAAGCGATACGCCCAGTACCGGTCGAACGAGGGCACGCCGAGCGTCATGCCCAGTGCACGAGGCCCGCACTCGTCAACAATCCCCAAAAGACGCTCGGCAATCTGCGCGAACGCCTCGTCCCAGGTAATCGCATCGAACCCCGAGCCATCCCGGCGGCGTCGCATGGGGTGCACAATGCGGTCACGCTCGTCAAACGGCATTGCCAGGCGATGCCGTCCGCGGGCGCACAGGGCACGCGCCGCGCACGGATGCCCCGGCACCGGCAACTCGGCCACCACACGTCCATCCTCAACATGGGCCGCAAAGGCGCAATCGGCATAGCATCCCCCGCATGTCGTCACCACGGAGCGACCGTCATGCATAGTTCTCGATGCCATCTCGATTATTCCTTCCAGCTCAGGGGTTCAGGCCCCACCGCACCACAGCTCTGCCGCCAGCTGCCGCGACGCAAAGCCCGCAGCATCTACCGCAGCAAGACACGAAGAGCCTCCCAAAAGGCAAACGCCCCTCGGGAGGCCCGTACGTCATTCCGGCTTATTACGCCTCGGACTTCTTGGCGTAGACAAACCAGTAGCCGAGCGCGACCAGAACCGCGCCGCCCACGATGTTGCCCAGCGTGGCGGCGGACAGGTTAAACGCAATGCCCGCAGCGTTGAGCGCATCGGCGCCGGCGACGTCGGCACCGTAACCGCATGCATGCATCACGGCGCCCATAGGCAAAAAGTACATGTTGGCGACGCAGTGCTCAAAACCGCAGGCCACAAAGGCAGCGATGGGCAGCAAAATGCCCACAACCTTATCGACCACGGTCTTGCCGGCGATACCGATCCACACGGCCAGGCACACAAAGATGTTGCACAGGATGCCGCGGAAGAAGATCGTCACCCAGTCGACCGTCACCTTGCCGGCGGCGACGCTCACCATGGAGTTGGCGACCGCCTCGCCGTTGAGCTTATAGATGCCGGCCATGTACACCAAAAAGACGATGAACAGAGCACCGACAAAATTGCCGACCCACACGACGATCCATGCCTTAAGCATCTGGACCAAGGTGATCTTTTTGCTCTTGAGCGCGCAGACCATAAGCGAATTGCCGGTGAACAGCTCAGCGCCGCACACCAGCACCAGCACCAGGCCCAGGCAAAAGCACAGGCCGCCCACGACGCGCTGGGCACCCCAGCCCAGCGTGCTGTCGCTCAAAAACACCGTAAAGAACAGGCCGCCGAAGGCGATAAACGCGCCGGCGAACATTGCCAACAGAAAGGCCTTAGCGACCGGCAGGTTAGCCTTGGTCACGCCGGCGACCTCGGTCTTGGCCTCGATCGCGGCGGGCGCCAGGCAATCGGGAGCGGAATATTCTGCCTTGGAATCTGCCATGTCAATCACTTCTTTCCTAATCAGCAGGGACAAGCGCTCCTATAGCTCCTGCCCCAAGCGGACAAAGTGGGAAAAGTCGTTGGCGGCCACGGCGTCATACACGGCGTCGACGGCCTCAAAGACCTCCGGGGACATGGGGTTATAGAACTCCGTATCGCCCGGCTGAATCCCTATGAAGACGATATCTTCGCACGATTGCTCGATTTCTTCGATCAGAATCGACAAGGGAAGCGAATGCGTGGTGAACATCGACTTGCGGGCCACGTCACGTTTGTCGAGCAAGCGGATGGCGCCGACGGGCAGCGCCATGTCGGCGGCATCGACCAACACCAGGCGCGGCGGACGCTCGCGCTTGACCTCGATGATGTCGTCCTCGGGCGTTTGCCCACCGTCGATGGTGTACCAACCGGCGATGGGCGTGTCCTCCATCTTTTTGGAGAGCACGGGGCCGGCGGCATCGTCGGCGCGCAGCACGCTTCCCGCCGTGAGCACAATGCCCGCAAACGGGGCGCCGTTCACACGGCCATCCACAACGCGACTCATTACTGTAGCCTCCCCGTCAGATACACGCCCGACACATCGCGCACGCGCTCAACCAGATCGCGAAACTTCATTAAGAACGCGACCTGCTGGGCATGCAGGCCAAAATCGTCATCGAACACCGAGATGCCGGCCTTGGCCGAACCGCGAAAACCGCGATCGTCGAGCAGCGTGTCGCAGGCCTCGAGCAGCGACGGCACCGCCGCCTTGTCGAGCTGGCACTCGCCAAAGGAG
Source organism: uncultured Collinsella sp. (assembly GCA_900539735.1). GTDB lineage: Bacteria > Actinomycetota > Coriobacteriia > Coriobacteriales > Coriobacteriaceae > Collinsella. The sequence continues at coordinate 39,756 of UQDE01000004.1, read as the reverse complement.
CGGATGGCCTCGAACTTGGTCTTGGCCTCCCCCTCCGGCAGCGCGTCGACGAGCGAATAGAACACGTTCACCGGCACCGACAGGCGCGGCTCAAAGCAGTCGAGCACGCCGGTGTGGTGGCCCACGGCGAGCGTGTAGTACAGCACGTCGCAGGCCTCCTGGGGAACGTCTTCCTCGGTCTCCACAAACTTACGCGTGAGCTCATAGAAGACCACCTGGTCGGGCGTATGGCCCAGGCAGGGGTCGGCGACGCCCTCGGCGGCCTCGTCGCTTGCGCGCGAGGCATCGCCAAAAGAGCCGCCGAGCATGCCGGGACCCGCAAAGTAACCAGAGCGGTCCGTGAGCTCCATCTAGCGACCTCCGGCCAGCACCAGATCCTGCAGCGCCGAGTACACCTCGACGCGGCGCGGATCGTCCTGCTTATCGATGAGCAGCGCCATGGCGCCGCGGATATCGCCCTTGGGCGCGCCCTCGAGCGTATCCATAAACTCGTTGGCCAGGTCACGGCCGTAGCGGTAGCCGCTCATGGCGCGAGCCTCACGCTCGATGGCCACACGCAGCTTGTACGGCACGCCGGGGTGCAGGATATCGGCCTGCTCGCCGGCGGCCTCCACCGTGGTCTCGGCATGGAGCTTTTGGTCCAGCAGACCGAGCGCCATGGCAAAGCCGTAGATGGTCTGCGCGGGGCTGGGCGGGCAGCCGGGGATGTAGACATCGACCGGCAGAATCTTGTCCGTGCCGCCCCAGACGCAGTAGTTGTCGTAGAAGATGCCGCCGGTGCAGCCGCACGCGCCATAGGACACCACGATCTTGGGATCGGGTGCGGCCTCAAAGGCGCGCAGGGCCGGCATGCGCATGGCACGCGTCACGGCGCCGGTGTACAACAGCACGTCGGCATGACGAGGCGAGGGCACGACCTTGATGCCAAAGCGCTCGACGTCGAAGACGGGCGTGATGGAACCGAAGATCTCGATCTCGCAGCCGTTGCAGCCGCCGCAGTCAACGCGGTAGACATACACCGAGCGCTTGATCTTCTTAAGAAGGGTCGCCTTGGCCTTCTCGATGCTCTCGTCGAGCTCGATCTTGGTCGGGCGGTACTGGAGCCGCTCGGGCAAAAGCGTGGGTTCGGCCATGGTTACTCCTCCTTCGTTTCAAAATCCATGATGATGCCCTCGACCGGCGCCGGACCGGCGGGAATCTCGGGCGCATCGGGGTTGAGCTCGCGGTCGATATACTCCGGGTTCACGCCGTGGCCGCCCAGATACTCCATGCCGGGGCCCTGGGGCTCGCCGGACGCAAGCGTCTCGTTGGCAGCCATGCCGTGCGCGTTGCCGGTCTTTACGGCCGAGGCGGCGCGCAGGGCGTCGAGCTCGCGCTTGCACTCCTGGCACATACCGACGGTACGGGCGGCCTGCTCGGCCTCCATGCCGCCGGCCTTTTGCAGCAGGCGCTTGGCGTAGTCGATCTCCTTGTGCGGGGCAAACGGCTTGCCGCAGCGCGAGCAGTGCTCGAGCGTATAGACGCTCTTGCTGGTGAGGTCGTCCTTGCTCATGACGGCCAGCTCAAACTCCTCGGTGAGCTTGATGGCCTCCATGGGGCAGGCTTCCTCGCAGCGGCCGCAGAAGATACAGCGGCCGTAGTCGATCGACCAGGTGATGGTATCGGCCGCAAGGTCGGTGTCCATGCGAATGGCATCGGCCGGGCACGCCACGCCGCAGGCACCGCAGGCGATGCAAAGCTCGGCATTGTGCTCGGGCTTGCCGCGCATGTCCTTGTTGGTGGGGAACGGCGCAAACGGGTACTTGACCGTCGCGTCGCCGGCCTTGGCGTTAACCTTCCAAAGCTTCAGCATATTAGAGCGCCTCCTCATCGAGCGGAGCGGCCATGGTGCCCTCGCCCGCAAGCGGCGACTTGTCGCGCCAGACGTTCTCGAACTGCTCCTTGTCGAGCACGTGGTCGCGCTTGGCGGCGACATCGGTCACCGTCACGCGGTCGGTGCAGGAGTAGCACGGGTCGAGCGAGCCGACGATCAGCGCCGCGTCGCCCACGGTGTTGCCGCGGAACATGTAGCGCAGGACCGGCCAGTTGCTGTACGTGGCCGCCTTGGCACGCCAGCGGTAGCACTTCTGGTTGTTGCCGAGCATGGCCCAGTGCACGTCCTCGCCGCGCGGAGCCTCGGTGGCGCCGATGGCGTACTTGTGCGGGGTGTACTCCCAATCCGTGGTAAGGATGGGACCCGACGGGCAGTTCTCGAGCATGGTCTCGATCATGTCGATCGAATCGTAGACCTCCTGGATGCGGACGGCGGTGCGGCCGAAGGCATCGCAGGTGTCTGCCGTGGCAGCATGCATCTTCTGAACATCCGGATCGGCGTAGCCGTCGAAGGGATGGTCAAAGCGCACGTCGCGGGCATAGCCCGAGCCACGCATGAGCGGGCCGACCGGCGAGAAGTCGCGTGCGATCTTGCGGTCCAGAATGCCGATACCGCTCGTACGCTCAATAAAGTTGGGCGTGGAGAGCAAGACGTCGACGAGCTCCTGAACCTCGGAGCGCAGCTGGTGGATGGTCGTGAGCGTGGAGAGCTTCTGCTCGGCCAAAATGTCGCGACGCACGCCGCCGATCACGTTGAGACCGTAGGTCTTGCGGTGACCGGAGAGCTTCTCGGCCAGGTCCATGGACTTCTCACGGACGCGGAAGAACTGCTGGAAGCCGGAGTCGAAGCCCGTGTAGTGCGATGCGAGGCCAATATTGAGCAGGTGCGAGTGCAGACGCTCGACCTCGAGCATGATGGCGCGGATGTACTGGGCGCGCGGCGGGACATGAATGCCCTGGGCGCGCTCGACGGCCTCGGCATAGGCCACAGAGTGAGCGCAGCCGCAGATGCCGCAGATACGGTCGGCGAGGAACGTCACGGCGTCATAGTTCAGGCGCGTCTCGGCGACCTTCTCCATGCCGCGGTGCACGTAGAACAGACGGTAGTCGGCGTCGACGATCGTCTCGCCCTCAACGAACAGGCGGAAGTGGCCAGGCTCGTCGGAGGTAATGTGCAGCGGGCCCATGGGGACGAGCGTGGTCTCCTTGCCCTTGGTGTCGGCCAAGAACTCGTAGTTTTCCATGTCGCTCGCGGGAGCGGGACGGAAGCGGTAGTCCATGGAGTCCTTGCGCAGCGGGTACAGGCCGCTGGGCCAATCGTCGGGCAGCACCAGGCGACGGCGATCGGGCAGGCCCTCGGGGATCAGGCCGAACATATCGCGCAGCTCGCGCTCGCCCCACACGCAGGCGGGGACGAACGGCGTCACGGACGGGAACGTCATCTTGGCTGGATCGACCTCGGTGCGCACGGTCACCCAGCCGGGGTCCTCCCCCTCCATGGAGATGACGTAGTACACGGCGTAACGGCCGCACAGGCTGCGCTCATCGTTGCCGATGATCACGGGAATCCAGCCGTAGCGCTCGTAGTACAGGTAGTGGACGGCCTCGGGCAGCTTGTCCTGCTTGACGGTAATCGTCAGCTGGTCCTCGCACTGCCACTCAACCTTCTCGATGCAGCCCGGAACGGCGCGGCGCAGGGCCTCGACATGGCTCTCGCAGCGACGGGCATACACCTTGTTCTCAGTTTCAATCATTCGTTACTCCACCTCGCTCTGAGCGGTCTCGGTACCGAACACAGCGCGGTACATCGGCGTCGCGTGAAGTTCCTCGGTGCTCTGCTCGAGCACGATGCCGGTCGCGGTCTCCACACCGTGCACGAGAGGCAGCGGGGTGGCGATGCCAAACCACAAGATCATGACAGCCAGGATGATTTCGGGGATAAGCATGAGCGCCGGGGCCTCATGCTTTCCCATGCCCTGGGGCGCATGGCCGAATACCGACTTGAGTGCGATGCGGGTGAGCGCGGAGATGGCCACGGTAAGACCGAGGGCGACCACGACAACCAGCCACATGGGACCGGCGGTAACGCCGGCGACAAACGTCAGGAACTCGGAGATAAACATGCCAAAGGGCGGGAAGGCACCAAGACCGAGCAGCGCCAGGACGGCGAGCGCGGCGGTTGCGGGAGCAACCTCGACGACGCCCTGAATCTTAGCCAGGCTACGCGTGCCAAAGGCGTGCTGGATGTTGCCGGACACGCAGAAGGCAAGCGTCTTGGTAAAGCCGTGGAACACGCAGTGCAGCAGGGCCGCGGCGATACCCAGCGGGCCACCGATACCCAAGCACAGGGCGATAACGCCCACGTTCTCCACAGACGAGTACGCAAAGCGGCGCTTGAGGTCGTCCTGACGAAACATCGAAAGCGCCGCCACCAAAATGGACAGCGTGCCGACGATCAGCAGCAAAAGCTGCGGATACTCGGCGCCCACGGCCTGGATAGTAAAGCCGTAGAAGCGCATGATCACGAGCATGGCGCACTTAAGCAGCACGCCCGAAAGCAGGGCCGAGACAGGGCTCGGGGCCTGGGAGTGGGCATCGGGCAGCCAAGTGTGCATGGGGAACAGGCCAGCCTTGGTGCCAAATCCGATCACGATAAACGCAAAGGCAAGGCGCATGAGCGTCGGGTCGAACTGATCGGCATACGGCAGCACGCACGACAGGAACGCGGCCTCGTGGGCGTTGGGAATCACGTCGGCGGCGTTGGCGTAGATCAGCAGTGTACCGAACAGGCCAAAGGCCACGCCGGCGGTGCAGACCATCGCATACTTCCAAGAAGCCTCGAGGGCCGTCTTGTTCTTGTAGATACCCACGAGGAACACGGTGGAAAGCGTGGTTGCCTCCACGGCGGCCCACGTGAGGATCATGTTGTTGGACAGGCACGCGAGCAGCATGGTGAACACAAAAAGGCTAAACAGCGCAAAATACTGCTTGGCGCGCTCGGCGGGCATGGAGCCCTCCTCGATATCGGCCTTTACATAGGGCAGCGAGAACAGCCCCGTAAGAAAACCGATAAAGCCGATGAGCAGCACAAAGATGGCGCCCAGCGAATCGAGGTGGAACCACAGGCCAAGAGCGCTCGCGGTTTCGCCGCTCGTAAGGACGTCACCGGCCGTCATAATCGACAGCACCAGTACGGCTGCGACGGAGACCAGGTTGAGACCGGCAAATACGTTATAGGACGTATTCTTGGGCAAAAACGCCATGACCAGCGAGAACACCAAAGGAGTCGCGAGCAGGGCGAGAATCAACGTTTCCATGGACTACCCCCTCAGCTCGGACAGGTCGCGCGCATCGAGCGAGTGGGAGTCGTCCCAAATGCGACGCACGACGATGGACATGATGATGACGGCAAAGATGGCGTCGGTGGCGATACCGATCTCGATGATCTCGGGAGCGGTGGGGGCCAAAAGCGCGAGCGTCACATGGCTGCCGTTTTCCATAAGGCAGTATCCAAAGATCTGCTTCATGATGTTGCGCTGCGAGATGATGCAGGTGAGGCCCACAAAGAAGTGAGCGAAGCTAATAGCGAGCGCAGGCGTTGCGACCTCGGCCGTGGGCAGGCTGATCTGCGTCACGACGGCAAAGCAGATCGCGACCTCCACGGCGATGATGCAAATAGCCCACGCAGGCTTAAGGCCGGCCTTGAGCGATGCGTCGCTCGGCTCACCCATCTTCTTGTATGCGCGGTTGAGGATATAAGGGACCAGGACGACCTTGGTGATAAAGGCAGATCCGGCCCACATAAGCAGCTCCTGCGCACCGGTAGTGGCACCGAGCGTGGCGAGCAGTCCCACGAGCACCAGCGACTGCACTGCATACCAGCTGATGGCATGCTTGATGTTCTTGGAGACGACCACCATGGTGGACGTGACGATCAGAAGGCCGCCAAGGATGTTGACGATCGAATAACCCATGTCGTTCTACCTCCTAACCGATCCAGCTGGCCGAAAGCGGGCCGCTGACGATAACCATGATGGTGAGCACGATGAACACGAATGCCATCGCGCGGGGAAGCGGGGCTCCCGCAGCGACCTCGTCGCTCGGCTCGCCGGGCAGGCAATAGCCCATCCACTTGAGGAACCAGGCGAAGGTGGCGACGGTCTCGGCGACCATAATGCACACGAGAACCAGGATCGCAACGTTGCCGGCACCCACAGAAAAGCCGCCGGCGATGATCTGGAACTTCGAGAAGAACGTGTTCATGGGCGGCACGCCGGCAATGGCGAGCGCCGCGACACCAAAGCCCACGCCCGAGATCGGGTACTTCTTTACGATGCCGCGAAGCTTGGGCAGCATACGCGTGCCGAGGGTAAAGGAGAACGAACCGGCGATCAGGAAGAACAGCGTCTTGGCGAAGGCGTGGTTAAAGATGTGGCACACGGCGCCATCAAAGGCCAGCTGGCTGCCAAAGACCGAAAGACCCAGACCAAAGAACACATAGGAGAGCTGGGCGATCGTGGAGAAGGCCAGCAGGCGCTTCATGTCCTTTTGCGGCAGGTACATAAGGAAACCAAAGAGCATGGTGACCATGGCGTCGATAATGGCGACCCAGCCCACGATCTCGGGAATCTCGCCGGCAGAGACGAGTGCACGCGCGAACACGCACACGCCGACCTTGACCATCGAGGCGCCATGCAGGTAGGCCGAAACAGGCGTCGGCGCCTCCATGGCCGAAGGCAGCCACATGTACATGGGAACCTGTGCGGACTTGGCCCAGGCCGCAAACAGCACGAGTAAAAGGACGATAGCCTTGAGCTTGGCGTCGAGGCCGGCAATCGCGGTAATGGCGAAGGTGCCGGTGTGGGCAAACACGATGGCGGCGCCCAGATACAGGCCAAGCGCACCGATATGCGTAATGATCAGGGCCTTCATGCCGGCCTTTTTGGCCGTAGGCGACATGTAGTAGCTAATGAGGCCCCAAGAGCAAGCACCCGTGATCTCAAAGAACACAAGCTGGCCCAAAAGGGTCGAGCTGTACACGAGGCCGGCCATGGCGCCGATGAAGGTCGCGAGGTACGCGTAGAAGCGACGACGCGGTGCATCGGGATGCTCACGGTTATTCTCGCTCATATAGGGGATCGAATAGATCACGACAAGCAGGCCGATACCCACAAAGGCGGGCGCGAGCAGCGTGCTCATGCGATCGAAGGTGAATCCCATGACGAGGGTCCGCCCAAACGAGATCAGGGGGACCTGCGTGTCGGGCATGCCGGCGCCAGCGAAATTCGCGGCGAGGGCGATGGTGCAGACCGTCGAGACGGCGGCACCCAAAACGCTGAACCACTTGGCGTACGGACGGGGGAACAGGGCGACAAGCACCGAGGCCACCATCGGGGCCGCGATAGCGACCAAGCCGAGAAGGGACAGACTGACTGCAAATGACATTGTTTCTCCCTTCTCCTACACGCCAACGACCACGAAAACAAACGCCAGAACGGCGATGCCCACAACGGCCCAAGTCTGATTGCCAAGCACCTTAAAACGCGAGCGCGAGCAGGAGTTCTCGATTACGCCGCACACGACAAAGTCGATCAGGCACTTCACCAGGAAGATAACCGCGCCCAAAACGGCGGCGGCACCCACGGTCGCGGGCTCACCCCAGGGGACAAAGATCGCGCAGAACCAAGCAACGACCAGGACCTGCTTCATGGACATGGCGAGCTTGGCCATGGCAAGCGACGGGCCGGAAAGCTCGGCGAGCGGACCTTCCTGAAGCTCCTGCTCGGCCTCGGCCTGATCAAACGGCAGTTTGCCGAGTTCCATGTAGCAGGCAATCGCAAAGGCGATGCCGGCGAGGATCACGGCGACCGGCGCGTCGATGGCGCCCGTCATGATGTGCTGACCCATGGTGGCGATGTCGGTGGAGCCGCAAACCAGGGCAGCGGCAAACAGCGCCAGCAGCATAGACGGCTCGATGAGCACGCTCATGAGCAGCTCGCGGACGCCGCCGATACCGGCGTAGGCGTTGGACGAATCCACACCGCAGAGGGCGAAGAAGAAGCGGGCGAGCGCCAGGCTGTACATGATGGTGATGGCGTCACCAAAGACCGGGATGGGGCTTTGTGCCGTAAAGAGCGGCAGACCCATCGCGAGCATAAAGGCAACGGCGAAGAACAGCGGCGGCATAATGCGCAGCGCAAAGCTCGCGTCCTCGCTCTGGGACTCGGGGCGCGCAAAGAGCTTGGCCAGGTCGCGGTAGTCCTGCATGATGCTGGGGCCGCGACGGTTGTGCATCTTGGCGCGGATCACGCGACCGAGACCGGAGAAGAACGGCGCGACGGCCATAACGACCACGCCCTGCAGAACGGCAAGTACGATGTTGTTCATGCTCTCCCCTCCTTAACCCATTTGCACGGCGAGCACGAGGAACACCACGAGTGCCGCGACGATGTAGCAGATATAGATGCTGTAGTTGCCGCCCTCGAGCTTAGTCGCGAGGTCGGCGAGCTTCTCGACACCCTTATGCGAGGCATCGACGAGAACCTTGTCGGGTACGGGCTCCACAGCCTCGGCCACACCGGTGAGCTTCTGGAAGAAGTGCGCGATGGACCAGCAGACGGCCGTGCAGCGGTCGCGCAGCGTGTAGAGCGGCTGCATAAACCAGGACACCTCGGAAGCAAAGGTCGTGGCCACGACGGGCATATGCTCGTTGGGAGCATAGCCGCACGCCCACGGCTGGGACTTCTGCACCTTGCCGACGGTCTTGAGCTTGCGATAACCGCAGGCAAGGCCGACGAGCACCACGAGCGCAATGGCGATCGCGGGCGTGGAGGTGGCAGCGCCGGAGTACTGGTTCATGAGCTCCATGCCCTCGGCGGCAAACACGCCACCGTACGGATGCAGCACGGACGCGGCGACATCGACCAGCACGGGCGCGATCACGGGAGCGCCAATGCCCAGCACGACGCAGATGGTCGCGAGCAGGCCCTGCGCAAACACCATGGGGGCGGGAACCTCCTTGGCATTAGCCGCGGCCTCGGAGCGGGGCGCGGAGGCAAAGGAGACGCCGTAGGCCTTGACGAAGCACGTGACAGCCAGCGCGCCGGTAATGGCAAGTGCGACGGCAGCGAACACGGCCACGATCATGACGGCCTTGTCGCCCTGCATGGCGGCGTTAAACAACGACTGGTAGGTAAACCACTCGGACACAAAGCCGTTGAAGGGCGGGATGGCCGAAATAGCAAGCGCGCCAACGAGGAAGCAGATGGCCGTTGCCGGCATACGACGGAACAGGCCGCCCATCTTCTCCATATTGCGCGTACCCGTGGAGTACAGCAGCGCACCGGCGCCCAAGAACAGCTCGCCCTTAAACATCGCGTGGTTAAACGTGTGGTAGAGGGCGGCCATCAGAGCCAGGACGGCGATGCCGACCGAGTTGAGCGCCATGGCGGCCATGGAGGCGCCGACGCCGAGCAGAATGATGCCGATGTTCTCGACGGAGTGATAGGCCAGCAGGCGCTTGATGTCATGCTCCTGCAGGGCGAAGGCCACGCCGAGGACCGACGAGATCGCACCGAAGACCATGACCATAAGACCCCACCAGACCTAAACGCCAGAGGCGGAGAGCAGGTCGAGGCCCACCTTGAGGATACCGAAGATACCGATCTTGATCATGCCGCCGGACATGAGGGCCGACACGTTGGACGGCGCCTCGGGATGCGCCTTGGGCAGCCAGCCGTGCAGCGGGATGATACCGGCCTTGGCGCCAAAGCCAAAGAAGGCGAGCACGAAGCACACGGATGCGACCGCGGGGCTAAACTGCGTAGCGCGGAAATCCGCAAAGGCAAACGAGCCGCCGGCGAAGTTGGTCATGGTGAGGAAGCTCGCCATGATGAGCACAAAGCCCACGTGCGCGATCACAAAGTAGAGCCAACCGCCATGGATGGAGTTCTCGTTCTCCTCGATCACGACCAGGAAGTACGAGGTCAGCGACATGAGCTCAAAGGCGACCAGGAACCAAAACACGTTGTCGCCGGTGATGACGAGCATCATGGACGCCACGAAGGTGTTAAAGAAGAAGCCGGCGCGGCCCTTTTTGCCCGGGTACTCATCAAAGTAGTTGAGACCGTAGATTGAACCGGCAAACGCGAGCACCGAGATGAGCGCCACGAACAGGCCGGACAGCTGGTTGAGCAGCAGCTGGAAATGGGCAAACGGGAAGAACACGATGGTGTCGACCGACGTGACATCGCCCAGCACGGCCTGGATACCGGCCACAAACGAAAGCACCGCGGCGACGGCGCCGATTAGGCAGCCGGCGGTCTTGGCGGCGTTATCGGCCTTGATCAGCAGAACCGAGGCGAGCGCACCGATGCACGAGACGGCAAGCGATGCGATAAACAGCGTCATGCTATCCATTGTTTACGCTCCCTTCTGCTTTCTCGGACAGGCCCTGGGCCACAGCGGTAACGTCGACGACCGGACCGTTTTCGATCGAGCGCAGGCGCTTGGCCTCGTCGAGCTCGCGATCGGCCGCGCCGCCCATGACGGTCAGCGCCTTGGTGGGGCACGCCGCCACACAATGCGGGCCGTCCGGATCGAAGGCGCACAGGTCGCACTTGACAGCGCAGGTGTACTGGCCAGGAGCCCACGTAAGCAGGCTGCTCAGGGACTTAGGATACGAAGGCGTCGGGTCGCACATGCCTGCGACACCGGCGATAGACGTGCCATCGGGATGGATGGCTCCGAAGGGGCACGCGATGGCGCACAGCCTGCACCCGATGCACTCCTGCTCCTTGACGTGGATGCGGTCGCCATCGTGCTCGATGGCATTCACCGGGCAGACCTCGGCGCAGGGGGCACCCTCGCAATGGTGGCAGGCAAGGGCGGCCGAAATACCGCCGGTCTTCACGAGCGCCAGGCGCGGCGTATCCTGAAGACCCTGCATCCGGTGGGCGTCGGCACAGGCGGACTGGCATGTTCCGCAGCCGATGCACCTCTCCGGGTTGATGTCGATGAAGCGGTTCATCCCCACTTCCTTTCAAAATAACGGGCCGGGCTCCCGAACGTACGGGACGCCCGGCCCAAAAAGCCAACGAGAACGGGACTACACGATTTGGTTCACGTGCGTCTCGTCGTCGAACTTGGCGGCACCGGGCTCAACGTCCTGGGGAGCGGCGGCGTCCACCAGAGCCTGCTTGAGCTCGGTGTACTGACGCTCCACCTCGCCCTCAGCCCAGACCTGGTCGGCGATAGCGTCGACCTGGCAGGCGGAGAACTTGTCCTCGGGCGTGTGCGAGACCGGGTCGACCTTGTGCATGGTCAGCTCGTTGCACTTGCCGATCCACCACTGGTAGGTCATGTAGACCGTGCCCTTGTTGATGCGGTCGCTCACGTCGGCGCGGCTGTATACCTGGCCGCGGCGGCTGTGGATCGAGACGATGTCGCCGTTCTTGATGCCGCGTGCCTCGGCGTCCGCGGGATTCATGCGGACAAAACCCGGCTCGTCGGCGAGCAGCGCCAGCGTCTTGCAGTTGCCGGTCATCGAACGGCAACTGTAGTGGCCGACCTCGCGGACGGTGCACAGGATGAGCGGGTACTCATCATCGGGAAGCTCGGAGGGCGCCTCCCAATCGTGCGCCATCAGGTTGGCGCGGCCGTCCTTGGTGGTGAACTTGCCGCCTGCGAACATGTCGGCCGTACCGTGGTCGTTTACGTCGGTGGACTTGACGGGCCACTGAGCGTAGCCGCCCTCGGGGGCCATCTTCTCGTAGGTTGCGCCCACAAAGTTGGGGCACAGGCTAATGCACTCGTTCCAGATCTGCTCGGTGTTGTCGTAGTGCATGGGGTAGCCCATACGCGTGGACAGGTCCGCGAAGATCTCCCAGTCGTGGCGGCACTCGCCCTTGGGCGGAACGGCGGCGTCAAAGTGCTGGAAGCTACGGTCAGAGGCGGTAAAGACACCCTCGTGCTCGCCCCAGGAGGTAGCGGGCAGGATGACGTCGGCGAGCATGGTCGTCTGCGTCATAAAGATGTCCTGGCAAATGAACAGATCCAGCTCGGAGAGCGTCTTGCGCATACCGGCCGAATCGGGCTCGGTCTGCACCGGGTCCTCGCCGTAGTTGTAGAAGCAGTGCACCTTGCCCTCGTCGACCAGGTGACCCAGGTCGGTGAGCTTGTAGCCCTCCTCCAAGGGGAGCTTTTCCTCGGGCACGCCCCACGCCTTGGCAAACTTGGCACGCACGGCGGGGTCGGTGACTTTTTGGTAGCCAGGGTACAGGTTGGGCAGCATGCCCATATCGCAGGAGCCCTGGACGTTGTTCTGGCCACGCACGGGCGCGAGGCCGGAATTGGGTTTGCCGATCTGGCCGGCAACGCAGGCGATGGAGGCGATGGTGTGCACCGTCTTCAGGTTCTGCTTCTGCTGACACACGCCCATGCCCCAGCCAATGATGGCAGAAGGCTTCGCCGTGGCGTACATCTCGGCAGCTTGGTGGATCAACGCGGGCTCGACACCCGTGATGTCCTGTACGGATTCGGGAGTGTAGTTCTTGATGGTCTCCCACCACTCGTCAAAGCCGTTCGTGTGCTCGGCGACGAATTCCTTGTCGTAGAGGCCATCGTTGACCAAACAGTTGGCAAAGGCGTTGAGGAACGCGACATTGCAACCGTTCTTGATCGGAAGGTAGATATCGGCGATACGCGCGGTTTCGATATGGCGCGGGTCGGCGACGATGATCTTGCAACCCTTTTCTTTGGCTCGCACGATACGCCTTGCGACGATGGGGTGCGAATCGGCAGGGTTATAGCCGAAGAGGAAAATGCAGCCCGCATCCTCCATACCGGGGATGGAGCATGACATGCAACCTGAACCAACCGTGTCCATCAGACCGAGGACAGTAGGGCCGTGTCAAGTACGGGCGCAGTTGTCTACGCTGTGGGTGCCGATGCACGCACGCGTAAACTTCTGCATGACGTAGTTCGCCTCATTGCCGCCGCCTCGCGAAGAGCCGGTGGTCATGACAGCGTTAGGACCATATTCGTCAATTATGGCCTGCATCTTAGATGCGGTGAAATCCAGTGCCTCGTCCCAGCTTACGCGCTCAAGATCCGCGCCCTTGGTGCGGCGGATCATCGGGTGCAGTACGCGGGGAGTCAAGATCTTGGTGTCGTTGATGAAGTCGTAGCCGCTCATGCCCTTAAGGCACAGCTCGCTCTGGTTGGTGATGCCGTTGAGCGGTTCGGTACCCACGACCTGGCCGTTTTGGACCAAGAGGTTAAACTGGCAACCGGCGCCGCAGTACGGGCAAATCACTTTATGCTTCTCCATGACACCCTCCTTCCTTTCTCTGCTACCGAATACTCGGTACTTATTTGACAATCATTGGGCCTGTCGCCCGACGCTTACGCCTCGTTTTCGATGGTGGCGCGGGCACGCTCGGCAGTCAGTTCTGCCAGACGCTCCTCGTCTACCAGGGTGAGGCCCTTGGTCGGACACGCCTCGGCACACGCCGGACCGCCGGGACGGTCCACGCACAGGTCGCACTTGAGCACGAAGCTCTTAGTCTGCGAACCCACGCGAACGTCACCCATCAAGACGGGGACCTGCGTGGTCGCCACGCTCACGGCGCCAAAGGGGCATGCCATGACGCAGCTCTTGCAGCCGATGCAGTTGTCCTCGTTGACGCCGATGCGATGGTTCTTTAGATCAAAGAACAAGGCGCCCGTGGGGCAGGCCTTGGCGCACGGAGCGTCCTCGCAGTGGTGACATGCCACCGGCGCGGAAATCTCGTAGGTGCGCGTTACGCGCAAGCGAGGTGCGGCGATGTTGCCGGGAATATCGTGCGCCTCGATGCACGCCGCCATACAGGTTTGGCACCCAATGCAGCGTGAAGAATCAGCCACGACTCGTTTATTGCCCATGTTGTTCACTCCCTCCTGAATCCCATGCCGGAGAGACCCTGTCGACGTTGCCCCGGACCGCCCGTGGTCCGGCATCGACGAATCGAATGCATGCGGCGAAACATGCACTCGATAGAGTTTCTCCAACGATATACAGGTTAAATATACGCAGTTGCAGGGGGCAAACTTGAGCATAGGCCCTGCAATACGGGTGTATTGCAGGGGTTTTGGCAGGTTGGAATTATTCTCTAGAAGCTATAAAGGTGAGTGTATTACATGCGTACGCCTCAGAGATTTTTATGCGCTCTCATTTTGGATGTACTACGCTTGTATTCGTGTTTATGGTTATCAACTTGAGTGAAATAAAGTAATCGTTATAAGATGCTCAAGTATCGGCACATGCCGCATTTGACCGACTATATTGCACGCTCATTAAGGGGGCCAGTGATGTCATCGACTCAAAAAAGAGCCATCCTGCAGGTGCGCATTCGCGAGGAAGACAAGCAGCATGCCGAGCATCTCTACGATGCCATGGGCACATCGCTCGCCGAGGCTGTCCGCTTATTTGTCGCGCAAAGCATTTTGATGCGCAAGCTCCCCTTTCAGCCGGTCGCCGTGCGCTCAAAGAACGGCACCGCCGCCTATGGATCGCTCAAAGCATATGGTGACCCCAATCGCCGCTCCGAAGAGCGCAATGGCTGGATTGAGTACCTTGCCACAGAAAGCGACGATTCGATTTTGGGTCCCGAGGAAGTAGATATCCATGAGTAGCACCATCATCGACGAGACCGTCATCCTGCGCTACCTGCTTGACGACGACGAGGTTCTGTCACCGCGCGCCGCCAAGGTCATCGCCACGCGCACCGCTCGCGTCTACCCCGAAATCATCACGCGCGTCGTGGTCACGCTGCGCGACGTCTATAAGGTTCCCCGCGTTGAGATTACTGCGGCCATGAAGAGGTTGCTCGATGACGTCATGGTCGACGAGCCCACCGTTGTCGCCCTTGCCGTCAAACTCTTTGGCAAGACCCATATGGACTTTACCGACTGCCTCCTCGCAGCCCGAACCGCCATCTACAACGATGATGTCGTGAGCTTTGGCAAGCCCATCATCCAAGGCATGATCGACTACCGCCGCCAGCGCCAAACCGCCGCCGACGCCCGCGACCGCGCCGCCGAAGCCCGCAGCCGAAGCACCGACTCCACCATCGACAAGCTCCGCCACCAATCCCGCCACCAACCGACAGGCAACGGCATCGCCCGCCACTCAGCCCCATCCCCTCTTAAGTTGCGGTGAAATAGTTCCTGGATTTAGGCTTATTCGAGCCTTTCAGGAACTATTCCACCGCAACTTTCTGTAAGGGTGGTTTTTAGTGCCGCCGAGGGGCACTAATCAACCGTTTGCCGATATGTTTGGCTACGACTCATGACTCTGACCTGCCCCGTCAAGCTTTTGGTCAGTTCATGGCAAGGTCAGGCGGGCCAAATATGGGATAGCGTAGTGTCATTCACTCCCCCTCGAGACCATGGGGTCGAAAATGAGTCATGATAAACGCTGTACCAAACCGCAATTAGAGCTGTTCTTCCGGTTATTCGAGGCCCATCATGGCGGGCACCTGTTTGTAGCTACCAAAAAATGGGATGAACGCTGTGCCTACGCGCTCATGCAAAAAGAGATGATTATTCGACTCTACAACCATGTCTACGCTGATCCCGCGTATTGGAATGACCTCGGCGTCGAAGATCGCATCTTTCAATTGGCATCCGCTATTGCGGTCGTTGAACCGAATGCCGTGTTTTGTGGAGCAACGGCGGCACTGCTCTATGGCATCGGTTCTGCATATTCGCTTCTCGACAAGGTGCAAGTGCTGTTGCCGCGTTCCACCAGACGCGATATGTAC
This sequence comes from uncultured Collinsella sp., assembly GCA_900539735.1. GTDB lineage: Bacteria > Actinomycetota > Coriobacteriia > Coriobacteriales > Coriobacteriaceae > Collinsella. Next base: position 24,082 of record UQDE01000004.1, on the reverse strand, counting down.
GAATTCGTTGAATACCGACGCTGGCGGCCGGGCGACGTATGGCAGCTCGGTCCTTTTACGTTAACGAATCCATATCGCACGGTGGTCGACATCGCCCGAACTAACGCTTTTCGATATGCACTAGGCTATGTCGACGGGTTGGCTCGTGAGTACGGTGTCGAGCGTGAAGAATTGCGTGCATATGCACAAAGGAACTGCCGCGGACTGCACGGCATCGCGCGCGCATTTGACGTTTTTGAACACATGGATGGCAGATCGGATAACGGTGGAGAATCCGAAGCACGGGCGGCAATGATTCTGGCGGGAGTTGCCGCTCCCGAACTTCAGGTTGAAATCACTCGACCGGGAAACGCCGGCTATTATTTGGCAGATTACGGCTGGCAGATGCCAAACGGCTCTTGGATGCTGGCTGAGCTGCATGGACTAGGCAAGTTTGAGGACGATGCCCAAAATGATCCGGAACATACTGCGGCAAAAACCTATCGAGCTGCCCTCATGCGCGACACGAACCTGCGTGCCATGGGCCACAACGTCATTCATTTCAAGCTCTCAGACACCTACGATGTCAAAGCGTTCGGCTCCATGATGCGCGGCTACGGTATACCAACCACAAAACCCTACGCAGAATCCTGACCGGCTGTCCTCATCTTCTCGACAACAGAACCCATCATCGACCCAGCCCGCTCGGCCTCAATAAGTTGCGGTGAAATAGTTCCTGGATAACAGCTTTTGCGGCTAATCCAGGAACTATTTCACCGCAACTTAGGAGGGGATGTGGGGTCCCCGGCATGTATATGAAAACGGCTCTGGCACCAAAAGGAGCCAAAGCCGTTAAAGATATCCTATGGAGCGGGCGACGGGAATCGAACCCGCGTCATCAGCTTGGAAGGCTGGGGTTCTACCATTGAACTACGCCCGCAAGATATGGTCGGGACGACAGGATTTGAACCTGCGACATCCTGCTCCCAAAGCAGGCGCGCTACCAAACTGCGCCACGTCCCGAAGGTGTTGAGCAGCTAAGGTCTAAACCTTGCGTGTCCCAAAGCGAAGGAAATTATAGGGGAGACTCCCCGCCTGTGCAAGCATTGATGCCTTAGCTCCTCGAATGTGCAACAAAACGACTATGGAGCAGACCGATCACAAATGCCACCACGGCAACCGGCGCCCACGCGGCACCGATATCCGCCAGCGGTAGCGCATCGAACGGCAGCCACGCGCCCGCAAAGAACGCATCACGGACCGAGGTGATCACACTCTGCACCGCGACGACGCCGCCGACCCAGATCCACACCTGCGGATGAGCGTCGCAAAAGCCGTGCACCAGGCCCATCAGCACCAGCACGATGGCAACGGGATACAAGGCGTTGAGCATAGGCACCGAGAACATAAGAATCACGTCGAGGCCCACGTTGGAAAGCACGCACGAAAACGCCGCGAACACAAAGGCGAGAACCGCAAAGGGGCGGCGCATGGCCTCCTCGGAGGCCTCCGCTCCCCCTTCGACCACATACGTCTCGCAGAAGTAACGCGAGCAGCAGCTGATAAGGCCAATGCACACGTTCATGCAGGCTAGGAAGAAAATCGCAAAGACGACAACCGTGCCAGCAAGACCAAAGTGCATGGAGGCCGAACGCGCAAGGATGGCGGCGCCGTTGGTAGCGTCGGGCATCACGGTGCCGAGCTGCATACCGGCAAGGCCCAAGCCGCAGTAGATGATGGCCATGAGCACGCCGGCGATCACACCGGAACGCGAAATCTCGAAGGCCACGCGCTTGTCATCGGTAACACCCAACTCGTGGATGGTCTCGGCGATGATGATGCCGAAGGCGAGCGACGCGAGCAGGTCCATGGTTTGATAGCCAGTCAGAAAGCCCTGCACGGCGGCGCCCGCATCGTAGGGAGCCTGCGGCGCGGCAGCCGGTCCCAGCGGCGAGATCACGGCAGCACCCACAACCAGCACGATGAGCGCAATGAGCGCGGGACCCGTAATGCGGCCGAGCACGCGTGTGATGACGCCCGGGCGCAGCGTGAGCACAAACGCGACGACGAAGAACCCAATGGCAAACACCAAACGTGCCGTGCCGAGTGAAACACCCTCGGGTAGCAGCGGCACCAGCATTTCGAACGCCGTAGAGCTTGTGCGCGGAATGGCCAGGCACGGGCCGATGGCCAGGTAGACCGCCGCGACAAAAAATTCACCAAACTTGGGGTGCACGCGGCCGGCAAGCTCGCGCGCCGTTCCGGCGAGCGCGACGGCGATAAAGCCCATGACGGGCAGACCGATAGCGGCAATCAAAAAGCCAATCATGGCAAGCGGCGTGGCCGTGCCGGCCTGAAGTGCCAACAACGGCGGAATGATGAGATTACCGGCGCCAAAGAGCATCGAGAACAGCGCAATGCCGACGGTAACGACATGGGCGGAACGCAGACCGCGCGGGGCGGATGAAGCCATAGGCACACCTTTCGGGTCGAAACAAAAACGGGACGGGCAAAAGACCCGTCCCGCAAGTATATACGCTCTAGCAGGCTAAATCGCGCAAAGCGTCAATCGCGGTATCGACTTCCTCGTCCGTGTTGAAATACCCAAACGAGAAGCGGACGACGCCCTGACGCTCGGTCCCCAGCGCACGGTGCATGAGCGGGGCGCAATGGGCGCCGGGGCGCGTCGCAATCCCCCACCCTTGCATAAGCGCGTCCGAGATCTCGGCAGAGTCTATATCGCCCACGTTGAGTGAGACGATCGCCGAGCGCGTGGGTTGGTCAAACGCACCGTAGAGCGCAATGCCGGGGATTTCGCGAACGCCGTCGAGGAAGCGCTCTGCAAGCGAGCGCTCATGCGCCGCAATCGCCTCGACCCCGCCTTGTGCCTCGATAAAGTCGAGACCGGCGGAAAGGCCTGCGATACCGTGACCGTTGAGCGTGCCCGCCTCAAGGCGCGTGGGCCACTCAAGCGGCTGCAGCTCATCGAAGCTGTGAACACCGGTGCCACCCATGGCCCACGGAGCCACGTCAATGCCTTCCGCCACGGCCAGGCCGCCGGTGCCTTGAGGTCCCATGAGCCCCTTGTGGCCGGTAAAGCACACCACGTCAAGCCCCATGGCATCCATGTCAATCTTCGCCGTACCGGCAGACTGCGAGGCGTCGACGATCACGAGCGCGCCGGCCGCATGGGCCATGGCGGCAACGCGTGCGATGTCGACCGCGTTGCCGGTCACATTGGAGGCATGCGTCACCACCACGGCACGCGTGCCCTGCGTGACCAGCTGCTCGAGCTCGTCGTAGTCGAGCGCGCCATTCGCGTCGCAGCCCGCATGCTCAACGGTCACGCCCTGCTCTGCCGCCAAGCGGTTGAGCGGACGTAGCACGGAGTTGTGCTCGAGCACCGTTGTGACCACACGGTCGCCGGGGCGCACCACGCCATTGATGACGGTGTTGAGCGCCGCCGTGGAGTTGGGCGTAAAGCACACATGGTCCGCCCTCGGGCAACCTAAAAGGCGCGCGAGCTTGGCACGGCAACCGTGAATCGTACGCGCCGCGTCGAGCGCACCCGACGTGGCGCCGCGCCCGGCATTGCCGAGCGAGCACATCGCCTGCGTCACGGCATCGATGACCGTCTGCGGCTTGTGCATGGTCGTCGCCGCGTTATCCAGATAGATCATCGCACGACCTCCCACATATCAATCACCGTAAAGCCCTCGGTGGGAATGCCCGCCGCGGCGAGTTCGCCGCGCAGCAGCTCCTCATCGACAGGCAACGCCTTCCACGCCAGACCGCAGCCGGCAGCGACCTCCCCGGGTACGGGAATCGTTCGCCCGGGAAGGCCGCGCTCGATGCACAGGGACTCGCAGCCCATGGCGGCCGCCGTGGTGGGAAACGTGATGACAAGCGCCGGGCGCTTCTCCCTCATGGCAACTCCAACCAATACGCTACGGGCGCACGACGCGCACGGCCTGCTCCATCTTCTCCACGATCACGTACATATTGGTGACCTCGCCTACTGCAAGCTGGTCCTTAATGCCATAGTGGTCGAGGCAGGTGCCACAGGTAAGGATCTCGACGCCCTGCTCGGCCAGACCCTTCAGGTCGTCGAGTACCGGAGAGCCCTCTACGGTGAGCTTGGCGCCGCCGTTGTAGAACAGCATGGTCGCGGGCAGCTCCTCCTGCTGCGTCACGGCAAAGATGAAGGCCTTCATGAGCTTGTGGCCCAGCTCGTCGTCGCCACGGCCCATGCAGTCGGTGTAGACGGAAATGACGAGCTTGCCCTTGCCGGCGCTGGCATCACAGAAGGCAGCGCCATCTTGCTCGGGATCGGCCACGGCAACGGTGCCAGAGGCCGCCACGGTCACGTGCCACTCGGCGTCAGAAACCTTCTCGACCGAGGCCGTGCAGCCCTTCTCCTGTGCCATCTTGGAAATGTTCTTGACGGCGGTCTCGTTATCGACCGAGGTCACCACGGCACCCCCGCCATCAAGCTGTTTGAGTGCCTTAAGCGTCTTGACAACGGGCAGCGGGCAGGCATCGCCCATGGCATTGACTTCAATCTTGGTAGACATAGTTTTTCCTTTCGAATTAATCGTTTTAGAACGGTACAGAGCTCAATAAACGTGTCGTTAACGGACAACGTGGACGGCAGGACCGCCTGGCACCGGCTCGCACACGCGACCGACAACGGCGGCGATACGCCCCTCGGCATCCAGACGGCGCGCAAGCTCATCCACATCCGCCGCGGGCGCCGCAATAAGCAAACCGCCTGAAGTCTGTGGATCGTACAGCGCATCCAACATGCCCGGCTCAAGGTCCTCGTCGGCCGTCGCGCGCGGGCCAAAGAAGTCCTGGTTGCGGTAGCAGCCAGCGGGGATAATGCCCAGACGCGCCATGTCGAGCACCTGGTCAAAGAGCGGCACCGCCCCCGACGCAAGTTCAATCTGCACGCCCGAGCCCTCGGCCATCTCGCATGCATGCCCGATCAGGCCAAAGCCCGTGACATCGGTGCAGCCGTGAAGATCAAGTCCCTCGGCCAGACGAATCGGCGCCTCGTTGAGGGTGCACATCGAGTCAAACATGGCTGCGGCCTCGTCCTGCTCGATGAGCTCGCCCTTAATGGCCGTGGTGATGATGCCCGAGCCAACCGCCTTGGTCAGCAGTAACGCATCGCCCACGCGTGCGCCGCTGTTGGCGAGCATACGGTCGAGCGCGACAAAGCCGCTCACGGACAAGCCGTACTTGGGCTCGTCGTCGTTGATGGTGTGGCCGCCCGCGATGGAGCAACCCGCCTCGACGCACTTGTCGGCGCCGCCCGCCAGAATCTGACCGGCCACCTCCACCCCCAGGCAGCTGGGGATGCAGAGCAGGTTCATGGCATGCGAGGGAGTGCCTCCCATGGCATAGATGTCCGACAGTGAGTTTGCCGCGGCAATCTGGCCAAACAGAAACGGGTCGTCGACCATCGGTGGGAAGAAGTCGATGGACTGCACGAGGCCCAAGTTCTCCCCTACGCGAAAGACACTCGCATCGTCGGAGGTATCGAACCCCACGAGCAGGTTGTCGTTATGCACATTGGGCAAGTCGCCCAGGACCTGGGCGAGGGCTCCGGGAGCCAGCTTAGCGGCTCAACCGCTCGCGGCGGTCATAGACGTGAGCTTAATCTGATCGTCAGCCATCGATACCTCCTCTCATCGGTCAATCATTTTCTCCCAGTATACGCATGAATGCGAGCCTGCGGCGGATGCATTAATTGAGCGCCTGTGCGCGAATCGCCGCGCCGATGGCGCCGGCAAAGCGAGCCTGGGGCGAGGTGGTCACCGGCGACCCCAGTAGCTCGCCCAACCGCTCCACCACGAAGGCGTTCTCGCACAGGCCACCGGTCAGGTAGTACGGGGCGCCCGCGGCCTGCCCGGCCATAGTGGCAACGCGCGACACGACACTCTCGATCACGCCGCGCGCAATGTTCTCGCGCGGCTCACCGCGACCGATCAGGCTGATGACCTCGCTTTCGGCAAACACCGTGCACATGCTGGAAATCTTGGTAGGCTCGCCGGAACGTGCCAGATCGGCCATCTGCTGCTGGGAAATACCTAGGCGGTCGGCTATGATCTCCAAAAAGCGCCCCGTGCCGACGGCGCACTTGTCGTTCATGGCAAACTTGGCCACTCGACCACTTTTAAGCTGAATGACCTTGGTGTCCTGACCGCCCACGTCGATCACGGTGCCGTGATCGCCAAACAGGCGCACGGCACCGGTACCGTGGCAGGTAATCTCGGTCACGACCTTGTGCGCATAGGGCACGGCGACACGACCGTAGCCGGTCGCGACCACGCGCACGTCGTCGGCCGTCACGTCGTAGCCAGCCGCTGCCAGCGCCTCGCGCAGCCGCTCGGAAGCATCGACCGAGGAAAACCCGGTTGGCTGCACGCACATCCACGCCACCGAACCCTCCCCATCGACCACAGCAGCCTTAGCCGCCGTAGACCCGATATCAATCCCGATCCCTATCATGGCTCTCTCCCAATCTAAACATCAAAGACAGCGGCGCGTTCAGGCGCCTTAGCTCTAGGTTTCTCAGGTGCCGGAGATTGTCCCGAAAGAGGAGCGCAGCGTACTTTGGGTACGCAAGCGACGGTTTGAGGGGCAAGATCCGGTGCCTGAGGAAGCTAGAGAGTTTCGATAAAGGCAGCGATGCGCGTCTCGATCTGACCCATGTCGCCGTTGCTGTAGTCGGTCTCGATCTTCATGTACGGAATACCCGCACCCTCGACGGCCTCCTGCATGCGCGCACTCTCCACGTTAAAGGTGTGGCACGCCTGGAGCACGCTCTCCACTACGCCATCGACGTGATACTTCTCGCACATGGCCAGCGTGTTTTCCATACGGCCGTCGTTGGGCGTCATGACCGAGCAGTTGATATCCAGGTAGCGGTCGGCGATGGCGCGCAGGATGTCGGGAGCCTCCGGGTCAATCATCATGGCCGCAGTGCGCTCGCCCGAGCAGTCGTCCATGCACACGACCACACCGCCGTTGGACTCGACGGTGCGACCGATCTTATTGATCACGCCGCCCACCGGGCAACCGGTGATCAGAATGCGCTTGGCATCCGCCGCAACCGGGCGCTCGCCCGCGCCGTAGGCCTCGCGCAGCTTGACAACCTTTTGCTCCAGCTGCTGCGTATAGGCCTCGATATCAAAGCTGAACGTACCGGCAAACATGGTGCTCATCAGGTCGACGCCGCTCATGGCCGCCGGCTGGTTGGCCTGCAGCGCAAACATCTCGAGCTGGGCAGCACGCAGGCGATTGCGACGACGGACGGCGGCGCGCAGGTCGTCATCAGTAATCGTAATACCGTAGAAGTTCTCGAGCTCCTCCTTGAGCAGGCGGCACTCCTCGTACCAGCCTTCACGCTCGTAGGCGCGATCGCGACCCTGCGGCAGGTGCAGAATGTGCGTGCGCTTGAGCTCGTTGAGTAGCTCGTACATCTTCTTCTTGCCGTCGCAGGTGGTCTCGCCGATGATCATGTCGCTAAAGTACGTAAACGGGCACTTTTGCGAATAGGCAAAACCGTACGTCGACTTGATGAGCGGGCAGAGGTTTGCCGGCAGCACCTTCTCGGCCTCGGGAATCACCTCATCGGACGTACCGCACAGAGCGACACTTGCGGCGCCCGCGGCATCGATAATCTCGAGCGGCGTATAGCTGCACAAAAAGCCGACCAGGCGATTGCCCGCCTGCTTGTAATCCTTGACACGAATAAACGCCGCCTTGCGCTGCTCGTTGAACTCCTCAAACGTAGATGGCAACGGCTGCTCCATATTTTCCGACATATAACTCCTTAACAAACTTTTTGACCAACCGAGGAAACGGCTTTCCCAGGAGCCCGAGGTTGCCGTGAAAGAGGAACGCCGCGTATTTTGGTACGTAAGCGACGGTTTGAACGGCAAGATCGGGTGCCTGGGGAAGCCGCCGGAACGGATACCCCTAAATGGTTTCCAAGAAAGCCTCGATCCTGGTTTGCAGTTGGCCTGCATCCTCGCCGGCGTAGTCGGTCGTGATGTGCATAAACGGAATGCCGGCTTCCTCGGCGGCCTTCTCCACGACAAACGACTCCATCTCGTAAAGCGTGCAGAACTGCAGGGCCACGTCGACGATGCCGTCGGCATGCAGGTCCTTGGCCATCTGGACAATATCCTTCATACGCTGGTCGTTGGGCGTAAAGACGGCGCAGTTGATCTTAAAGTAGCGCTCGGCAATGGCATCGAGCATCTCGTCGACCGTCTCACCGGACTCGTCGACCAGATCCTTGTAGTAGCGCGAACCCGTGCAAGACTCCTCGCCCACCACGACGCCGCCGGCCTTCTCGATGAGGTTGAACAGCTTCCAGTTGGGCACGGCCATGGGCGTGCCGGTGTACAGGATGCGCTTGGTCCCCTTGGGCGCCACGCCCTCGCCGGCCTCGACACGCTGCTCGCACTCAGCCGCCATATCGTTAATGGCTCCGGTCAGACGCGGCGTGTCGTCCATAAAGGCGGCCTGAACGGTCAGCAGGCTGTCGAGACCGCTGATGGGCGCCGGGTCGGCAGCGCGCGTGGCAGCGAGGCGCTGCAGGGCGCGACGCTTCTCATTGACGGCGTGGATGGCGGCCTTCAGACGCTCGGGCGTAATCTTGACGCCACACTCTTCCTCGATCTTGGCGGCGAGCTTCTTGACCTCGGCCTTCCAGGTCACGAGCGTCGACTCGTCGTGCACGTTGGGAATATCCATGACGTACATGTTCTTTTGCGTTGCAAAGAACTCGTAGGCCTTCTTCTTGCCATCGCAGGTGTTCTCGCCCACCACCAGGTCGCTCGACTCAATGTAGGGGCAGACCTCGCCCAGCTTAAAGCCGGCAAAGCTCTTGATGAGCGGACAGGTGTTGCGCGGCAGGTGCTCCTCGACCTTATCGGTTGCCCAATCGGCACCCGAGCACAGGCCCACGGGAATACCGTCACAGGCAAGTACGATCTCCTCGGGCACGTACACGCAGAACGAACCGACGATCTTGGTGGCCTCGCCGGCCTCCTTCTTGTCGAGCATCTCCTTAATACGGCCGCTATGGATGTTGGTGGCCACAAAGTCCAGGTAGGACGTGGACTTGGGGCGATTGTTCTGCGTCAGGAACATATCGCCGTACATCTGGCCCACGGCGCCCAACAGCATGTCGTGGTCGGCAAGATTCATGCCGAGGCTCTCCCACATCGGATGGAAATCAAATTCTTCAGCCATGACGGTTCCCCTCTCGAACCAAAAACGGATAACAGCGGCATCGATGCACGACGGACGGCGATTGCCCGGCCGTGCCCAAACCCGGAATTTTAGGGAACCTGCTTTGCGGTCGATTATTTAGTTGTGCGTCGTCTCTCCCGGAGCCGTGAACATACCTGCTCATATGCGACTCCGGGCCATATACAGGGCACGCGCGGCAACGCGGCGAATATATGTCGTCTGTGGCATGTACGCACCCTCCTTAACCAGTTGAGGTCAACTATATCAACGGTCATCGACCATGCAAACATCGTTGACATTCGTACGACAGCATCGTGTGCCGCCGTTTAATAAATAATTATCTTAATTGATAAGAGTTTGTCATCTCTCATTCGACGAACGGCAAACAAAGCCGCCGAGGCTTATATCCCCGACGGCATTACCCGGCGCTATCGACAAACCAAATGGATCTTACTCGCATCGAAGTGCATACGCAGGGTCTCGCCTGCTTGCGGTAGTCCATCCGCTGGTACGCCCACCTTGTTGACCTTCCACTGCAGACGCGTTGGCGCATCGACGCGCGGCGCGTCCAGCAGCACCAGCCGCTCAAAGCGCGAATCGCTCACACGGGCCACGTGTAAATCATAGCTGTTGCGGCCCCCCTCAGCACGATTGTCAATATGGAAGTAGCTTGCGCGAATGCCCAGGTACGCCACATTATCGGGAACCTCACGACCCACGTTAAAGCTCATGCCCCAGTCGAGGGCCTCAACTTCTTCGTCGCCGATCTTGCGTGCGCGGCTCGTATTCTTACAGCCCGTTAGGCGCAGCGCCGCCAGCGTCTGCGGACGGCGGACCACGTCCTCAACGGAGCCGACCTCCTCAACATGTCCGTCGTGCATCACGCAGATGCGCTGGCACAGACGGCACGCCTCGTCGATGTCGTGGCTCACGTAGAGCACGGTGCGGTTGCACACATCGAACAGGTCAAGCATGTTCTGCTCGAGGGCGCTCTTAAGATAGGAATCGAGCGCGCTCATGGGCTCATCGAACATAAAAATGCCCGGGTGCGCCGCCACCATGCGCGCGAGCGCCACGCGCTGCTGCTGGCCGCCCGAGAGGCGCGCGGGATAGCGGTCGGCAAAATCAGCCAGGCCAAAGATGCCCAGATAGCTCTCGGCAAGTTTTTTACGCGCCGCGGCGTCGCCCACGCCCTTTACACCGGCGCATACGTTATCGGCCACCGTCATGTTGGGAAACAGCTGATAGTTTTGGAACAGCAGGGCGCATTTTCGCTCCTGGGGCGATAGGTTGACGCCCGCGGCCGAGTCAAAAAAGGTCACGCCGTTGACGACGATCCTGCCCTCGTCGGGCGTCTCCACACCGGCAATGCAGCGCAGCGTGCAGCTCTTACCGCAACCCGAGGCACCGAGCAGCGCCACACGCTCCTCGCCGGCCTTAAGCTGCATGTCGAGCATAAATCCGGGATAGCGCTTTTTGATATCCAGAAAAAGCGACATGGCTTATCGGCCTCCCTTTGCGACCGTGTCATCGCGCATAAGCTCGGCCAACGCCTCGCGATCGATACGCAGTGCATCGCCGCCCGCCGGGTCGAGCGAATCGCCCTGTCCGGCGAGATCTTTGGCCTGCTTGCGCTCCGCGCGGGAAAGGCCCCGCTCGCGGTACTTTTGCGAATGCGCGGTGTACATGTTGATGAACAGGATGACTAAGAAACTGAACACGATTACGACGATGACCCAAAAGAGTGCCACCGACGTGTTGCCGCCCATCCACTCAAAGTAAATCGCAATGGGAATGGTCTGCGTAATGCCGGCATAGTTGCCCGCAAAGAACAGCGTGCAGCCAAACTCGCCCATGGCACGCGCGAAGGCGAGCACCGTGCCGGCAGCAATCGAGGGCCAGCCGAGCGGCATCATAAGCTTGGTAAAGACGCGACGCTCGGACCATCCCAGGGTTCGCGCGGCATCGAGCATCTGCGTGTCGAGGCTCTCAAAGGCACCGAGCGCCGTACGGTAGACCAGGGGAAACGACACCACCACGGCAGAGACCACCGCCGCCGGCCACGTAAAGACGATCGAGATGCCGCGTGCGATGAGCCACCGACCGACCCCGGTCGAGCGGCCAAACAGCATGAGGAGCAGAAAGCCGCAGACCGTGGGCGGCAGCACCATAGGGATGGTAAAGACCGAGTCGAGCAGGCCCTTGATGCGACTCGAGGTACCCATAGTCTTCCACGCGGCGAACAGGCCTAGCGCAAAGGAGATCAGCAGGGCAAGGCCGCTCGTTTTAATGGACACCCAAAACGGTCGGTAGTCGATGCCGCCCAATAAGGAGGCCAGAGAGGTCAAGGGCCCCTGCTCATCCCGTAACACGACAGACGACGCTTCTACCATTTGAGCGCTATCAAGCCAACGCGCGCCGCCCTTGGCATCACCTGAGGCTGATGCAATCACCACATAGCGGTCCCCATCCGCACCGTGCTCGTCAAAGCCATAGGTATACCCGCCGGAATCAAACCTTGTATCCGCCGTGACATACCAAGGAAGGTCCACGTCCCCCAGCTGCGCACCTCCCATGCAGTTTGCGCTGTCGAGCTCACAGACGAGGGCCTTGAGACCCGATACGCACTCGTTGTCCTGCGGATCCAATCCAAACTTCTCGACCGCCTTGGGCGATATCCACACCACAACGCGATCGGCAGCAGGCGCCACCACAAGGTCCACGTCCTCGTCAACGGGAAACCGGTAGCCCTCAGGCTGGCCTTCCATGGCACGAGCGGTCCCCTTGGCCAACCGCTCAAAACCCTCGATCCCATAGGAAAGCCCATGAGCGGTCGCAGCAACCTGGGCCCCGTCCTCAGCATCCCCAGCCAACGCAAATCCCGGCACACAGCAAAGCGCGAAGGTCAAAGCACAGGCGACAAGCATGCGGAATCTATTAAGCACGAAAAGCTCCAAGCGAATACAAGGACGGAGTGAAACACAAAACGATGGAATTATCGCGCCAAGCCGCACTACGCGGAAAGCTCAAAGCCGTATTTGGCCCAAATCTTCTGGGCCTTCTTGTTGGACAGACAAAAGTCGATAAATGCCTTGGCCTCGTCGGCGTGCTCGGAGCTCTCTGCAACGGCACCCGGATACACGATGGGCTTGTGCGAATCCTCGGGGCACACGAAGGCCTCCTCGATGCCGTCGTAACGGAAGATATCGGAGCTGTAGACAAAACCGGCCACGCAGTCGCCTGTGGACACATAGGCGGCGGCGGTGCCCACCTTATCGGCCAGGGCAACCTTATCGGCGATCTCGGGCGCATACTCGCCGTCGTCGCCCTCGGTGCCGGTGTAGAGGCCCACGGAGGCCAGGGCCTGGTTGGCGTACTTGCCGGCGGGAACGGTCTTGGCGTCGCCAATGGCGATCTTGCCGTCCAGATTCGCGACGTCGTCGATGACCTCAACCTTGGTGTCGGAGCCCTCGGCGCGAATGATCACAAGGTCGTTGACGAACATATCCTCACGGGTGTCGGCATCGACGAGTCCGGCGGTCTCGGTGTCGTCCATGGTGCCCTTGGAGGCCGTGATGAGTACGTCAACCGTGGCACCGGCACGCATCTGCTCGACAAGGTCGCCGGAGGCCTTAAACTGCGTGTCGGCAAACGTGGTACCGGTCTGGTCGGTGTAGAGCTCCTGGACCTCGGGAAGGGCCTTCTCGAGTGAGTTGGCAGCAAAGACCTGAAGCTCGACAGCTTTCTTGGAAGATGCCTTAGCAGAACCGGTAACAGATCCGGCCGGCTCGGACGCCTTGTTGCTCGAGCAGCCGGCAAGCCCAAGACCGGCAGCGGCGACAGCAGAAAGCGAGACGAATCCGCGGCGAGAAACCATATCGAACATGTTCAACCCTTTCGAAGGCTACGCCCGGGCGTCCCGCCGCGAGCTTTATTCTGTTAATAGATTATACTTTCACGCGAATAATGTTTATGATAAATATCCCTCGCCTGGTAATTTTCTTTTACCAATAACCACGAGATGGCCCGCACTGTCGCTGCATAAGAAAGGCGGAGTGACTCGGAAGGTCGCTCCGCCGCAGGTAGTGCGCTTATTTGGCGTGACCGCCGCCCGCCGTCATTTGGGCCGCATGCTCCAGTTGATCGCTCACGGCCTCCCAGCTTTCGCGGGCCGCTTTCGTGGATCCCGGAAAGTTGATGACAAGCGTATGCCCACGCTGCATGCACACGGCGCGCGAGAGCATAGCGCGGCGCGTCTTGGTCATGGAGTAGGCACGAATTGCCTCGGCAATACCCGGCACATCGCGGTCGCAGACGGCACGCGTCGCCTCGGGCGTTACATCGCGCATCGAAAGCCCTGTGCCGCCGCAGGTGAGCACGACATTGGCGTGGCACTCATCGGCGGCTTCCACAATGGCATCACCGATCTCGCTGGCGTCGTCGCGCACGACCACATGTGAGGCGACCGTCCATCCCTGCGCCTCGATAAGTTCCTCGAGCGCGGCACCCGCCTCGTCCTGCGCAAGATCGCGCGTATCCGAGCACGTCACGATCGAAATCTTCAACTCCATAGCGTTCCTCCTATAGCACCGTTCCCTCAGGTAGGTCGACGCGCACGACGTCCACGACATCTCCCGCCTTGAGCTCGCACGGCCCTTCGTCAATACACAGCAGGCAGTTGGCCCGCTGCATAGTTCCAAGCAGCGCCGAATTCTGCGTCTTGGCCTCGGTCACCAGCAGCTCACCGGTCTCGGGGTCGCGCAAAACCGTCGCGCGATCGAAGAAGCGGCGATGCTGTCGTTTTTTCACGCTATGCGTGAGCGTCGCCTGCTGCACGGGACGCATGCCTTCGGCAAATCCGCGCATCTTGCGAATCGCCGGGCGGGCGAGCATCTCAAAGCCCACATACGCCGCTGCGGGATTGCCCGAAAGCCCCAAATACGGCTTACCCCCAAGCAAGCCAAACGTAATGGCCTTGCCCGGACGCATCGAGATGCGATCGAACAGCACCTCGCCCTCGCGCCGGACGAGCGCCGTCACGAAATCGTAATCACCCGCCGAGGCGCCACCGCTCGTAATGACAAAATCGCACTCCTGCACGGCACGATGCACCAGCTCGGCAATCGCCTGCTCATCATCGGGCGCAATGCCGTAGAACACGGGCTCGGCGCCGGCGTCGAATGCCTCGGCCATTAACGCCGAGGAGTTGGAATCGCGAATCTGACCGCGCGCCGGCAGCTCACCCGGCGCGACCAGCTCCGTGCCCAGCGAGATAATGCCCACGCGCGGAGCGGCATGGACCTTCACGCTCGCGTAACCGGCGCTTGCCAGTAGGCCGGCGCCCGCCGGAGCCACGACCTCGCCGGCGTGCATCACAACATCGCCGGCATGAGCCTCCTCGGCGGCAGAGCGAACGTTCTCCCCCACCTTGGCAGGCGCCGAGAAGCTCACGCGTGAGCCCTCGTTGCCGTCGCCATCGAGCACTTCGACGATCTCGTATTTCACTACGGCGTCGGCACCTTCGGGCACCGGCGCGCCTGTCATGATGCGGACCGTCTCGCCCGCGCCGATTGCGCCCTCAAACACATGGCCCGCGGCCTCGTGTCCGATAACGTCGAGCGTCACCGGCGCCTCGCCAGACGCCTGCACCAAGTCCGCCGAGCGCACGGCATATCCGTCCATAGCGCTGTTGGCAAACGGCGAGATGTCGATATCGGCCACCGCGTCCTCGGCCAAGGGAAGACCGGCGGCCTGCCACACGGGAATCTCGATGAGATCCGTCGGAACAACATGCGGCAGAACAATCGACTGCGCGTCCTCCAGCGGAATGAGTTTCTCTGCCATATGCACCTCTTAATGCCACGGCGCACAACAGGAGCGCCGATTCTTTATGCTTGTCTCAGTATAATCCCCCGACGCACGACCGCGACTCGGCCTGTACCCGCAAATACACCTGTCGGTTGCAGGCCACGAAACAGAACGGAAACCAACCCACCGGCTCGTCGCGTTTACCGCGTTTTATAATGCTTGCGTTACAACCTAAAAGAGGAACATATGGCTCATAACGACAAACCCGAAAGCGCAAACGAGGCGCAGGATCATTCCCAGCCGCTCGACGACGGCGGTTTTTTCTCCCTGAACGACGTCATCATGGCTGGCAGGCATCAGATCACCCGTTCCGAGCATCTCTTAGCTGCCGACACGCGCCGCAATGTCCGCAACCTACTCGCAAGCGCCAAGTTGTTCGCACTCGTCGTCATCGTCTCGCTCGCCATGGGCGTTGCCGCTTGGGCGTTTTTGGCCTCGCTGAATATCGCGACCGACTATCGCGAGCACCATGCATGGATTTACGCGCTGCTTCCCGTTGTGGGCATGGCCACCGCATGGGTGTACAAAAACCACGGCCTTGCCGCCAAACGAGGCAACAACCTGGTCATCGACTCCGCTCTGGGCACACGTCTCATCCATATGCGCATGGCCGTCCTCACCTTCGTCTGCTCCACGCTCACGCACCTAACGGGCGGATCGGCCGGTCGCGAGGGCGCCGCGGTACAGATTGGCGGCACCATCGCCAGCAACATCTCGAGCCTCGCCCACCTCAAAAAGCATGACCACCACGACCTCATGCTCGCCGGCATCTCGTCGGCCTTTGGCGCCGTATTCGGTTCGCCCCTTGCCGGCGCGTTCTTTGGCATGGAGATGTGTTTTATCGGCAAGATCGACTACACCGCGGGCATCTACTGTCTGGTCGCCTCGTTTACCGGCTACTTTACATCACTCGCCCTGGGTACCGAGTACGAAGCGAATGTCATCGCCAGCGTTCCCAACATGACACCACGGACGGTTGCCATCGTTGTTATCAGCGCCATTATCTTCGGTCTGACGGCACGCCTCTTTGCCTGGTCGGTTCGAACCGTCAAAAGCCTGTACGGTCGCTTTATCACCAACTACCTTGCTCGCGCACTCGTGGGCGCGCTCGTGGTGCTCGCGGCATACGCGATGCTCGACGCCTGGAAGTATGCCGGCCTTGCCACCTGGCTCTCGGGCGCCGGGTTCGCCGGTAACACGACCCTTGCCGACGCAGCCATCAAGCTCGTGGTGACGGCGCTTACCCTGGGTGCGGGCTTCCAAGGCGGCGAGGTCACGCCCCTGTTTGGCATCGGCGCGGCGCTCGGCGGCTGGATCGGTTGCCTCGTCGGTATCGACCCCAGCTTTCTGGCGGCGCTGGGCATGCTCGGTGTTTTCTGCGCCGGCCTTAACGTGCCCATCACCACCTGTATGATGGCCATCGACCTGTTCCACGGCACGGCAGCCGGCTTCTTCGTGATCGTGGCGTTTATCAGCTATCTTGTCGGCGGCCACCGCGGCGTATATCCCGCGCAGCGCATTGTCTCGCCTAAACGCCGTTCGCTTATTGTGGATGAGGGCGGTACGGTAGCGGATGCTATCGAGCGCCACAACGACCTGATAGAGTAGACGTTAGTATTCGCCGTGCAGCCACAATCGGGGGCAATTCGACCTGAGCGCGACCGCACCGTCACGTCATACGCCAGGAGTCGCCCCATGCACGCAACTGATTTTGGTCGCACGCTCATAATCGCCAACCCTGCCGCCCAGTCGGGTGCGGCGCGCGAGGTCGCTGAGCGCCTGCAGCGCTTTTTGGACATGACCGCGCGCTCATCCCAGTTTGACCTGGTGCTGACTGAGCGCATGGGACATGCCAAGGAGCTTGCCGCACAGGCTCAGGGCTATCGTACCGTTATCGCACTCGGCGGCGACGGCGTGATCCACGAGGTCGTCAACGGGCTTATGACGCAAAAGGAGAACGCCCGCCCCGCTCTTGCCGTCCTGCCCGTGGGCTCCGGCAACGATTTTGCCCAGACGCTCGGCATCGAAGATTTCTCCGGCAAGGATTTTGGCGCGCTGCTCACCTGTGAGCTGCAACGTCAGGACATCGGGCGGATTCGCTCATGGAACCCCACAAGCGGCAGCGGCGAGGCGATCGTCGAGTATTACGACCAGACGCTCTCCGTCGGTATTGATGCCGCCATCGGCCTGGGCACCACCGAGCTGCGCAAAAAGACGGGCCTCGCTGGCGCTCCGCTCTACACCCTCTCGGGTCTGGAGCAGTTTGGTCTGCGCTACCGCAACTACCCCATGACAGTCAGCTTTGACGGGGCGCCCGCCGAGCGCGTAAGGGCGATCATCATGGCGATTCAGCTGGGCCCCACGTATGGCTCGGGCTATCGCATCTGCCCCGATGCCGACCCCTGCGACGGCATGCTCGACGTCTGCTACGCATGCGGCCCCGTCCCTCGCGCGATTGCCCTGCCTATGTTCCTCTCGGCCAAAGACGGCCACCATACCAAGTTGCCACCGGTTCGCATGCGCCGCTGCCGCCATGCCGAGCTCACCTTTGAGGAGCCCGACTACCCCATCCAAGCCGACGGCGAGCCCATCGTCGCCTCGCGCATCGAGGTCGACGTCCTCGGCGGCGCCCTCCACGTCTGGCACCCAACCCGCTAACCCCACCTAAGTTGCGGTGAAATAGGGACTGTTTATGCAGCTAAAGCCGCAAAACAGTCCCTATTTCACCGCAACTTATGAGGAGACTATTCGTCGCTGCCCGGTTTGCGACGGTTGGCCTTTTTAATGGCGTTGAAGTGCTTGTCGTTGAGCCTGCGCTGGCGCGATCGCTGAGGCACCTTGGTCTTTACGCGTCGACGCGGTGGACGCCCGCGACGCTCAAGCTCAGCGCGCAGTTTACGCAGGCAGCTGCTACGGTTTTGGAACTGACTGCGGCTCTCGCGCGCCGTCACGGTAATCCCCGTGGGCCCATGCTTCATGCGCACCGCCGAGTCCGTCGTGTTGACGCCTTGTCCGCCCGGACCCGTCGCGCGAAACACCTGCACCTCGCAATCGCGCGCCAACTCCTCGGCCGACATCTCGGCATAGCGCGCATACTCGCGCCATCCCATCTTGTTCTCATCCATATCAACACCTCTCCTCATACAAAAAATGTGACAAAGGGACGGTCCCTTTGTCACATCGCATACCAATCGCTTGTGTTGCGCGCTTAGGCGAAGGTGATCTCGCCGGTCTCGCAGTCCATATCGGCGATACGGGCCAGGCTCTCAACGCGGAAGCCGCGCTCGCGGAGCTTATCGCCACCGCCCTGGAAGCCCTTCTCCACCGCAATGCCAATACCGGACACCTCGGCACCCGCAGCCTCACAGATCTTGATAAGACCCTCGAGCGCGCAGCCGTTGGCCAAAAAGTCGTCGATAATCAGGACCTTGTCGCCCTCGGACAGGAAGCGCTTGCCAACTATGACCGGGTACTCCTTCTGCTTGGTAAAGGAGTAGATGGTCGTGGCATACTGCTCGCCGTCGAGGTTGATGGACTGCGCCTTCTTGGCAAAGACAACCGGCACGCCGCCAAAATGCTGGGCCGCGATGCAAGCCATGCCAATGCCCGAAGCCTCGATCGTCAGGATCTTGTTGATCTCGACGCCCTCGAACAGATGGGCCCACTCGGCGCCCATGTGGTCGAACAACTCAACGTCGCACTGGTGGTTGAGGAAGGCATCAACCTTAAGGACGTTACCGGCCTTTACGATGCCGTCATGGCGAATACGATCCTCAAGCTCCTGCATGGCGCAACCCCTTCTCGCGGCAACGATACCGCGCGATTAATAAACGTTGTTCGATAGTCTACCACGGACCGACCCCCGCCCGCCCCACAAGCCGCATCGCACCACAAACCAGTCTTTTTGGGACGGCGCGAATCGTGGCAGACAGCCTCCCAACACGCTAATGGCGGGCGCGCATCTTCACCAAACGTACCAATGTGAGCGCAAAGCCCACGGTAGCAACGGCCATCAGCACGTAGAATACCAAACGGAAGCCAAAGAGGAACACGTCCGGACGACCCGCCACATAGCTCGTGACCGTCTTGCCCATCGCCGCGCTCGTCTGTCCATACAGGATGCGCGACGCCGCCGTAATACCCAGCGCTATGCCCGCATAGCGCGCCAAGCTGCTCAAGCTGCCCGCAAAGCCAAGCGCCTCACGCGGAGCCGAACCCATATACAGCGAATTATTGGGACTCTGGAAGATCGACGTGCCGCACGACATAAACGCGACGCAGCACACAATCATCAAGATGGAAGAGTGCTCGTCAAGCGTGCTCACCGCAAAGAGACCGCACACGTACACGCCCAGGCCAACGGCCGTGGGCGCTTCACAACCAACACGGTCGGACACCGAGCCCGAAAGCGGGCCCACAAAGGCATTCACGACCGGCATCGCCAAAAACAACAGGCCGGAGATATCGGAGCTAAAGCCGTGGGCATCCTGAAAGTAGAACGGCAGCACAAACTCGGAGGCACCGATACCCACGAACACGATAAGCATGCAAGCCAGGTTAATCGTGAAAGCCGAGCTCGCAAAGCAGCGACGCGCCGCCTCTGTCAACGGCATAGGGCGTTCGCCAGCCTCCGGCTTCACATGCGGCAGCGTGTAGAGCCCCACGATAAACGAGATGACGCCAATAGGCAGGTTGATGAGGAAGATGCTCTCCCAGGGAAAGCTCGCCACCAGCACGCCGCCGAGCACGGGGCCGCACATCATGCCAAGAGCCACAAAGGTCGCCAGAATGCCCATGGCACGGCCGCGCTCACGCGCCGGAAACGACTCGGTGATGATGCCCATATTGTTGGCCATCGCGGCGGCACAGCCAATGCCCTGCACGAAACGCGCCAAGATAAGCACCTCGAGCGAAGCCGAAAGCCCGCAAAGCAACGAGCCACCCGTAAAGACGATTACACCAAGCTGGAACACATTCACCTTGCCGCGCACATCGCCCAAGCGGCCAAACGGCAGCATGGCGACGCACGTCGCGAGCAGATACACCGAGCTCACGAGCTGAATGCGGTCGAGACCCACCCCCAGCTCCTTTTGCATCACTGGGAGCGCCACCGTCACGATGCTCGCATCCAGACACGCCATAAAGGTCATGACGAGCACGGTGAACAGAATCGCCCATTTATTCTTACCGTGGGTGTCGCCCTCTAGGGCAATGTGTTCGCGGCGCAGCTGCTCGGCAGTTTTCTCCATGTATATCCTTTCTATCGTGCAACGCAAAAACGGGACCCCAATCGCCTACAAACGGACACGATCGGGGTCCCGCCTACGGAATCGGAACTATGAGGACGTCGTCAGCCGAAAAGCCGTCCCACGCCCCGCACGCACGCTAGCCTAGCACTGCTCGAGCGCCTGCTCAAGGTCGGCAATCAGATCGGCCGTGTCCTCAAGGCCGCACGACAGGCGCACCATGTCGGCGGAGATGCCGCAGGCGATGAGCTCCTCGTCGTTCATCTGGCGATGGGTGGCGTTTGCCGGGTGCAGGCAGCAGGTGCGGGCATCGGCCACGTGCGTGGCAATCTGGGCGAGCTTAAGACTCTTCATAAAGGTCTCGGCCGCCGCACGACCACCGGTAAAGCCAAAGCTCACGACGCCGCAGGTACCGTTGGGCATGTACTTCTGAGCCATGTCGTAGTACTTGTCGCCCTCCAGGCCCGGATAGCTCACGAAGCGCACTTTGGGGTGGCCCTGAAGGAACTTGGCGACCGCCAGACCGTTCTCGCAATGGCGCGGCATACGCACGTGCAGGCTCTCGAGCGAGCTGTTCAGGAAGAACGCCGCCTGCGGGTTCTGCATGGGGCCGAGGTCGCGCATGAGCTGCGCGGTAGCCTTGGTAATAAAGGCGCCCTCGCGGCCGAACTTCTCGGCATACGTCACGCCGTGGTAGCTCTCGTCGGGCGTGGTGAGACCCGGGAACTTGTCCGCATGGGCCATCCAGTCAAACTGACCGTGATCGACGATGACGCCGCCCAGGTAGGCCGCGTGACCATCCATGTACTTGGTGGTGGAATGCGTGACGATGTCGGCGCCCCACTCAAAGGGACGGCACATCACGGGCGTCGGGAAGGTGTTGTCGACCATCAGCGGCACGCCGTGGTCGTGCGCGGCCTTGGCAAAGCGCTCAATATCGAGCACGGCAAGCGCGGGGTTGGCGATGGTCTCGCCAAAGACGAGCTTGGTGTTGGGCTGGAAAGCGGCCTCCAGCTCCTCATCGGTGCAGTCGGGTGCGACGAACGTGCAGGTCAGGCCCATGCGGCCCATAGTGTGAGCCAGCAGGTTGTAGGTGCCGCCATAGATGGCAGAGCTCGCGACCACATGATCGCCGGCACCGGCCACGTTAAAGATCGCGAGGAAGTTCGCAGCCATGCCCGAGCTCGTGAGCATCGCAGCGGTGCCGCCCTCCATCTCGCAGATCTTGGCAGCAACCAGATCGCACGTGGGGTTCTCCAGGCGGCTGTAGAAGTAACCGGACTCCTCCAGGTCAAACAGCTTGCCCATATGCTCGGACGTATCATACTTCCACGTGGTGGACTGGTAGATAGGCACCTGGCGCGGCTCCGCGTCACCCGGGCGGTAGCCGCCCTGAACACAGGTAGTACCGATGGTCTGCTCGCTCATATCTAGCTCCCTTGCTTGGGTTTTGATTTATTCGGTTCACGATACCGCTACCCCGCAGCCCTCTCAACCCATCCCGCCGATAGGTTATTGGACAAATGAACCAAGGGCATTCGTCTCAGCCTTAGGCATTTTTTCGATAGATAAAATGAGGCATACATGAAGCTCTCGATGGATTACATGGACCGTCACGAGTACCATAGGCGGGTACACCGTGACCAAGGAGACAACGATGAAGCAAATCGATACGGCCCAGCTCGACATCACCGCCTGTCAGGCTCAGGCTACCGAATATCACGCCCGTGGCTTCAACTGCGCACAGGCCGTCGCCTGCACGCTCGCACCTGCCGTCGGCCTCGACCCCCAGACCGCCTTTACCCTCACCGAGGGATTTGGCGCCGGCATGGGCGGCATGACCGAAACCTGCGGCGCCATCTCGGGCGCCGTGGCCATCATGGGCTTTGTAATGAGCGACGGCATGGAAAACCCCAAGACCAAGGGCCAGACCTACAAGCTGTCGCGCGAAATCGCCAAGCGTTTTGGCGAGAAGAACACGACGACCGTCTGCGGCACGCTCAAGGGCATCGGATCGGACAAGGGTCCGCTCCGCAGCTGCCCCGGCTGCATCGACGATGCCGTCGAGATCGCCTGCGATGTGCTAAAGCAGCTCGCCGAGTAAACGGCAGCAACATAAAACGGCGGCCGGCGCGCATGGAACCAATCCAAAAGCACGCCGGCCGCCGCCGTTAGAACTCAGCAAATTCGGGAGCGCCTACCTCAATCTCCTCGCGCCCCGCCATAAGCTCGCGCATCTTAGCGCAAAACGGCTCCTGCTCCCCCGCTTTAAACACCAAGTGAAGTGTCACGGCATCCGCGTAATCGGTATCCGAAACCTTGGCACCCGAATCCTGCGCCAAGCGAAGCACCTGCTCATACTGCGGATAGGCCACGTGCACGTCAACAGGCACGACACTCGTCATCTCGACGATCTGCCCAGCCTCCCGAGCAGCTGCCACCGCCGCCTGCGTCGCCGCAGTATAGGCACGTACCAAGCCACCAGGTCCCAGCAGCGTGCCACCAAAATAGCGCGTCACCACGCAGCAAACATTTTTGAGCCCTGCGCCGCGCAGCACCTCGAGTGTCGGCATGCCGCTCGTGCGGCTCGGCTCACCGTCATCGCTCTGGCGCTCACGTCCATCGACCAAAATCCACGCGGGAACATTGTGTCGAGCGTCGTAATGACGCTTGCGAACGGTCTCGATAAAGGCATTCGCCTCATCCTCGGACTCAATATGGACCAGCTGGGCAATAAACCGGCTCTTGCGGTCCGCAAACTCGCCCGAAACCTCAATATTCGATTGCAGAGTAAAATAGCTGTCCAACAAAGCCCCTCAACAACAAGCAAAGCAACAAACAGCCTCAATAATACGGCAAAGCCCGTACCGATAACCCCGGTAAATAGAACGGCAACGCCGATGATTCCGTAAACGAAAGCGAGAACCCGTCAGCGCGAGCAAAGTGCCCTGAAAGACGAGGGCATTGACCTTATGGTCATGCCCGAAGGCTTGAAAGGCAGATTGCCGCGCTGACGGGTTCGCAGCGTCAACATAGTTGCTGAGTGGGCCTATAAGCCGGGTTCTGTCGTGAACGGTCATTTATCTTGTCTGCACGTTACCATGCAGCTCCACGCACGCTACCCGAACGCGGACCGGGCCGGCCCATAGCGTTCCTATTCGCGCTTGCTCCGGATGGGGCTTGCCAAGCCGCCGTGTTGCCACGACGCTGGTGGTCTCTTACACCACCGTTTCAGCTTTTCCCTTTACGCCTTGCGGCGCAGGTGGGAGTCTTCTTTTCTGCGGCGCTTTCCGTCGGATCACTCCGCCCGGCCGTTAGCCGGCATCCCGCCCTCTGGAGCCCGGACTTTCCTCACGCGTACTGCAAGCAGCACATCGCGCGACCGTCTGGCCCACTCAGCAGTGCAAGAGTGTAGCACACCGTTGCCGCAGGCAGTGGCACAACACAAGCGTTCGACACGATAAACCAAGAACCACGCCATGCAGTACAATAGAGTCGTCGATGGGCAACGTCGTCAGTCGAGACACGACCGCGCTCCGCACCCCTCCGTCTACTCGGTGTGTTCCCGCCTCCTCCCCGAGGCGGGATGTCGGCATTTTTTCATGCACCGACAATCCAATAGCCTGTGGACAGCCCGGCAGCATCGCGCATCTCGGCGTCAAATCAGAACCACCCTTAAAAAGGGTGGTTTGCTCTTAGGGTATAACCCACGGGCC
>UQDE01000003.1 GCA_900539735.1 uncultured Collinsella sp. | reverse complement strand
CCGTACATGTACGGATGAATATGGGAGGTGTTCGGATGAAGTTGATATTCAAGGTTAGTTCGCCATAGTCGGCATAACCTACGTGCGCAATTGATGTAAGCGTATGCTTATTGCTACAATTCGTACAAATATGCTTTAAACGCACGAGGAAGGAACCACATGTTTGGTTTTAAGAAAGAGCTCTACACGCCCGAGTATCAGCTTGCCGGCGACGAGTGCGCCGTTATCGAGACGTCGAAGGGTACCATCAAGGTCAAGTTTGACGGCGAGGGCGCTCCCATTCATGTCGCGAACTTCTGCGAGCTTTCCACGATGGGCTTCTATGATGGCCTTAAGTTCCATCGCTATGTGCCCGGTTTTGTCATCCAGGGCGGCGACCCCAATACCCGTGATATGTCCGGCGCCGATGTCGCTGCCGGCCTTGAGGGCCCCGACGGCATGCCCGGTACCGGTGGCCCCGGCTACTGCATCAAGGGCGAGTTTGCCACCAATCCGCGCAACAGCCATGTCGATGGTGCCCTTGCCATGGCACGCTCCATGGACCCCGATTCCGCGGGTTCGCAGTTCTACTTCTGCCTGGGCGCCCAGCATAACCTCGATTCCGGTTACACCGTCTTTGGTACCACGGTCGAGGGTCTCGATGTGATTTCGCAGCTGCGTGCCGGCGACGAGATCGTCCATGTCGAGATCGTTCACGAGTAAAGGGGACTTCCTTGAATAGCCAGCTGATCCAACAGGGCCGTGCCGCTTACCGCGCGGGTGATTTTTCCGCTGCAGCCCAGATGCTTGGGGCGGCAAAGACTCCCGATGAGATTATGGGCGAGGCAGATCACCTTCGTGGCAACGCCTTGATGCACCTGGGCATGTATGCCGAGGCCGCCGAGGCCTATGCCGCCGCCCTCAACGACGGCACCTATGGCAAGCGCGGCGCGCTGCTCACCAACCGCGGCAAGGCACTCGCCGCCGTGGGCGACTACACGACGGCCGCTCAGGCGTTCTCTGCCGCTACGCAGGACGCTTCCTATGCCACGCCGTTCAAGGCCTATCTGGGCCTGGGTAACGCGCTGTTCCAGTCGGGCGACTATGCCAACGCGGGTACTGCTTTCCGTCAGGCTGCCATCGACGGCGCCAATCCGGCTCCTGCCGCCGCACTCGGCGAGCTCGGTCGTTGCTTCATTAAGCTCGGCCGTCCGGCGGATGCCGTGGAGACCTACCGTACGGCTATCGACTTTGCCGGCCCCCGCGACGACACGCGTGCGCTCAACGCCGGCATGGGTCAGGCGCTTTCTGCCGCCGGCCGTCCCTCCGACGCACTCGACGCCTTTAACGCCGCTACTGCCGATGGTATCTACCAGCTCACCTCCGAGCAGGCCGATGAGCTTGCCCGCGTGCACGATTCGCTTGCCGCGCTGTCTGCCCAGACGGCTATGGCCACGGCTCCGGCGCCCGCGATGGACGCTCCTGCCGTCGATCCGCTCGATCCTACGGGCGCGACCGGTCAGTTTATGCCCGATCCCTCGGACACCGGCTTCTTTACGCTGTCCGAGTCCGAGATGGTCCAGCAGGACCGTCAGGATCGTAAGCAGGCCAAGGTCCGTCGTCGCCACCGCCACACGGGTCTCAAAGTCTTCATCGTGCTGCTTCTGCTCATTTTGATCGCCGTGGGCGGTCTGGGCTTTGCCTACACGCGCGGCTTTGGTTTCCCGTCCCAGGAGTCTGTCGTTTCCGATCTGTTCCAGGCTGCCGGCGACGGTGACACGGCAAAGGCCGAGTCTTGCCTGGCCTCGAGCCTGTCCGAGGACGCTAAGTCGATGATCATCTCCTCGGTTCCGCAGGGTGCCACTGTGTCCGTCGAAGGCATGGATCAGTCCATGACCGAGACGACCGCTAAGGTGAAGGCATCGCTGTCCAAGGGCGGCGAGCAGGAGTACACCGTCAAATTCGTGCGCTCCGACAACCATATCGGCTGGGCCGTTTCCTCGCTCGATATGGATTTCTCGGCTGCTGACAACCAGTAGTGACCTTATGGGATTTAGCTTTGCCCGGCGCTTCACCGCAAGTGAGGTGCCGGGCTTGCGCTAGTATGATGAGCTAGTAGTTTTCCAGCAATCATCCAACACATCAGGAGTTGCGTTGTTTTCTTTGATGGATATGTTCTTCGGTAGCTATGCGGGCGATCTTGCCATCGACCTCGGCACCGCAAATACGCTTGTCTCCGTGCGCGGCAAGGGCATCGTCATTCGTGAGCCCTCCGTCGTCGCCATCGACAAGAACGACGAGCGCATCCTGGCGGTCGGTATCGAGGCAAAGCGCATGCTCGGCCGTACGCCCGGCAACATCGTGGCCGTTCGTCCCCTGAAGGACGGCGTCATCGCCGACTTCGATGTTACCGAGGCCATGCTTCGCTACTTTATCGACAAGGCGTCCGAGAAGCGCTATCCGTGGACTCCGCGTCCGCGTGTTGTCGTCTGCGTTCCCTCCGGTGTCACGTCGGTCGAGAAGCGCGCTGTTTTTGAGGCCACGATCCAGGCCGGTGCCCGCCAGGCCTATCTGATCGAAGAGCCCATGGCGGCTGCCATCGGCGCCGACCTGCCCGTCGAGGAACCCACCGGCTCCATGGTCATCGACATCGGTGGCGGTACCACCGAGGTTGCCGTTATCGCTATGGGCGGCATCGTCGTCTCGCAGTCCATCCGTATTGCCGGCGATGAGTTCGATCAGGCCATCCTCACGCACGTTCGCGATGCCTACAACCTGGCCATCGGCGAGCGTACGGCAGAGGACATCAAGATCAAGGTCGGCTCCGCCGTGCCGCTCAAGGATGAGCTCGACGTCGAGGTCAACGGCCGCGACGTGATCACCGGTCTGCCCAAGACCGTGCGCATCGAGAGCGAGGAGATTCGTCGCGCACTCAACAAGCCGCTCGACGAGATGGCCAAGGCCGTCAAGGACGCCCTCGATGCCACGCCGCCCGATCTTGCCTCTGACCTTATGTACTACGGCATTTTGCTGACCGGTGGCGGCGCGCTGCTGCGCGGTCTCGATGTGCGCCTGCGCGATGAGACCGGCGTTTCGGTCAATGTTAGCCCCACGGCGCTCGATAACGTTGTTAACGGCTGTGCCCGCGTGCTCGAGGCCAATGCGTTTGATGGCGGCTTCGTCCAGACCAATGCTTAATTTCCAAAAGGTGGATTCCATTTGGCACGATCTTCGGGTTTCTCCACAAATCTGAATACCAAGCGACAATCAACGGGTATGCGCCCGTTGATTGTTTTCAGCCTGATTTCGGTGTTGCTGCTCACGTTTTACATCCGCGAGGGCGAGGCAGGACCGATTCATGCCGTGCGCTCGGGCGTGACGACGATTACCTCGCCGGTGCGCTTTGTGGGCTCGGCTGTGGCGGCTCCCTTCAATGCGATCGGTAACGTGTTCTCTAACCTTACGGCGTCGCAGGACACGCTTGACGAGCTTAAGAAGCAAAACGAGGAACTGACCTCTAAGGTTGCCGAGCTCTCCGAGGCTCAAAAGACCGCCGAGCGACTGGAGGGGCTGGTCGGCCTGCAGTCGACCTACAACCTCAAATCAACCGCAGCTCGTATCGTCGGCGCTTCGGGCGATGCCTGGACCTCGACCGTCACCATCGATAAGGGTTCTGCCGACGGTCTTACCATCAACATGCCTGTGACGAGTTCTGCCGGTGTCATAGGCCAGATTATCGAGGTCTCGGCCAAGACGTCCACCGTGCGCCTGATTGGCGACGAGAACTCGGGCGTGTCCGCTATGGTGCAGGACACGCGCGCCCAGGGCATGCTGCAGGGTCAGGCTGACGGCACGCTGCGTCTTGAGTACGTGAGCGTCGACTCCGACGTTAAGGTTGGCGACATCATCGTGACCTCGGGCATTGGCGGTGTGTTCCCCAAGGGTCTACCGCTCGGCACCGTCTCGTCGGTTGAGAAATCGGCAAACGACGTGTACTACACCATTGTGGTGCGCGCCCAGACGACGGCCGAGAACAACGAGGAAGTGCTGGTTATCACCTCGCTGACCGACGAACAGTCGGCCTCGGATGAGGACGTGAACACGGCCAACAGCACGCCGCAGGGAACGTCGCGCGATGCTGCGACCAAGACGAAGGACGAGAGCCCGGATGACAGTTCCGACACGTCCGAGACGACCGATTCCGGCTCGAGCGAATAGGGGGCATGTCCATGGATCTACATGAGCAGGGGATGAGCTCCCGCACGTTTGTAATCGCCGCCATCGTGTGCGTGCTGTTGCAGGCAGGCCTGGCACCGCAGATCTCCATTGCGGGCGGTCGCGTCAACTTTATGATTATCCTGGTGTGCCTAAGCGTGTTCTCGGGCGACCCGACCCGTGCCGTCGTGTGCGGTTTTTGCAGCGGCTTGTTCTATGACCTTTCCGCTGCCGTGCCGGTGGGCGTTATGTCGCTCCTGCTGACCGTGGGTTCTTTTGCCCTGGTGCATAGCGCTGCCGGTCAGACGGGCGGTACCCCGAGTGCGCGCGGCATCACGGTGGGCGCCTTCGCGTTCGTCATTAATGTGATCTACAGCATCATCTTGCTGTTTATGGGTTTGGAGACGAGCTTTGTCGTGGCGATCTTCGGCCATGCACTGCCGTCTTCGATCCTGACGGGTCTGGTTGCCATTCCGTTTTTGATGTCCGGCGTCGTGCCGCAGTCCGGTTATGGATTCTCCGCACGTGGCGGACGCCAGACGGGCATGCGCTTTAAGCCCAAGACCCGTAAGCTCAAATAGGGGAGGCTCGTAGATGTCTTCCCAGATGACGGTTATTATCGCCGGTATCGTGCTGGTTGTGGCCATCGTGGTCGCACTGGTCATCATGCGTCGCGGCGATTCTCGTTTTACCTACGATACGCAGCATGGAACGGCCCCGCGCGCCACCGAGGGCGAGGGCAATACCGCGGCGACCGCCTTTAAGGGCCGCTTC
The DNA here is from genome assembly GCA_900539735.1 of uncultured Collinsella sp. Taxonomy (GTDB): domain Bacteria; phylum Actinomycetota; class Coriobacteriia; order Coriobacteriales; family Coriobacteriaceae; genus Collinsella. The sequence continues at coordinate 83,355 of UQDE01000003.1, read as the reverse complement.
TCCATCCTCACCACGGGTGTGGGCGCGATGTTTGCGGCGCTTGCCGTCAAGCTGTGGGGCATGCAGATGGTCTCGTCGGACTATTACGAAAAGCAGGCTAATAGCAATCAGACGCGCACCGTTACCACACCCGCTGTGCGCGGTCGCATCCTCGACCGCAATGGCGTGGCGCTTGTCCAGAACCGTCCCTCACTTGCTGTCGTGGCCTACCGCGACCTTGCGGAGGATGAGGTTCTGGTTCGCCATCTTGCCAACGTGCTTGGAATGCCTTACGTGGCGGTCCTTCGCAATATTCAGGACAATACAGAGGGCGCTCAGAGCCTGCATACCATCGCGACGGACGTCCGTCGCTCCACGGTTGCCTATATTCAGGAGCATGCCGGCGAGTTCCCGGGCGTCAAGATTGCCGAGCGTACCGAGCGCCAGTATCCATATGGCGAGACGGCATGCCATATCTTGGGCTATACCGGCACCATTACCTCCGAGCAGCTCGAGGCCCAGAATAAGAAAACCTCTGGCGATGATGATGCTTCTGCTGGCAAGATTACGTACCAGTCGGGCGATATCGTGGGCCAGGCGGGCGTTGAGAGCTACTACGAAAACCTGCTACAGGGTATTCGTGGCGAGCAGACCGTCAAGGTCGATGCCTCGGGCAATGTGACCGGTCAGGCCGGCGCCGTGCCCGCGAAGGCCGGCTCCGACATTAAGCTCACGCTCGACCTTAAGATCCAACAGGCCTGCGAGACGGCACTGGCGAGCGCTATCGAGCTTGCCAAGACCACTGGCTACAGCAATGCCGGCAACGGCGCTGTGGTGTGTCTCGATCCCAACAATGGCGAGATTCTGGGCATGGCGAGCGAGCCCAAGTTCGATCCGTCCGTCTTTATCGGCGGCGTCTCAAATGATGTGTGGACCGAGCTCAATGATGACAAAGGTTCGCACCCGCTGCTCAACCGCGCCATTAGCGGACAGTACATGTCGGCTTCGACCATCAAGCCGCTCTCGGCACTGGCCGGTCTTGAGTTTGGAACCTACACGTCGGGGCAGACGACCAACTGCACGGGCTATTGGACGGGTCTGGGCAAGTCGTGGGGCAAGTACTGCTGGCTGCATTCCGGCCACGGCACCATGACGCTGCAGTCGGGTATCGCCAACTCGTGCGACCCCGTCTTCTACGACATGGGCAAGGCGTTCTTTTATGACGAGAAACATTCTGAGGGCCTGCAGGAGGTCTTTCGTCGCTGGGGTCTAGGCAAGACCTGCGGCATCGATCTGCCGAGTGAGGGCGCGGGTCGTATTCCCGATGCCGAGTGGAAAGAGTCGTACTTCACCGACGCCTCTGCCGAGGACCGCAAGTGGAATGCCGGCGATATGACCAACATTGCCATCGGCCAGGGCGACATTTTGGTGACGCCTCTGCAGATGGCATGCGCCTACATGGGCCTCGCCAACGGCGGTAAGCAGTACGTGCCTCACGTGTTTTTGTCTGCCGTGTCGCGCGATGGCGACGGCGATGCCTATAAGTACAACGGCAAAGGCAAGAAGAAGCGCCTGGAGGCCAAGATCAACAGCGATTCGGATTTGGCTCTTGTTCGCAACGGCATGCACGACGTGATTTACACGGCATCGACGTCCCTGGCGGCTCACTTTGGCACCCTGACGCCGCAGGTGTACGGCAAGTCGGGCACGGGCGAGAAAAGCGGCGAGGACGAATACGCGTGGTTCTGCGCCTATGCACCGGCCGATGATCCCAAGTATGTCATCGCTACTGTCCTGGAGCAGGGCGGCGGTGGCTCAGATACCGCGATGCATGTCGTGCGCGACGTGCTCGGCGTGATTTATGACGAGCCCGATACCTCTTCGGCCTCGGGCGATTCTTCGGTTCGATAGGAGGTTGCGATGGATTTTTCTCCGGCGGATCTGTTCCGTTCAACCAAGACCGGCTCTCGCAGCAGCCTGGACCGCGTCAACAAGCAACTTTCGGCCTCGCGCGGCACGTTTCGTCAAAAGGTGCATATCGGTGTGCTCGTGGCTACAGTGGCGCTCGTCGCCTACGGTGCCATCATTATCTGGTCGGCTTCGCAGTTTAAGACTGATGCCTCGTTCTCACGTCATCTGCTGGGAATTGGCATCGGGGCGGTGCTGGCGGTGCTGGTCTGGCGTACCGACCTGCGCGGTATTTCCAATTTCTCGACGGCGTTGCTCGTCATCGACCTGATCGTGATCTTCTCGCCCAAGATTCCGGGTCTGTCCTATACGGGCGGTCTGGGCATGACGGGCTGGATCAAGATTCCCGGTATCGGCTTGACATTCCAGCCCGTTGAGCTTGCCAAGCTTATCACCATCTTCTTTATCGCCACGCTTGGCTCGCAGTATAACGGTCGCATCGATACCGTTCGCGACTACGTCAAGCTCTGCGGCATGCTGTCCATTCCGTTTTTGGCCGTCGTTGCCATGGGCGACCTGGGCTCGGGCCTTGTCGTGCTGGTTTCGGGCGCCATCGTCATCTGTATGAGCGGTGCACGTCGCGAATGGGTGCTGTCGACCCTGGCCCTGCTTGTGGGCCTGGTGGCCCTCGTCCTGGCGCTCGATTCGGTCTTTGATTCGTTGCTCGGCCACGATGTGCTCATCAAGCAGTATCAGATGAACCGTCTGACGGTCTTTATCGACCCCGATAATGCCGATTCGGACGATGCGTACAATCTGCAGCAGTCGTTGATCGCGGTCGGCTCGGGCGGTTTCTTTGGTAAGGGCCTGGGGCATGCGACGCAGTCGGCCGGCGGCTTTCTGCCTGAGTTCCACACCGACTTCGTCTTCGCCTTCCTGTCCGAGACCTTTGGTTTTTGCGGTTCCTTTTTGCTCCTGTGCCTCTACGTGCTGCTGATCTTTTCGACGATTCGCGTTGCCTTTAAGTGTGAGTCGCTGTTTTTGCGTCTTTCGTGTGTGGGCATCGTTGGCATGTGGGCGTTCCAGACCTTCGAAAACATCGGCATGTGCATCGGCATGATGCCGATTACCGGTATTCCACTACCGTTTATTAGCTTCGGTTCGTCTTCGATGATGATTCAGCTGCTGACGGTGGGTATCGTACAATCCATATGGCGGCATCGTTCGGGCGCCGCGTAACCGCTGGAGGGGTTTGCTATGAAAATTCCCGTAGATAAGCTGACCCGCGCTTTTAAGATGGGCGCGTCCGTTAAGAAGGATTCCGATACGCCGGTGCGCGTCTCGGTTTATCTGGATTCGTCCGCCTCGCGCTTTCTGGCCGAGACGGTGCGAGACGCCTTTGTGCCGCAGACGACCTCGGGCATTGTGCGCGTCGAGCGTCTGGGGGAGGAGCGAATTGCTCCAAAGACCGATACCGATGTGGTGCTGGTGCTCTCGTGTGGTTCCGACCGCTTGGAGAGTGCCGTGCAGGAGCTCGTGATCGCCGGCGCGCCCGTGTGCGTGCTTGCCGAGTCTGCTGTGGAGGTGCCGTTTATCGAGGAGTCCACGCCCATGCTCGGCGTGGTGGCGGCAACCGATAAGACGTATCTGCTCGAGACGCTTGCCCGCTGGATTCTCGATCGCACCGACAAGGAAACGGCTTTTGCGGCGAACTTTGCCTTTATGCGCATCGCGGCAGCCAATCGTATCATCACCTCGTGCGCGCTTACCAATATGGCGACCGGTGCACTGGTGTTTTTGCCGGGCGCCGATTATCCCGTTATGGCGCTGGCGCAGGTGGGCATGCTCTTTGAGCTCGCTGCCGTCTTTGGACGCGGCATTAAGCCTGAGCGCGGCTACGAGGTCGCGGGCGTGCTTGCCGGCGGTCTTGTGATCCGCGCGGTCACCCGCGCACTCGTCAAGCAGACGCCGCATATTGGGTTTGTCGTCAAGGCGCTCACTGCTGCCGCGGGCACCTACGGCATGGGCCGTGCGCTCGTTTCGCTCTACGAGCGCGATGTCGACTACAGCCGTGCCAACGAGGTGGTCACTGCCACGTTCTCCCGCGTTCGCGATCTGGTGACCACGGTCGCGGGCGCTACCCGTCCTATGGCGTCCTATCAGGACGCATCAGATCTCGCTGCTTAGGGGTTTTCCGTTGCGCGTTGCATACCAAGACTGTTTTCATTTAATTGAGCCGTTGCTCGCCAAGGTCGAGAAGCCGAGTCGCTATATCGATCACGAGTGGGGCACGCTTTCCAAGGCCGATGCCGACTACCGTTGCTGCCTGATCTACCCGGATGTGTACGAGGTTGGTCTGCCCAACCAGGGCATCGCCATCCTCTACAACATCCTTAACCAGGCCGAGGGCATCTCCTGCGAGCGTGGCTATGTGCCGTGGCCCGATATGGGTGACGCCATGCGCGAGGCGGGTATTCCGCTGCTGTCGCTCGAAGGTGCAGCGCCGGTCGCTTCGTTTGATATCGTCGGCCTGCATGTGCCGCACGAGATGGCGGTGACGAATTTCCTCGAGGCTCTCGATCTCGCTGGCATTCCGCTGTTAGCGGCCGACCGAGGCGAAGACGACCCCATCATCATCGCCGGCGGCCCCTCGGTGTACAACCCCGAGCCGTACGCGGCCTTCTTCGATGCCATCCTCATCGGCGAGGGCGAGGAATCGCTGCTCGAGACCTGCCAGCTGCATCGCCGCCTGCGTGACGAAGGAGTCCCGCGCGCTCAGATTGTTGAGCAGCTCGCATCCATTGCCGGCAACTACGTGCCGTCGCTCTATGAGGTTCTTCACGACGAGCCCTGCTCGCCGCATGGCTACACCGTGCCGCGTGAGGGTAAGGATGCGCCGGCTGTGGTCTACAAGCGCGTCGTCGAGGATTTCGGCGCCACGAATCCGCTGTCGCAGTCGTGCGTGCCCTATGCGCAGCTGGTCCACGACCGCCTGTCTATCGAGATCCTGCGCGGCTGCGCCCGCGGCTGCCGTTTTTGCCAGGCCGGCATGACGTATCGCCCGGTGCGCGAGCGCTCGGCCGATCAGATCGTCTCGTCGGTGATTCAGGGTCTGGAAAAGACTGGCTATGACGAGGTGTCGCTGACCTCGCTCTCCACGACCGACCACTCCTGCATTCGCGACGTGCTCGGCAGGCTCAACCGTCGCCTGGAGGATACGGGTATTCGCGTGTCTATTCCGTCGCAGCGCCTGGATTCGTTTGGCGTGGATATGGCCGAATCGGTCGCCGGCGAAAAGAAGGGCGGCCTGACGTTCGCGCCCGAGGCCGGCAGCCAGCGCATGCGCGACATCATTAACAAAAACGTGACCGAGGAGGACCTGGACCGTGCGGCCAAGGCAGCCTTCGAGGCCGGCTGGAACCGCATGAAGCTCTACTTTATGATGGGCCTTCCCGGCGAGCGCGACGAGGATATCGTGGCCATCGCCAATCTGGCCGATCACGTGCTGGAGCTCGGTCGTTCCGTGGTGCCCAAGGCTCGTCGCGGCTCGATCTCGGTGTCCATCTCGGTTTCGGTCTTTATCCCCAAGGCTGCCACGCCGTTCCAGTGGTGCCCGCAGCTCGACTACGACGACGTCAAGCGTCGCCAGAAGCTGCTTATCACGAGCGTTCGCAACCGTGCCGTCCGCGTGCATTACCACGATGCCGAGACCTCGCTCATCGAGGCCGCGCTCTCCCGCGCCGGTCGTGACATGACGCCCGTCATCATCGATGCTTGGCGCTCGGGGTCTCGCTTTGACGCCTGGGTAGAGCATTTCTCGCTCGATAACTGGAAGGAGGCTGCTGCCAAAAACGGCATCGACCTCAATGAGCTCGTGCACCTGCCTTACGAGCTGAACTGGCGTCTGCCCTGGGAGCACGTGAGCCCCGGTTGCACGCGCGGTTTCCTCGAGCGCGAGTATCGCCGCTCGCTCGAGGGCGTCACGACTCCCGACTGCACCCGCACGTCGTGCACCGGCTGCGGAATTTGTCCCACGCTCCACGCCAAGAATGTATTGATGGGTGATCGCGCATGAGTGAGCGCCTGACTGACAATCCCACGCTCTTTAGGCTGCGCGTTCGCTATGGCAAGCGCGACCGTCTCAAGTACCTGGGCCATCTGGAACTGATCCATACCATTGAGCGCATCGTGCGCCGCGCGGGGCTGCCCTATGCCGTCACGCAGGGCTTCTCTCCGCACATGCGCGTGGGCTTCTCTTCGGCGCTACCGGTTGGTACGTCGTCGACCTGCGAGTGGTATGACCTGTTTATGACCGAGTTCGTGGCGCTCAACGAGGCGTTTGGGCGCCTGGCTGCGGCGTCTCCGGCCGATCTGGCGCCCATCGAGGCGGCGTACATCGACGTGCGCACGCCGGCGTTGACGGCGCAGCTCACGTGCCTGTCGTATCGCATCGACCTGCACTTGGATCCCGAGGCGCCCGTAAGCGCCGATGAGGTACGTCGTGCGATCGACACGCTGCGCGCGGACCATGGCATCGACTACGCGCGCGGAAAAAAGAGCAAGCGCTTGGATTTGGATCACACGCTCGTGGACTATGAGCTCACGGCGGGGGAGCGCCCGGACCATTTGGTGCTCATGCTCGACACCCATGCCGACAACGAAGGCTCCATGCGTCCGGAAATTTTGCTTTCCGCTGCTGATGTTTTGTTGCAGGGCTTGACCCCGGGCGTGGATGCACCTATTGTTTCCACCGGTATGCAAGACCTCGTGACCATCTGCTCCTACGATGTCGAGCGTCAGAATCAAGCATGCGAGGACGACGAGGGCCGACTCGTCAGCCCCATACCTGTGCGAACTTGTGGATTTGCTCCACATACTCGTTGACGGGGGTATTTTCGCCTGCTACTATATTCGGCTGTTGCACTAACTGATGCATGAAGGGCAAGTAAACATGTACGCAATCGTTAACACGGGCGGCAAGCAGTACAAGGTCGCCACCGACGATGTCATCACCGTCGAGAAGATCGAGGGCAATGAGGGCGACAAGGTCACCCTGCCGGTTATCTTCCTCAACGATGGTAAGAAGATCGTCACCGATCCCGACAAGCTGGCCAAGGCCAAGGTTACCGCTCAGATCGTTGAGCAGTTCAAGGGCGAGAAGCAGCTGGTCTTCAAGTTCCACAAGCGCAAGCGCTATCGTCGTCTGAAGGGTCACCGTCAGCAGCTGACCAAGCTGAAGATCGTGAAGGTTCAGGCTACCTCCCGCGCCAAGAAGGCTGTCAAGGCAGAGGCTGAGGCTGTTGCCGAGGCTCCCGTCGCCGAGTAGATTACACTCGTAACGAAAGAGTAGGTATACACAATGGCACACAAAAAAGGACTCGGTTCCTCCCGTAATGGCCGTGACTCCCGCGGTCAGCGCCTTGGCACGAAGCGCTATGCCGGCCAGACGGTAACCACGGGCACGATTCTCGTCCGTCAGCACGGCACGCACATCCACCCGGGTGAGAACGTTGGCCGTGGCAAGGACGACACGCTGTTCGCGCTGGTCGACGGTACCGTTGAGTTCCACAAGGGTATCAAGCACAGGGTCAGCGTACGCCCGCTCGCGAACGCGTAATTCACCCTTCATAGAGCACATATGTGGGAGGCACTTGAGTTTTAGGATTCAAGGGTCTCCCTCTTTTTTGTAGGAGGCGATTCTGTTGTCACAGTTCACCGATATCAGCCGCATTAACGTTTGCGGCGGCGACGGCGGTGCCGGATGCATGTCGTTTAGGCGCGAGGCATTTGTCCCCAAGGGTGGCCCCGATGGCGGCGACGGCGGTCGTGGCGGCAATGTCGTCATCCAGGCCGATGCTCAGCTGTCTTCGCTGATCGATTACCGCTTTAAGCATCACTTCCGTGCCGAGCGCGGCACGCATGGGCAGGGTGCCCGTCGTAACGGTAAGAGCGGCGAGGACCTGATCCTGAAGGTTCCCATGGGCACCGTGGTGCGCGAGCTCGACCCCGAGACGCAGACCCCGATGTTCGAGATTGCCGACCTGGTGCACGATGGCGAGCGCGTTGTCGTGGCGCCCGGCGGTGCCGGTGGCCTGGGCAACACGCACTTTGTGACGTCGGTGCGCCGCGCGCCCGCGTTCGCTCAGCTGGGCGAACCGGCCGAGGAGCACTGGATTGAGCTCGAGATGAAGCTTATGGCTGATGCCGCGCTCGTGGGCTTTCCCTCGGTGGGTAAGTCTTCGCTCATCGCGCGCATGAGTGCCGCCCGTCCCAAGATCGCCGACTATCCGTTTACCACGCTCGTGCCGAACCTCGGCATGGTGCGTGCCGGTGAGTATTCTTACGTCGTTGCCGACGTCCCCGGTCTTATCGAGGGCGCGAGCGAGGGCAAGGGCCTGGGTCACCAGTTCTTGCGCCACATTGAGCGTACGGCCCTGATCATGCATGTCGTCGACATGACGGGCGGTTTTGAGGATCGCGATCCGGTTGAGGACTATCGCATCATCAACCGCGAGCTCGAGCAGTATGGCGCCGAGCTTTCGGAGCGTCCGCAGATCGTCGTTGCCAACAAGTGCGACGCGCCGGGCACGGTCGACAAGATTGCCGACCTCAAGCGCGCAGCGCTCGACGATGGACATATGTTCTTTGCCGTGTCTGCCGTGACGGGCGCCGGCCTCAATACGCTGATGCTTGCCGTGGGCGAGCAGGTGGCTAAGCTCCGCGCCGAGTTGGCCGTCTCCGATGAGCCGGTCGACCTGCGCGACGATGAGTGGGAGCGTCGCCGCCTGCAGCGTGAGAAGCGTTTCCGCATTGTCCAGGAAGAGGCTCATGCCTTCCGCGTGGTCGGTCGCGCGATCGAGCGCATGGTCATCCAGACCGACTGGGAAAATGAGGAAGCCGTCATCTACCTGCAGCATAAGTTTGCTCGCATGGGCGTTGACGACGCGCTCGAGAAGGCCGGTTGTCGTGCGGGCGACGAGGTCCGCATTTGCCAGCGCGCCTTTGACTTTGAGGGTGCCGAGGACTTCTCGGAGTACGAGGAGCTCGAGGATGCTGACGAGGACGTTGCCGTTGAGGCCATTGACATGGCCGATGCTGCGGATGAAGGCGTCGAGGTTGTCGATGCGGCGGATGCCGAGGACGATGCCGAGACCTCGGAGGGCGAGTAAGCCATGTCGCTGCGCGGTGGAATCGGTTTGCCCGAGCTTCCTCTAGAGGACGGGCAGGAGTTTAGGCTCGGCATTATGGGTGGCACCTTTGATCCCATCCATTACGGGCACCTGGTGACCGCTGAGCAGGCGCGTGAGTCCCTCGACTTGGATGCCGTGCTCTTTATGCCGGCGGGCACGCCTGCCTTTAAGCTTGACAAGCCGGTGACGCCTGCCGAGGACCGTTATGCCATGACGGTCCTCGCCACCGCTGCGAACCCGGCCTTTTTGGCGAGTCGGTTCGAGATTGACCGTCCGGGTGTAACCTATACGGCCGATACGCTTCATGCCCTTCGCGACTTTTACCCGCCGCAGGTAAAGCTCTACTTTATTACGGGCGCCGACGCGATTATCGATATTGTTACCTGGCATGATGCCGAACGAATCGCTGAGCTTGCTACCTTTATTGCGGCGACACGACCGGGCTTTGATATCGATACGGCGCGTGCCCGAATCAAAGAGTCGGGGCTGCCGTTCGACGTGCGCTATATTCAGATTCCGGCGCTGGCGATCAGCTCGACGAACATTCGTAAGCGAGTTGCTCGCGGTATGAGCGTGCGCTATCTTACGAGCGAGTCCGTGCTCGGCTACATTCGCAAACGCAGGCTATATGCCGATTTGGGCCAAGAAGATTTTGAGTGATGGGGGTCTACGTTGTCGGTAGAGGATCAGTTTGAGGGCGATGAGCGCGCGCTGCTCAAGCGCATTCAAGAGCTGCTCGATGTTCGCATGAAGGATAAGCGCATGCGCTATGTGCATTCGCTGGGTGTTGCCGAGACCGCACTTCATCTGGCCGAGGTCTACGGCGTTGACCGCTTTGATGCCGCTGCCGCCGGCCTGATCCATGACTGGGACAAAGTGCTCTCCGACGACGAGCTGGTCACGCGCGCTCTGCATTTCGGCATTAAGATTGCCGGCTCTCCTTCCGCCGCGACGCCGCTTTTGCATGGCCCTGTTGCCGCCTATGAGCTTCCGCAGCTTTTTCCCGAGCTGTCGCCGGCCGTTTTCCAGGCTGTCGACCGTCACACCGTGGGTGCCTGCGACATGACGCCGCTCGATATGGTGGTCTTTGTGGCCGATGCCATCGAGCCCAACCGCCACGGCGACTATGCGCATGCGCTGCGCAAGATGGTGGGGGAGTCGACGCTCGATGAGTTGTTCTTCTCCTGTTTTGCGCAGGGTTTGGTCTATGTGATCCAGTCCGGGCGCTATCTTTATCCCACGGCTATTACGATTTACAACCATTACGCCCAGCTGCGCTAGCTCGGGCTGTCTAGAAAGAGGTATTCCATGGCCGACGAGACCATGACCGACGAGCAGATTCTTGAAGGTGTGGAGCACAAGAGCTTCGTCCCCACGTCCGACCGCACTGCCGCCTCGCTGTCCGCGAGCGGTGTCGCCGCCGAGGATGTCGCCCGCGCCGCCGCGCAGGCCGCCTACGACAAGAAGGGCGAGGACGTTCAGGTGCTCGACCTGACCGAGCTTTCCGATGTGTGCGACTACTTTGTGCTTGCCACCGGTACCAACAACCGCCAGGTCGATTCGATCGTCGACGAGATCGAGGAGAAGGTCGCCGAGGCTTGCGGCGAGCACCCGTTCTCCATCGAGGGCCGCGAGCAGAAGACCTGGATGCTCATGGACTACGGTTCGGTCGTTGTCCACGTCTTCACCCCCGAGGCGCGCGACTTCTACCGCCTCGAAAAGCTCTGGGGTGACGCCCCCCAGCTCCCCCTCAACCTCCTCTAGTAGCTCATTTGGGACGGGGTTTAGCTACCCTCACGCATATCGCCGGGCAGTTGCACCATTCGCAGCTGCCCGGCTTTCTTTTTGCCTTAGGGACTAATCGTTGAAGCGGGATTGGCGGCCGAAGGATAGGGCGGTGTCGCCGAACTTGTCTCGGACGGCGTCGATCGCGACGGAGAGCTCGCGGCGGTCGCTGGATTGGGCTCCGCGGTCGTCGACTTCGCAGAACAAGTCGGTCTGGATGCCGCCCTGATGGTCAAAGTCGCTCATGCCGATGCCTGCTAAGCGTACATGCATGCCTTCCTGCCAGATGTTGTCGAGCAGATCGAGTGCAACCGCCACGAAGATGTTCTCATCGTCGGTCGGATGAGGCAGCCGGCGCTGTGCCGTACGCCCGCTGCCATACGAATACTTAAGCTTGAGCGTTACCGTGGCACCCGTCAGCCCCTGACGGCGCAGACGGCGTCCCACTGACTCTCCCAGCAGCGCAATCGCCGCTTCGATGTCCCCGCGCTCAGTCAAATCTTTCGCAAAGGTGCGTTCATTGCTGACCGACTTGACCTCACGCTCTTCATCGAGACTTGTGACTTCGGAGATTTCGAGTCCCAGCGCACGCTGGCGCATGCGTTCGCCGTTGACGCCAAAAATTGCAGCCAACGTGGATTCCGGCGCGCGTGACAGCTCGCCGAGCGTATAGATGCGCATGCGGCGCAGTCGCTCCTCGGCCGAGCGCCCGATGCCACTCATGGCAGATACCGGCAGCGCGGCCAAAAAGCGCTGCTCGGTTCCGGGGCGCACGATGGTCAGCCCAAACGGCTTATCCCGCTCGCTTGCGATTTTTGCGACCGTCTTGTTGCAGCCCACGCCAATGGAGCAGGTCACTCCCAGCCCTGCCACGCGGTCGCTTATACGCCGCGCAACCAGCAGCGGGTCTTCGGGCGCAAAGCGACCCGGTGTGATATCGATAAAGGCTTCGTCGATGGATACGCGCTCGACGCGCGGGGTCTCGTCGGCGAGAATCGCCATGACCTGCGCGCTCACCTCGCGGTATCGGTCAAAGTGCCCGTGTGTCCAAATGGCTTGCGGGCACAAGCGCCGTGCCTCGGCCGAGGCCATGGCAGAGTGCACGCCAAAGCGACGTGCCTCATACGAACACGTGGACACGACGCCACGCGAATCGGCGTCTCCGCCCACGATGAGCGGCTTGCCGCGCCATTCGGGATGATCGAGCATCTCCACGCTCGCAAAAAACGCATCGAGGTCCATCAGGCCCACCGCCGGACCCGTCCAGGGAGGCGGCGTGACGCCCGTGGCATCCTCATAACCGTATGTATGTTCGCGTCTTTCCATGTCATGAGTATACCGCGCAGCTCATGTGGGGTGCGTGTATGTGCTTGCAAATCCCGAATTCTTGTCTAAGATATGGATTTGCCCTCGACTACACCGAAGAAGTTGGTCTCACGGACTTCACCTGCCCGCGTCGATGGCGTATTATGTTCAACTGTTTGTTTGTAGTTGCAGCCTAAAGCTGCTTGGTTGGAGGAGTTTCCTTTGGCAGTCAAGATTCGCCTTGCTCGTCACGGCGCTAAGAAGCGTCCGTACTACCGTGTCGTCGTCGCCGATTCCCGCGCCCCGCGTGACGGTCGTATCATCGAGGAGGTTGGCCGCTACAACCCGATGACCGCCCCCAAGACCATCAACCTCGACCTCGAGAAGATCGCCGACTGGCAGTCCAAGGGCGCTCAGCTCACCGACGCCGTCGCCGCTCTGGTCAAGGCCGCCAACGAGGGCGAGAAGACCGAGACCGTCGTCAAGAAGTCCAAGAAGCAGCTCGCCAAAGAGGCCGAGGCCGCTAAGGCTGCCGCTGAGGCCGCTGAGGGCGCCGAGGAGTAAATCGTGCCTGAGGTTGACGCTGCACAGCTCGAGGGTGAGGCAATGCTCTCAGATCGCATCGCCGATCTCGTCGAATATCTCGTTGTTCAGATCGTCGACGACCCGGATTCCGTGAGCCTTGAGGTCATCGATGGTGACGACGCCTCTACGATTGAGGTTTCGGTCGCCGAGGATGACGTCGCTAAGGTCATCGGCCGTCGTGGCCGTACCATTAAGGCCATTCGCACGCTCGCCCGTGCACTGGCCGCTCGCCTCGACACTGCTGTCGAGGTAGAGGTTCTGGGCTAGGACCTTGAGGTCCCAGTACAAAAACATCGCCCGTGTGGTCAAGCCGCACGGAAGGAAGGGGGAGGTCCTCGCGCAGCCGCTGCGGGGGCTTCCTTCTGTATTAGAGCCGGGTATGCGCGTCGCCCTGACGCCGCCGGCGCTCAAGCGCGACCGCTTTTGCACGGTCGTGTCCGTCACCGATACGGGCGATGGCGATCTGGTCTCGTTTGAGGGCATTGACGACTTGACAGCCGCCGAGGGCATCACGGGATGCTACGTGCTGGCAAATTGTGACGACTTTGAGCTCGATTCACTCGACGCTGCCTATACCGACCTGATGGGTCGCGAGGTGGTCGACGAGCGCTTCGGTTTACTCGGCACGATCGTCGAGATCATGTCGACGCCCGCTAACGATGTTTGGGTTGTTGAGGGCGATCGGTATGGCGAGGTACTGATTCCCGTGATCGAGCAGGTCGTGCTCGATCTTCCCGACACAGGAACAATTTCCGTCCACGTTATGGACGGCCTGATCGATATGGACAAGTAGGGAGGACAACATGCTGATCGAGACCCTTTCGGTCTTTCCCGAGATGTTTGAGCCCGTCATGTCCACATCGATCTTGGGCCGCGCCCGCAAGGCCGGCCTTTTTGATTTTAAGGCGTATAACCTGCGCGACTGGACGCACGACCGCCATCGCACCGTCGATGATGAGCCATACGGCGGCGGGCAGGGCATGCTCATGAAGGTCGAGCCCATTGCCGAGGCAATTGAGGCCATCAGTTCCGAGGGCCCCAAGCCCACCGTGGTGTTCTTCACCCCCTGCGGCGAGCCCTTTACGCAGCATGTGGCCGAGCGCCTGCTCAAAAGTGAGCGCCTGCTGTTTGTGTGCAGCCGTTACGAGGGCGTCGACGAGCGCGCATATGCGTATGCCGATGAGCGTCTGTCGATCGGTGACTACGTGCTCACGGGCGGCGAACTGCCCGCTATGGTCGTTGCCGATGCCGTCGTACGGCTTATTCCCGGAGCCTTGGGTGACGAGATGAGCAACGTGGACGAGTCCTTCTCGACCGCCGAGGACGGTGGCCTGCTCGAGTACGCTCAGTACACTCGACCCGCCGAGTTCAATGGCGAGGGTGTGCCTCCAGTGCTCGTGAGCGGCGACCACGCCAAAGTTGACGCTTGGCGTCGCAAGAACGCCATCGAGCGCACCTGCCGCTGGCGTCCCGATCTTATCGAGACGGCGCGGCTCACGCCCGAGGAGCGCGCGTACGCGCAGGAGATCCTGGACGCTTCGTATTCGCAGAGCGAGGAGTGAGAATGGTTCCATCGCAGCATTCTGCCCTGAGGGGCGCCTTTGAGTGGATCGTAATCGTTGCGATTGCGCTCGTTGCCACCTTCGTGATTCGTACGTTTGTGGTCGAGCCCTTTGTGGTGCCCACCGGTTCCATGGAGTCCACGATCGAGATCGGAGACCAGATTCTGGCGCAGAAGGTGACGCTCGAACTCGGACAGCCCGTCAAGCAAGGCGATATCGTGGTGTTCCACAACCCCGATGCCACGTCCGAGCATGACGTGCTGGTAAAGCGCGTCATCGCCACGGCCGGCCAGACGGTCGACCTGCAGGGCGGCAAGGTCGTCGTCGATGGCCAGGCGCTCGACGAGGACTATACGACTGGCATGAGCTGGCCGCTTTCGGTCCAAGCCCCCGGCGCTCAGGTGAGCTATCCCTACACCGTCCCTGACGACTGTGTGTGGGTGATGGGCGACAACCGCGAGAACTCTGCTGACTCCCGCTACTTTGGCCCCGTCGACCGCTCCGACTTGATCGCCGTGGCGCTTGTGCGCTACTGGCCGCTCAACCGTATCGGCGCTATCGACTAAAAAACGCTATAGTACAGTACCTAACCGTGTAATCGTTTCGACGAGGGGATATTAGAGGCATGAACGCTTCATCGCTTTCCTTCCAAGACATCATCCTGCGCCTCCAGCAGTACTGGGGCGAGCAGGGCTGCGTCATTATGCAGCCCTATGACTCCGAGGTCGGTGCCGGTACCTTCCATACCGCGACCACGCTGCGCTCGCTCGGTCCCGCCGAGTGGCGCACCTGCTATGCGCAGCCCTGCCGCCGTCCCGCCGACGGCCGCTATGGCGAGAACCCCAACCGCATGCAGCACTACTATCAGTTCCAGGTGCTCATCAAGCCCTCGCCGGTCAACGCCCAGGAGCTTTACCTGGGTTCGCTGGCCGCCATTGGCCTGGACCCCAACGACCATGACGTCCGCTTTGTCGAGGACGACTGGGAGAGCCCGACGCTCGGCGCCTGGGGCCTTGGCTGGGAGGTCTGGCTCAATGGCATGGAGGTCACGCAGTTTACGTACTTCCAGCAGGTGGGCGGCATCGAGGTCGACCCCGTGCCCGTTGAGATCACCTATGGCCTGGAGCGCATCGCCATGTACGCCCAGGGCGTCAACTCTGTCTACGACCTGGTGTGGAGCTACCTGCCCGACGGTACGCCCATGACCTACGGCGACGTGTTCCTGGAGAACGAGCGCGAGTTCAGCGCTTACAACTTTGAGGTCGCCAACGTCGAGATGATGCGTCAGAAGTTTGACGACTACGAGGCCGAGTGCCACTCCTGTCTGGAGCGCAAGCTGCCGCTGCCGGCATATGACTGCGTCATGAAGTGCAGCCATGCCTTCAACCTGCTCGATGCCCGCGGTGCGCTGTCCGCAGTCGAGCGCGCCAACTACATCCTGCGCGTCCGCGCCGTCGCCAAGGCGTGCTGCGAGGCCTATATGGCCGAGGTCGCCGGAATCAACGAGAATGCCGATCAGGAAGGCGAGGTGGCGTAAGCCATGGCAGACGCTAAGGATTTCCTGTTTGAGATCGGTACGGAGGAAATGCCCTCTGCACCGCTGAACAATGCCGTCAAGCAGCTTGGCACCATGATCGCCAAGGGTCTCGACGAGGCAGGCCTGGCCCACGGCGAGGTCCGCGTGATCTCGAGCCCGCGTCGCCTGGCCGCGCTCGTTGCCGACGTCGCCACCGCGACCGATGAGGTTCACGAGGTTAAGCGTGGCCCCGCGGCCAACATCGCCTTTGATGCCGACGGTAACGCCACCAAGGCCGCCCAGGGCTTCGCCCGCAAGTGCGGTGTGGCTGCCGAGGATCTGGTCCGTCGCGAGGACACCGACGGCCGTGAGTACGTCTTTGCCGAGAAGAACATTCCTTCCGCTCCGGCTACTCCGATCCTGACGGCCCTGTGCGAGAAGACCATCGCCGGCCTGCAGTGGCCCAACTACCGTTCTCAGCGCTGGGGCCACGAGCACGCCACGTTCGTGCGTCCGGTCCGTTGGATCTGCTGCCTTCTGGGCGAGGACGTCGTGCCCGTGTCGTTTGCCGACGTGACGAGCGGCAACACCACGCGTGGTCATCGCGTGCTGGGCCCCGGTGACCATGTGGTCGTCAGCCCCGCTGTTTACGAGCGGGTGCTCGAGGACGTCGGCGTGCTTTCTGCCGAGCGCCGTCGTGAGGCCATCCTTGCCGGTATCGCCGAGGTCGAGGCCGCTCGCCCCGGCTGCCACGTCGATACGCCCAAGAAGGTCTTTGAGGAGGTCATCAACCTCTGCGAGTGGCCGACGGTGCTCGTCGGTACCTTTGATGAGGAGTTCCTCAAGGTCCCGCACGAGATCATCTGCGAGTCTATGCTCACCAACCAGCGCTACTTCCCGATCTATGACGGTGAGGGCAAGCTGACGCGTGAGTTCGTGATCGTCTCCAACAGCAAGCCCGAGAACGCCGAGCGCGTGATCGACGGCAACGAGCGCGTTGTGCGCGCCCGCCTGGATGACGCTAAGTTCTTCTACGAGGAGGATCTGAAGATCTCCCTCGACGAGTTCCGTGAGCGCCTGGCCAAGGTTGCCTTCCAGGAGAAGCTCGGCAGCGTGCTCGCCAAGTCCGAGCGTATCGAGCAGCTTGCGCTGGCTATTGCCCGTGAGGCCCATCTGGGCGCTCACCTTGCCGCCGACGCTGGCCGCGCCGCACACCTGTGCAAGGCCGACCTGGTGTCCAACGCTGTCGTCGAGTTCACGAGCCAGCAGGGCGTGATGGGCGGTTACTACGCCATCGCGATGGGGGAGAACGACGAGGTCGCCCATGCCATTCGCGACCACTATCGCCCTCGCTTCGCTGGCGACGAGCTGCCCGAGGGCACCGCTGGCTGCATCGTTGCCTGTGCCGACAAGCTCGATACCATCGCCGGTATCTTTGCCATCGGCGAGCCCCCGACCGGCTCTTCCGACCCGTACGCGCTGCGTCGTGCCGCTATCGGCATCATTAACATCCTGCGCGATCGTCTGCCGATTGATCCCACGTCGCTGATCGACTTTGCCCTTGAGCTCTATAGCGAGCAGGGCATTGAGTTCGACGCCGCCGAGGTCGCCCAGCAGGTTCGCGACTTCTTCCACGGCCGTCTGGTGAGCATGGCTCGCGATGAGAAGATCCCGGCCGACACCGTTGCCGCCGTTTCCGCGGTGCACATTATTGCCCCGTCGGTCTTCTTCGCCCGCTGCGCCGCCCTCGACGAGGCCCGCAAGAACGACGCCGAGACCTTCGACAACCTGGCGACCGCCTACGCCCGCGCCGCGCATATCTCCAAGCCCGAGCTGGGCGTGGAGTACGACCGCGCCCTGATGGGCGAGGTCGAGCTTGCGCTTGCCGACGCCTCCGAGGCCGCCCAGACCGCCGTCGACGCCGCCCTTGCTGCCGAGGATTACCCTGCCGCGTTTGCCGCCCTGGCCGCCCTGCGCGCGCCCATCGACCGTTTCTTCGACGAGGTCATGGTCATGGACAAGGACGAGCAGCTCCGCGATAATCGCCTTAAGCTGCTTAACCGCTTCGAGGCCGTTTTCTCCGGCATCGCCAACATCGGTGAGCTTGCCCGCAAAAAGTAAGCTAGCCTGCGCATAAGCGCAAAAGGAGCCCCGCATGGATTGCCCGGTCACCGCTCGTCCCACCGTTATCGTTATCTCCGACTCGCTCGGTGATACCGCTTGTGAGGTGGTGCTTGCGGCGTCCGGGCAATTTGATGAAGGGGCTTTTCGTGTTTTACGTCTGTCTAAGGTGACCTCGGTGGAGCAGGTCAAGTCGTTTGTGGGCCCGCGAGTCGATGCCGACCATCGTGATATCGCCGTGTTCCATACCATCGTCGATCCGGCGCTTCGTGCTCGCGTGCTCGACTACTTGGGCATGCTGCACATTCGCTCGGTCGACCTGATCGGCCCGACGCTTGCCGTGCTGTCGTCGCTTATCGGCGTGCCGCCAAAAGGAGTGGCGGGTGTGATCCATAAGACCGATGACCGGTATTTCCACCGCATCGAGGCCATGGAGTACTTTGTCGAGCACGATGACGGACGTGGTTGCGACGATCTGTCGGGTGCCGATATCGTGCTGCTGGGCGTGTCGCGCACATCCAAGACGCCGCTGTCGATGTATTTGGCCTATCAGGGCTACAAGGTCGCCAACGTTCCGTTGGCGCACGGTATGGAGCCGCCCAAGTCGATTTACGAGGTAGACCCGATGCGGTTGTTTGGCCTGATTTCGACCGTCGACGTTATTTCTGAGATTCGCGATAGCCGCTTGGGCGACGACTATGCCCGTGCCGTCGCCGGCTCCTATGCCGAGCCCGAGAGCGTGCGAAGCGAGCTCGAGGAGGCTCGTGCTCTCATGAAGCGCCTGGGTTGCTTTGTAGTGCGTACCGACGGCAAGGCGATCGAGGAGAGCGCCTCCGAGATCATCGCCCACCTCGATGAGATCCAGGAAGCAAGGGCCCGCCGAGCCGCCCGCCGCGCCCAGCAGCAGTAACTACTGAGTAGCTAATTTGGGACGTGTCTCTATAGTATTGTCAAATCTCCTGGGACGAGCCCGCCCTCCTCGAGTCGCTCGGGAGGCTCGGCGTTGCAGAGACGGCGAGGCCGGACGGGGATTACCTCTTCGTGATGGAGGGGAACCCCGGCGCTGGAGGGCGACGGGGAGGCGCCTCGGGTGCAGCTACACAAGGGGGCCTGTCCACGAGGTCCACGTGCGGGAAGTCAATTAATTTACCGTTCAAAAAGGGGGCAATGTGGGAAAGGGCCAAGCCGACTATTGAAATGACGATAAAGACGAGGCATCCTGATGTATGTCGGAATATAGATAGGACAAAACGTATCATCTATATCGCTTCTATGAAACCCGATGCAAGTTCTTCTCAATCTCGAAATAGATTGAAGGCATTGAGAGGAACTTTATACTACAAAAATCGTAGGTCTGCCACCTAGACAGAAGAAGTGATTTTGTATGCGGAATCTTGCATTTTGAAAACCGGTGCCAACTATGAGGTGTGAGTCGGGCTCGGTAAAGCGCGGGGGAAATGAGATAGGCTGCGCGTCATCAGAGAGTGGCGCGCAGCCTATTGACCTGCTTTCGTATGACGGATGCTTTAGAGGATCCAGGGGCCAAGTGGGTTGCCATCTGCGGAGCAGTCTTGAATCGTTAGGATGGGATTTTGAAAGGGCTGTCTCTCCCTCCACGCCTTCAAGTGATAGGTGCAGACGCGGTCGTAGTGGATTTTTTTGTATGCGCGCGATATCTGTTTTACAGCCTCCTCTTTGCTGGAATATTTTCCTGGAGCATGTGCAACAGATGTGCATGCGATACCGTCGATCCAGCCAGATTGGGGTCCGAGGTTAAAGCTCGAGATTATTGTCAAGACGCCATTGAGGCCAGCTTGCAACAAATCGTTCTGTATTCGTTCAAATGCTGATTGATTGTTGGTTCCAAGGCCAATCATTCCAATTGCAGAGAGGTATCCGCTATCAGTGAGTTTATCTCCTGCACCTCGAATAACCTTGCTTGTGATGTTGAGGCCATCTGGGCCGCCATCGCCAACGAAGGGGTATGGTACGTCTTCTGGGATTGGGAGCAAAGGAGGATTCACCGTAATGAGTTCATAGCTGCAAGAGCTTTCGATATTGTTTAGTGCGTTGTAGAGACTTCCGGTTAGAACAGTTAAATCTTCGCTAATACCATTGACCAGTGCGTTTAGTTGGCAGATTTCTGAGGCGATTGGATTGATATCTATCGCCGTGACGTGCATTCCAGATTTTGCCAGTATGAGTGCCTGGATGCCTGGTCCAGAGCAGAGGTCTAAGGCATTCTTTCCGGGGGATGGGCTTAGCCGACGAGCGAGCCCAATTGAATCAGAGCCAAAATATAGTAAAGGCGAGGGTGATGGCGCATCGGCAAAAAGCCAGATGCCATGATATCGGATTAGAGATAAACCGGAAAGGGAGGCATTGCCATTGTGCTTGCTTAGCAGCCCGAGTGAGGCTATGGTTTCAACAGTGCCTTTCAGCAGACTTCTTTTTGCCACTTCTGAATCGAGATCAATCTCTCCACCTAGCATCAGGAAGGAGACGATCTCTTGATGCTCCCTGTCAAGTTGATCCCAGATGCGATGCGCGCATTCAAAAGGATCTATAGATATGTCAAGTGTGTCTAAAAAATCTGTTACTCCAAGAGTGTCCAATCTACGGAGTGGATTACTCGAGAGCGAATTTAAAGAGGGTAGCACTTCAATCATGTATATCAGACCCATTTCCGATAAAGGTAGTCTCGAATTTAGTCTCGACAATCAAGTCGGCTGCCAGTTTAGGAGCTAGCTTTGCAAGACAGGTCTGTGCCTCTTTCGAGAGGGCGATGTCTTCGCAAATCTCGCATTGAGAGAGGTAGCTTGAGCGCCCAAATGAAGAAAGGCCTCCGCTCGTGCGCAAGTGCTTCAGCAGCCCTCCTGGTCCTATGTATTGTATGTAATTAAGTAGGAGCAGCTGCAGTTCATTAATGTCATCCGTCAGATTGATTTTGCCAAGATCGAAAAGCCAAGTTCCCTCTGCATTTATTCCGCAGCAGGGTGCAAGATGGCAGTTTGGGGAAATAACGAAGTCTCGGCCGCAGTCGGAACAGTGTGACGCTAAGAGACGTGCCTGCGGTCGCGCATTTTGGTTGAGACTGAGATTTCGTGCGCGCCCAATTCGCGTGATGCCTGAATCCGTGATGAAGCGGGCTGGCGCGCTGGGAGGCTGGGTATTATCGTCGAACTGATGCAGGAGTGGAATGTCTTCATTAAGGTACTTGCACAGGTATGCCGGGCTGATTGTACTGTTGTTATCTCTGCAGACCGCAATGCCGAGAGTTTGAAAGCCCATTGTTTTTGCTGAGTTCCAAAGGTTGCGCACATTCTCGAGGGGTATATATTCCGCATGAAAGTCGTCGCAGCTGATATTGATTTCGTCAAGGCCACATGACTTCAATTCGTTGAGGAACGTTTCTGCGTCTCTTTCGCTTTTTGCCCACCACGCATTCGTTACAATTCGAGTAAAGAGTCCTAAAGAATTCGCATATGCGATGGCCTCGAGAAGGTCATCGCCAAGAAGGGTGCATTCTCCGCCCGTAAACACAACAACACCACTTCCGACGCATACTTCGGCGAAGCTATCGATGAATTGCCGCATTTGGGGAAGAGTAAGCCTGTCACTGTTGTTCGGAGTGCAGCTCATCAGACAATGATCACACACAGCGCCACATTTATATGTTGTTATAAATGTCAGCATTCGAGGTCTGCGGAACAGCACGTGCTGCGAGCTTTCGGAAATCATGCCGCGAGCAAACGGGCGTCGGTGATTACCAAGGTGCCTTCGTTCTCGGAGTAAGTAACTTCGAATTCGACGGAGCGATAATACCCGCGGGCGACCCCATTGGAAGCCCCTTCGGGGTTGATGGTATTGGAGCTGGAATTCTTGATTGCTGTTTTAAGCATGGCTGCTTGCCTCGCTGCACTCAAGCCCTCTTGATCAAATTTCCTGAAAACAGAAGTTTGTTTGTACGATTCCGATAGTTCAACAACATCAGGTTTGTTCATAAAAATAGCTGATCCATAGCCCATTGTGTTGACGTCGTACTTAAGGTTGGCGTTGTTTTGAGCATTCGCGTTTGCGTTTGCCATTCCGTTTGCGTTCAGAATGATGTTTGCGTTCGTTACTGCGTTTGCATTAAGTACAACGTTTACGAGAGGTATCGTTTGCGGCTCAGCTTCGTTGTCCTCGTCATAATATGCAAGTTGGATACGACGATATACTGCGCGTGCAACGGGGACACGCGCCTCCTTTTCGGTTGACTCCACCAGTTCGTACAGAGAGACTTTTCGATTTCCCGCTTTGATTTGGAGGTCTGTAATTCCATATTTCTGGAATACGGCACGAGGCTGAGCTTCGAAATCGCGTCTTGCGTCGGTAGATTGTTCCGCGTCCGCGACCAGTTTTTCAAGGATGCTAAGCTGGGACTGTATTGAGAGTTCGTTTAGGTGGTTCACATTGTCCATAGCGGTGACCTCCAATGTTGAATAGCTGTCTTGAAAGACTACGTCATGCTAGTGTCGGTATCGATTTGATACTACGAACAAATTAGAACTAAATGGATATAGTTTCCATACTAATCAAAACAAACTTGCATTCAAGTTTTTATTTATACTTGATTTAAGGCGGAGTGGAATGTGGGTGCGCAAGGAGACGCGGAATCGATGAGAGCCTCAAAAAAAATTACTGCAGTGTTATCATCTTTCATCCTCTCTATTCTTCCATTTCTGATTCTATGGGCGGCTTGGTCAGTCCTCCCTGATACAATTCCCGCTCATTGGAGTGGGGGTGTGGTTGATCGATGGGGTAATAAGCTTGAATTGCTGGTTGTTCCGCTGTTTTCTCTGATTGGTTCTATTGCAATTTCTGTGTACCTTATTGTTTCCACGCGGCGAAGAGAGTTCGCGGATTTCTCTGTTCGAATGCGACGGGACTTTGTTGCGTGCTATATTTCTAGTCTTCTTTTATCGACAACCTGCTCAGTGATAATTGCCGTTTGGGTTCAGTTGATTCTTACGCAAAACACTGCGGTTGATGGGGGGCTTGGACTATCGATCCTGTATTCCCTTCCCGGGCTATATGTGATCTTGTGCGCTTTGCCGCCTTTTTATGCGAGCGGCGAGAGCAAAAAGGCAGAGCGCCTGATAACAGTTCTTATTGGCGGCGCGGAGATTGTTCTTTGTGGAATAGTGCTTGAAGGTTCGGCTGCCTCATATGCGATGATTGGACTGATGATTCTGTTCTGTGCGTTTGAGATTGTGTCACAGGTAAGGGATAGCCGGTCCTTATGAGTTGAATTACGCGCGTGCGGATATAAAGGGTGGCATGTTAAGCTGGTCGTTTTCTCGTTCTGGGACATTTGCAGTAGGATGAGTGGGACTAGGCGCGCTGCGGTGTGATGGTTGAGACTTGTATCGCTGCAAATCCGCTGATGCACATTTTGCTATTGGGCTTGAAGGTGGGACCGGCAGGCCTTTGTTTGGGTTGTTCTGGTCGTCCAACGCGTGTTGCACGGCTTTATATTGTTACCCTCGTTCGGCGCTCCGTTGGAGCATTTCCGGGTTTGTCGGCATCATGACTTGGCCAAGTGACACGCTTGCCGGGACGGTTGTAACGCCGCGCCGGTTCCGTGTGCTCCTTCGTTGTTGGCCTGTCCAGCCGGGGGCGGATTCGGCCTCATGTTGTGGCGCACGGCCTTCAGGGGCTTCCCCTGGCGAGTTATGTTCGTCCGTATGGGTAAGGGTCGGGTTGAGCTGACAATCCCGTGTCGGAAGGGGCTTGGACCATGCGCGCGATGACAGAGATTGAGTGGCTGGACGGCCGTGTGACGAAGGTGCCGGAGCTCGCCCTGGGCGATGCGTTCGGCGAGAGCGTCCAGGCGGAGCTCGATTTCGGGTTCGACGATGTGTTGGAGGGCCTTTGGGTCGAGGTGCGCCATCATGAGCCGGATGAGGACTCGGACGGCGACCCGCGCGGGAGGGGCTGCGCACTGTACGCGGACTGCCGGTACAGCCTGGTCGAACCGTCGGACCTCGACCGTGTCTTCTGCATCCTTTACGAGGGGCAGCCGAGGGTCTGCCGCGTCGCGGGGGAGCTCGTGAACCTTTTGCGGGCCTGCGCGTTGTCCTGCCTCATGCTCGGATCTCCCTACCCGCCAGGCGCCCTCGAGGCCCTGGCCGCGTGCGCTCGATACCTCTGCGGTCCGGCTTTCACATCCGACCTCGCCGCCCGTGCCCGCGCCGCGGGGGAGCTAGGGCCCCCGCGGCGGCGGTGAACGCGGCCGCTGCGTGGGAATTTGGGATGGGGGCGGGTTCCGAAACGCCTGCGGAGGGGAGAACCCCGTTGGGCGGGGACTATTCGTGATGCTTGATATCGCATTGCAGTATGGAAGCACGGATCATCTTCGCGATGGTCCGACCGGTTGATGGGCTAGGACGCGCATTCAGCAGGGAAGGGGATGGCTTTTAATGCCGCTTTTGGCTTATGCGTGCCGCGCTCCGCGTATGGCCATCCTGCGGTGCTAAAGCATTCTTGAAGTCTGTTAAGTGAATTCGTTTTAATCGCGCACGTGGCTGTTTGCCCATGTCGCATAACAGGATTCACTGTTGATTGCCCGTGTGATGACAGCGTGAGTTTCGGGGGGGGGTGGCGTGAGCGGAGTCGCCGCGTTGTATAAGTCTGGCCGGCCCGACTGATGTGTCGATCTGTCGGGCCGGCCGAGAATGGTGAAGAGATCTCGCTGTTGAATGAACGAATGTTACAAGCAGCTCTTCAAGGCGCTTTGGGCGTTGGCTGGGGCTGCGCAGTCAATCGCATGCAGTGATAGGCGAGGCGATTGCTCGATGAGCCGGCGACTAGTTCTGTGCTGCACTCGTCCCGGTGCCGTCGTTGTCTGCCGAGTACCAGAATGCGTAGGCCGCAACGACGGCATCATAGACGGCTGCGACTACGTTATCCACGACGGCTGCAAAGTTGACCACAACGGGAACGGGGCCGGTTTTGGAATCCATCTTCTCTACTTCTGGGGTCTCGTACATGGGAACATCTCCTTAGAATTGTGACAGGACGCTCAGGTCGCCTAGATCATCGTCGATCAGGTCGATATAGAGGTCGCCGTCCATATTGATGTCTGCAATCAACGATGAGATCTCTTCCATCTCGTCAATCGAGTGCATACGATTGGCCAACGCGGTAACAACGGGCTTATCCCAAACGGTTGCCATTCCGGCATCGTAGTATTCCTGAAGGCTGTGTTTGCGAACGTTTCCGATGATGAGAGGTATATAGGGGGATGCGACGATATCGCCATTGGCGTGGATGGCCACTTGGTCAAATTGCATTTGCAGTTGAGGGAATCTGACCAAGTGGTCGATGGGGTCGCCCCACTCAAGCATGAAATAGCCTCGATAGTCCGGATCGTATCGAAGGTCATTGATCGTGTTGACTAGCCGACGGTATTGATTATTCGAAGGGCGAATCGTGCGGTTTCTTCGGGCTCTACCGAGGAGCATGAGCGGCTGAACTCTAAGGTCAATTCGGTCAGTTCTACCCGACGATTTCAGCTTGTCTCGAAGCATCGTGCAAACTGGTTTGAAATCGTCGACATTGAACGATGTCGGACAAAAGGCAATTGAAAGGTGCAGTGAGGTTTCGTTCAGCGTGATATCGATGGCGTCGAGCACCCGGTCGTATAATCCCGAGAGTCCTCGCATATGTTCGTGAGAATCGCGTAGGCCATCGAGGCTAAACTGTATGCCGTTTAAACCGGCGCGTTCGAGCTCATGCAAAGTATTTGAGTTTGCGAGCAGACCGTTTGACACGAGGTTGCATTTGACGCCAGATGCGCTGAGCCGCCGCAAGGACTCGATGACAAGATCCTTTCGCAGGAGGGTCTCGCCTCCGCAGAAGCAGAAGCTAAAGGGGTGCATTTGACAAATCGAGTCGACGAGTTCGAGGACTTCGTTGTCGGATAATTCGTTCGCGACGACATCGTTTTCTCCACTGTTGTTGAAGCAGTGTAGACAACGAAGGTTGCATTTGTTTGTAATGTCGAGCGCAACGCTGTGGGGCGCTCCGATTATTGCCGGCATGCTCATTATTGCTTCTTATCGAGCGGGCGAACAAACAGCTTGACGTCGCCCGAGTCGAGCTCATTGGGCAGGGTGCCGACTAAGGAAAAGCCAAGGCGCTGGTCGGAATGGTCAAGTTGTTCGGCGATTGGGGTGGAATCAGGCGCGTCAATTCTGAGCGCGCGGTAGGCTTTGGGAGCGGAAGATCCGTAGTATTCCGCAAGGCGGTCGAGCACACCGGCAAGCAGCGTGGAGCTGCATGAGATAAATTTGATGATGACGCTGCGGCCGGCGGGATTAGTGGCCGGCTCGCATATTATCAATCCATTAATTACTCCGGACTGGCTCGTGAGTAGAAAATAATCATGGGTAAAGGAAAAGAGCCTTTGGCGAAGAACCAGAAAGTTCTCCAATTCGGGCTCAACGTCGAACTCAGAGAAATAGATCCTATTGCCATTTTTGGACTGTTTTGCAGAGAGGGATTTTGCAGCCGCCTCTTCGATTTCAGCAAACCTGCTCGCGTCCGCGAGAATAAGCAGCTCGTCGGGATTCACCGATGTTAGGTAATCGGAGCCGAAAGGGTCGTTCATATATCTCCCTTCTTTCTTCCAAACGATAAGACAGTTTACGGTCAGGCTATGCAGGGTTTGGGCCAGGTCATGCGCTAGCGTCTCGCGCGGTTGATCTGGGTATTTTTCTTGGAACAGACGGAGAATTTTGGGCAAATCGCAGGTGCCGTCGCATAAGTCAAGAATCTCTTTAGCGACCCTGTTGAGGATCGTATAGATTTGTTTCCCATCTGAGCTTAGGACGCTCAGGCGGTTATTTGGTTCACTGCGAAGGTAGCTTGGGTCGAGGGGGATAGGGATGACTCCAGGCAATGATGAGATTTGCGCGCTCCAAACATTCACGGATTCCATTGATCTCCTTTGGTTGTGGCCTATCTTCCTCGAATAGCAACTCGTTCGATAAAATATCACAAATCGAAACGATATATAAAAGAATATATTTATATCGATATACAATATTAGGTTAAAAAAAGTTTTGATGTTTGTCGATAGGGCTGGTATTGAAGGAGTGGACTGGAGTGATGGCGATGTCGGACGTTGTGGTTTCAATGGTGGGGTCATGCCTGCTGCTGTTGTTCGGAATAATGATATATCGAGGCAAGCTCACGGGATTGCTTGCCGGAATGTCATTGCTATCGGGAGAGCGTTTAGAGGAGGCAAAGCGGACGGCCGAGTCTCTAGGCGCAAACCGAGTGGTGGGGGCGTCTATAGTTTTCTCCGCAATATGCCTTTTTCTCTCGTCCCTTTTTCCGGACAAAAGGGCTATTCTCGGTCTGATGGTGGCTGCTGTTATAATCGCCGCGCTTGCCTATGCAAATAGGGGGCTTATTCGTATGTATATAAAGGTGAAATGGAATCCTGGGCACCGCAACCCGAGATAATGTCTTGAGCAAGGATTAACAACAAGGGATATATGGGAGCGATTAAGCGGCGAGCAAATTCAGTTTTGGATAAAAGGCCGCTTGATGGGAGCTGGCATGTTTAAGAAGACGGTTCACGAGTTGTTTCGGTGTAAAGGGTCACGGCTTTTCGTGATTCTCATGCTGGTGAATTTTGCTCTCTCGTGCGTCATGCCCGCCTTAAACGGTGGGTTTGTAGACTTTCTCGTGACGAATAGGGATCCATCTCGCGTCGTGTGGTTTGCGGCCTTTGTTGCGGGCATAGGGATATCGGCCTCCTTCATGTCGTATGCGATGGGTGTGAACGTATCGCGCGTCATCTTGGAGATGACGACGAGACTGATGGGGACCACGTGTGAGTCGTTTGAACGGGGGCCCCTGGAAAAGGGGGAGCAGGCGGATCCATCCTATACAACGCAGAGGGTGTATGCGGATTCGAATGCGGTGTCATCGTTTGTCGTGAACAACTTCCTGACGATCGGGCTTAACATCGTTCTGGTTGTGTTGATATGCATCATCCTGTTTTCGATTAATCCGGTGTTCCTGGTGTTAAGTGCATGTTCGCTTGTTGCGTACTTCATTTTATTCAGGGCGTTGAAAAAGCCGTTGTACAACAGTTCGCTTGCGAACAAGGAGGGTTTGAGTAAGCTTTTCGCGTCCGTGAGCGGCGAGCTGTCGCAGTTGTTTGACATTAAGTGCGATGGCGCATATAACCAGAGCGCTCGGACGCTCAAAGGGGTATTCGAGGGGTACTACCCGATTTACATGAAAGCAAGTAGGGTCTCGAATCTGGCCACATCAAGCGACGGCCTGATCTCGTCTGTGTTTCGGGGGGCACTGCTCGTGATCTCCGGGATGGAAATATTGAGCGGAAGAATGAGCTTAGGCGAGTTCACAATGGTGAACTCGTATTACTCGATGGCGTTCGGATGCTTCAAGTATTTTTTGAATTATTTCAAATCGTATCAGGACGCAAGGGCCTCGTTCGACCGATTGGGGGCTCTGACGGAGGACGCCGAGGACCGCGGCACCCTCACGGTTGGGCACGTGGAGAGCATATCGTTGTCCAACATCGCGTACCGATACGCGGGAAAGCCCTACTTATACCGCGACCTCTCCGTGGAGGTGGAGGAAGGAAAAACCTATGCCATTACCGGGCCGAACGGATGCGGAAAAAGCACGTTTCTGAAGGTGCTCCTTGGACTATATTCTGCTGGGGGACATCGGGCTTTGGGGTCGGTGCCATATGAAGAGCTCGATATGGAGACGATCCGACGGGACCTGTTTGCGGTGTGCCCGCAAAAGCTCTTTATTCCGAACGAAACGGTGGAGAATTACCTTGAGAGGACGTCGATTCGGGGATCGAGCGAAAACCTCCGAGAGCTTGTGCCGAGTTTCTATCGAACCGTCGAATCGTTAAAAGGCAAGAATTGTAGAGACCTTTCTGGTGGAGAGTATCGAAAGCTAAGGATATTCGCAGCACTTCGCAGGCAGCCGGAAGTGCTTGTGTTCGATGAACCAACGAACGATTTAGATGAAGAAAGCCGTCGGGAGTTCACGGAGTATATTCATCGAAATCCCTTCGATCAGCTAATTCTTGTTGTAAGCCATGATCAGGATTTGATTTCAGCATGCGATAGGAAGCTGGATTTGGATTTCGATCCGAAAAATGGGCAATGCTGATGGGAAACGCTTAGAGTTCGGGCTTGCGCGTCATGGAGTAATCTTTCCTCTTATCGAAAATCGTTACAATATAAGAAAAACAGTAAGCAAGAAGAAATGGCTCGGGGAAGAGCTCGCTGCTGTCAGTGATATTGGGTCTATATCCAGATAACACGGAAGGGGCCGTCCTCTACAACGGGGTATCACAGCGTCGCATCGACCGATACGCATTGCGGCGGTGCCGAGTTGGCATTACGGAGCAAGAGCCCCCTATTGTTGGGGGGACGATCCTCGATAATCTTACGCTGCTTTCTGATGATTTCGAGGCCGACAAACTGAATCGGATGCTTGCCATATTGGGGTTAGACAAAATGATTGCCGCTGCGGAGAACGGGGCGGCAGCGATGCTTGGCAGCAAGAAAGGAGGGGTGTCCGGCGGGGAGAAGCAGAACATCGCAATTGTGCGGCAGATGTTGAAATCGCCGGACGTCATGTTGTTTCTTGAGTCAACTTCAGCGCTTGATGCGAAGAGCCGGAGCGCGCTAATTAAATTGCTTCATGAGGTTAAGAGAGACCATATTGTAATTGTTGTCACTCATGACGAAGAGATGCTTGCGGCTTGCGACGAGGTCATTCCGATGCCCGGATGCTTATCGGGACGTGGCGTTGAAGGCCCAGAAGATCGAAATGGCGTGGGTGTTGGGTAAGTCCCTACGCGTACGACGTTGGGTTTCTGATCTTCATCGTCCTGCAAAGAAGGCTTTGTAACACGTTTCCCCTGGGAGGCCCCTTTTGTCCGTAGTGGCAAAGAGGGGCTTTTTCGTTTCCCTCTTGCGGCGGAGGGGGACACCATGCGCCTATACAGGACGACCTGCGCGCTTTCGTCGGATGACGGGCTATGTGTCGAGATGGGGGTCTCGGGTGGAGGCCGCGTCGCGGTCGCGGTCGGCCAGCGACCATCGGTACGGCTCAATCGTATTACCAGAACTAGTAAGGAGCCGCCCTTTCGGACGACTCAAACTGTAATGGGGCTTTTTTAGCTACCCCGGCCGTTACTCCGCCAAAGCATTCGCGCTATCTGCCGGGGTGGCTAAAATAGCCCCGTCCCAAATTAGCTACTCTGACCAAAATCCCTGGGACAAATACTTCTGATAGATTTTGTCTTTCTTGGCTATTGCGTAGTTTAAGAGATTCCATTCCAATAATTACAGCTTTTTGCTAAAGCGTTTTAGCAGTTTATACCGCTTTTGACCTGCGACTACGTTGTACTGGTATCTTCATAAGGTAACCACCTTTACCTACCGTTTACCGCTAGTTTTAGCACGTTTACCAAACCGCGTATCCTCTGCTCAAGCCCATTCAAAACCCGCCGTATAGTTCCCTCACGGCCCGCATCCGGCGGGCCGATTCGTTACCACGGTCGTGCGCGAGATCGCATGGAAGGGGAAGTATCGTGAGCGATTGCAAGAGGGTTTACCGTTTTGGAACCGATGCCCAGGGCACCTGTGTCACTGAGGGCGACAAGTCTATGAACTTCGTACTTGGCGGCAAAGGCGCTAACCTTGCCGAGATGAGCCGTATCGGCCTGCCGGTTCCCGGTGGCTTTACCATTACCTGCCAGACCTGCGTCGAGTACTCCGGTGCCGGCAACGTCTGGCCCGAAGGCGCGCTCGACGAGATCGTTGCCGCCGAGGCCGACCTCGAGGCTCGCTGCGGCAAGAAGCTCGGCGATGCCCGTGACCCGCTGCTCGTCTCGGTGCGCTCGGGCGCTCCGTTTTCAATGCCCGGCATGATGGACACGGTCCTCAACTTGGGCCTCAACGACGAGTCCGTTCAGGGCCTTATCGCCCAGACGCAGAACCCGCGCTTTGCCTGGGACAGCTATCGTCGCTTTATCCAGATGTTCTCCAACGTCGTCATGGGTGTCGATGCCGACTTGTTCGAGAATGCCCTGACCCAGGCTCGCCTGGTCGCCGGCGTTCGCGTCGATTCTGAGCTTTCGGCCGAGGACCTGCAGGAGCTCGTCGAGACCTTCAAGTGCATTTTCTCCGACAACGTCGAGGCCGCCCAGTACCCGGAGCTCGAGGTCGCGGAAGGCAAGCCCGTCTTTCCGCACGATCCGGAGCTCCAGCTGCGCCTTGCCATTCAGGCCGTCTTTGGCAGCTGGATGAACGAGCGTGCCTGCATCTACCGCAAGCAGCACGGCATTTCCGACGACCTTGGCACCGCCGTCAACGTCCAGGCTATGGCCTTTGGCAATAAGGGCGAGACCTCGGCGACCGGCGTCGCCTTTACGCGCAACCCAGCCGACGGCACCAAGGAATTCTACGGCGACTTTCTGGTCAACGCCCAGGGCGAGGATGTCGTCGCCGGCATCCGCAACACCGAGCCCATTGCCGACCTCAAGACCACCCCGGGCCTCGAGTCCGCAGGTGAGGAGCTTGAGCGTGTCTTCCTGACGCTTGAGGATCACTACCGCGATATGTGCGACATCGAGTTCACCATCGAGCAGGGCAAGCTCTGGATGCTCCAGACCCGCGTGGGCAAGCGTACCGCAACCGCCGCTCTGCGCATTGCTATTGAGATGGTCGAGGAAGGCCTCATTACCCGTGAGGAGGCCGTGAGCCGCATCGACCCCGCGCAGCTCGACCAGCTCCTGCACCCGCAGTTCGACTCCTCCAAGAAATACGAGGCGCTCGCATGCGGCCTTAATGCCAGTCCCGGTGCCGCCGTGGGCGAGGTCGTGTTCTCGAGCGATGACGCCGTTGCGCGTTCTGCCGAGGGCCATAAGGTCATTCTGGTTCGCTGGGAGACCAACCCCGATGACCTGAAGGGCATGGTCGCCGCCGAGGGCATCCTGACCAGCCACGGTGGCAAGACGAGCCATGCCGCCGTTATCGCTCGCGGTATGGGCACGCCCTGCGTCTGCGGCGTCGAGCGCTTCCACATTGACGCCGCCGAGAAGGTCGTGCACATTGAGGGCAGCGATCGCGTGCTGCACGAGGGCGACATCATCTCCATCGACGGCACTCAGGGCATCGTCGTCGACGGCGCCGTCGATCTGGTTTCGGCCGAGCTCACTGGCGACTTGGACACCATCCTGTCCTGGGCTGATGAGATCCGCCTGGACGAGACCGACGGTCACGCCAACCACGTGCGCGTCAACGCCGACAACCCCGAGGATGCCGAGCTCGCGCTCGAGTTTGGCGCCGAGGCCATCGGTCTGTGCCGTACCGAGCACATGTTCCTGGGCGATCGCAAGAACATTATCCAGAGCTTCATCCTGTCCGACGACGAGGCTGTGAAGCAGCAGGCCCTGGCCGATCTGCTCAAGGTCCAGACTGAGGACTTCCTGTCCATGTTCAAGACCATGTCCGGTCGCGAGGTGGTCGTTCGCCTGCTCGATCCGCCGCTTCATGAGTTCCTGGATAATCCTCGCGAACTCGAGGTCGCCATCACCAAGAAGGAAGCCGCCGGCGCCAGCGAGGAAGAGCTTGCCGCCCTGCGTGCCCGCCTGCGCCGTATCGACGGCATGGTCGAGTCCAACCCGATGCTCGGCCTGCGTGGTGTGCGCCTGTCCGTCGTCTTTAGCGATCTGCCGCTCATGCAGGTTCGCGCCGTCGCCACGGCTGCTGCCCGCCTTATCAAGGATGGCGTCGACCCGCGCCCCGAGATCATGGTTCCGCTCGTTTCCATCACGGCAGAGCATGTCCAGACCCGCGAGGTCATCGAGCGTGTCATCGCCAAGGTTTCCGCCGAGGAGGGCGTCGAGCTCAACATTCCCGTGGGCACGATGCTCGAGCTGCCGCGCGCCTGCATGGTCGCCGACGAGATCGCCCAGCACGCCGACTTCTTCTGCTTTGGCACCAACGACCTTACCCAGACGACCTTTGGCTTCTCCCGCGACGATGCCGAGGCCAAGTTCATTCCGCTGTACCTGCACAAGAAGATCCTGAAGGACAACCCCTTCGAGACCATCGACACGGCGGTTCTCGAGCTGGTGCGCATGGCTGTCGAGAAGGGCCGCGCCACCAATCCCGACATGCACTTTGGCGTGTGCGGCGAGCACGGCGGCGACCCCAAGTCCATCAAGGGCCTGTTTAACGTGGCCGACGTGGACTACGTGTCCTGCTCGCCCTATCGCGTGCCCCTCGCACGCCTGGCTGCCGCTCAGGCCAAGCTCGAGGCCAAGCGCAACGCCTAGCGCCCCGCACATCGACGTCTAGTGTAGCCCCCCTCATGCCGCCCGTCTCATTCGTGAGGCGGGCGGTTATCATGTGCGGGTTTTGTCTTTTTGTCTGCGTAAAAAATTGTTCTTGCAGCAGAAACCCGCGCGTGTATACTCGAATACGTTTGTTCAACTACGTGCCGGCCAAGATGGTACGGCACCTCTAGAAGAGTAAGGAATTGCACATGGATTACATCCGCGCAATCGAGCGTCAGCAGATCCGCGAGGACATTCCTCAGGTTCGCGTCGCCGACAACGTCAAGGTTCACTACCGCATTAAGGAAGGCGACCGCGAGCGCATCCAGGTCTTCCAGGGCGACGTCATCCGCATGGCCGGCGCCGGTGCCCGCGAGACCTTCACCGTCCGCAAGATGTCCTTCGGTGTCGGTGTTGAGCGTACCTTCCCGCTTCACAGCCCCAAGATCGCCAAGCTCGAGGTCGTTCGCCATGGTCGCGTCCGTCGCGCCAAGCTGTACTACCTCCGCGACAAGGTGGGCAAGGCTGCTCGCATCCCCGAGAAGCGCTAAGAAGATCGCAGCGTCTGTCCACTCGTTTGGACACAAGGGTCACCTTCGGGTGGCCCTTCTTTTTATCTGATTTGCATGCAAGGAGGGCCTGGTATGGCCAACATGACGAGCTCGGTTTCGGCATCGCAGGTTGCCGGTGAGTTGGCGAGCGCTACGTTTGAGGAGATTCCCGCCCTCGTGGAGCATTATCGCGAGGACCCGCGCCAGCAGGTGATCAAGGCTTGTGAACGCGCCCTCAAACGCCATGCCAAAGAGCTTGCCGAGCGCGAGCGCGTCAATGACATGTACGAGCTTATGCACGAGCTTGGCGGCGATGGGGTGGTCGTTGGTGTCGACGAGGTGGGTCGCGGATCGGTGGCCGGTCCTTTGACGGTATGCGCCGTCTGTCTTCCTATGGAGCCGCGCGTCTGGGGTATCAACGATTCCAAAAAGCTCACGCCCGCGCGCCGCGAGTTGCTCTCAGTGAAGATTGCCGAGGTGGCGACGGCGATCGGTTTTTGCCATATCGCGCCGAAGGATATCGATGAGATGGGCATGGCCCGTGCTATCCGTGCCGCCGTTGCGGGCGCCGTGGCCGATACGGGACTTGAACCCGACTGCGTCCTCATGGATGGCAACCCCTTGGGCGCCGTTCCTAACGAGCGCGACGTGGTCAAGGGCGATGCCAAGATCGCCTGTATCGCCGCGGCATCCATCATGGCCAAGGTCACGCGTGACGAGATGATGGTCGAGTACGACGCCGAGTATCCCGAGTACCATCTGGCCGAGTCGAAGGGCTATGCAAGCCCCGAGCATATCGAGGCCATTCGCAAACATGGACTTTGTCCACTGCACCGCGTGAGCTTTTGCGGAAACTTTCTGCAGACTGAGCGCCTTTTCTAGGTCAATTGTGGAGACAGGGACCTCTGGGGTTTTATAAACCTGCTGGTAGCGGGCCGTATGCAACACCATTGCTGCATACGGCCCGTTTTTTGACGGCATTTGGTTAGCTTTTGGTTTGCTTCCGGTACTTACCCGCATGAAAGGTGCCCTCATCATCGGGGCAATTCAGTGTGCGGGAAAGGAGACCCCATGAGTGCCGCAAGCAAAAAGAGCAAGACGCAGCAGCTCAAGGAGCGTTGGGAAAACGGCGAGCTCGACTGCGGGGCGATGACGCCCGAGTTTATCAAGGGACTCAGTCCCCGCGAGCTGGGCATGCTGGGCGAGCTGATCACCATCGACTATTTTAACGAGCGCGGCTACACCTTGCTGGAGCAGGGTTATCGTTGCACTGAGGGCGAGGCCGATCTGGTGCTGCTCGATGAGCTCGACGATGTCGTGGTGATGGCCGAGGTCAAGACCAGACGCGTTGCACTGGATTGCGACACGCGGGTCTTTCCCGAGGAGGCCGTGGACGCCCAAAAGCAACGCCGTTACCGCCGCATCGCAAGTTGCTACCTCATGGAGCATTATCCGCTCAAGGCGATTCGCTTCGATGCCGTGGGTGTCACCATTCGTGGCGGGCATATCGCCGAGATCGAGCATCAGTACAACGCGTTCGATTGGCAGGTGTCGTGATGGCGTTCGAGACGTTTGCCGTTCACGCGGCCTGCATCCGCGGCGTCGAGGCGATTCACGTCACGGTCGAGGTCTCGCTTGCCGGTGGCGTTCCGGGCATCCAGATGCTCGGTATCCCGAGCATGGAGGTGATGGAATCTCGCGGGCGTATCCGGTGCGCCATGCGTTCGGCAGGCTTCGAGATTCCTCGGTCGGGCATTACCGTCAACCTGGCACCTGGCGATATCCGTAAAACCGGCAGCGGCTTCGACCTGCCGATTGCCATCGCGGTGCTGGCGGCCGATGGGCAGATTCCCCGCGACAACCTCGATCGTTGTCTTATCGCTGGTGAGCTTGGCTTGGACGGTACGGTGCTTCCTGTCAAGGGCGAGGTGGCGTTTCAGCTATTGGCGCGTGATATGGGGCTGTCCTTTATCGCCGGCAGGTCCGATCAGCATGTGCCGCTTGCGGGCGTTGATTGCGGCTTTATCGACCATCTGTCTCAGCTTGCTCGCGGCATGGGCGATGCCGTGCGTCATTATCTGGATTCCGAGGGTGTTGAGGCGACCTTTGAGCCCGAACTCGACTATGCCGATGTGCTGGGGCAGGAAGTCGCTAAACGCGGCATGGCGCTTGCGGCCGCCGGCGAGCTCGGCTTGCTCATGATCGGCTCGCCCGGATCGGGTAAGACCATGCTCGCGCGCCGTATGACCGGCATTCTGCCCGAGCTTTCCGTTGAGGACCAGCAGGAGGCGCTGTGCATCCATTCGGTTTTGGGTGAGAACATTGATGGCTTGTTGGCGGGACACCGGCCCTTCCGCAGTCCCCATCACAGCATTTCAACGGCGGGCCTCATTGGCGGAGGACGCCCGGTGCATCCGGGTGAGATCAGCCTTGCTCATGGCGGCGTGCTCTTTTTGGACGAGCTTGCCGAGTTTCCCACGGGTGTGCTGCAGACGCTGCGTCAGCCCATCGAGCGCGGCTATGTGAGGATCGTACGCGTCGACGGGGCCTTTACCTTCCCGTCGCGCTTTCAGCTGCTGGCTGCGAGCAATCCCTGCCCCTGCGGTTTTTTGGGCGATCGCGAGGTACCGTGTCGCTGCTCGGCGGCGATGGTCGAGCGCTATCGGTCTAAACTGCGCGGCCCTTTGGCCGACCGTATCGACATGATGATCGATGTGACCCGTCCCGACCCCCAGGTGATTATCGAGGGCGCCGAAGGCATGTCATCGGCTGAGTTGCGCGATTACGTCGTGCGCGGCCGAGCCTTCCGTGCCTGGCGCGAGTCACATATGGACGATGCGGACGCCGAGGCCGAGTATGACGAGTCCCGCTCCATTGACGGCGTCGTGTCGACTTTTGCGCTCGATGAGGCGGCAGAGAAGTGCGTCCTTGGCCTGTCGAAGCGCACGCATCTTACGGGTCGCGGCATCGTGCGTCTTGTGCGCATCGCGCGCACGATCGCCGATGTCGCCGAGAGCGAGCGGGTGACGCAGGACCACGTGCTCGAGGCGGCGATGTATCAGGGAAGGAGGGACCAATAATGGCTGAGGGAACCTTTGAGCTTCATCCCGGTGATGCGTTGTATCCCAAGACCGTTCTGGAGCTTTCGGATGTGCCCGAGACCCTCTACGTTCGTGGCGACCCTGCCGTGTTATCGATGCCCGCGATCTCCATCATCGGCGCACGCAAGGCATCGCCGTATGGCCTGGCCGTCGCGGAGCTTGCGGCAAAGGTGGCGGTCGAGGCGGGAGTGACGGTAGTTTCGGGCGGCGCGGTCGGTTGCGACCAGGCCTCGGGTTGGGCTGCGGTCAACGCTGGCGGCAAACACGTCGTGGTGCTGGGGACGGGTGCCGACGTGGTCTATCCGCGCTCGAGCGCGGGGCTTATTACGCGCACGCTCGATACGGGTGGCGCGGTCGTGTCGATCTCCCCGTGGGGCATGGGTCCTCGCAAGTTTGCCTTTCCGCGCCGCAATCGCGTGATCGCGGCCCTGTCGCAAGCCCTCTTTGTATCCGAGGCGGGTATGCCTTCCGGGACGTTTTCTACAGCCGAGGCTGCTATGGATTTGGGGCGAGAACTTCTTGCCGTACCGGGGTCGATCCTATCGCCCGAGTCGCGTGGCACGAATTACCTCATTGCGAACGGTGCCTGCTGCATCATCGACGAGGAATCTATCGAGATGGCTATCTCACGCATCTATGGAACCCTGCGCTACTCGCGCCCCGATGCTCCCGGCATTGCCGACCTGGATTCAACGCAGCAGACCGTGATGCATGCGCTCATCGCCTCTCCGCTCAAGGTCGACGACATCGCGGCGCTCGTCTCGCTCGATGCTGTCGGCGTACTCAAACTCTTGGGTTCGCTTGAACTCGAGGGTCTTATCGAGCGCATGATGGATGGAAGGTATGCGCCCTCCAAGTTTGCCCTTCACGCCCAGACACCCTTCGGTCACAATGGAAAACGTGTCAATTAGAAAGGTGTTTGCAGATGCAGTTCGATCAGGTGACAGTTATCGGTGGCGGTCTGGCGGGTTCGGAGTGCGCGATCCAGCTGGCAGATCGCGGGTTTGCCGTAAAGCTGTGCGAGATGCGCCCCCAGGTGAGCTCCCCGGCCCACCATACCGATCACCTGGCAGAGCTCGTCTGCTCCAATTCGTTTAAGTCGACCCGTCCGGATTCCGCGGCTGGTTTGCTGAAGGCCGAGCTTGAGCGCATGGGCTCAGTCCTGCTCGATTGCGCCCATCGCGCGGCTGTTCCCGCCGGTGGCGCCTTGGCGGTCGACCGCGTCAAGTTTTCCGAGCTTGTCGAGGCCGAGGTTGCCGCCCGTCCCAATATCGAGGTCGTGCACGGCGAGGTCACGCAGATTCCCGAGGGTCACGTGGTCATTGCCGCGGGCCCGCTGTGTTCACCGGCGCTGAGCGAAGAGGTTATGAAGCTCGTCGGTGGCGATGCCCTTGCGTTCTTCGATGCCGCGGCGCCGATCGTCGATGCCTCCACGCTCGATATGGACGTGCTGTTCTCGCAGTCGCGCTATGAGGAGCAGGGGAGCGGCGACTATCTCAACGCTCCGCTCAATAAGGAGGAGTACGAGGTCTTTATCGAGGCGCTTACCACGGCCGACCGCGTGGTGCTCAAAGACTTTGAGGGCGGCGATCTGTTCCAGGCCTGCCAGCCTGCCGAGGAAGTTGCGCGCACCGGCAAGGACGCCATTCGCTTTGGCGCCATGAAGCCCGTTGGCCTCACCGACCCGCGTACCGGATGTCGCCCCTGGGCGGCGATACAGCTGCGTGCCGAGAACAAGGAGAAGACCGCCTATAACCTGGTGGGCTTCCAGACCAACTTGACCTTTGGCGAGCAGAAGCGCGTCTTCCATATGGTGCCGGGCCTGGAGAACGCTGAGTTCTTCCGCTACGGTGTCATGCATCGCAATACCTTTGTCGACGCTCCGCACGTGCTCGATGGCACCTTTGCCGTGCCCGGTACCGGCGTGCGCCTGGCCGGTCAGATCACCGGCACCGAGGGGTACATGGAAGCCGTGGCGACAGGTCTTCTCGCGGCGCTCAACACCTATGCCGAGGCTATCGGTGCCGCGGGCGTCGAGTTGCCGCGTGTGGGCGCCCTAGGTGCGCTCGTGGGCTATGCGACCGATCCTGCCACCGTGGGCTATCAGCCTATGCATGTCAACTTTGGCCTGGTGCCGCCACTCGAGGATGGTAAGCGCCGCGGCAAGCGCGACCGATATCAGGCCTATGCGGACCGTGCGCTCGAGGCCCTCGATGCCTACTTGGCCACGCGTTCCGACTTGTTTGGAGGCGACCGGTCATAGCCTTTGACCTGT
The DNA here is from genome assembly GCA_900539735.1 of uncultured Collinsella sp. GTDB lineage: Bacteria > Actinomycetota > Coriobacteriia > Coriobacteriales > Coriobacteriaceae > Collinsella. The sequence continues at coordinate 44,077 of UQDE01000003.1, read as the reverse complement.
ACGACACCGTCGACTCGTTTATCGCCTATATCGCACGCGTCGAGGGTCTTTCTCCCAACACGGTGACGGCCTATGGCTCGAGGCTGGAGCGCTTTGCTGCCTGGTGCGAGCGCGAGGGCATCGACGCTCGCGCCGCCGACGTACGGACCGTTCGTTCCTATTTGGCCGAGCTGTCGCGTGGCCAGGCGGCGGCTCGGACCCTTGCGGCACACCTGTCTGCCATTCGCTCACTCTATCGCTGGATGGCTGCCGAGGGGATTGTCGAGGGCGATGCGGTCTCGGCGATCGCATCGCCCAAGCTGCCGCGTGACCTGCCGGGCGTCCTTACGACCCAGCAGGTTGAGGCGCTGCTCAAGACGCCTGATACCTCGACGCCCGCGGGACTGCGCGATGCGGCGATGCTTGAGTTGCTCTATGCCTCCGGCGCGCGAATCTCGGAGCTCGCGGCGCTCAACGTGGAGTCTATTGGTTGGTCCGAGCGAACGCTGCGACTTTGGGGCAAGGGGAGCAAGGAGCGTATCGTCCCTCTGTATCGTCGTGCGCTCGAGGCGACGCGTCTCTATATTGAGGAGGGGAGGCCGGAGTTGCTCGCTCAGGCAAAGCGCCGTGACCCCGCTACCGGGCCGCATCCGCTGCTTATATCGGCGCGCGGCAATCGCATGAGTGCCGCCATGCTCAGGCGGCGGTTCCATATGCTGGCGACGCTCGCCGGCATTCCGGCCGACATTGCCCCGCATGCGATGCGCCATACCTTTGCGACCGACTTGCTCGAGGGCGGTGCGGACCTGCGCTCGGTTCAAGAGCTGCTAGGCCATGCGAGCCTGTCCACGACGCAAATCTACACGCATCTCACGCCCGATCGGCTCAAACGTGCCGTGTCTCAAGCCCATCCCCGCGGCGAATAGTGGCTGGGACGTCCCGCGCCGCACTCAGGTGTGTGGTTTTGATTGCGGGTTGGCAGGAAGAGGCAATCCTGCTATCATTCATCGGGTTGCTTCACGGCAACAGGTTTTTATCACGCACGCGCGGCTACTTCATACCGTGGTGCCCGGGCTTTGGTAGCACATGTCCGGGTTGGTTTTGGAGGATGACCCCGCGCGGAGGCAAACCACAGGAGGTTTAACATGGCTACCAAGATTAATATCCGCACCCTGCTCGAGGCCGGCTGCCACTTCGGTCACCAGACCCGTCGTTGGAACCCCAAGATGAAGCCGTTCATCTTCGGTGAGCGCAACGGCATCTACATCCTCGACCTCAAGCAGACCATCCTCGACGCCGACCAGGCCTACACCTTCGTCAAGAACGTCGCCAAGGGTGGCAACGTGCTGTTCGTCGGTACCAAGAAGCAGGCTCAGGAGGCCGTCAAGAACGCCGCTGAGCGCGCCAACATGCCTTACATCAACCAGCGCTGGCTCGGCGGCATGCTGACCAACTTCGTCACCATCCGCTCCCGCATCAACCGCATGGAGGAGCTCGAGGCCATGGTCGAGGACGGCCGCATGGCAGTGCTCCCCAAGAAGGAGCAGGCTGTGCTCGGTAAGGAGCTCACCAAGCTCCAGACCAACCTCGGTGGCGCCCGCGACATGAAGGGTCTGCCCCAGGCTCTCTTCGTTATCGACACCAAGCGCGAGGAGAACGCTATCAAGGAGGCCCAGCGCCTGAACATCCCCGTCGTCGCTCTGATCGACACCAACTCCGATCCCGACGAGGTCGAGTACGGCATCCCCTGCAACGATGACGCTATCTCCGCTGTCACCCTTATGTGCGAGCTCATGGCTGACGCCTGCCTCGCTGGCTCCGGCAAGGAGCAGGTCTCCGAGGCCGAGATGGCCGCTGAGCCCAAGGCCGAGTAAATCAGTCTTAGTTAATTCTTTTTCATCTCTTTGAAAGGAACCACAATGGCCCAGATTACCGCCGCTATGGTCAAGCAGCTCCGCGAGATGACCGACTCCCCGATGATGGAGTGCAAGAAGGCTCTCGTCGAGGCTGACGGCGACATGGACGCCGCTGTCGACGTTCTGCGCAAGAACGGCCTCGCCAAGGCTGCCAAGAAGGCTGGCCGTGAGACCAACGAGGGCGCTGTCGCCGCGTTCGTCTCCGAGGACGGCAAGACCGGCGCTCTGCTCGAGCTCTCCTGCGAGACCGACTTCGTCGGCTCCAACGCCAAGTTCACCGGCTTTGCTTCCAAGGTCGCTGAGGTTGTCGCTACCACCGAGCCTGCTGACGTCGACGCTCTGCTCGAGAAGCCGATGGGCGAGGAGACCGTTTCCTCCGAGCTCACCGAGATGATTCACATCATGGGCGAGAACATGAAGATCTCCCGTTTCGCCGCCCGCAAGGCCGAGAACGGCGCTCTCGCTTCTTACATCCACATGGGTGGTAAGATCGGCGTTCTCGTCGAGTTCGCTTTCGAGAAGGCCGAGACCGCTCAGGCTGAGTCCTTCAAGACCTTTGCTCACGACGTTGCCCTTCAGGTTGCTGCCGTCGCCCCGATCTGCGCTACCCGCGATCAGGTTCCGGCCGAGACCGTCGAGCACGAGAAGCAGATCTACATGGCTCAGGCTGCCGAGTCCGGCAAGCCCGAGGCTATCCAGGAGAAGATGGCTGTCGGCCGTCTGGAGAAGTTCTACAAGCAGTCCGTGCTCACCGAGCAGGAGTTCATCAAGGACAGCTCCCTCACCATCAAGAAGTACGCTGAGCAGGTCTCCAAGGAGCTTGGCGACACCATTACCGTCGTTGCCTTCGACCGTCTGGTCCGTGGCGAGTAAATAAGCTCTTGTAGTTGGTAATGAGCAGGCTGTGGGTTTTACTCACAGCCTGCTTTTTCATGGCTCTTATCAGAGCCTTTGATATCATATTGAGAGTCTAATTAAAGGAGGATCGCTTTGTCCGACATCCGATATAAACGCGTGCTTCTTAAGCTTTCCGGCGAAGCACTGATGGGCGATGGCCACTATGGCATCGACCCCAAGGTTACCGACCATCTTGCCAAGCAGGTCAAGGAGCTGCTCGCCGTTGGCCATGAGGTCGGCGTCGTTGTCGGCGGCGGCAATATTTTCCGCGGCATGGCCGGTGCTGCCGGTGGCATGGAGCGTGCTCAGGCCGATTACATGGGTATGCTGGCAACCGTTATGAACGCGCTTGCCCTTCAGGATGCTTTCGAGCATAACGATGTTCCTTGCCGCGTTATGAGCGCTATCCAGATGAACGAGATTTGCGAGCCCTATATTCGTCGTCGCGCCATCAACCACCTGTCCAAGGGCAATGTCGTTATCTTCGCCGCCGGTTCGGGCAATCCGTACTTTACGACTGACACCGCCGCGGCCCTTCGTGCCTGCGAGATCGGTGCGGAGATTCTGATTAAGGCCACCAAGGTCGACGGTATCTACGACAAGGATCCCGTCAAGTGCGCCGATGCCGTCCGCTTTGACAAGATTACCTATCACGAGGTTCTCGTCCGCGGTCTGCAGGTTATGGATTCCACGGCTACGGCACTGTGCCAGGATAACCGTATGCCGATTTTGGTCCTCAACATCGATGGCGAGGACACCGTCAAGCGCGCGCTTTCGGGTGAGCCCGTCGGCACGCTCGTCTATCAGGAGGATTAAGCATGGCAGAGAACATCACCGCCCATATGGACAAGTCGCTCGAGTCCCTCAAGCATAACTTCTCCAAGGTTCGTACCGGCCGCGCCAATGCCAACATTCTGTCCGACATCACCGTCGATTATTACGGTGTTCCCACGCCGGTCACGCAGGTTGCCGCCGTCAAGACCCCCGAGGCCCACATGCTGCTCATCGAGCCGTGGGACAAGGCGCTCATCAATGCTATCGTCAAGGCCATCGGCGCCTCCGACCTGGGCATTACCCCTAACTCCGATGGCACCGTCGTGCGTCTGCCTTTCCCGGCTCCCACGGAGGAGCGTCGTCGCGAGCTCGTCAAGGAGTGCCGCGAGTACGCCGAGCAGGCCAAGGTCTCCATCCGCAACATCCGTCGCGACTTTAACAACAAGCTCGAGCGCGACGAGGAGCTCACCGAGGATGATGTCCGCCGCGAGCAGGCCAAGGTCCAGAAGCATACCGACGAGTATGTTGCCAAGGTCGAGGAGCTTCTGAAGGAAAAAGAAGCCGAGGTCATGGAGATCTAAGGTGCAATACGACGAGCATAAACTGGTCGAGTACTTTGCCGACGCCCCTGCGGGCGTCGGTTTTTCCGACCTTGACCTCAATAACATTCCGCACCATATCTCGTGCATCATGGATGGCAACGGTCGTTGGGCCACGTCACGCGGTCTTGCCCGCACCGAGGGCCATAAGGCCGGCATCGTCTCCCTGCGCGAGATCATTACCGCCTGCGTGCGCTTGGGCGTCGACGTGCTTTCGGCCTACGCGTTTTCTACCGAAAACTGGAATCGCCCGCAGCACGAGGTCAACGTCTTGATGCACCTCTTTGCCAAGACATTTGTCGATGAGTTGCCCCTGCTCAAGCGTGAGAACGTGCGTGTTGTCTTTTTGGGTGACATTTCCGCACTGCCCAAAAAGACGCGTGACGTCTTTGAACGTGGTCTTGCCGAGTGCGCTGACCATACTGGCATGACGCTGGCGCTGGCCGTTAACTATGGCGCCCGTGCCGAGATCACCCGCGCCGCCCGTCAGATCGCACTCGACGCTGCCGCCGGTAAGATCGATCCCGCTGCAATTGATGACGATACGGTGGCTTCCCACCTCTATACCGCCGGTCTTCCCGATCCTGAGCTTGTGATTCGCACCTCTGGTGAGCTGCGCCTTTCGAACTATCTGCTGTGGCAGGTGGCTTATTCCGAGTTCTACGTCACCGATACCTATTGGCCCGACTTTGATCGTTGGGGCCTTGTCGACGCCATTTTGGCCTATCAGGGCCGTGACCGTAGGTTTGGTGGTCTGAGCAAGACCGAGGAGGCTTAATCGTGTCCGATCGTCCCAAGGCAACTGCTCCCAAGACATCTGAGCGCAAGGCTGTCACTGCGGGAGCGCCCGCAGCGAAGAATGGCACCGGTTCGTGGCTGGCGGGCTTTATTACCCGTGCCGCCGCCGGTATCGTTTATGCCGTTGTCTTTATCCTGTGCCTGGTTTTGGGTATCGTGCCCACGGCCATCTTTGTTTCTGTCATGAGCGGTCTGTGCTGCTATGAGTTTTTCCGTATGACAAGGCTCGATGGCAAGATGGCTAACGAGCGCATGGGTATCGCTGCCGCCGTACTCTTTCCGCTGTCGGCGTTGGGCGATTCGATGTTGCTGAATGCCCTGCTTTTTGCCCTGATGCTCGCTGTGGGCATTTGGTATGTCTTGTCGCCGCGTACCCGCATCTCTGATGTGGCAGTGACGCTCATGGGTCCCATCTACACTGGCTTTATGCTGTCGGCTATCGTGCTGCTGCGCGATGCCGTGCCCGGTTTTGCCGGTGCCCTGCTTTCAGTGGGCGTTTGCGCGTCCCTTTGGGTCTCCGATTCGTTTGCCTACATCGTGGGCAGCCGTATCGGCAAGCACAAGATGGTTCCCAAGATTTCTCCCAAAAAGAGCTGGGAGGGGTTTGTCGGCGGCATCCTGGGCTCGGTTTTGATTTGGCTCATCCTGTGGGCGACGCACTTCTACAAGCTCAGCCTGCCCTATGCGCTGCTGTGCGGCGTGGTTGTGTCCATTCTGGGCGTTATCGGCGACCTTATCGAGTCGCGCATCAAGCGCGGTGTGGGCGTCAAGGATTCCGGCAACCTTATCCCGGGCCACGGCGGCATGCTCGATCGTAGCGATTCGCTTATCTTCGGCTGCATCACCGCGCAGCTGTTTCTGATGATCGGAGGCGTGCTGTAATGTCTTTCCAGACGACGTATGGCTCCGATGGACGTCTCCACGTTGCCATCCTGGGCTGTACAGGCTCTATCGGCACCCAGGCGCTCGATGTGTGCCGCCAGCATGCCGATCGCCTGCAGGTGACGGCGCTGTCCGTTAACTCCAGTACCTCTGAGCTCGTTGCCGCTGCCCGTGAGTTCTCGGTTCCGGCGGTTGCCGTGGCCGATGCCGCTCATGGCGATGACGCCGTGCTGCAGGAGTTGCCCGAGGGAACGAAGCTCGGCGTTGGCGCGCAGGCGGTTTGCGAGCTCGCGCGTCGCGACGATGTCGACTGCGTGCTCGTCGCTATTGTGGGCGCCGCCGGTCTCGAGGCGAGCCATGCGGCCTTGACCTCGAATAAGCGCCTTGCCCTTGCCAACAAGGAGTCCCTCGTCGTCGGTGGCGACTTGCTTATGCCGTTGGCACAACCGGGCCAGCTTATTCCGGTCGACTCTGAGCATTCCGCCATCTACCAGTGCTATCTGGGGGAGAACCCGCGCGAGGCCCACTGCATTTGGCTCACCTGCTCGGGCGGTCCGTTCTTTGGCCGCACGCGCGACGAGCTCGATCGCGTGACGCGTGCCGATGCCCTCGCGCATCCCACGTGGGCCATGGGTGCCAAGATCACCATTGACTCCGCCACCCTCATGAACAAGGGCCTGGAGCGCATTGAGGCCATGCATCTGTTTAACTGCGACTTCGATTTCATTAACGTGGTCGTGCAGCGTCAGTCCAAGATTCACTCTATGGTCGAGTTCGCCGACGGCTCCGTGATGGCGCATCTCGGTGCATCCGACATGCGTATTCCCATCCAGTTCGCGTTCTCGTATCCCGAGCGTTGGGATACCCCGGCGCCTCGTATCGATTTCCGCGAGCTGGGGCAGCTCACGTTTGATGCTGCCGACATGGATACCTTCCGCTGTCTGGCACTGGCCGAGCGTGCCGGCAAGACGGGTGGCACCATGCCGTGCGTGCTCAATGCCGCCAACGAGGTTGCCGTCGATGCCTTCCTGCACGATGGCTGCAGCTTTACCGATATCGATCGCATTGTGGAATCCTGCATGGACGCCCACGATATGCAGGCGGTCGATTCGTTTGAGCAGCTTCGCGACATCGATGCGTGGGCGCGTGAAAAGGCTGCGCAGGTGCTCGCCGCAACCCGTTCCTAACCCATAAGGATTGCTTTTTCGTTTTATGGATACTGTTCTGAGCGTTCTCTCATCGGTCTTTTGGGGCCTGCTGATGCTTTCCGTCCTCGTGTTTTTGCACGAGGGCGGCCACTTTTTGGCGGCGCGTGCCTGCGGCGTCCGTGTGACCGAGTTCTTTTTGGGTCTGCCGTGCCGCTTTGACATCCATTACACGTCGCGTCGCATTGGAACCAAGTTTGGCGTGACCCCGCTGCTGCTTGGTGGCTACGCTGCCATCTGCGGTATGGATCCGACCGATGTTTCGTGCGCCGATCGCGTGCTCGCGGCTATCTATCGTCATGGTCGCGTGACCGTGGCCGACCTTGCTGTCGAGCTCGAGCTTTCCGAGGAGGTTGTGCTCGAGGCATGCGCCCTTTTGCTGGGCTGGGGCTCCATCGCGCCCTGGTATGAGGAAGGGGAGAAGCCCTCGCCGAGCTACTATCCCACCAAATATCAGACGTTGCCGCGAGACACGGCAGGCTATACCACCTTTGATGGTCGCCATTTCGATCGCGAACATGCGACTGCCGAGGGCGATGTGTGGGAGCTGCCGTGCGGCGAGGCCGAGTTCCTTGCGCAAGAGCGCTCGCACACCTATCTTGGCCAAGGCTTTCTCAAGCGCGCCTTTATGCTGCTCGCGGGCATTATCGTCAATATCTTGACGGGTTTTTTGCTCCTTATGAGCATCTATTCCATTGCGGGTGTCACCGTGCCGATGGATACCAACGTGATCGGTCAGGTTGACGAGGGGTCTATTGCCGCCAAGGCGGGTATCGAGGCCGGTGATGCGATCCTTTCGGTTGACGGTGTCTCATGTTCCACTTGGATGGATGTCTACGATGCCATCGGCAAGGCCGCCGGTAAGGACGATATCGCCATCGAGTACGAGCGTGACGGCAAGCAGCATTCGACCACGGTTGCGCTCAAAGAGGACGAGCGCCTAGGTGTGTATGCCTCTACGCAGGTGGTCCGTTTAGACCCCATCACGTCGGCTCGCCTGTCTTTCTCCTATGTCGTGCAGACAGCGGATGGCGTGATGCGCCTGCTCCAGCCGCAGCATACGATGGAGATTCTCGATCAGTCTTCTTCGATCGTGGGTATTAGCGTTATGTCCTCACAGGCCGCTGCTGCCGGCCCTGCCACGTTCCTTTCGTTTGCCGCCCTCATTTCGTTCTCGCTTGGCTTTATGAACCTGCTGCCCATCCCACCACTCGATGGCGGCAAGCTGGTCATCGAGATCATTCAAAAGATTGCGGGCCGCGAGCTTCCGCTCAAGGTCCAGTCGATCGTGAGCTATGTGGGCATCGCGCTTTTTGCGCTGCTGTTTGTTTATATGCTTCGTTCCGACATCCTTCGATTTATTCTGTAGGGGAGTGTTTGGATTGTCTTTATCCCATCCTTTGCCTCGCGAGCTGACGCGCCCCGTGCATGTGGGTGGCGTGCAGATCGGTGGCGGTGCGCCGGTGGTGGTCCAATCCATGACCTGCACCGATACCGCTGATGCCCAGGATACGCTTGCGCAAGTGCGTGCTTTGGCGCAGGCTGGCTGCGATATCGTGCGCGTGAGCGTGCCCACCGAGGCTGCGCTTGAGGGTTTCCGCACCATCTGCGCCGAGTCTCCGGTGCCGATTGTCGCCGATATCCACTTTAACCATAAGCTCGCCATTGGTGCCGTTGAGGCCGGTGCTGCCAAGCTGCGCATCAATCCCGGCAATATCGGCGATTGGGCCAAGGTTGACGCGGTGATCGATGCTGCGGGTGCCGCTGGCTGTGCGATTCGTATCGGCGTCAATGCCGGTTCGCTTGAGCAGGATATCGCCGAGTGCGACGACCTTACGCAGCCCGAAAAGCTCGTGATGTCGAGCGAGCGTTTCGTTAAGCATTTTGAAGACCGCGGCTTTACGAACATTGTGCTTTCGGCCAAGGCCCATAGCGTGCAAACGACGCTCGATACCTATCGAGCCCTGTCGCGCGAGATTCCCCACGTTCCGCTTCACCTGGGCGTGACGGAGGCCGGAACCAAGCTGCAGGGCACCATCAAGAGCTCGGTGGGCCTTGGTATCCTGCTGTCTGAGGGTATCGGTGACACCATGCGCGTCTCGCTCACGGCCGATCCGGTTGAGGAGCCGCCGGTTGCCTGGGGAATTTTGCAGTCGCTGGGCCTGCGTCGCCGTGGTCCCGAGATTGTCTCGTGCCCCACGTGCGCCCGCTGCCAGGTTAACCTGATTCCTATTGCCGAGGAGGTCACCGAGCGGCTTAAGAACTATGCCGCGCCGCTTTCGATTGCCGTCATGGGATGTGCCGTTAATGGCCCCGGTGAGGCTTCTGATGCCGACCTGGGCGTTGCTTGCGGACGTGGTCAGGCCCTGCTCTTTTCGCATGGCCAGATCATTGGTAAAGTAGCTGAGGATCAAATTGTCGACGCGCTTATGGCCGAGGTCGACAAGCTTATTGAGGAGAAATAAATGACTCGAGCAATGTATATGTCTAAGCTCTATGCGCCGACGCTCAAAGAGGATCCGGCCGACGCCGAGCTTGCAAGCCATCGTCTGCTGCTTCGTGCCGGTATGATCCGCAAGGAGGCCGCCGGTCTCTATTCCTATCTGCCGCTCGCTTGGCGCTCGATTCGTAAGATCGAGAACATCGTGCGCGACGAGATGGACGCCGCCGGCGCCCAGGAGCTCATGATGCCCATTATGGTCGATGCCGAGCTGTGGCGTGAGTCCGGCCGCATCGATGCCTATGGCAAGGAGCTCGTGCGCTTTGACGACCGTCATGGTCGCGAGTTTGTGCTGGGCCCCACGCACGAGGAGACCGTCACGGCCCTGGTGCGCAACGAGCTGCGCTCCTATAAGCAGCTGCCCGTCAACCTGTACCACATTCAGGACAAGTTCCGCGATGAGTTCCGTCCCCGCTTTGGCCTGATGCGCGGCCGTGAGTTCATCATGAAGGACGCCTACAGCTTCTCTGCTACGCAGGAGAGTCTGCAGGAGGAGTACGACAAGATGAAGCAGGCTTACGCCAACATCTGCGAGCGCTGCTACATCAAGGCTCTGCCCGTTGTCGCCGACTCCGGCGAGATCGGCGGCGACACCTCCGTCGAGTACATGGCGCTGGCCGACGCCGGCGAGGCTTCGCTCGTCTACTGCGACGATTGCGGTTTTGCTGCCGATGACGAGGCTGCAAGCACCAAGGTCGTTGTGACCGAGGGTCCCGGCGACGGTACACTCACCAAGGTCGAGACTCCGGGTATGGGCACCATCGAGGCCGTCGCCAAGTTCTTCGGCTTCCCCGAGAACGGCACGCGCAAGTCGCTGGCGTTGATTGACTCCGAGGGCAAGCCGGTCGTGGCCATTGTCCCGGGCGACCACGAGCTCAATGACTGCAAGGCCGAGCATGTCTTTGGCAAGGGCTATCGTATGATGACCGACGAGGAGCTCCAGACCTACGGTCTGCACAAGGGCTTTATCGGACCGGTGAACCTGCCCGAGGGCATCCGTCTGGTGTGCGACGAGAGCCTGCGCGAGTCCAAGCAGTGGGCCTGCGGTGCCAACGAGGTTGATTATCACTTTACCAGTGCCTGCCCCGAGCGTGACTTTACCGTCGACGAGTGGGCCGACCTGGTCACCGTTGTCGCCGGCGACCCCTGCCCGCACTGCGGCAAGCCGCTTTCCGCTGCTCGTGGCATCGAGGTCTCTCAGGTCTTCCAGCTGGGCACCAAGTACTCCGAGGCCATGGGTGCCACCTTTATGGACGAGGACGGCAAGGAGAAGCCGCTTATCATGGGTTGCTACGGCGTGGGCGTGTCTCGCTCGCTCGCTGCCGTCGTGGAGCAGCACAACGACGAGCACGGTATCGTCTGGCCGGTCTCTGTTGCTCCGTACGAGGTTGCGGTGATTCCGCTCGACCCCAAGAAGGAGGAGTGCGCTTCGGCCTGCGAGCAGATCGTTGATGGCCTGTGCGCCGAGGGTATCGAGGTCGTCGTCGACGATCGCGATGAGCGTCCTGGCTTTAAGTTTGCCGACAACGACCTTATGGGCTTCCCGTATCAGGTCGTTCTGGGTAAACGTGGCCTCAAGAACGGCACCGTCGAGCTCAAGGACCGTGCCACGGGTGAGCGCGAGGACGTGGCGATCGACGAGGTCGTCGCCAAGGTCGCCGAGCTTGTGAAGGCGGCACGCCGTTAATCGGCGATTTCGCTTGTAGTTCGATATACGGGACGGCCCCGCATTTCTCCAGATAGGGGAGATGCGGGGCCGTCCTTTTATCTTGTCGACGTACTCAATCGCTAAAAGGAAACCCCACAGCCCATGCGAGCTGCGGGGTTTCCTTTGTGTCTCCGATGCGAAATAAATCGCTCAGATATTACTGATAATCGACGACGTCGATCCAGTTCTTCAGGAACTCATCGTTCACGTTGCGCTTACGAGCGAGCTCGGAAGCGGCGACGATGCTCGTCCACTGACGCACGACCTGCATGGGCATGTCGGCGCGGTCGCAGTAGAGCTCCAGGTAGGCCTCGGCCTGATCCTTGCTGTTGAGGGCAAAGAGCAGGTAGGTGGTGGCAACGTCGGCAGCAGGGGAGCCCTGGGTGGCGTGTGCCCAGTCGCACACGTACAGCTGGCCGTCGTCGCCGACGATGACGTTGGAGGGGTTGAAGTCGCCGTGGCAGACCTTGAACTCCTTGGTCATACCGTCCAGGCGCTCCTGAAGGTTGTAGCGCGTGGTGGCATTGAGCTGATCGAGGCTGTCGATCATGCGGGCGAACTTATCGCGCTGACGGTTGAGCAGTGGGGAGGTGTAGCCGTGGATCTCGATCTGGAGGTCGACGAACATCTCGAGGTACTCACCAAAGCGCTGGGGCTCGGCAGTCATCTTCTCGGCAAGGGTGGTACCCGGGACCTTCTCGGTCACGAGCGCCCAGCCGTTGGCGTTCTCGAGCTGAGAAACCTCGAGAGCCTTGGGGCTGCGGATGCCGCACTCATTGATGCGGGCAAGATTCAAAGCCTCGTTGAACACGTCGGAGACGGGCTTGGTCTCGTTAAAGACCTTGACGATCTTGTCGCCCAGGTCGTAAACGACCTTGTTGCCGCGACGGACGAGCTCGGTCTTGGAATCGGGTAGCAGCATGGTTGCATCCTTTCAACGATGCGATAGAAGCGACGGCGGGGGTGTGTGAAACACCCGTGCACCCCCGCCGTTAAAAACCGTGCTAGAACTAGCAGACGGCGTAATCCTGAGGCTCGCGGCCGTAGTAGGCGTCCAGGTAGAGCTCCTTGATCTCGCTCATGAGCGGGTAGCGCGGGTTAGCGCCGGTGCACTGGTCGTTGAATGCCTGCTCGGTCATCTCGTCGAGGGTGTCGAGGAAGTACTGCTCGTCGACACCGTAGTCGGCGATGGTCTTCTTGACGCCGATGAAGTCCTTGAGCTCCTCGAGCTTCGTGATGAAGTTCTCGAAGACCTCCTTGTCGTCCTTGCCCTCGATGCCGCAGTACTTGGCCATCTCGGCGTAGTTGTGCAGCGCGTTGGGGTAAGGATACTGAGAGAACGTGCCCATCTTGACGGGGGCCTCAGCGGCGTTGTAGCGCATGACGCGAGTCAGGATGACGGCGTTGGCGATGCCGTGGGGCAGGTGATGGAAGGCGCCGAGCTTGTGGGCCATGGAGTGGTTGAGGCCCAGGAAGGCGTTGGCGAAGGCCATACCGGCCATGCAGGAGGCGTTGTGCATCTCCTCGCGGGCATGCGGGTCCTTGGCGCCGTTCGTGAAGCTGGAGGGCAGGTTCTCGAAGACGAGCTTAGCAGCGCGCTCGGAGAGGCCCTTGGTGTAGTCGGAAGCCATGATGGAGACGTAGGACTCGATGGCGTGGGTCATGACGTCGATGCCGGAGGCAGCGGTCAGGCCGCGCGGGGCGGTCATGCAGTTGTCGGCGTCGACGATGGCCATGTTGGGGAGCAGCGCGTAGTCGGCGAGCGGCCACTTGATGCCGGTCTCCTTGTCGGTGATGATGGCGAACGGCGTGCACTCGGAGCCGGTACCCGAAGAGGTCGGGACGGCGACGAAGTAGGCCTTCTTGCCCATCTCGGGGAAGGTGAAGATACGCTTGCGGATGTCCATGAAGTCCATGGCCATGTCCTCAAACTTGCACTCGGGGTGCTCGTACATCATCCACATGATCTTGCCGGCGTCCATAGCGGAGCCACCGCCGACGGCGATGATGACGTCCGGCTCAAAGAGAGCCATCTGCTTGGCGCCGCGACGTGCGCACTGCAGCGACGGATCGGGCTCGACGTCGTAGAAGCAGTCGTGGGCGATGCCCATCTCGTCGAGCTTGGCCTCGATGGCGCGGGTGTTGCCATTCTTGAAGAGGAACTGGTCGGTGACGATGAAGGCGCGCTTCTTGCCCATGACGTTGCCCAGCTCGTCGAGGGCGACGGGCGTGGAACCCTTCTTGAAGTAGACCTTCTCGGGAGCGCGGAACCACAGCATGTTCTCACGGCGCTCGGCCACAGTCTTAACGTTGATCAAGTGCTTCACCCCAACGTTCTCGGAGACGGAGTTGCCGCCCCAGGAGCCGCAGCCCAGGGTCAGAGACGGCTTCATGCCAAAGTTGTACAGGTCACCGATACCGCCGTGCGAAGACGGGGTGTTGATGACGATACGGCAGGCCTTCATGACGTGCTCGAACAGGCTGATCTTCTCGGCCTGGGCGGGGTGCACGTACAGAGAGGCGGTGTGGCCCGGGCCACCGGCGAGCACCAGGTGCTCGGCCTTGTCGACGGCCTCCTGGAAGTCCTTGGCGTGGTACATGGCCAGGACCGGGGAGAGCTTCTCGTGGGAGAACTCCTCCTTGGCGGGGTCGGTGGAAGTGACCTCGGCGATCAGGATCTTGGTCTTGGCGGGAACCTCGATGCCGGCGAGCTCGGCGATCTTGGCGGCAGCCATGCCGGGGATGCGGTGGTCGAGAGCGCCGTTCTTGAACATGGCGGCACGCAGGGCCTCCATCTCGGCACCCTGCTTGACGAAGTAGCAGCCGCGCTTCTGGAACTCGGCCTTGACCTGGTCATAGATGCTGTCGATGACGGTCACGGACTGCTCGGAAGCGCAGATCATGCCGTTGTCGAAGGTCTTGGAGTGGATGATGGAGTTGACGGCGAGCAGCACGTCGGCGGTGTCGTCGATGATGACCGGGGTGTTACCGGCGCCAACGCCCAGGGCGGGCTTGCCCGAGGAGTAGGCGGCCTTGACCATGCCCGGGCCACCGGTGGCGAGGATGATGTCGACGTCGCGCATGACCATGTTGGTCAGCTCGATGGAGGGGACATCGACCCAGCCGATGATGCCCTCGGGGGCGCCGGCCTTGACGGCGGCGTCAAGCACGAGCTTGGCAGCGGCGATGGTGCACTTGGCGGCTGCCGGGTGCGGGGAGATGATGATGCCGTTGCGGGTCTTCAGGCTGATCAGCGTCTTGAAGATCGCGGTGGAGGTGGGGTTGGTCGTCGGGATGACGGCGCCCACGATGCCGATGGGCTCGGCGATCTTGGTGATGCCGTAAGCCTCGTCGCGCTCCAGGACACCACAGGTCTTGGTGTTCTTGTAAGCGTTGTAGATGTACTCTGCGGCGTAGTGGTTCTTGATGACCTTGTCCTCAAGAACGCCGCGGCCGGTCTCCTCGATGGCCATCTTCGCCAACGGGATACGAGCCTTGTTGGCGGCCATGGCGGCCTCGTAGAAGATCTTGTCGACCTGCTCCTGCGTGTACGTAGCAAAAAGCGCCTGGGCCTCTCGCATCTGAGCGAGCTTAGCCTCAAGCGCCTCTACGTTGTCCACAATTGCGGGAGTAGTGTTTTCCGGTGACTTTTTCACCATTTGTGTCTCCTTGCGATCGGAGATTTACCCTACGCCTTGCATGATAGCAAGAAATTATTCGGCGAACGGTAAGATTCCCGTAAAAGGCACACTAAAACGCTTCAACTAAATGAATCGTTTCAACTAAAACCATCTGCTTTGTCGCCCCGCTCATTGGGGACAGACTTACATGAGTGCTTTCACTCATTTGGGACAGACATTGATTTGCCATTTTGCCGTTCTGGGCCTGTATTTGCCGCTCATTGGATATAAATAGATCACAGGCTCAGCATTTCGCGTTCCTTCTCTCCTTTTAGGTGTTGCCTGTACAGTTTTGAAAGGAGAGATTATGCCCCGATGCGCCCGCGCCGTTTCGCTCACCGGCTATTACCACGTCTATGACCGCGGCAATTCCAAACAGATTATTTTTGAAGATGACTCCGACCGCTATCGTTTCTTATCGAACATCTCGGACAGGTTTGCTTGCCATGACGTGGCGGTGTTGGCCTGGTGCCTTATGGACAACCACTTCCATTTGATGGTTGATGACCCATTTGACAACCTTTCAAAGGCAATGCAGTGCGCGCTGACGGCCTATGCCAAGTATTTCAATGGGAAAACCGGAAGAACGGGCCACCTGTTTGATAATCGCTATTCGCGGGTCGCGGTCGAGTCGGACACGCAGGCGGTGCAGTTGCTCGATTATATCCATCTCAATCCCGTGAAAGGTGCGCTCGACTCGCTTGATGCCTACCGCTGGTCAAGCTACAAGGCATACCAGCTGGGATACGATCCCTTTGATATCTGCGATGCGGCCCCCATGCTCGATATTGTCGGGGGTTCCCGTCGCTATTGCGAGCATCTTAAGGAAGTTGCTGAGCGGATCTGGTCAGTTGAGATTCTTCCGCGTCGACGGATTCCCGACGAGGATGCCCTTACCGTCGCACACGAGGCCCTGCCGAGCATTGATCCTGCGCTGCTCAAGGCCCTGCCACGCCCCGAACGCGATGCCTGTCTGCTAAGGCTCAGGCGGGCCCATCTTACGGTCAAGCAAATTGCCCGTATCACCGGTATCGGCGCTACAAGCGTAACCAAGGCCACCACAGGCTGGAACGAGGCGGCCTGAGGTATGGATTGGGGCCGATCGATGCACTGTGAGCTTAGGAAAGCATTCATCTAAGTCTGTCCCCAATGCGTGAAAACACTCATGTAAGTCTGTCCCCAATGAGTGCAAAAAAGGCGCCCTCCGTGGGGGAGGACGCCTTTGGTAAGTTCTATATGAACGCGAGGTCTTTGACCCGGAGAGTCCGAGGTACTTGTTGGTAAGACCTTATTTAGGAGCGCGCAACCTTGCCGGACTTGAGGCAGGTGGAGCAAACGTTCATCTTGCGACGGTGACCATCGACGACGACGTAAACGCGCTGGATGTTGGGGCGGAACTTACGGTTGGTGACGCGGTGAGAGTGGCTGATGGAGCGACCGGCAACGGGGTGCTTACCGCAAACTTCGCAAACTTTGGACATAACTGACCCTCCTTGGGCGACAAACGAACATGTCGCGTTAACAAACAAGCCTGAACTATAGCACAGAAGCAGCTCCCTGTGCGTAATCTACACAGAGATATTCCTCTTTTGGCGATAGTGCTCACGCCACGGCCCTGGACGTAGATCCGATTTGCGTGCAGCAGAGGGGATTATGCCAGCTCGTGCGTGCGTTTTCAAGCTCGTCTCACAAATATATATAGGTTTATGGAGCATTGGGCTCCGTTGGGCTCCGTTTACGGATTGTTCTGTATTTATGCTCGCAATTAAGCTCGAGGTTGGCTACACTATCCCTTGACCATTAAAGGGGTACGAGATACCCACATGGAATTACATAGCTGCCAAAGAGCAGCCCTTCCTGTGGGTGTCTGGTCCGCTTTAAGCGGTCGGGCATCTATTTTTTTGACTGTGTCAGCAGTCAAGACATGTGAGGAAGGAGATCGATGGGCACGACTTCCCCCAAGGCGGTCATCATGGACGAGACCGCCGTCAATCGAGCGATGACCCGCATCGCGCACGAGATTCTCGAGCGCAACGAGGGCTGTGAAGACCTCGCTCTGGTCGGCATCGTCACGCGCGGCGACCTTCTGGCAAAGAAGCTCGCCGAGGAGATCAAGGAGATCGAGGGCGTCGACGTTCCGCTCGGCAGCCTCGACATCAGCTTCTATCGCGATGACTATGCGACCAATTTCGCTCCCGCGATCCACGCCACCAACATTCCCTTCAGCGTCGACGGCAAGCGCGTCGTGCTGGTGGACGACATCCTGTATACGGGTCGTACCATTCGCGCCGCTCTGGACGCCGTCATGGACCTGGGCCGTCCGAGCCGCATCGAGCTGGCGGTCCTCGTTGACCGCGGCCACCGTGAGCTCCCCATCTCGCCGGACTTTGTCGGCAAGAACGTTCCCTCGTCGCATGAGGAGAACGTGCACCTATATATGAAGGAAGTCGACGGCCACACCGCTGTCGAGATTAACGACGTCGTGCCGGGTTCCCATGTGGGCTCCGCGCCGCTGGGAGGTGAGTAGTACCGTGGCGTTCAACCATAAGCACCTGATCGACATTACCGAGTACTCCGAAGAGGACATCAAGCTCATCCTCGAGACCGCCAAGGCGTTCTCCGAGGTCAACGAGCGTGCGATCAAAAAGGTCCCCACGCTCAAGGGCAAGACCATCGTCAACATGTTTAACGAGCCCTCGACGCGCACGCGCAGCTCCTTCGAGCTTGCCGAGAAGCGTCTTTCGGCCGACAGCCTCAACTTTGGCGGCTCCTCGACCTCCACGGTCAAGGGCGAGAGCCTCGTCGATACCGTCGAGACCCTCAACGCCTATAAGATCGACTGCATCGTCGTGCGCGACAAGCACGCCGGCGCGCCCTACATCGTCACGCAGAACTCGCCCGCGAGCGTCATCTGCGCCGGCGACGGCAAGCACAACCACCCCACGCAGGCCCTGCTCGACCTGTACACCATCTGGGAGCACAAGGGCGACTTCCACGGTCTTAAGGTCGCCGTCGTCGGCGATATCGCGCACTCCCGTGTCTGCGGCTCGCTGATCCCCGCCCTTAAGATCATGGGCTGCGAGACCTACGCCGTCGCCCCCGGCACGCTGCTGCCGCCGGCGCCCGAGGTCCTGGGCTGCGACCACGTGACGAGCGACCTCGATTCCGTCCTGCCCGAGCTGGACGTCGTCTACATGCTGCGCGTGCAGCAGGAGCGCCTCGAGGGCGCTCCGTTCCCGACCATTCGTGAGTACCACAAGCTCTTCGGCCTGACCAAGGACCGCGAGAAGCTCATGAAGCCCGACGCGATCATCTGTCACCCGGGCCCCATCAACCGCGGCGTCGAGTTCGACTCCTATATGGCCGACCACCCGCAACGCTCCGTCATCCTGGAGCAGGTCTACGCCGGTATCTGCGTGCGTATGGCTATCCTGTATCTGCTGCTTGGAGGTGCCGATAATGGCCTTGCTTCTTAAGAATGCCCACGTCGTCGACCCGTCCGTCGAGCTTGACGGTGTCGTTGACGTCCTGATTGACGGCGATAAGATCGCCGAGGTCGGTGAGAATCTCGCCGTCGAGGGAGCCGAGGTCCGCGACCTTTCCGGCAAGTACCTCGTCCCCGGCCTGGTGGATATGCACGTGCATCTGCGCGAGCCCGGCTACGAGGTCAAAGAGGACATCGAGAGTGGTACCCGCGCTGCTGCCAAGGGCGGCTTCACCGGTGTGTGCGCTATGCCCAACACCGATCCCGTCACCGATAACGGCACCGTCGTGGAGTTCGTCAAGTCCCGCGCTGCCGAGGTCGGTCACTGCCGCGTCTATCCGTCGGGCGCCATGACCCGCGGTCTTAAGGGCGAGGCCATGTCCGAGATGGGCGATATGGTCGCCCACGGCGCCGTCGCCTTCACTGACGACGGTCGCGGCGTGCAGGGCGCGGGCATGCTCCGTCGCTGCATGGACTACGGCAAGATGTTCGGCAAGGTCTTTATGAGCCACTGCCAGGACGAGGACTTGGTCGGCCACGGCCAGATCAACGAGGGCAAGGTCTCGACCCGTCTGGCTCTCGAGGGCTGGCCGGCTGCCGGCGAGGAGCTCCAGATCGCCCGAGACATCGAGATCGCCAAGCTGACCGGTGCCAAGCTGCACATCCAGCACATCTCCACCGCCCATGGCCTGGAGATCGTGCGTGCCGGTAAGGCCGCTGGCGTTCAGGTTACCTGCGAGGCCACCCCGCACCACATGTTCCTAACCGAGAACGATCTGGACGAGACCTACAACACCTCGCTCAAGGTCAATCCGCCGCTGCGTACCGAGGAGGATGCCGAGGCCATCCGCCAGGGCGTCATCGACGGCACCGTCGACGCTATCGTCACCGATCACGCTCCCCACACCCCGTGGGAGAAGGCCCGTGAGTTCGAGCTTGCGCCCTTCGGCATGATCGGCCTCGAGACCTCGCTGTCGCTCGTACTCACCGAGCTGGTCAACACGGGCAAGATGAGCATGGGCCGCATGGTCGAGCTCATGGCCATCAAGCCGCGTGAGATCCTGGGCCTCGACCAGGTTCAGGTCAAGGCGGGCTCCGTCGCCGACCTGACCGTCTTCGACGCGTCCGCCACCTGGACGGTCGGCGAGGACGGCTACGAGTCGCGTGCCGAGAACTCCGGTTTTGCCGGCCGCACGCTCACCGGTCGTGCCACCGATGTGTTTGTCGGCGGTAAACAGACGCTTGCCGACGGCTGCATCTGCTAGCATAGCCTTATCGCTTTTGTGCGCGGCGCCCTTGCGGTGCCGCGCTTTCTGTTCGCCTGAACCATGCAACCGCATGGGGGATTGGAGCGTCTATGCCCACACCTTCCACTGCACGCATGCACGACTTCGAGGTCGTCTCGAACCAGGAGATCGCCGACGGCATCTTCTCGCTCGTTATCTCGGCCCCCAAGCTTGCAAGTGCGCTCAAGCCCGGTCAGTTTGTGAACATTGCCGTGCCCGGCGATGCGTCCTCGCTGCTTCGCGTGCCCCTGAGCTTCTATCGCGCCGACGCCCAGGCCGACACCGTCGAGCTGTGGTACGCCGTCGTGGGCGACGACACCCGTCGTCTGTCGCAGATGGCCCCCGGTTCCACCTCTAATCTGCTGGGCCCTGGCGGCCGCGGCTGGCTTGTGCCCGAGGGCACCAGGAAGGCGCTGCTCGTTGCGGGCGGCATCGGTGTTCCGCCCGTGCTGTGCCTTGCCGGCATGCTCGTCGAGCAGGGTGTGGCCGTCGACGTGTGCCTGGGCTTTGGCACCGCGTCCAAGGCCGTGGGCGTCGATGAGTTCCGCGCGCTGGGCGCCACGGTCAACGTGTGCACCGACGACGGCTCGCTCGGCACGCACGGTTTTTGCACCGACCCGGCAGCCGAGCTGCTTGGAGAGGGCGGCTACGACTACGTCGCCAGCTGCGGTCCCGCCGTCATGATGAAGAAAGTCGCCGCCGCTGCCGCCGATGCCGGTGCGTACTGCGAGGTGTCGCTCGAGCGCATGATGAGCTGCGGCTTTGGCGCCTGCAACACCTGCAATGTCGAGACGGTCGACGGTATGAAGGGTGCCTGCATGTGCGGCCCCGTGTTCGATGCTTCCAAGGTGGTGGTCTTCTAGTGGGTACCGTGAACATGGCCGTCGATTTCGGCGGCGTCAAGATGCAGAACCCCATCAACACCGCAGCCGGTACCTTCGGCTACGGTTGGCAGTTCCAGAACTTCTTTGATGTTTCCCAGCTGGGCGCCATCACCACCAAGGGTTGTGCTGCCGAGCCCTGGCCCGGCAATCCCGCACCCCGCATGGCCGAGATTCCCGGCGGTATGATCAACTCCGTGGGCCTTCAGAACCCCGGCGTGGCCGCCTTTGCCCGCGAGTCCGGTCCGTGGCTCGAACAGCTGTCCAAGGACGGCTGCCAGGTCATCTGTCAGGTTGCCGGCCACTCCGTTGACGAGTTTGTCCGCGCACTCGAGATGTATGTCGAGCTGTGCCCCTGGGCTGCCGGCTACGAGATCAACGTGAGCTGCCCTAATATCGCCGCCGGCGGTGCCGCCATGGGTTCCACGCCCGAGGGCGCCTCTTCCGTTATGGCCGCCTGCCGCAAGGTGACCGATAAGCCGCTGTTCGTGAAGATGGCGCCGGTCAACGTCGCCGAGATCGCCAAGGCCCTCGAGGCTGCCGGTGCCGACGGCCTTTCGGTCATCAACTCCATCCAGGGCATGGCCATCGACGTCCATACCCGCAAGTCCCGCGTGGCCAAGCCCAAGGGCGGCCTTTCGGGCCCGCTGTGCCACCATATCGCCGTGCGCATGGTCTGGGAGGTTGCCCAGGCCGTCGATATCCCCATCAACGGTGTCGGCGGTGTCATGACCGGCGAGGATGCGGCTGAGTTTATCTTGGCCGGCGCCACCTGCGTGTCGGTCGGCATGGCCAACTTCGTCGATCCGTGCGCTTCGCTCAAGATCGCGCATGAGCTCGAGGCTTGGGCCGAGTCCCAGGGCGTAAAGGACATCAACGAGCTGGTAGGTGCTTTCGAATGCTAGAGACCGATGCCCGCGACCGCGTAATCGTCGCCCTCGACTGCGATCGTGAGCGTGCGCTCGAGCTCGCCTCCGAGCTTTCGGGCCATGCCGCTTGGCTTAAGGTTGGTATGACGCTCTATTACGCTGAGGGCCCCGAGATCGTCAAGACCTTTAAGGACCTGGGCTTTAAGGTCTTCCTTGACCTTAAGTTCCATGATATTCCGCATCAGGTTCGCGGTGCCGCCCGTTCGGCCTCGCTTGCCGGTGCCGACCTGCTCTCGGTTCACGGCTTGGGTTCGGGCGCCATGCTCGCTGCCTGCCGCGAGGGTGCCGAGGAGGCGCGCGAGGACCGCGCCAAGCTCGTCGCCATCACCGTGCTCACGAGCATGAATCAGGATTCGCTGGCCGAAATCGGCGTTGAGTCGCCTGTGGCCGAGGAAGCCGTCCGTCTGGCAAAGCTTGCCCAGGCCAACGGCATCGACGGCATCGTGTGCTCGCCGATGGAGGCCCATGACATGCGCGAGTTGCTCGGCCCCGACGCGCTGATCGTGACTCCGGGCGTGCGTCCTGTGGGTGCCGCCCTTGGTGACCAGTCCCGCGTGGCGACGCCTTCCCAGGCTATCGAGCGTGGCGCAAGCCACATTGTGGTGGGCCGTCCCATCACCGGTGCCGACGATCCGGTTGCCGCCTTTGACGCCATCGTCGCCGAGCTGGTCGAAAACGTCGCGTAAAAGATTCCCCTAAGTCACCACTTTTGGGTCTCATTAGCACAAAATAGCCCCTGTGCCTGCGTAAACTTTCCCATCCTTTGTGTGGAATCGCAGATCAGGGGCTTAACTTTGGGCGCAGTATATTGCACTTTTTGCGGGTATCGTCTAACCTATGGAGCCGCGATTGGGCATTTTGTACGTTCTACGTGCTAAAATGCCAATTATTGAATCAGATATAACCCAACTATTTGGAGGTACGAATGGCACTCCCTCAGCTTACCGATGAGCAGCGTAAGCAGGCTCTTGAGAAGGCTGCTGCCGCACGTCACGCCCGCGCTGAGCTTCGCGAGCAGATCAAGAAGGGCGAGAAGTCCCTCGAGTCCGTGCTCAACTCCGATGACCCCATCGCTTCCCGCATGAAGGTTTCCACCCTCATCGAGTCTCTCCCTGGTTATGGTAAGGCCAAGGCCGCCAAGATCATGGAGGAGCTCGGCATCTCCGCTACCCGTCGCGTTCAGGGCCTTGGCGTCCGTCAGCGCGAGCAGCTCCTCGAGCAGCTGACCAAATAAGTGAGCGCTCAGGATTCCAAGCTCTTTGTGATTTCTGGACCGTCAGGCGCGGGCAAGGGCACGCTCGTCACTCGTGTGCGCGAGCGTCGCTCTAACCTGGGCCTGACGGTTTCGGCTACCACGCGAGCCCCACGCAAAGGCGAGGTCGATGGCGTCAATTACTTTTTCCTGACGCGTGAGGAGTTCGACCGCCGCGTGGCAAACGGTGAGTTTGTTGAGTGGGCCGAGGTCCACGGTAACTGCTACGGCACGTTGGTGAGCGAGGTTCAGTCCAAGCTCGCCTCTGGTTCGTCTCTCATCTTGGAGATCGATGTCCAGGGTGCCCTGCAGGTGAAGGAGCGTTTCCCCGAGGCCGTGCTGATCTTTATCAAGCCGCCTTCGCTTGAGGTACTCCGCGAGCGTCTAGTCGGTCGCGGTACCGAGACGCCCGAGACGATTGAGCTGCGTATGGCAAACGCCGCCGATGAGCTTGCCCTTGCCGACCGCTACGACGACGTCGTGGTAAATGACGATCTCGACCGCGCGACCGATGAGCTCGTTCGCGTTCTCGATATGCATGAAAGGATCTGAGGTCCGTGTCCGTTGTAAAGCCTTGCATTGACGATCTTCTGGAGAAGACCGATCACAACCGCTTCCTGCTCGCTTCGCTTGCCTCCAAGCGCGCCTGCGACATCAATAGCATGCTGCGTGGCCAGCACAACCGCGTGCTTGCCGTCCAGGATGTCGATGACATCACCATCGGGCTTTCCGGTGCCGATACCATTTCGATGGCTATGGATGAGATTATCGACGGCGACATCTCTTACGACGAGGCCCGTTATGAGAAGGCGCTCGGCCACAAGGTTGCTGAAGCCTAAATGGCGGCTCGCGTCTGCCTGGTCCACTATCACGAGGTTGGACTTAAGGGTAAGAACCGCGCACATTTTGAGCATATCCTCATGGATAACATCAAGGCGGCCTTGGCCGCCTTTTCCGTGAATTCCGTGTCTCGAATTTCCGGTTATATCCTCGTGACCTTTAACGAGCATCAGGCCGACGAGGCGGCTCGTGTCATTCGCACCGTTCCCGGCGTTGCTCGCGTGTCTTTGGCGTATCACACCAATCGCGACCCTCAGGAGTACTGTGCCGCCGCCGTGAAGGCGCTGCGTGAGTTTGGCCCCTTCGATTCGTTTAAGGTGCACGCCAAGCGCTCCAATACCGACTATGAGCTCACCTCGATTGATATCAATCGACAGGTTGGCGAGGTGCTGTGCGAGGCGTTCCCCGATAAAAAGGTTCAAATGCACGATCCCGACGCGATGGTTCACGTGCTGGTTGTTCAGGGTAGCGTTTATGTGTACGCGCGCTCCGAGCGCGGTGTGGGCGGTCTGCCGGTGGGCTCTGCCGGTAAGGTCGTGACCCTGCTGTCATCGGGTATCGACTCGCCGGTGGCGACCTGGATGCTCGCGCGACGCGGAGCCGTGTGCGTGCCGGTGCATTTTTCCGGTCGTCCGCAGACGCCAGATACCAGCGAGTATCTAGTGCAGGACATCATTCGCGCCCTTGAGCCGGGTGTCCAGATCGGCCGTCTGTATGTTGTGCCGTTTGGCGACTGCCAGCGCGAGATTTCGGTGACCTGTCCCAGCAACCTGCGCGTGATCATGTATCGCCGCATTATGTATTCGGTTGCCGAGCGCATTGCACACATCGAGGGCGCCAAGGCTATCGTGACGGGCGAATCGCTTGGGCAGGTTGCCTCCCAAACGCTTGAGAACATCATGGCCGTCAACGAGGCCGTGAAGATCCCCGTGTTCCGCCCTCTCATCGGTTCGGACAAGCAGGAGATCATCGCGCGCGCCGAGGAGATTGGTACGTTCGATATCTCGACTGAGGCCGCTCCCGACTGCTGCACGCTGTTTATGCCGCGCCGTCCCGAGACGCACGCTAAACTCGATGCCGTGCATGAGGCCTGGGAGTTGTTCGATCACGAGGAGATGATCGAGCGCCTGCTCAAGCAGACCGAGTACATCGACTTCGAGAGCAACACGTATAAGGCCCCTAAGACCTTAAAACGCAAACATTCGGAGCTTGCTCCGCGTGAGATTTACCAAGATCACGAGTAATGTTGTGCATAGACCGACGATGCGCCTGCATCGTCGGTCTTTTGCTATCTGGGCATTTTGCGGCTAAGTGTTCATTTGCTGACGTGTGCCTGAATAAATGGACAGATTTGTGCAAGGTTTTGGTCGGTTTTTGGTTTGACCGCTAAAACCGGTTTTGGAGCGTGGCTGTTGCAGGGCTCCTTTCCTGACACGATGGTGTTGGGAGGTTTTGCTATGGCGCAGCGCGAACAACACGAACGGGTCAAACTGATGGACCGCTGGGCGGACAAGCTGTTCGGTCATAAGGCAGTGGTGATGGCGATACTGGTCGTCATTGCGATGGCGAGCGGCTTGGCGATGGCGAACCTTGGCGGCGGTGCCGGCGGCGTGTCGTTTGAGCGCACTGACGGTTCAGGCTCATTGGTGGAGCCGGGATTCGGCGATGCCTCGAGCGGAAAGGCATCCGAAGGCTCTTCGCCTAAGGCGTCTGCCGCGGCAGAGGTTTATGTCGATGTTGATGGCGCCGTTGTGTCGCCCGGTGTATATCGCCTCAAGGATGGCGCGCGGGTGGCTCAGGCGATTGATGCCGCCGGCGGGCTGGCGCCCGAGGCAGACGTTACGGGGCTCAATCGGGCATCTAAGGTCGTCGATGGACAGAAGATTCACGTTCCAACGGTAGGGGAGCAGCAGACGTCCATTGCGGAAGCCGGTGTTGATGGTGGGGCTTCCGCATCATTGGGCGTGAGTGGCGCAACGGGCCTAGTCAACATCAATACGGCAAGCGCGGCAGAGCTGCAGACGCTCTCGGGCATCGGTCCCTCCATGGCGCAGTCGATTATCGATGAGCGGACAAAGAACGGTGCTTTTGCCTCGGTTGACGATCTGATGCGTGTGTCGGGAATCGGCGAGAAGAAGCTTGCCAAAATCAAAGATTGCATCTGCGTATGAGTGCGACCGAGCGCGAGCATGTGATGCCTCCGCGGCCCCTGATGCCGTGGACGATGGCCCTGTGTGCCGGCGTGTGCATGAGCTGCGCCTTGGTGCTCAACGTGGCCGCTGATGTGCTGCTGAGGGAGCAGGCGCCGGCGGTCGGGCTGCTATGGGCCATTCCCGTTGCGGCGGCGGCATTCGTTGTGCTGGCTCAATTTTGTGCACCGCTTGCCCCTTGGAAGCGGTGGCTGTATGCCGCGTCCGTCGGTCTCGTGGCGGGGGTAGTCGTCTCGGCGTGGTGGGCTGCGGGCGCGCTAAGTGCCTCGAAGGTGCTCGACGGTCGAGCGGCAAGCGGCCTCGAGTTTGTCGTGCAGGGCGATCCATCCATAAACGACGACGTGTATTCCTATACCTGCGAGGCACGTGCGGACGGTAAGAACTTGGCAACGGTTCGCCTATCGTGCGACCTCGAGCTCAAGGTCGGGGCGCACGCGCGTGTTATCGGTCGCGTTTCACGTTTTGAGAACGATGCATATGGACGATCGCGCGTGCTCCGAGGCGAGGTGCGCAAGGTTAAACCCGTTCGGATTTTATCGGTCGACGAGGGCTCTCCGGGGCCGCTGCTTCGGCTGCGAAATGGGCTGCTTGCGTCCATCGCGCCTGCGACCGACCCGGCGCGTGCGCTCATAGCCGGTGTCGCCTGCGGTCGTTCGGCCGAGCTGCGCGCCCAGCCGGCGGGCGACTGGTTTTCGGTAACGGGAACGGCGCATCTTATCGCCGTCTCGGGCAGCCATTTGGCTATCGTGGGGTTTGTAATCGAGGGTGTATTGCAAAAGACTCGGTGCTCACGTGGTCTTCAGCGGGCGATATTGGCGATTACGCTTGTGGGCTACGCTGCCTTTACGGGCGCGTCTCCCTCGGCCGTGCGCGCGTGCTGCATGGTGTTCGCGACGCTTGTCGTAAACGGCGCGGGGCGTCGCCGGCACGGCGCATCGGCACTCTTCGTAACCATGTCCATCTTTGTGCTACTGAGGCCGACGGTGCTGTTCGAGATGGGCTTTCAGCTTTCATATGCCAGCGTCTTTGCCATCCTGTGCTTTTGCCCGTACGTCACCTACGCTTTGGGTGAGCTGGGTGTGCCATCGGGCATTGCCAGTATGCTCTCCGTCACACTGTGCTCGCAGTTGGCGACTCTTCCCATTACCATTCCTGCCTTCGGTACGTTCTCGCTCATTGCTCCGTTGGCAAATGCGGTCATCGGTCCGGTGGTGAGCGTACTGCTTGCTGTGTCGATCGTGCTGGTTCCCTTTTCGCTCGTGGGACCGTTGCGGACTTGGGCGCTCATTGTGCCCATGATTGCCGCCCGTTGCGCGCTGTTCTTCGAGCAGCTGTTTGCCGCCGTGCCGGGTGCATCCGTGAGCGTGCCGCCCGATAGCATGTGGATTTACCTAGTGCCGTGTTTGCTCGCGGTTCTGCTGGCCTGGTGGCCGCGTCCCCGTGCACGTCCTATGGCGGTGGGGCTTGCATGCCTGGTGCTCTTGGCTGCGATTCCGTACGTCTACTGGGATCGATTCGCTCCACCTTCGGTGACGGTACTCGATGTGGGCCAGGCCGATGCGATTCTTATCCGCCAGGACGGCGCAGTAGCACTCGTCGACTGCGGGCTCGACGAGCGCGTGGTAGCGGCGTTGGTTCGCAATAACGTGCACCATATCGATGCCGTCTTTGTGACGCATTGGGATGAGGACCACTGGGGCGGTCTGCCTGCCGTGCTCGAACAGTTTTCGGTCGGAACGATTGCCGTGGCGGCTGATGCGCTGGAGGATGCTCCTGCCGAGGTATTGAACCGACCTGGCGTGGAGTATCGGCAGGTGCGCCGTGGGGATACGGTTGACATCGGCTCATTTTGCGCTCGCGTGATGTGGCCATTCGAGTCCGTGGATGGCGAGGGAAATGAGGACTCGCTTGTCCTGCTGCTCTCTTATATTCAGGAAGGCAAAGGCCTGCGTATGCTCCTCACCGGCGATGCCGAGCTCGACCAAGAACGGGAATTCGTGCAGGAGGTGGGGGATATCGATGTACTTAAACTTGGGCATCACGGCTCCAAGGTTTCAGTTGATGGTGAGTTGCTGGACGTCCTGAAGCCCGAGCTTTCCCTCGCGAGCGCGGGCGAGGGGAATCGATACAGCCATCCGTCCGATGCCTGCATCGATGCCGTTAAGGAAGCGGGCGGTGTGTTCGCGTGCACTATCGAACACGGCGACATTACCGTCACGCCAACTGCGAATGGCTTTGCGATGCGATGCCAGCGACCGTGACGACGTCGTTGGCGTGTGGTGGGCCCCTGGGCTAGAATGGCACGGAACGAATACGAAGGCCTGCGGGAGGGGAGCGAAATGTCCGAAATCGGTCTGCTGCCGGCATATCTGATCGTCGGTACCGACGGCGTCAAGCGCGATCACGCCGTCTCGCGTATGAAAGCGCGTCTGGAAAAGACGGGCATGGTCGAGTTCAACCTCGACGAGCGCGATATGACCAAAGACCCCGATATCGAGTCGATTATCGGATCGCTTAACACCTTTCCGATGGGCAGCGAGTTTCGCCTGGTAATCCTTGATGGCTGCTCAAAGCTCGCCAAGGCGGTCTCGGAGCCGCTTGTCGAGTATCTGGCGAGTCCCAGCCCCACGACGGTTTGCCTCATCATCGCCGACTCGCTTGCCAAGAACACGCGCCTGTATAAGGCGATCGACAAGATCGACAAGAAGGCCGTGATCGATTGCTCCGGTACCAAGCGCTGGGAGCTTCCGCGCCGTGTGCAGCAGATGGCGACGCAGCACGGCAAGTCGATCTCGACGGCGGCCGCCGAGGAGCTCGTCTCGCGTTCGGGTGAAAACACTCGCATGCTCGATAACGACTTGGCTAAGCTTGCCCAGATGGTCGAGGCGCCCCAGATTGAGCTTGCCGACGTTGAGCGCTGGATTGTACGTACGGCCGAGGTTCAACCCTGGGACTTTCTCAATGCGGTCTCGGCCCGTGACATGCGCCGTTCGCTCGAGCTCTTCAATCTAATGCCCGCCAAGAGCTACGTGTGGACGTACACATTGCTGTGCGGCCGCATTCGCGAGCTTATCGTTGCCAAGGCGCTCGATGCGCGCGGACAGGGTCGTGAGCTGGCCGCAACGCTCAAACTCCAGTCCTGGCAGGTCAAGAATCACCTGACCTGGGCACGTCGCTTTTCGATGGCAGAGCTCGTCGCAGCGCTCGAGGGTGCCGTTGATGTGGAGCTCGCGCTCAAGGGTTCGGCCGATTCCCAGACCGCGCTTTTGCTCTGGATTACGAACATCTTGAGAAAATCGTGATGATACCTGCCTATTTGACAAATTCGTTCTATCCCTTTGAGGGGGAGCGTGCTATAGTAGGCGCTTGCATGACCTCACCGTGTCTCAGAGGTGTCATACATTTTTTGCAAGGAACTCGAAAGGAACTCCAGAAGTGGCAAACATCAAGTCTCAGAAGAAGCGTATCCGCACCAATGAGGCAGCTCGCATGCGTAACAAGGCTGTCAAGTCCGAGCTCAAGACGCTGACCAAGCACGTCCAGTCCGCCGTCGCCGAGGGCGACGCCGAGAAGGCCCAGGCTGCCCTCAAGACCGTCACCAAGCGTCTCGACATGGCTGCCGCCAAGCATGTTATCCACAAGAACCAGGCTTCCAACCGCAAGTCCGGTCTTGCCAAGCTCGTGAACAGCATCAACGCCTAAGTTGTAAATTTCACACCACACAGATTACGCGCATAAATGGAGCCTGTTTTATGGAACAGGCTCCATTTTTTGTACCGCTCGGGTAAGATAGTCCGCATGAATACTTCAATTGACATTTCCCACATCCGCAACTTCTCGATTGTTGCGCACATCGACCATGGCAAGTCCACGATCAGTGACCGCATTCTCGAGCTCACCCATACCGTCGACGAACGCGACATGGAGTCGCAGCTGCTCGACACCATGGATATCGAGCGCGAGCGCGGCATCACGATCAAGTCCAATGCCGTTCGCGTGTCCTATGACGCCGACGATGGCGAGACGTATCAGTTCAATCTGATCGATACGCCGGGCCACGTGGACTTTACCTATGAGGTCTCGCGCTCGCTGGCAGCCTGTGAGGGCGCGGTGCTCGTTGTCGACGCCACACAGGGCGTCGAGGCACAGACCGTCTCCAACGCGACGCTTGCCATGAACGCCAATCTGGACATTGTGCCGGCCATCAACAAGATCGACCTGCCCTCGGCTCATCCCGACGAGGTTAAGACCGAGATCGAGGATGACCTGGCGATCCCTGCCGATGATGCCGTGTGTGTCTCGGGCAAGACCGGCGAGGGCATCCACGATCTGCTGGAGTCCATTGTCTTTCTGATCTCTCCGCCCAAGGGCGATGCGAATGCGCCGCTCAAGGCACTCATTCTGGATTCATACTTCGACGAGTATCGTGGCGTCGTCGCCACGGTGCGCATCTTTGACGGCTCCATCAAAAAGGGCGATACCTTGCGCATGATGCAGGCAAAGGGCGACTTTTTGGTCGATGGCGTGGGCGTCAAGCGTCCTGCCGAGACGCCGGTCGACGCGCTGACGGTCGGCGAGGTCGGATACGTGGTCACGGGCCTGAAGGACCCCGAGGCCGTTCGCGTGGGCGACACCCTTACCTGGGCGTCGAACCCCTGCCCCGAGCCGCTTCCCGGCTACCGCGAGGCTAAGCCCATGGTCTATACGGGCCTGTTCCCGATCGATAACAAGGACTACGAGAACCTGCGTGATGCGCTCGATAAGCTGCACGTCAACGACCCGTCGTTGGTGTGGGAGCCCGAGACCTCGGTGGCGCTCGGCTTTGGCTTCCGCGTGGGCTTCCTGGGCCTGCTGCACATGGAAGTCGTCAAGGAGCGCCTGGAGCGCGAGTTCAACTTGGACCTCATTGCCACGAGCCCCTCGGTGGACTATCACGTCTACAAGACTGACGGCGAGATGATTGATGTCCGTAGCCCGCAGGATCTGCCCGAGGCTACGCGCATCGAGCGTATCGAGGAGCCCTACCTCAAGGCAAAGATCATCTGCCCGCCCGAGTATACGGGTGCCGTCATGCAGCTCGCTATCGAGCACCGCGGCATTACTACCGACATGATCCATCTCACGAGCAAGTCGGTCGAGATGCGTTTCGACATGCCGCTTGCCGAGCTCATCTTGGACTTCTTTGACCAGCTCAAGAGCCGCACCAAGGGTTACGCCTCGCTCGACTACGAGTTCAACGAATATCGCCCCTCCGAGCTCGTCAAGCTCGACATCCTGCTTTCGGGCGACGAGGTGGACGCGCTGTCGTTTATCGTGCACAAGGATAAGGCTTATGGCCTGGCCCGCGGTCTGTGCGACAAGCTCAAGGAAATCATTCCGCGCCAGCTGTTCGAGGTGCCTATCCAGGGCGCCATCGGCAACAAGATCATTGCCCGCTCTACCGTCAAAGCGCGCCGCAAGGACGTGCTGGCCAAGTGTTATGGCGGCGATATCTCGCGAAAGCGCAAGCTGCTCGAGAAGCAGAAAGAGGGCAAAAAGCGCATGAAGGCCATCGGCTCGGTCGAGGTTCCGCAGGAGGCCTTTATGGCGATTCTCAAGGTGGACGAGTAGGTCCATGGCACTTTCTGAATACAGCAAGCGGTTGCTTGGCGCCTATGCCGAGCAGCCGTTCCTTATGGCTCCCATGGCGGGCGTGACCGACCCTGCCTACCGCATCATGTGCCGCCGTCGCGGTGCCAACCTTGCCTATAGCGAGATGGTGAGCGTGGCGGGCCTTGCCTATGCCAGCAATAAGACGTGGCGCCTGGTACTGCCGGCCGACGAGGAGCAGCAGATCTGCGTGCAGCTCTTTGGCTCCAAGCCCGATCAGTTTGCGAGCGCTGTTGCTGCCGTCGAGGAGCGTGTGGGCGATCGCCTGTCGCTGATCGATATCAACATGGCCTGCCCGGCTCGCAAGGTCGTCACCAAGGGCGAGGGCTCGGCGCTTATGCGCACTCCCGATCTGGCCGAGCAGATCGTCGAGGCGGCGGTGGGCGCGGCGCATGTGCCCGTGACCGTAAAAATCCGTAAGGGCTTTTACGCCGAAGACCGCAACGCCGCGACGTTTGCCCAGATGCTTGAGGGAGCAGGGGCCGCCGCGGTGGCGGTACATGGTCGCTGCGCCACGCAGCTCTATACGGGCCAGGCCGATTGGTCGGTCGTCGATGAGGTGGCCGACGCCGTCGAGATTCCCGTTATCGGTTCGGGCGATGTGTTCTCGGCAGAGGACGCTGCTGAGCATCTGCAAAGCTCGGGTGCCAGCGCGGTGTTTATCGCGCGCGGCATCTACGGCAATCCATGGGTGTTCGGCGATGCCCGAGCCCTTGCACTCGATGGCACGCCGGTTCCTTCTCGCTCCTCGGTTGAGCGCCTGGATGCCCTGCGCGAGCACCTGACGCTCACGCACGAGCTGTTGCCGCTCATGTCGCGTGCCCGCACGTACGCAAGCTGGTATCTAAAGGGCATGCCCCATGCTGCCGCCTGGCGCGCTCAGGTGGTGCGTTGCTCCACATACGAGGAGTTCATGGCACTGGTCGATGATATCGAGCACGATGTGGTGGCCTGTGAGGCCGCACTTGCCGCCGGCGAGTCGGTGCCCGCCCATCCGTTGGAGGCCTAACGGTGGCCGTTACCGCGCTGTACGTGCATGTGCCGTTTTGCGCCCAAAAATGCCGGTACTGTGACTTTGACTCACGCAGTTTTGCTCCGTGCAACATGAGCGTTGCGCTCGATACCTATTTTGAGCAGTTGTATGCGCGCCTCGATGCTTTTGGCGACGCAGGCGCGCTTGCACAGATCCGCACCGTCTATGTTGGCGGCGGCACGCCGTCGCTGGCGGGGGAGCGTTTGGTAGAATTTGCCCGGCGTATCTCTGCGTGGTGCAAGCCTGTTGAGTTTACCTGCGAGGCCAATCCCGAATCGCTGACCGCAGAGCTTGCCACTGCGCTTGCCGGGGTGGGTGTCACGCGCGTCTCTCTGGGCGTGCAAACGCTCGATAACGCCGAACTTACCGCCATCGGCCGCATTCACGATGCCGATCGGGCGCTCGCTGCCATCACGACGGTCAAGGACGCTGGGCTTGTCGTGTCGTGCGACCTGATGTGCGGCCTTCCCGGGCAGACCGACCTAAGCTGGCAGCGCACACTCGATGGCGTGTTGGCGGCGGCGCCGCATCATGTGTCGGTGTACCCGCTCACGCTCGAGGAGGGCACGCCGCTCTATCGCATGGCGTGTCGCGACGAGTCGCTCGAGCCCGACGAGGATTTTCAGGCTGCATGCATGGATGCGGCGCGTGAGCGCCTGAGTGCGGCCGGCTATCACCCGTATGAGGTGGCAAGCTACGCGCTCGACGGCCATGAGTGCGCCCACAACATTGCCTATTGGACCGGACAGGGCTATCTGGGTTTGGGCCGCTCTGCCGCCGGTATGCTCGACGCCGAGGATTTCGATCGCTTGGCCGGGCTGTTTCCCGACGTGCTTGCTCGCGGCGATGCGTATCGCGTGCGCTTGGTGCAACGCGACGATGCCGCGACGACGTTTGATGCCGAGTATCTGTCGCAGCGCGAGGCGGCGGCCGAGGATTTGATGCTTGCCTGTCGCATGACGCGTGGCATTGGGCCCGATCTGTTGGTTCGCTCGGCAAGCGTGATCGCTGCAGATGAGTTGGCGGCGGCCTGCGACCGTGCGGTCGAGTTGGGCCTTGCCACCTGGGTGCCCGATCATATTGAAGGACATGCGGGGCGCGTCACCTCGAAAGACGTTATCGCAGGTCGCGTCCGTGCTCGTTTAGCGCCCACTCACTTGGGCTGGCTCGATGGAAATGTGCTGTTCGAGCTGTTTTGGGGTCTAGCCTAGGCCGCTCGGGTAGAATTACCGCAATATATACGCTGCTGTGAGCAGGAGGTTGCCGCGCATGGCGACGATGAACGAAAAAGAGTACTACGAGATTTTGGGTGTCTCCAAGGACGCCACCTCGCGTGATATACAGAAAGCCTTCCAGCAAAAGGCCCGCAAGCTCCATCCGGACGTCAACAAAGAACCGGATGCCGAGGAAAAGTTCAAAGAGGTTTCCGAGGCCTATGCTGTGCTTTCGGACGAGCAGAAGCGTGCGCGCTACGACGCCATGCGCTCGGGCAATCCCTTTGCCGGCGCTCCCACGGCTTCGCCCTATGGCGGCGGTTACGCCGGCAGCGCGGGCTACGGCAATCCCTTTGAGGGCGGCTTTCCCTTTGGTGGCGCCTGGGGTCAGCCGCGTCGCGGGCAGGCTGCCTATAATCCCGAGAACGGCGCCAACGTGGTCGTCGATATTAAGCTCGACGCCAAGGAGGCCAAGGGCGGTGCCCGCAAGACCGTCCGCTATACGCGCTTCGATACCTGTGGTCACTGCGGCGGTTCGGGCTCTGTTTCGTCCGAGCATGCACATACCTGTCCGAGCTGCGGCGGTCGCGGCCACATCGATGTCGACCTGTCCTTTCTGTTTGGTGCCGGCACGTTCCAGTCTGTCTGCCCTGAGTGCGGTGGCTCCGGTAAGGTCGTCGCCGACCCCTGTCCCGATTGCGGCGGCAGCGGGCGAACCCGTGTGACCTCCGAGCAGACGATTGAGTTTCCTGCCGGCACGCACGATGGCGATGAGGTCCGCATTAGCGGCATGGGTCATGCTGGCACCAACGGTGCCGCGGGCGGCGACCTGGTCGGTCGCGCCCATGTTGAAGCCGAGCGCTTGGAAGGCAAAGCTCGTACCGGTTTTTACCTGATGGGCATCGTGGCGCCGTTTTTGGTACTCTCGGCCATCTCGGGCGTGTTCTCGGCCTTTGCCGTGATGTGCTTTATTCCGTTTACCATGGGCCTGTTCATGGTGCTTTCGGACGGTGTGCTTCATCGCAGCCTGCTGTGGTGGAAGCGCGGTGCGATGCAGTTTGCCAACGGTTTTGCCAACGGCTTCATGTTCGCGCTCGTGTCGGTTTGGTTCGCAAGCTGCTCGCAACGGGCCATGCTTTCGCCGTACCAAATGCAATAACATCAAACCCTCTGTTTGCGGTCGGCCCAGCTTGGGTATAGGACGCACTGTGACAATAATGAAAGTCGGAAGGATTCGGTCGTGTCGGAAAATAGGGATTACTACGAGGTGCTTGGCGTCGACAGGGATGCCGACGCGCGGACGATTAAGCGCGCGTTTCTAAAGAAGGCCCGTACCGTACACCCGGACGTTTCGGACGACCCCGAGGCCGAGGCCAAGTTCAAAGAGCTCAACGAGGCGTATTCCGTTCTTTCCGACGAGCAGAAGCGTGCTAACTACGACCGTTACGGCACCGCGGACGGCCCTGGTGGTTCGGGCTACGTCGATATCAACGACATCTTTGGCGGCATGGGCATGGACGACCTGTTCTCGTCGTTCTTTGGCGGCGGTGCCGGCGGTGGCGCCCGAAATCGCCGTGAGCGTCGTCGCGGCCGCGATATGGCCATCTCCCTTTCGGTGACCCTTGAGGAGGCGGCGCTCGGTTGCAAAAAGACGATCAGCTATGACCGCCTTGCTCCCTGCGAGGATTGCAACGGCACCGGCAGGGCCGAGGGTGCACAGGAAAAGCAGTGCAGCCGCTGCCACGGCACGGGCTATGTCACGACGGTCCAGCGTTCGTTCCTGGGCCAGGTTCAGTCCTCTTCGCCTTGCCCCGACTGCCACGGCGAGGGCACGGTCATCGACCATCCCTGCGAGACCTGCGACGGTCAGGGCCGCACGCCTTCGCACGAAAAGATCGACATCGATATTCCCGCCGGCGTTTCGACCGGTCGCCAGCTGCGCGTGAGCGGCTTTGGCGAGGCAGGCCTTCGCGGTGAGCCCTCGGGCGACCTGATCGTCAACGTGCGCGTCGCCGATCATGAGCGTTTTAAGCGCAACGGCGACGACCTGTACCTCGTGAGCGATATCTCGATTGCGCAGGCTGCGCTCGGCTGCGAGATCGAGGTCGAGGGCATTATGCCCGACGAGGTCGTCAAGGTGACGGTACCCG
The DNA here is from genome assembly GCA_900539735.1 of uncultured Collinsella sp. GTDB lineage: Bacteria > Actinomycetota > Coriobacteriia > Coriobacteriales > Coriobacteriaceae > Collinsella. The sequence goes on along the minus strand of UQDE01000003.1, from coordinate 8,211 downwards.
CCGGTGCGCAGTACGGTGACACCGTGGGCGTCAACAATTACGGCATGCCGCGTATCGGCGGTGGCGGTTCGCGTGGACGTCTTATCGTGCAGCTGCGCGTGGTCGTCCCCACCAATCTCTCCAACAAACAGCGCGAGCTGCTTCGTGCCTTTGCCGACGAGATGGGCGATGACGTCGCATCCGGTAAGAAGTCAGTGACCGACCGTATCAAGAGTGCCCTCGACGACATCCTCGATTAAGGAGCCCGCGTGCTCGCACCTCATATCTCTGTCGTCAACCTCGGCTGCCGCGTCAACCGGGTTGAGTCCGACCGTATCACTGCTGATCTAATGCGCCTGGGCTTTGCGATGGTGGAGCCTCAGGATGCCGAGCTGATCGTCATTAACACCTGTGCCGTTACGGGCGAGGCCGAGGCCAAGACCCGTAAGGCCGTTCGCCATGCACTGGCCTATCCAAACGCGCCCTTTGTGGTCGTGACCGGATGCGTGGTCAATCTGCACCCCGAGGAGCTGCTGGAGTTTTCGGACCGCGTGATCGCCGAGCCGTCTAAGATCGATGTTGCCGAACGCGTCTGCGAGGTGCTGGGCGTTGAGTCCGATAACGTTCCCGCCTGCAGCGACGGCGAGGTTGTTGACGCACTCGGTCGCTCGCGTCTGGGCGTGAAGATCCAGGACGGCTGCAACCATCGTTGCACCTATTGCATCGTGTGGAAGGCTCGCGGCCCCGAGCGCTCCGTGCCGGTCGAGTCCGTGCTCGAGCAAGTTCGCGAGGCACAGGAGGCCGGCGTGCCCGAGGTGGTGCTGACGGGTGTGAACCTGGGCGCCTACGACGGCAAGAGCGCGACTGACGAACACGTCGAGATCGATGAGCTGCTCGAGGCGATCATGGAGCGCACATCCATTCCGCATGTGCGCATTTCCTCGGTCGAACCCATGGATATCTCCGAGTCCCTGCTTAAGGTCATGGCGCGCTATCCGCGGCGCATCGCCCCGTTTTTACACCTGCCCGTGCAGTCCGGCTGCACCAGGACGCTGCGTCGCATGGGCCGTCCCTATAGCGCCGAGGCCTTCGAGGAAACGGTGCGCATGATTCGCACCAAGTTGCCTCAGGTGTCCCTTTCGTGCGATGTCATCGTCGGTTTTCCCGGTGAGACGGACGAGGAGTTTGAGGAGTCGCTGGCGCTGTGCCGCCGTGTGGGCTTCTCGCGTATGCACGTGTTCCGCTACAGCAAGCGTCCCGGTACCCTTGCTGCCGACATGCCCGACCAGGTGCCGCCCGAGGTTATGGCCGAGCGCAGCCGCCGCATGCGAGCCGCGGCGCAGGAGCTCGCCATTGCCGACGCTCGCCGTCGCGTGGGAACCGTCGAGCGTGCCGTGCTCGAATATGGCGACAACCTGACGCTCGGTTCGTTCCATCATGCCCGTCTTGACGATACCCGTGGACTCACAGCCCCGTGCCTGCTCGATGTTGCTATCATCGGAGTCGATGATTCCGGCTTGGTCCATGCACGCAGGGAGGTTCATGGAAGCCTCGAAGATTAGACTTACCGTTCCCGAGGGTATTGACCCTTCGCGCGTTTTGGGTGCCGGCGACGCTGTCCTTCGCGCGGTCGAAGACTTGGTTCGCGCCCATGTGGTTGCGCGCGGTGACCAGATTGCCGTGAACGGCGACCCGGACGAGGTCGAGCTCGTGGCGCGTTTTTTCGAGCATGCTTTTCGCGAAGCGGCCGCCGGACGCACACTGTCTGCCGACGATGTCTCTCGCTGCCTGGCCGTATTGCGCGACGGTGAGCACGAGGCTACATCGCTTCGCGATGATGTGCTGCTTTCGTATCGCGGCCGTGTCATTCGCCCCAAGACGCTCGGTCAAAAGCGCTATGTGGATGCCATCCGCTCGCATACCATCACGTTTGGCCTGGGTCCTGCCGGTACCGGTAAGACCTATCTGGCCATGGCGCTCGCCGTTGCCGCGCTCAAGCGTCACGAGGTGGGCCGTCTGATCTTGACGCGTCCGGTTGTCGAGGCGGGGGAGAACCTGGGCTTTTTGCCCGGTACCCTCGAGGAAAAGATCGATCCTTACATGCGTCCGCTCTACGACGCCCTTTTTGACATGATGGATCGCGAGCGCACCGATGAGCTTATGGAGCGCGGCGTGATCGAGATCGCCCCGCTTGCCTACATGCGTGGCCGCACGCTGAGCGATGCCTTCGTGGTGCTCGACGAGGCGCAAAATACCACGCCCGAGCAGATGAAGATGTTCCTGACTCGCCTGGGCTTTAACTCCAAGTTTGTGATTACCGGCGACCTGAGTCAGCGCGACCTGGTGGGTCGTCGCGGCGGTCTTGCCGACGTCGAGCAGATTTTAGGCCGTGTCGACGATGTCGCATTTTCTCACCTCGAGCGTGCCGACGTGGTGCGCCATGCCTTGGTGGGGCGTATCGTCGAGGCATACGATGCTTATGATGATGTACGCGAGAAGCGCGTGCACGACCGAAAGGAGTCCCGTTGAGTGTATTGATCAGCAACGATGCCGAGCTCGATACGCTGCTCGACGCGCAGGAGGTAGAGTACATCTGCGAGGTCGTGCTTGCCGCCGAGGGCGTTGAGCGTGAAGTCGAGATTTCCCTTTCATATGTCGATGAGGACGAGATGCACGAGCTCAACCACGAGTGGCGCGGTATCGACCGCACCACCGATGTCCTCTCGTTTGAATGCGACTCGGCCTTTGACGAGGATATTCCCGCCGACGAGACGCTCGAGCTCGGCGATATCATCTTGGCCCCGCAGGTCATTGCCCGTCAGGCCCCCGGCTTTGGCAATAGCCCTGCCGACGAGTGTCGCCTGATGCTCGTTCATGGCATGCTGCACCTGCTGGGGTATGACCATATTGAGGACGACGAGGCCGAGGTCATGGAGGCCCGCGAGGACGCCATCCTGCGCGATCTGGCGCTTGAGCGCGGTGAGGACCCCAAGCTGGTCCACGTCGGCCCCATCACCAACCACGCCCACGACTAGGAGCCGTCTATGATTCCCGGATCGAACAAGGACCATCCTTCCTTCTTAAAGTCGTTCTCCTACGCCATGGAGGGCTTCGTCACCGCCGTCAAGACCGAGCGCAACATCAAGGTTATGCTTGCGGCAGGCGTGTGCACCGTCATTGCCGGCTGCATTGTGGGGCTCGATATTGCCGAATGGGCCACGGTTATCATCTGCTGTGGCCTGGTGATTCACGGTGAGCTGTGCAACACCGCCATGGAGGCGATCGTCGACCTGGCGACCCAGGAGCTCCATCCGCTGGCAAAGCGTGCTAAAGATATCGCCGCCGCCTCCGTATACGTACTTTCCATCACCGCCGCGATTGTGGGATTGCTGGTATTTGCCCACGCGCTCGACTTTATTTAGAAAGGGATTTTCATGTCCGACAATATGCAGCCTATCGATGAAACTCTGGACGACGAGTCCCTGGATGCGGTGGATGCCGAAGCGACAGAGGCTTATGAGGATGTCGTGGAGTTTGACCCGTTTGAGGGCATGAGCGACGAGGAGCTCGACGCCCTGTGCGACGAGGACGACAGCCTCGCGGGCTTTGGAGACGTTGAGCCCGGTTTCCGCAGCGGCTTCGTGGCCCTGGTCGGCCGCCCCAACGCCGGCAAGTCCACGCTGCTCAACGCCTGCTATGGCAAAAAGGTCGCCATCACCTCGCCTGTGGCCCAGACGACCCGCCGCCGCATGCGCGCCGTCGTTAACCGTCCCGGCTACCAGCTGGTCTTTGTCGATACCCCGGGTATTCACAAGCCCAAGGACGGCCTGGGGTCCGAGCTCAACAAGAGCGCGCTGTTCGAGCTGAACGATGTCGATGTCGTCGCGTTTTTGATTGATGCCACCAAGCCGATCGGCAGGGGAGACGCCTGGGTTGCCGAGCGCGTCAAGAGCGCCCGTTCCAAGAAGGTCTTGGTGCTCACCAAGGCCGATGAGGCTGATCCCGCACAGGTCATGGAGCAGCTTAAGGCCGCCCACGAGCTCATGGAATATGACGATGAGATCGTGACGTCGTCGGTCAAGAACTTCAACGTCGATGCGTTTATCGAGACCGTTGCACACTTTTTGCCCGAGGGTCCGCGTTGGTTCCCCGAGGACATGGGTACCGACGCTTCCGACGAGACGCTCGTTGCCGAGTTTGTGCGCGAGAAGGTCTTGCGCCGCACCCGTGATGAGATCCCGCACTCCGTTGGCGTGATCTGCGATGCGCTCGAGCAGACCAAGAAGGTGCTGCGCGTGCACGCCACCATTTACGTCGAGCGCGAGGGGCAAAAGGGCATCATCATCGGCAAGGGCGGCGAGATGATCAAACATATCGGTATCGACGCCCGTCGCGATCTTGAGCGCATCTTTGGCACGCAGGTCTTTTTGGAGCTGGACGTGAAGGTCAAGGCCGGCTGGCGTGACGACGAGGCCCAGATTCGCCGCTTTGGCTACAACGCCGAGGACTAAGGACGCGCGGCGCGCATGGCAGGCTCCCGGACATATCGCACGAAGGTGCTCGTCCTCGATAAGACGAAGCTCAAAGAGACGGACCTGATCTTGACGATGCTTGACGAGCGGGGTCGGCAGGTTCGCGCCGTGGCAAAGGGCGCCCGCAAACCCGGTGGGCGCCTTGCTGCGCGCTGCGAGCTGTTCTGCACCGTCGATATGCTGCTCGCGCATGGACGGTCGCTCGACGTGGTTTCCCAGGCCGAGCTTATGGAGGCGCCGCTCGGCGCTGCGCCCGATTACGAGACGACCTGTGCCGCAAGCGCGATCGCCGAGGTCGCGCGCGTGTGCTCGTTTGAGGACGCCGAGGATCCATTTACCTTTGCCATCACGCAGCGAGCGCTTGCCCTGGTGGGCAGCGGGCTCGACATGGCGCATATGGATCTACTTGTGGCTGCATATGTCTTTAAGCTGCTGTCGCACGTTGGCTATCGACCCGATTTTTCGGCCTGCGTGCTGTGCGGCGATCCCATGCTCTCGCATTTTTCGGCCCAAGCCGGCGGGCTTCTGTGCGGGTCGTGCGCGTCGAGCGTTCCGGGTGCCGAACTGGTGTCGACCGGCGAGGTCGCCTGGTTGCGCGCCCTCATGTCCATGACCTTCGACGAGCTTATGGATCAAAAGATTGACCCGCATACTGCGGCGTTTTTGCTCGGGCTTTCGCATGTCTGGGCGGCAACACATACCGATCAGCGGCTCCGTGCGATGGAATTCATGTTGGGTCGGTGATGATGCGCAGGCACAGGCTGCTTGTGGTAACATACCGACCTGTTGGTACCTCGACCTTGGTTGCTCGCTCCACCGGCGGCTTCCCAGTCCGAGGCGAATTGAGTCGCCCGCGGGCGACGTAAAACGAAAGGTGAAACAATGACTGTTTCCAAAGAGCGCAAGGCGGAGCTGACTGCCCAGTTCGGTAACACCCCGGTCGACACCGGCAACCCCAAGGTTCAGGTCGCCATCCTGAGCGAGCGCATCAAGGAGCTGACCGAGCACATGAAGTCCCACCAGAAGGACTTCCACACCCGTCGTGGCCTGCTCATGCTCGTCGGCCGTCGTCGTCGTCTTCTCTCCTACATCAAGAAGAACGACATCGTCGAGTACCGTGAGCTCATCAAGGCTCTGGGCATCCGCGACAACATCCAGTAAGGATTTGTACATGCTAAGAGCGTCCTGCGCAGCGGGGCGCTCTTTTTGTGTAAGGGCGTGAACAATCACGCTCTGAAGCGTGGCGGGGGCAGGGGGCCCGCGTCACATGAGAAGCCCGCAGGCAAGGGGCCTGTGGGGTAAAGGAGAACAATGACACTCGTATCCAAGACCTTTGAGCTGTACGGCAAGACCTACACCTTTGAGTCGGGCGAGCTTGCCAAGCAGGCCACCGGCGCGTGCCTGGTCAAGCAGGGCGACACCACGATGCTCGACACCGTGGTCGTCTCCAAGGAGCGCAAGAACTACGACTTCTTCCCGCTGACCGTCGACTTCAACGAGAAGATGTACGCCGCCGGCCGCATCCCGGGTGGTTACCTCAAGCGTGAGGGCCGTCCCAGCGAGAAGGCCACGCTCACAGCGCGCATGATCGACCGCCCGATTCGCCCGAGCTTCCCGGACGGCTTCCGCAACGAGGTGCACATCGTCGCTACCTCGCTCGTCGCCGACCAGGTCAACCCCTTCGACGTCATCAACGTCATGGGTGCTTCCCTGGCCATGACGCTCGGCGGCGTTCCCTTCGAGGGCCCGCTTGCCTGCGTGCGCATCGGCCGTAACGTGGAGACCGGCGAGTTTATCGTCAACCCCACCTACGAGGAGCGCGAGAACTCCGATCTGGACCTGGAGCTGGGCGGATCCGCCGACTTCATCTCGATGGTCGAGGCCGGTGCCGAGGAGATCTCCGAGGACGACATGCTCGCCGCCATGAAGTTTGGCCAGGAGGCCCTTGCTGCCTTCTGCCAGGCCCAGGACGAGTTTGTCGCCGAGTGGGAGCAGGTCAACGGCCCCATCGTCAAGAAGGAGTACCCGCTCGACCAGCCCGTCGAGGAGGTCCAGGAGCGCATCTTCGCCCACTACGACGAGATGGCGGCCGCCCTTCGCGATGCCGACAAGCTCTCCCGTATCGGCAAGGTCGAGGCTCTGAAGGAGTCCATCCGCGCCGAGTTTACCGAGGAGGAGCAGGCCGCTTGGGAGCGCGAGATCCCCGTGGCGCTCAAGAAGCTCGAGAAGAAGGCCATGCGCACCATGGTCGTCGAGACCGGCGAGCGCGTCGACGGCCGTGCCGCCGATGAGATTCGCCCCATCATGGTGAAGGACAACTACCTGCCGCTCGTTCACGGCTCCGGCCTGTTCCAGCGTGGCCAGACCCAGGTTCTCTCGGTTCTTTCGCTCGGTATGCTCAACGAGGGCCAGCGTCTGGATACCATCGAGCCCACTGAGGGCAAGCGCTACATGCACCACTACAACTTCCCGCCGTTCTGCACCGGCGAGACCGGCCGCATGGGCAGCCCCAAGCGCCGCGAGATCGGCCATGGCAACCTGGCCGAGCGCGCTCTGCTTCCGGTGCTCCCCGACGAGAACGAGTTCCCCTACGCCATCCGCGTCGTCTCCGAGGTCATGGAGTCCAACGGCTCCTCTTCGATGGCTTCGACCTGCGGCTCCACGCTCGCCCTTATGGACGGCGGCGTGCCCATTAAGCGCCCGGTCTCCGGTATCGCCATGGGTCTGATCCAGGAGGAGGGCAAGACCGTGGTCCTGTCCGACATCCAGGGTCTCGAGGACTTCCTGGGCGACATGGACTTTAAGGTCACCGGCACCACCGAGGGCATTACCGCCCTGCAGATGGACAACAAGGCCACCGGCCTTACCTTCGACATCCTGGCCCGTGCCCTGCAGCAGGCCAAGGAGGGTCGCGCCTTCATCCTGCAGAAGATGCTCGATGTGATCCCCGAGCCGCGCCACACCACGCGCAGCACCGCTCCGCGCATCGTCTCCATCCAGGTTCCGACCGACAAGATCCGTGACGTCATCGGTTCCGGTGGTAAGGTCATCCGCGGCATCCAGGACGAGACCGGCGCTTCGGTCGACATCCAAGAGGACGGCACCGTCTTTGTCGGCGGCACCGGCGAGTCGGTTGACCAGGCCGTCGAGCGCATCAAGCTCATCATCAAGGTTCCCGAGCCGGGCGAGGAGTACACCGGTCGCGTGGTCTCTATCCAGCCCTTCGGCGCATTCGTGAACCTGCTGCCCGGTAAGGACGGCCTGCTGCACATCTCCCGCGTCGCCAAGGGCCGCGTGGAGAAGGTCGAGGACGTTCTCAATGTGGGCGACGAGGTCAAGGTCGTCGTCATCGAGGTCGACGATCGCGGCAAGATCTCGCTCGACCGTCTGGATAAGCCCGAGGCCCCGGCTCGCGCTGAGGGTGCCTCCGAGGGCGACGGCGAGCACTTCCAGCGCCGTGAGCGTCCGCGTCGCGAGCGCTCCGAGCGCAGCGACCGTCCGCGCCGTCCCGGCGACAACGGAGGCCGCAAGCCCCGCCGTCACCACGACGCCGAGTAATAGCTACACATAAGCAGCTCAACAAGGGCGACTCCGTACAGGGGTCGCCCTTTTGCTTGCGCCCGGGAGGGCCGCATATGAAGTTTCCTGCTCTACAGTCCTGCGCAAGACGGAAAGCACATTAAGTGCTTTCCTTTGCGTG
>UQDE01000002.1 GCA_900539735.1 uncultured Collinsella sp. | reverse complement strand
AAAGAGAAGAGGCGGGGCATGCCCCGCCTCTTACACCACATCTCTGCGCGCTACCTGCAACAGTACTCATATTTGGCATTTTTTGCCCACAGAGTCCAAAATCCATGCCCCAAAACACAAAAGGAGGGGCCTCGTAAGGCCCCTCCCTAGGAAAGGGAATCGATTTATTCCACAGCCGTAGATTAATCCTAGCCGCTACTCCATCATATCGAGGACGGAAGGGCGAAGCTCGTTCTCGGCGGCCTCGGGATCGGTCTCGCGCAGGCGGTTGATGTAGCGGTTGTACCACATCACGGCAAGGCCCAGGAAGACAACCACGCCGCCAACGTTGTAGACCAGCGTCAGCCACAGCGGCTGATCGAGCGGAATGGTGCCGCAGATAAGCACGAAGCAGAAGACCACAAGCAGGAATGCGGCAACGACCAGGCCAAAGCTGCGCGAGCCCATGCGGAAGCCACGGGGAGCAGCATCGAAGTTCTTGCGCAGCATAAAGTAGGCAAGCAGAATCAGCAGCGGCGGGAGCAGAGCGGTGGCAGCCGTCATGTTGGTGACAATCATGAGCAGGTCGTCGAGGTTACCGGAGCCCAGGGCCGGGATGATCAGGATGGGGACGACGATGGCGAACTGCAGCCAAGCGGCGCGGGCAGGAATGCCATGCTCGTTGAGCTCGACGATCTTGCTACCAAAGACGCCCTTGGGGATCTCGGTGAAGAAGACCTTGATGGGAGCGGAGGTCCACATCATGAGGGAACCCAGCGTAGCGGCGAGAAGGATCAAGCCGATGACGCGCGTGGACACTTCCATAGGAATGCCAAAGTGGGCAAAGACAGCGCCGAACACGTCGAAGATGCCGGTGGAGATGGCAACGCTGCCCTCGGGGATGAACAGGTTAACCAGCAGCGAAGCGCCTGCATACAGAAGGCCGATGGTCAGGCCGGCGATAACGACGGTGCGCACGAAGGCCTTGACGCCACCCTTAAGGTCGTTAAGGAACACGCCGACAGACTCAGCGCCGCCAACGCCCTGGATGATCCAGGCAAGCGTACCGAAGAAGCCCCACGCAGTTGCGAAGTTGCTCATGTCGGGAGCCATGTTAGCGGGAGTAGGAGCCGTAGCGAACTCAACGCCGCCAAGGGCAGCAGCCAGGGACAGCAGGATGAACACGGCGGTCAGGCCGAGAGCCGCGGTCGAACCGAAGGAGGAAATGGAGCCGATCCACTTAGCGCCCTTGGTCGAAACCCACGTGGCGATAGCAAAGACGACGATCTCGATAATGGTGATCCACAGCTGCGAAAGCTCGGCGTTGGCACCAAAGAACACGTAGCTCGCGTAGATGATGACGTTGGGCAGGACGGACGCAAAGAAGAACAGGTTAACGAACCAGTAGCTAAATGCCGTCAGGAACGCCCAGCGACCACCCATCGAGGTCTTAACCCATGCGTACACGCCCGACTCGGAGTCCTTGTTGAGGCCGACGAACTCGGCGGTAACCAGGGTATAGGGGACAAAGTACAAAAGCGTGGCGAAGAAGAACGACGGCGCAGCTGCCAAGCCGATGGCCGCGTTGTTGTTGATGATGTTCTTGATACCGAACACGGCGGCGACCGTCATGCCCAGCAGAGCGAACGAACCGATCGTTCCTCGTTTTTCAGAGCTCATAAGCCCTCCCAATCATCTATTAAATGTCATCCAAAACCGTCCGAGCTGCAAGTGCAATCGCGGACGGCGCACCTGCTAAGGGGAATGGGGAAAAGGGAGTCAACAAAGCCATCCCCCTTAACGGCGCGAAGCAAACGTCCAAACGGACGAATACTACTTGTTGGGGAAGGAATAACCTTCGACCGTCACGTGCAGTACCACGACGCGGGGATCCGAAGCCTCGGCGATAACACGGTAAGCCTCGTCGATCTCGACGACGGCAACGCCGCCGGCGGGAATCGTCACGGTCTCCCCCGCCCCCTCAAAGCGCTCGCGATCATCGATATCGCTGTAAGCGCGGGTGCAGGTGAGGCCTGCCTTGGGGGCAACCTCGACGGTCAGGTCGCCGTCGAGCGGAGCGAGCACGGCATGATAGCGACGGTGACCGACCAGATCGGCGGTAGCCGCCTCGTGGGCGTTCACCCACCAATACACCAGCGAGTCGCCGATGGAGTACGCCACATCGTGCTGCAGTTCAGAAACGCCGTCGAGCGCCTGTCCGGTACGCATCCACTTCTTGACGGACTTCATCTGAGCGTCGAAATCGGCGCGCGAGTTAAAGACATGCATGACTTATGCCTCCTTAATGGGTGCCAGTGCCTGAGCCAGATCGGCAGACGTCAGCGGTCGCAGGGACACCTCAAAGCTGAAGCTCTCAAAACGGGTGCGATAGGAATCGAGCACCTCGGAACCCCAAGAGTTCGAGCCAAGGCCGAGCAACTGGTCGTTGATGTTGACCGTGACCGTATCGCCCTTGACAAGGTCGTAGACGTGCTTGGCGTTATCGATGGCCTCGCAGCTATAGGGCCATGCCGAGAACGAGAACGGGTTGGAAGCGGCGTCGCTCGGACGCGTCACGACCAGACCGTCACCGTGGCTAGAGCGCAGGGCAACCCAGCGGGTACCCTCGCGGTTGGCGCAGTCCTGAGGCATAACGTAGGGCGTGAACATATCGTCGACCGTGGTGCGGTAATGACCGACCGGGTTGGCGCGCAGCGAGTCCGGATAGTTCTCGCCCGGGCCGTGGCCATACCACTCGACGGCGCGATCGCAACCGGGGACCTCGAAGGAGATGCCGATGCGCGGGATGATGCCCGAATAGTCACCGTAGGGCTCGCCGGAAACCTTGAGGTCGACGCGACCGCTCGGAAGCACGGTGTAGACGAGCTCGACGCGCATGCCGAACGCGCGGACGGGAGGAGCGATACGCTGGCTCACGGTAACGACGACCGCATTGCCATCCTGCTTCCAAGAAACCTTGCGGGTAGACGTCTGCATCACATCGATGAAGTTGTCCTTCCACAGGGAGTCATACTCCTGAGCGTGGTTGTCGACGAGCGGATGCCAAAAACCAACCTGGGGACCAGAGGCCATGACGTCGCGGCCGGATGCCTTCCACTCGCTCACGGTACCGTTTACCTTGCTGAAGGTCAGCTCGCCGTTGAGGGAGTGAATGCGAATCTCCTGCTCGGTCTCCTCGACCGTAAGCTCAGGACGAGTGGGAGCCGCAATGGCCGGCGCCGGATGGTTTGCGATGGCAAACTGGCTTGCGCCCAGCTGGAACATCGGCTCGCACCAGACGTGAGCGGCCATGGTGTAGGCGCGCACAGTCAGCAGGGTCTCGCCTACCGCGGCCTCGTGAATCACTAGCGGAAGCTGGACGGACTCGCCGGGGGCAACCGCACCGGGCATGAGCGTCTTGCGGCAGACCACGTCGCCGTCCACCAGGGTCTCGGCCGACAGGCAGACATCCTCGAGGGTGGTAAACCAACGCTTGTTAGTGACAGTCAGCTCGCCTGCCTCGGCGTCATAAGCCATGCGAACCGGGCAGATGACCTGACCATACTCAGTGAGGCCCGGGCTCGGCTGCTGCCAAGGGAACACCATGCCATCGATGCAGAAGTTGCTGTTGTTGGGGTAATCGCCGTTGTCGCCACCATACATATCGTAGGCAACGCCGTCCTCGGTCACAGCAGCCAAACCGTGGTCGCACCATTCCCAGATAAACTGGCCTTGGATGCAATCCCAGCGATCGAAGACCTCCTGGTACTCGGACAGGCCTCCGGGGCCATTGCCCATGGAGTGACCGTACTCGCAGTTAATGCGCGGCTTGGGGAACGGATGCTCGCCAAAGTCGTTCATCTGCGACACACGGGAGTACATCGTGGAAATGACGTCGACGGTATCGGCGTTGCGGTCCTCCTCGTAGTGGACCGGACGACCGTCGAGCTCGTGAGCCTTGGCGTACATCGCGCGGATGTTGCAGCCATAGCCGCTCTCGTTGCCCATCGACCACATAATGATGCAGGCGTGGTTGCGCTCCTGCATCACCAGGCGCTCAATGCGGTCGACGTAGGCCGGCTCCCAGGCAGGGTCGTCGGTGACCAGGGCGATATTGCCGATATTCTCGAAGCCGTGGCTCTCCATATCGGTCTCGGCGACCAGCATGATGCCGTACTCGTCGCACAGCTCGTAGAAGCGCGGATCGTTGGCGTAGTGGGACGTGCGCACCGCGTTGATGTTGTGCTGCTTCATGAGCTCCAGGTCGCGGCGCATGCGCTCGAGACCCACGGCGCGGCCCTTGTGATCGTCGTGGTCGTGGCGGTTGACGCCATGCATCTTAAAGTAAGTGCCGTTGAGGTAGATATGATTGCCCTCGACCGTCACCTCGGCAAGACCCTGGCGATGCGGGACGTACTCGCTGACCTCGTCGCCGTCGTAGACCTCAAGCGTAAGGTCATAGAGGAAGGGGTCCTCGGGGTTCCAGAAGTGGGCATCGGCAACGCTGCACTCGGCATGGCCGTCGACGCACTCGCCCGTAGCGACCACATTCTGGCCATCGCTGAGCGTATACACGACGCGACTTGCGCCCTCGGCAACCGTATCGAGCGTGATCAGAGCGGCATCGCCCTCGCGGTGCGTGCGGAACCTAAAGTCGACCAGATGCGCGGCGGGACGCTGCATGAGGTACACATCGCGGAAGATGCCCGATGCCCACCACATGTCCTGGTCCTCGATGTAGCTACCATCGCTGTACTGCAGAACCTTGACCGCAAACAGGTTGTCGCCCTCGACGAGCGCGTCGGTCACGTCAAACTCGGCGGACAGGCGCGAACCCTTGGTCATGCCGATAAACTTGCCGTTGACATACAGCTCGCCGTAGCTCTCGATACCGTCGAAGCGAATAATCTCGCGAGCGCCGGCAGGCACGGCGGGAAGTTTGACGATGCGTTGGTAGACGCCCGTAGGGTCGTCGGAGGGAACGAACGGCTGATCCACCGGGAACGGAAAACCCTCGTCGGTGTAGGCAAGGTTGCCATAGCCGTCCACCTGCCACAGGTGCGGAACCTCCACGTGATCCCACTCGGGCTCGTACGTGGAAAGCTCCTCGTTAGAGACGGCAGCGGGGCCCTCAAAGAGGCGGAACTGCCACGAGCCGGACAGCTGGACAAACCCGTGCGACAGCTCGCGGCTGTACGTTGCAGCGAGATCGGCGGTCTCATAACCCATAAAGTACGCATGGGGTGCCAGGCGGTTCCTATGGGTGAGCGCTTGGTTTTCCCAATCGTTAATGGTGTCCATGGTGATGCTCCTTCGTCATCGTAGTGATTCTTGTGCAACCGGTTGTCCTTATCTTACGGGCGATGCAAAAAACTGTGCAACCGGTTGTCCGCTGAACGGTCGATTTGGCCGGGTTAACGGTGCAACCGGTTGTACAACCGCGACACTTATGTCACCCTGAGTATCGAAACTCAGCGCAAAACAGCATTCCAGGCAGCAGACAACGGCCGCGCCCATCTATACCCCGCCCTTGTAAGCCATGTTCAACAACAGCTTGAATGTGAAATGCCACCAGTGGCCGGATACCATGAACGCTGTTCAGGCGCACTATAGTAAGCTGTATCCGCACCAGCCCGCATCAGTGACAACATCGACCGCATTTTCCAGGAGACGCCATGACTCAACCAGTTCGCACCGCACCTACGCTTGCCGAGGTTGCCGCAGCTGCCGGCGTGTCGCGCTCCACGGCATCGCGCGCTCTCAACGATTCGCCCCGCATTAGCGAGGAAACCAAAAAGCGCGTCCGCGCGGCGGCCAAGAAAGTCAATTTTGTCCCCAACGCTCGTGGCCGAGCGCTCGCTGTCGGGCGCACGGAAATCATCGCCGTACTCGTGACCGAGCCCCTGAGTGAACTCTTCAGCGACCCCACCTATAGCGAGTTTTTGAGCGGCATTACCGAGGAACTGTCGGAGTCGTCCTATCTGCCCGTTATCTTGCAGGCGTCTTCTACGCATGAGCGCAACCGCGCACGCGAGCACTTTGAGCGCCGCTCGTTCGACGCCGTGATCGACGTCTCCCCCTACAAGGGCAGCGAGCTGCTCGAGGTACTGCGCGAGCTGGGCGTACCCACCGTGTTGTGCGGCCAGCTCGAGGGCCACCCCTATCGCGATGTGTTTTCGACGGTCTATTCAGACGACGAAGAGGGCGGACACTTTGCGGCACTCGCCATGAAGGAGCGCGGGCGCAAAGATATCGTCGCCGTGTTGGGACCGCAAGACAACCCCGCTGTTGTCGACCGCCTGCGCGGCTACCGCGCCGTCTTGGGCGAAGACCTCCCAGACGCAAACGTTATCTATACCGGCTGGAACAACGGAGACGGCTATCAGGCCATGCACCAGATCCTCGCGCGCGAGATCGCTTTCGATGGCGTGCTCTGCGGATCGGACCGTATCGCGGCTGGCGTCATCACCGCGCTCAACGAGGCAGGCCTATCCGTTCCTGCGGACGTTTCTGTCGTCGGCTTCGACGATCACGAGATTGCGGCGCGCTGTGTCCCCGCGCTCACGACCGTCCGTCAGCCCCTGCGCGAAGAAGGCCACATGGCCGCTAACATTGCGCTCGGCATGATCAAGGGTGCCGAGCCCACCACCTCCGTGATGCACATGCAGCTGATCCAGAGAGACTCGCTATAAAAAAACTGGGGCAGTCTTTCCGCCAGACAATTGTTGCGGAAAGACTGCCCCGTTTTGAGCGCTCATTCTGGGGTACAGTTTCCGTTAGACGGCTCAACCGGAAACTGTGCCCCATTATTTTGCCGAATTCTGGGTCGCGCTTTCCCAGAGGACCCCCTTTGGGAAAGCGCGACCCATTCCAGACGCAGATTCCGGGATGCGCTTTCCGCGACGCCCGATCACCCTATGCTCTCACAACCTCGACGCATAAAAAACGAGGGAAGGCACGCGTCCTTCCCTCGTTGCGGGCAGTATGTAGCCACTCGCCTACATCAGGCGCAGGCTGACGTCCTTGAGCTGGGCGCCGCTAACGGCACTCGGGGCGCCCGACATAAGGTCGGAGCCGCTGGCCGTCTTGGGGAACGCCATGACGTCACGGATGGAGTCGGAGCCGGTGAGCAACATGCACACGCGGTCCAGACCCAGAGCGAAACCGCCCATCGGGGGCGCACCAAACTTGAGCGCCTCCATGAGGAAGCCGAACTGAGACTCGGCGCGCTCCTCGGTAAAGCCCAGGAGCTTGAGCATGGACATCTGCATCTCGGCGTTGTGGATACGCATACCGCCGCCGCCGGCCTCAAAGCCGTCCATGACAAAGTCGTAGGTGCAAGAACCGGCTGCCAGGGGATCGGCCTCAATCTTGGCGATGTCGGTCTCGGTCGGCAGGGTGAAGGGCTGGTGCTCGGCGGCATAGGCCTTGCGGTCCTCATCCCAGTGGAACAGCGGGAAGTTGACGACCCACAGGAAGTCGTGGCCCTCGCGCTTGATCTCGAGTGCGTTGGCCATGTGAGAACGCATGCCGCCCAGGATCTCGTCGGAGAGCAGGCGCGGGCCGGCGGCGAACATCACAAGGTCGCCGGGCTCGACGTCCATGCGCTCGCGCAGAGCCGCCATCTCCTCGTCCGAGAAGAACTTGACGATGGGGCTGTTGATGGAGCCGTCCTCGCGGAATGCGATCCAGGCCAGGCCCTTGGCGCCAAACGTGGAGGCCACGCCGGCGAGCTTATCGATCTTGGCACGTGCCCAGGCACCGGCACCCTTGGCGTTGATGGCCTTGACGACAGAGCCCTCCTCATTTGCGGCGGTCGCAAAGACCTTGAACTTGGAGTTGGCAAAGATGTCGGTCAGGTCGACCAGGTGCATGCCATAGCGGGTATCGGGCTTGTCGGAGCCATAGGTGTCCATGGCCTCCCAGTAGTCCATGCGACGCAGCGGCGTGGGCATCTCGACGCCCATGCGACCGAAGGCATCGGCAAGAACCTCTTCGAGCGCGCTCATGACATCGTTCTGGTCCACGAAGGACATCTCGATATCGACCTGGGTGAACTCGGGCTGACGGTCGGCACGCAGGTCCTCGTCGCGGAAGCACTTGGCAACCTGGTAGTAGCGCTCGACGCCACCGACCATGAGCAGCTGCTTCAGAAGCTGCGGGGACTGCGGCAGGGCGTAGAAGTTGCCCGGCTGGATGCGGCTGGGAACGATGAAGTCGCGGGCGCCCTCGGGCGTGGACTTGAACAGGGAGGGCGTCTCGACCTCCATGAACTCACGGTTGTGCAGTGCCTCGCGAATGGCAAAGGTAAAGTCGGAGCGCAGCTTGAGGTTGGCCATCATCTCGGGACGGCGGAGGTCCAGATAGCGATAGCGCAGGCGGGTGTCCTCGCTGGTCTCGATGCCGTCCTCGATCTGGAACGGCGGGGTGACGGACGTGTTGAGAACCTCGGCGTGGTCGGTCAGGACCTCGATCTCGCCGGTCGCGAGCTTGGTGTTGGTGGTCTCCTCGCCACGGGAGCGCACGACGCCGTGGATCTTGATGGGCCACTCGGGACGCATGGTCTCGGCGATCTTAAAGGCGTCGCCGTCGGAGTGCTCGGGGTCGAAGGTGAGCTGCGTGATGCCCTCGCGGTCGCGAAGATCGCAGAAGATAAGGCCGCCGTGGTCGCGGCGACGGCTCACCCAACCGGTGAGGGTGACCTCTTCGCCCACGTTCTCGCGGCGAAGCTCGCCGCAGGTACGGGTGTGCATGGAATGCTCGTCGATGGGACGGGTCTGGCTCATACCAGTGATCCTCCTTTATGGATCTGTGCCGCCCCGTGTCGTTCCGGGCGGCGTCGTACAGATTTGCCCAGCCTGCGTAAACCGCGCAGCCAGACATGGCGTTCTATCTTATCGCACCTGTGTCGATGTGCCGCGGAAAAGTAGCTCCTGCCCAAAGACTTGACGGAGACGAAACAATTGACGCACCGCGGCACCCGCCCGCGCTCGTCACGTGCGACAATATGCCCCAATAAAACAGCACTTGGAAAGGCCCGTCATGACTGCACGCCTCATTGTTATGGATATCGACTCCACGCTCATCAACCAGGAAGTCATCGACCTGTTGGGCGAGGAAGCCGGCGTGGGCGAGCAGGTAGCACAGATCACCGAACGCGCCATGCGCGGCGAGCTTGACTTTAAGCAGGCGCTCGAGGAGCGCGTGGGGCTGCTTGCCGGCTTGGATGAGAGCGTGTTCGAGCGCACCTTTGAGCGCGTGACGTTTACTCCCGGCGCGCTGGAGCTTGTGCGCTCGGCGCACAGCAAGGGCTGGAAGGTCGGCGTGGTGAGCGGCGGCTTCCACGAGGTCGCCGACAAGATCGTGGCCGCCGCGGGCATCGATTTTTGCCTGGCCAACCGTCTGGAAGTCGTGGACGGCAAGCTCACGGGTAAGCTGGCGGCAGACATTGTGACCAAGGAATCCAAGCTCATTCAGCTGCTGGATTGGGCGGTTGAGTGCGGTGTCGACATGGCCCACACCGTCGCGATCGGCGACGGCGCCAATGACATCCCCATGATTCAGGCCGCGGGCACGGGCATCGCGTTTTGCGCCAAGCCCAAGACGCGCGAAGCCGCCCCGTTTGCCATCGACGAGCGCAACCTGACACTCGCCATGGATATCATCCTGCGCGACTAGTCGATCCTTCTAACAATAGAATCAGTCTGTCCTATAGTTTCCGAACAATTTTGTCTTAGTGTTCGGAAACATACCCTTTGAGTGCTAGACTTTGCGCCGTCGAAGGGAACATATATGGATAAGCGAGATCTAGAGCAGCTGCTGAGCGATGTTGCCGGCGGATCAGTCACCCCCGCCGACGCCCTTACGCGCATCCAGACGGCTCCGACTGCCGATTTGGGCTTTGCGCAGCTCGATCTTTCGCGCGGAGTGCGCCAGGGAGCCGGCGAGGTTGTCTACGGTGCCGGTAAAACCGCCGAGCAAATTGCCGCCATTATCGAGGCGCTGCGCGATGCCGGCCAGGAGCGCATCCTAGTCACACGCTTGGATGCCGAAAAAGCCGCGCGCACCGCTGAGCTTCTTGGCAACGACATCGACCTGGGATATGTCCCGGACGCCCAGCTCGCCCTGGTGGGTGGCAAGCCCTCCCCCACCGGCAACGGACACATCGTCGTCGCCTGCGCCGGCACGAGCGACCTGCCCGTCGCCGAGGAAGCCGCATTGACAGCCGAGTTCTATGGCAACGAGGTCGACCGCCTCTACGACGTAGGTGTCGCCGGCCTGCACCGCCTGCTCGCGCATGCCGAGGAACTTGCCCAGGCGCAGGTGGTCATCGCCATCGCCGGCATGGAGGGCGCGTTGGCGAGCGTTATCGGCGGTCTGGTGAGCTGTCCGGTCATCGCCGTTCCCACCAGCGTGGGCTACGGCGCGAGCTTTGGCGGCGTGGCCGCACTGCTCGCCATGCTCAACTCCTGCGCCAGCGGCGTTTCGGTCGTCAATATCGACAACGGCTTTGGTGCCGCCTACCAGGCAAGTCTTATCAATCATCTGGGCGCCGGCACGCCCTGCGCCCGCTAAGGAGCATTTCATGTCCAACCATCAGCACACGCTTATCATCGACGGCACCTCGGGCATCAGCGGCGACATGACCGTCGCGGCCCTGCTCGACCTGGGCGCCAGCGAGGAGCACCTGCGCGAACAGCTCGCCACGCTTCCGGTCGGCGGCTTTGAGATTGCCGTCACCCGCGTAAACAGGCATGGCATCGACGCCTGCGACTTTGACGTTCAGTTGGCAGAGGAGCTCGAGAACCACGATCACGATATGGCCTGGCTCTACGGCAACAAAGCAGCTGCCGAGCACGAGCACGAGCACCACCATCATGACCATGGTGAGCACGAACACTGCCATGAGCATGATCATGAGACCCACGGCCATGGCCACGAGGGCCATCATCACGCCCACCACCATCACCATCGTTCTTTGGCGGACGTCACCGCCATCATCGACGGCTCGCAGCTAAGCGATGGCGCTAAGCGTCGTGCGCTCGCCATCTTTACCGCGCTCGCCGCCGCCGAGGCCAAGGCCCACGGCAAAACGCCCGAGACCGTCATGTTCCACGAGGTAGGCGCCGTCGACTCCATCGTCGACGTCTGCTCTGTCGCCATCTGCCTCGACGACCTGGGTATTGAGGATATCGTGGTCGAGTCGCTCTCCGAGGGCCACGGAACCATCCACTGTGCCCACGGCCTTATGCCCATTCCCGTCCCCGCTGTCGTCAACCTGTGCCAGGCGGGCAATATCGCCCTCATGCCTGCACCGGTCGCTGGCGAGCTCGTGACGCCCACGGGAGCCGCCATCGTCACCGCGCTGCGCACGTTCGACCAACTGCCCTCACGCTACCGTATCGAAGCCGTCGGCTACGGCGCCGGCAAGCGCCCCTACGAGGGTTGCTCCGGTACGCTTCGCTGCCTGCTCGTTCACGCGGACGCATAGCCATGGATGCCCGCAAAGAAAAAAGCCGTGCCGCCATCGTTGCGGCGTTCTCCGAGCTCCTGTGCGAGGAAGATTACGGCAAGATCACCGTCGGCGACATCATCGCGCGCGCCCATGTGGGTCGGGCCACGTTCTACGGCCTCTTTAAGAGCAAAGACGACCTACTGTCCAAGCTCGTAAGCGACATCTGCACCCACGCCCTCGACGACGATGGCACACCGCTCGACGACCCACTCGTGCAGGTCGAACATATCCTCAACAACCTCTGGGAGCGCCGCCAGGGCGTTCGAGCCCTCGTAGCCGGCGCCGGCTCACGCGTCTTCGCCGACTGCTTACGCAAGACCATCATGTCACGAGCAGCCGAAACCGTCCCCACCGACCCAAACGGCCCCGCCGCCACCATGGACCGAAGCTTCCTACTACACCACATAGCCTCAAGCTTCGTAGGAATGGTCCAATGGTGGGCCTGGCACAACTTCGAAGCCCCAAAAGAGGACGTAGCCAAAGACTACCTATCAGCCATAAAACCCCTCTTCAACTAAGTAAGAAACTCATCCCAAAGCATCGCCCCAACCCAGGCCGCCACGCATCCCAAAGTGTCACTCGCACCTCAAAGCGCCTAACAACAAAGTGCCCACCACATCCAAATTCAGATATATATGTTGGTTGCTTGTTCGAACGCAACTGGATTCCCGCAGGGTCCGGCATAGGTTAACTTTCCGCCGCACTCCGCAGGACGCAAGAAGCTCCCGCCGCACGAAGTGCGCAGCGGGAGCTTCTTGCATGTCCGAGGACGCGGCGGAAAGTTAACCTATGCCGGACCCGGGCGTTATATCAATTGTTTTGGACTAGAACATGCCCAAGAAACCATGCACAAACAGCGCGGCCAGAGCGGCACCGACAAACGGTGCGATGCCAGGAACGAGCAGGCCGTACTTCCAGTTGTTGTCGGCCTTGTTCTTAATCGGCAGCACCTGATAGGCCATGCGAGGACCAAGGTCACGAGCCTGGTTCATGGCGAAGCCGGTGATACCGCCCATGCCCATGCCAACAGCCCAAACAATCAGACCGACGCAGATAGCGAGCATCAAAACGTTCTCGCCGGCGCGGCTAGCGGCAGCAAGGATGGCGCTAATGAACACGAAGGTGCAGATAGCCTCGCAGAAGAAGTTGCGAACATAGTTCGTGCCCTCGGTGGTGGGGTTGGTCGAGAAGATGTTGCGCTGGGCAATGGGGTCGACGACACCCTCGGAAGCCTTGAACTCATCGGCATACATAAGCCAAGCGATTACGGCGCCCACAAAGCCGCCGAGCATATCGGCAATCATGAAGGGGATGCAGCTGCTCCACGGCACCAGGCCTACGATGCACTGGGCAAGCACCATAGCCGGGTTCATGCACACGGCGCCGCCAAAGACAAACAGGCAGACCGAGATGCCAAAAGACCAAGTGGTGATGGCAAACATATGGCCGGAGCCCTGATACTTGGTGCCCTTGAGCACGGTATCGCAGTGCACGCCCACGCCAAAGATGATCATGAGGGCCGTTGCGCCGAATTCGCAAAGGAGTTTGGTAAGCATAAAACCTTATCTTTCTTGTCGGTTATAAACGATTCGTTTAGGCCGCGCGCTAGTGCTGAGCGACGACAACGCCCAGGCCATCGGGAATGACGGCCACCTTGGCATCGGCACCCTTCATCTCAAAGGCTAGCTTGAGCGCCTCCTCGAGGGTGTTGACCGGCGTCATGTGCATATCCTTAATCATCTGGTGATCGCACAGGTCGGTAACCATAATCACAGGGTGATGTGCCAGGATGCGGGCGAAAATCTGGCTCGTCCACTGATCGGGCAGGGTCTCGTCCTTGGGACGATCGATGCAGGCACGCTCAAACTCCGCCGGATCGTTGTCGGCAATGTTGTGATAGAAGCCCTCGCCACCGTGACCGTCGGCACAACCGGCAACGTCGATAATCACACCGCCCTCGGGAAGCGTGGCCTCGGCA
This sequence comes from uncultured Collinsella sp., assembly GCA_900539735.1. Classification (GTDB taxonomy): domain Bacteria; phylum Actinomycetota; class Coriobacteriia; order Coriobacteriales; family Coriobacteriaceae; genus Collinsella. The sequence goes on along the minus strand of UQDE01000002.1, from coordinate 74,972 downwards.
GAGCACATGCCCTTCACGGCCTGGTAGATGTTCTGGTCGAGCGGGTAGCCGCCGTTGGTGGTGATGGCAATCTCGCACTCGACGGGCTCAACGCCGGCAAGGCTCTTCACGAACTCGCAGCCAGCCTCGTGTGCCTTGTGGATGTCACCGGCGAAGGAGCCGATGACCTCATGCTTGCCGTTGAGAACCACGTTGAGCACAAAGGCAAGGTGAGCCATCTCGGCAGCGGCAAACATGTCCTCGCTCACGTGGTTGTGGCACAGGTTGCCTGCACGCGAATGAGAATCGTTCACAAACTGGCCGTTGTGGTTGTACATGATGGTCTTGTAGCTGGCGATGCCGGGCAGGACGGACTTGCGGCTGCCGGAGAAACCAGCAAAGAAGTGCGGCTCAATGAAGCCCTCGGCAAGCAGCAGATCGCAATCGGCGGCAATCTTGTTGATGATGCACTCGCCACCAGAAGGCAGGGTGCCGATCTTTTTCATCATGCTGTCGTCAGTCGCGACGTGCATAACGATTTCCTCGTTGGCAACGATCTCCTCGCCGTACTTGTTGACGAGCTCCTCGTGCGTCGACGGACGATGCATACCCGTAGCAACCAGAATACGCACGCGAGCCTCGGGCGCAGCGGAATGGATGTGATGCAGCAGAATAGGCATCGTCACACGCGAGGGAACGGGACGCGTATGATCGGAGCTAATGATGACAATATCCTTCTTGCCAGCACAAAGCTCCTCGAGCGAAGGCGAGCCATAAGGGTTGGCAAGCGACTCCTCTACCAGTTCTTCCTGCGATTTCGTGGTCTTAAACTCGTTTTGATGACCCTCCATCACACCCGCGAAGTTCTTATCCTCGAGCTCCAGATGCAACGTCTTGTGGTCAAACGGCAGTTCACATTCAAACAATGACGAGCGCCCTCTTCCTTTCAACTGACACACTAGATAAACCGTTGGAAGGATACGCCGCTCACCGAAAAACGCCACCGTCCACCGAGTCGTTAACATAACGTTCATATTTGACCCACAACAAAACGACCGCGATCCCAAACGGGACCGCGGCCGCTACAGTCGTAAGGCGAGAAGCGCACCATTCTTCTCCTCAGCTTTAATCCCAGAAGACCGAGGACGAAGGGACCCGATGGGTTTCCCTCTGAATGCATACCGCAGCACGAAGCCCCCTTATCCGCAGCTCCGAAGGAGCAGGATAAGGGGGCTTCAAGTGCGAGGACGCATTCAGAGGGAAACCCATCGGGTCCCGGTGAGAGCCACAGGGCTATCGATTACCCCGTGTTCTGCAATCCTGCCGAGACGCCGGTCACAGTCGAAAGAATCAGGCTCATGTACTCGGCCTTCTTCTCCTCGGCCATCTCGTCCTGGTTCATACGCACCTCGCGAAGGGCGCGGACCTGGGCGATGGACAGGGCATCGACGTAGGGATTACGCACGCGGACAGCGCAGCCGAGCACGCGGCGGCGCTGCAGCGGCCATTCATCACCGACGATGGCAAGGACCCACTTACGCGTGAGCTGCATCTCGGTGAAGACCTTCTCGGACAGATCCTGGCGATCGCCCAGGTGCAGATACATCTTGGCGATGCGCTGGTCGGTCTTGGCGATCGACATCTCGATATTATCGATAAAGGTGCGGAAGAACGGCCACTCCTGGTAGGCAGCCTTAAGCTGGTCAAGGTCGCCCAACTGCTCGCAGGCGGTGCCCAGGCCGTACCAAGCGGCCAGGTTAATGCGCGCCTGGCTCCAGCTGAAGATCCACGGAATGGTACGCAGGTCGTCGAGCGACTTGGCGCCCAAGCCGCGCTTGGCGGGACGCGAGCCGATCGGCAGCAGACCGACCTCGGTCAACGGCGTCACGGTCGAGAACCACGGTGTAAAGTCCTCGGTGTTCAGCAGGTCCAGATAGCGCTCGTGGCTTGCGGCGTTGAGCTTCTCGGCCATATCCCAGAACTTCTGCGTGGTCTCGGTGTTGGTCTTCTCGACACTCGGGGCCGACTGCAAAAGCGTTGCGGCGGCAACGGACTCAACATGACGCTGAGCCAGCGTGCGGTTGCCGTAACGGGCAAAGATGACCTCGCCCTGCTCGGTGAGCTTAAAGAAGCAGTTGACCGAACCCTTGGGCTGCGCCAGTACGGCCTTGTTGGCCGGGCCGCCGCCACGGCCCACGGCACCGCCGCGACCGTGCATGAGCACCAGGTCGATATCGTTCTTCTCGGCCCACTTGGCAATGCGCTCCTGCGCGGAGTGCAGCGCGAGCATGGCCGTGGTAGGACCGGCATCCTTGGAGGAGTCGGAATAGCCCAGCATGACCTCCATGCGGCGGTTGGTCTGGGCAAGGCGCTTTTGCACCACGGGCAGCGTAAGCATCTGGTCGAGCACGTCGACGCAGCCCTCGAGGTCCTCGAGCTGCTCGAACAGCGGGATCACGTCGAGCTCGGGGACATCCTCCTCGTGTGCAAAGGACAGGTGGGCAAGCTCAAAGACGTCGGCCACATGCTGGGCGCTCTTGGTGAACGAGATGATGTAGCGGTGCGCCATCTTCTTGCCGTAGCGCTTTTGGATGGAGCCGATAGCGCGGAAGGTATCGATAACCTCGCGCGTCATGGGCTGCAGATCGCCATGGATACCGTTTTCGTGGATATCCTTGAGGGCGCGGGCATGCACCACGGAGTGCTGACGGAACTCCATCTCGACCATATGGAAGCCGAAGGACTCGACCTGCCAGATGATGGTCTGGACCGGGCCGTAGGCAGCACGGACGGCGCCGCAGGCGGCCAGGGAGCGCTGAACGACGCGCAGGTCATCCAGGAACTCATCGGCGCTGTGGTACATGGTGTCGGTGATGCGACGCACGGTGGCGTTCAGACGGTCGGCCATGACGAGCATGACGGCGCGATGCGGCTCGTGCTCGGAAATCAGCTCGGCACGGGCCGTGTACTGGGTGCTCATCTCGACCTGATGGTTCCACAGGTTAATGAGCTCGGCAGACGGCTTGCTGTAGGTGGCCTCGAGCGTCAGGTTGCGGCCGATGCGGCGGCACTTGTCCTCGAGCTTGAGCACCATGTGCGTAAAGTACTTAGCAGCGACCTCACGGCTCACCTTGGCGGTGACGTTGGGGTTGCCGTCACGGTCGGAACCGATCCAGCTGCCGGGATGGAAGAACGCCGGGCACAGCGGCGGCACGGTACCGGCCTTATCACCCAGCACCCAGTCGTCAAAACGACGATAGATGACGGGGATAACGTCGAACAGCGTGTTATCGAAGATGTCGATGATGGTATCAGCTTCCTCGACCGGCGTGGGCTTCTTGAGCGCGATGGGGCTCGTGCGTACCAGGGCGTCGATCTCCTGCAGCATGTGGCGCTCGTTCTCCACCAGGTCGGAGCCGCCCAGACGCGGACGCTCCTCCAGCAGGTTGGAGATACGGCGAATCTTGCCCTCGACGGCCTTACGACGAGCCTCGGTGGGATGTGCGGTAAAGACAGGGTGGAACTCGAGCTTGTCGAGCAGCTCGTTGGCGCCCTCGACACCCATCTCGTTTACCAACTGGTGATAGGCGACGGTGAGTTCGTTAGCGGGATCGACCTCGGTATCGGTCGATGCGCCGGCCTCGCGCTCGCGCAGCTGCGCCACACGGTAGTTCTCCTCCGACAGGTTTGCCAGATGGAAGAAGCTCGTAAAGGCGCGGACAATGACCTGTTGCTTATCGAGCGGCAGGCTGTCGATCAGATCGACGACTTCGCGAAACGCCACGGCGGTGGGCTCGTCGGCAGTGGGCACGCCCTGCTCGTCAACGGACTCGTCGGCAGCGCGGCTACCAGGGTTGCCGGCATTGGTCACAATCTCGGCTGTTAAAATCTTGTCGAACAGGTCCGCGATCTCGGGATCATACTCGCTAAGCACACGGCGCTCCAGGCGCAGGAACAGCGCCAGATTATCGCGCAGCTCCTCGGGAATCTCGATCTCGGCGAGACGCTCCCTGGACTCGGCATTCGAGCCGATTCGGTTAACGAGGCGGTTGACCACGGCAGCGACGCGCGCCGCGGCTTCGGGTACAGACTGGTTGCTTAGGTTCTCAGCCACGTTTCCTCCCATTCCTCCTTCTATGCACGTAACATGCGGTATTTATTATAGGCACTCGGCAAAAACTTTCGAAGCTGATTGCGCTTTACCACACAAAAGTATTTTCTGCATTGCAAGGCTTTTTGCCCCAAATGGTCGTATTTCTCGGTGGACGGCATATACAAACGGGGGCATTCCGCATAAATGCGAAACACCCCCGTAACAATCGCTCTCCATGAGCAGGGCACGTTAACAGGCCCGCAGCTCAAAAAACATGCGCTACAGGCGCTCGCGAACCGCCTCGACAACGTTGGCCAAATCGACCAGTACCTCGTCGTGGCTCTGCATGTCGCGCACCTTGACCTTGCCGGCGGCAAGCTCGTCGCCACCCAGGACTAGGATGAGCTTAGCGCCCACCTTGTCGGCCTGCTTAAACTGGGCCTTGAGCGAACGGCCCTGATAGTCCGCCTCGGTCACAATCCCTGCAGCGCGAAGCTGCTGCGTAATGGTAAAGACGTTCTGACGCAGCTCCTTGCCGGCGTTGGCAACGTAGACGCATGGGACCTCCTCGGCACCCAGGTCGCTGCCAAAGGCCTGCAGGGCCAGCAGGGCGCGCTCAAAGCCGACGGCAAAGCCGACGCCCGCCGTGGGTTTACCGCCCTCGAGCTCAACGAGGCCATCGTAGCGACCGCCACCACCGATGGAGCCGACACCGGCGCCGGGAGCCTCGACCTCAAAGACAGTACGGGTGTAGTAGTCCAGGCCACGCACCAAGGTGGGATCCTCGACATACTCGATACCCGCCGCATCCAAATAGCGCTTGACTTGCTCGTAGTGCTCGCGGCACTCGTCGCACAGGTTGTCGCCCATCAGCGGAGCGTCGGCCATGATCTCGCGGCAATGGTCGTTCTTGCAGTCGAAGGCGCGCAGCGGGTTGAGCTCGGCGCGCTCGCGGCACTCGTCGCACATCTCGTCGGCGTGGTCGAGAATGAACTGCTTAACCTGCTCGCGATAGGCCGGACGGCACTGGGCATCGCCCATTGAGTTAATAAGCAGACGGAGCTTGGAAAGATCGAAGCCCAGGCGCTTGTAGAACTCCATGAGCATGATGATGCACTCGGCGTCGGCAGCCGGATCGGGAGCGCCGAGCCACTCGATGCCCACCTGGTGGAACTGGCGCAGGCGACCCTTCTGAGGACGCTCGCCGCGGAACATGGCCTCGGCGTAATAGGCCTTAAACGGCGTGGAGCCCTGGGGCACCAGGTTGTTCTCCACGACGGCGCGCACCACACCGGCTGTGCCCTCGGGACGAAGGGCCAGGCGCTGCTTGGGCTTAAGCTTGGTGTCGGTGCCCTCGGTAAAGACGCGCTCCAGGTTGGCGCCGCTAAACACGCGGAACATCTCCTTGCGCACGACGTCGGTCGACTGGCCGATACCGTGGACAAACACGTCCACCTGCTCGATGGCGGGCGTCTCGATGGGCTTAAAGCCAAACGGCTCGAACACGCCGGCAGCGATCTGCTGCATCTTTTGCCAGGCGCGCATCTCGGCGCCGATAAGGTCGCGGGTTCCCTCCGCCTTCTGTGCCTGCATGGGCAAACACCTTTCTTTTGTATCGCGTCATAGGTAGTGGACATTATACGGCACAAACACAAACAGCGGCGGTGCGTCTGACCGAACGAGGGTATGGGGACTCGTTCGGCCTGACGCACCGCCGCTGTTTGCGATCCGCTTTCCTCCGTCCCCTTCGGATCACGTGATCTGTTGGGGACGGAGGAAAACGGATCATTTCGTAGGCCCGTGGCCGCCTTGGAAACCGAATGATGGTACGAGCATCCATTCGGCTTCCAGGGCAGCCACAGACAGAACGGAGCGAACAGAAAAGAGCACGTAGACCTGCCATAGCTCACCGACAAAGCTCATGCCGGCAAGAACGGCAGAAGTGGCGATTACAGTGAGGGGAACCCAAAACGCGGCCGCTTACTTTATCGGCAACATGGCCAATGACAAGTGAGCCGATAACGCTCACCACGGTGGAGATCGCATTGGAGATGTTGTACTGCGCAAGCGTAATCCCGAGGTCGCTTACGATGAGCGGCTGAAACAGGCTCATGCAGTTGACGAAAATGGTGTAGCACGTGGCCATGATCACAAAGCCGGAGGCCACCACGAGCCAGCCGGGAAAGAACTTACGTTGCTGGGACATACTGTTCCTTTTTTAAACAAACGAGTAGCAAGATTGGGTGCTACCGGTGGTCGGCGATGTAGCCCAAAGCGACGGCGGCATAAGCCGCGGCGCCAAGGGGAAGCTCGGCATCGCTAAAACGTGCCTTGGGATGATGCTGAGCAAAATGCTCGTCCGTATCAGTCACGGCAGCGCCCACGGTAAAGTACGCACTCGGGATCTCGCTAGAGATCAACGCGAAGTCCTCACTCGCCATGGCGTGGAACAGCGGCAAGAAGGCGGCCTTGGGCAGCACCGCGCCCACGTAGCCAAGCGACGCCTGCGTCATATCGTCATCGAGTACGAGCGGGGGAACATCCGAGAGCGTCTCGATAGTCGCCGGCGTGCGATAGGTCGTGGCAACACCTTTGACGACCTCGGCGATGCGGGTCTTGAGGTGCTCCATGAGCTCGACGTCGAAGCCACGCAGCGTTCCCTCGAGCACACAAGTGTCGGGGATGACATTTGCGGCCTGACCGCCGGCGAACTTGCCAACGGTAAGCGCGACCTCCTTGGCCGCCGGCACCTCGCGGGAGATGAGCTCCTGAAGTGCCAGATGCACGTGCACACCCGCCGTAATGGGGTCGATGCAGATCTCGGGGCTCGAGCCATGACCGCCCTTGCCCTGCAGCGTGACGCGGAAACCGTACACGCCCGAGAGCGCCGGACTGCCGTAAAGCACCAGGCCAAGCGGCGACTGGCTATTGACATGCATGGCAAAGGCGACCTGAGGACGCGGGTTCTGTAGCAGACCGTCGGCGATGGCGGCGCGGGCACCCTCAAAGGTTTCCTCGCCCGGCTGGAACAGCAACTTAACCGTGGCGTTGGCATCAACAAGCTCTGCCTCGCGCGCTTTGAGCATACGAGCCGCACCAAGCAGCGCCGTCGCGTGCATATCGTGACCGCAAGCGTGCATGCAGCCGTTGGTGGATGCAAAGGGCTCGCCGGATTCCTCGGCAACGGGCAAGGCATCCATGTCGCCACGCAGCATGATGACCGTACCGGCTTGTTCGTCCGTGCAGACGCCATTGCCCTGGGCCGCGGCGGCACCGGCGCCGACAAGGCCCACAACGCAGGAACCATCGACGAGCGTGGCAAATGGGATGTCCATCTCGGTCAGGCGCGCTTGGATATACGCAGAGGTCTGTGGGAGGCTATTACCCAGCTCGGGCATCTGGTGGAGATCGTGTCGCCACGCAGCGAGCTCGTCTGCAAAAGCCTGAGCTTCTGCAACAAGACCGTCACCGATAGCGGTCTGCGCCGCTGCGGTGGCCTTGGGCGCTGATTGCGGTTGAAGATCGGACAAAGCTGGTGCCATAGATGCCCTCCAGTATCGTTTTTGCAGCAAGCACTTTGATAGCGTAAAGTGCAAGGTACTACTTTAAGGGCGAGGCATAAAAAATGCCGCCCCAGGAGGGCGGCGCAACAAGTTGTTTACAATTGCGGGCGCGGCTTTCGACGCAAAAAATCGAAGTGAGTCTCGCTCAAGATAATCGACAGGAAGATGAGCGCGAAGCCGGCGAGCAGGCGCGAGGTGAGCGCCTCCCCCATCAGCAGCACCGAGAACAGCACACCCGAAGGCGACTCCATCGAAAGGAGCAGCGAGCCCGTCGAGGCCGGGACATGCGCCAGGCCGACGTTTTGGATGAGCAGAGCCGCGCATGTGCAGCCCACCGAGAGAAACGCCATCGCACTGATAAAGCTCGGCGTCCAAACGGACAGAGGCGCTTGGGTCTCGAATAGCAGCGACGTTGCCAGGCTCAGCACGCCGTTGCCCACAAACATCCAAAACGTGATGACGTTAATGTCCATTTTGCGACCGTACTTGGCAGTCACCGCCATCTGGATGGCGAAAAAGGCCGCACCCGCCAGCGTAATGACGTCACCAATGTTGAATTCAACGCTATCGAGTGCGACGAGGCCAATGCCCGCTAGGCACAGCAGCGCGGCACCCAAGTTGTAGCGCGTGAGCTTTTCACCGCTCAGGAAATAGCTCGCGAACGGCACAAGGATGCAATACGTGCCCGTCAAAAAAGCATTCTTGCCCGCCGTAGTATGTGCCAGACCGACCGTCTGCAACGCATAGGCCGCCCACATGAGCACGCCCATACTCAGGCCAACGATCAGGTTGCGAGCGTTGAGGTGCGCGATGATGCGCTTGTGGAAGACGGCAAACATGACCAACGCTGCGGGCAGAAAGCGTACATAGAGCAGCGCGAACACCGGAATGGTGCCGAGTGCGTCCTTCATAGTGGTAAAGGAGTAGCCCCAGATGACCGCCACCGAAAGGAGCAGAACCTTCCAGAACAGCGGCGAGCGAGCGCCGGCACCACGGGGAATACCGCCCGCGCCCAAATCCTCACGGGCTACTGGGCTATCGGGCAAGTTTTCGATTTCGTTGGCAGCGTATTGGGCCATGGAACATCCTCGCACTCAATCTGGGCGTGGTGTCCGCACGTGTATGGCTGCGTGCCGCCTCATGGTCAAATAAAAACAGGGCGCACCGGACCCCCGGCACGCCCCGCTACTGTAGCAACAACCAAGCAACCCACGCAATCCAGCCCACTAAAGCGTTTTGTTCCGCCGTTCTACCGAACGGCGGACCGGCCGACGCTGCGCGAGCCGCATTCACGCCAATCTGACGTTCAATTTCAAGGGCGCGACCAGAAGGTCAGCGCCCTTTCATTTCACGTCACCTTGGCGCAAATGCGGCTCGCTCGCTGGCATTAGTGCTACATCAGCGTTAACGTTGCCGCACTAAATTAGCTTTGTCGACTCCAGTTTTTCGATGATCCAGTCGTTGGCTTTGATGACTGGGCGGCGGAAGACGACGCCCAGGGCCAACGACGGAATCAGGTAGCTCGCCAAGATACCCAGCTCAATCCAGTACTCCATATGGTAGGCACCGGCCATGGCGGCGTGCATGGCGTTGATGCCGTGAGTAAACGGCAGGAACGGGTAGATCGCCTGGAACACGGGGCCGGTCATCTCGATGGGGAACGTACCACCCGAACCGCCGACCTGCATGACCAGCAGCACGACGGCGAGGGCCTTGCCGATATCGCCAAACGATACCGTAAGCGTGTAGACGATATTGGAGAACACGAGACTCGCGACCCAGCCGGCAAGCACAAACTGCAGGGGGTTGTCGCACTGAATGCCAAAGAACAGAATGTCGCCCGCGCACACGAGCGTTGCCTGCAGCAAGGCCAGACCGCCAAAGAACAGATAACGGCCCAGGTAGATCTCGTGCAGGCGCACGGGGATGAGCTCGTTGATAAGCTCATCGTCAACCGAGACCTTCATCATGGCCGCCAGTACGATCGAGCCGACCCAGAGCGACAGAATCGTGTAGAACGGCGCCATGGCCGAACCGTAGTTGCGGATCGGATAGACGGGCTTGCGGTCGAGTGCGACAGGGCCGGAAAGCGACACGGCGAGGCCCTCGGGGTCACTGCCAATCATTGTCTTAATCATGGCCAGGTCACCCGAGATCAGAGCGCTATCAAGCTCGTCCTTAAAGGCACTGATCTTGTCCGACGCCTCGCCCAGCTGATCGGAAGCCTTGTTGACGAGCCTTGCAGCCTTGGAGAGACCCTTCGCGAGCGAACCAGAGGCGTCGGTCAGACCGCTCACGGCGCTATCCAAGTCACCCGAGATACCGTTCAGGGAATCCAGAACGCCCGAAATGGTCTTCTTGAGCTCCTTGGCCTTAACCGAGAACGTAGAATCGTAGTCGGACTTGGCACCCGAGATACCCGCCTTGGCATCGGCGATGGCCTGGTCGACCTCGGCACGCGAGTTGTTGACCTCCGCCATGCCGTCCGAAAGGGACTTTGCGGTCGCCGTCAGGTCCTTCGCATTGTTGCGGTACTCCACGGCAATTCTGCCCAGCGACGTCGCAGCGGACTTGAGGCCGTCTTTGAGCTTGTCATCACTCACCTTGTCGGCAAGGTTGCGGAGCCGATCGGCCATCGCATCGATATCGTCAGCACGCGTATTGAGCGCCGCTGCGGCTTCGTTGAGCTGAGACACCGTAAGGTCAACATGCTGATTCGCGGCATCGAATGCCTTCGCAAGCTCGGCGGACACGTTGTCGAACGAGCCCGCGCTTCCGTCAATCGCCGCGTCAACGGCATCGCTGGCGGCCTTGAGCGCTTCCTTGGAATCATTGATGCCGCTCTTGGCATGCTCCATCAGCTGCTTCGTCGACTCATCGACGGTGCCCGTCTGCTTGAGCATGCCACCCGCCGATGTCAGTGAATCGGACGTAGAGCTCAAAATGCCCGCGAGCGACGTCGCACTCGCCTGAACGTCCTGCAGGTCCTCGACCGAATCGCCCAGCGTAGAGGACAGATTGGCGATAAAGTTGCTCACCTGGTCGGTGCTCATATAGTCGAGCAGGCTGGACACGGTCTTAAGGCCGATGGTCGTGATGGTCTTGGTAAAGGTCTCGTTGACCTGGTTCTGGACGGCGCTCGAGCCCTTCTCGGTCACAATCTGTGCGATAGCGTTGGCCTTCTGGTTCTCATAGAACTCGATATCGGCGTGCTTCACCTCGGTCGAGAAAAGCGTCATCATGTCGGCGCTAAACGTTTTAGGGATAACGACGGCAGCGTAGTACGCGCCCGACTTAACGCCCTCAATCGCCTTATCGCGATCGTTGAGGACGACCCAGTCGAAGTTCTCGTTGCCGCGCAGGGTGGCGGTTACGTTTTCGCCCACGTTGACCTCGACGGGAATCAGATCGCTCTCGTAGCCCTCGTCAGTGTTGACCACGGCAATTTTAAGGTTGCCGGTATTGCCGTAGGGATCCCAGCTTCCGGCGATGTTAAACCACGCGTACAGGCACGGCACGATGATCAGGCCCATCACAACAACCAAGCCGATCACGGAGCGAGACACGTTTTGGACATCGCGCTTAAACAGGTGCAGGATGTTTTTCATTTATGCCTCACCTCCTTTAGAGTGCTTGCCAAGCGGGGTGGTGTCCCCGTCGTTTCCGCTTACGTTGTCAACGTCGTCGACATCTTGAACCTTACGATGCGCACCGATATGCGGCAGACGGCTCGTGAGCTGTTCGCTGTCCTTGGTGCCCCGCTCGCTGGCGTTGAGACCAAACATGCGACGGGCAGCAGGGATGGCAGCCGTGTGCTCGCGCATCTCGCGGCGAAGGTCCTCGTCCGAAAGCGCCGAGATACGCATCTGGGTATTGAGGCTCGCACGGATGTACTCGATGTTGATGAGCCAGCCACAGATGGCGATAACCGAAATGATCCAGATAACGAGCAGGATGATCTTGCCGTTATTGTCGATATCGAGCACCGTCGAAAGCACAAAGAGCAGAACCTGCACGCCTACCACGGCGGCAAAACCGCCCTTGATGTAGTACGGGTAACGATGCTCAAACGCCACGGCATGATCGAGCAGCTCGCGACGGTACGAATCCGAATCGAGCATGACGCGCATGGCCGTGCGCAGCGAATAGCGCTGGCGCGGCAGGTCGTTGGACTCGCAAATCATGAGGCCCGTCGTGGAAAGCTGCTTATCAAAGAGCAGGTTGAGGTTGAGCAGCAACGGGCGCAGCTGCAGGCCGATAAAGAGCGCCACGATAAGGAACACGCCCAGGATGCACAGGTTGAACAGGTAGTTGAACGAATACATGCCACCGACGGTCTCGCGCAGCAGGTTGATGCCATAGGTGAAGGGCAGCAGCGGGTGCAGCCACCGGAAGAAGCCGGGCATCATCTCGATGGGATACATGCCCGACGAACCCGGAATCTGCACGATAACGAGAATGACACCGATAGCCTTGCCGATATGCTTAAACGTGGTGGACAGCGCATAGATGATGTTGACGTAGGTGAACGAGATAGCGATGCCGCCCAGCACAAAGAGCAGCGGGTTGACGCACTGCACGCCAATCACCAAATCGCCCACCGTAACGATGATGGCCTGGAACGCACCCAGGATCACCATCAGCAGCCAGCGGCCAAAGTAGCCCTGACGCGCCGTAAAGCTACCGATGCCCTCGCGGTCGACCTCGAGCTTGTAGATAGCGATGAGCACATAGCCGCCTACCCACAGCGCCAGATTGGTGTAGAAGGGCGCGATGCCCGAGCCAAAGCTCTTGACCGGATAGATTGACTTGGACGTCAGCTCAACCGGAGATGCCATGAAATCTGCCACGTCATTGACGTCGACGTCCATGAGGTCGGCTAACTCGCCCATAGACTCAGAGGTCTGCAGCGCCGCAATGTCATTAGCGGCGGTCGCGAGCTTGTCCTGAACCTTGGCAAGAGAGGCATCGGTTTGAGACAGCGTGGTCTTTGCCTGCTTGAGCGTGGCGTCGAGCTGCGCCAGCGTGCCGCGCGCGCTCGCTATCGTGGGGGTCATACCCGATACAATGCCGGTCAAATCGCCCGAAACGGCGGCAAAGGAGTCAAGCGCACTCGAAGCCTTCGGCAGTGCGTTCTGTCCCAGATCGGTCTGAGCCTGACCGAGGTTAGCCGTACCGGTCTGAATTGCCGCGTTGAGTGCGTTGCTCGCGCTTGAGATTGCCGTAGCGTCGTTTGCCATGGCGCTCGACTGTGCAGAGAGGCCATCCTTGATGCTCTGCAACTTCTGGTTTTGCTCGCGAAGCGAATTGATGGTCGATGCGATGAGCGCGTCGGCGTCCTCCGATCCCGTCGACGTATCGTTAGCGAGAATCTGCAGGCGCTCGATGACAGCGCTGTTGTGGTCAATCGTCGCTTGAAGGGATTCGAGCGAGTTGTCGATTCGAGTGGTCGTGGACGTAACCGTACCGGTGAGTTTGCCAATCGCAGCGTTCGCAGAAGCCGATGTCTTACTCAGCACGATGCTGCCCTCCGAAAGTGCCTTGGAGAGCGAGGTGATGGACTTGCCAGCCGTGGTGCGAGCTTCGCCCAGCAGATCATTACCCTGTGCGATTGCCTGCGTTAGCGAAGGCGCCTGCCCCTGCAGGCCCGCCAGCGCAGCATCGGCCGAAGCAATCGAGTTGCTCGTCTTGTCGATGGCGGTGTTCATGTCGCCGATGGAATCGCGTACTTCGCCCAGGGTATCAGACGCCTCGGACACCGAGCCCGCCAGCGAATCCTGGGTCTGGGTTGCCTTGTCTTTAAGGTCGATGCCAGCATCTTTGGCAATGCCCGCGACGGTCTCGCCCACCGTGGAGACAAACTCCGAGTTGATCTGCTCCTCGATGGTGTTGGCACCGGTATCGGTGACCTTGGGCGCAATGGCGCTCTTTTTTTCGTTGACGTAATAGGTGAGCTTGGGCTGATGGTAATTGCCGTCGAGCATCGAGACGAGATTGTCGGAGAAGTTCTTGGGAATCACGATGGCAGCATAGTATTCGCCACTTTCGACGCCCTCTTTGGCATCTGCCGCCGAGTCGACGAAGGTCCAGCCAAGCTGGTCGTTCTCCTTGAGCTGGTCGACCACCTTATCGCCTGCGTTAAGCTCGCCCACTAGGTCGTTCTGGGTGCCCTGATCGTTGTTGGCGATGGCGATTTTAATGCCCTGGGTATTTCCGTACGGATCCCAGTTGGCAACGATGTTGTACCAGGCATACAGCGAGGGAATGACGCACACGCCCAGGGTAACCACCAGGGCGACGGGGTTCATAAGCAGTCGCTTAATGTCGCGCTTAAATATCGCAAAGGAGACCTTTGCGTTGGATAGTTTGCTGCCGAGACTCACGCTTGGACCATCCATCCTGTCGTTGAATCGAATCGTACTATCGACAACCATTGTACGTAGACGCTTTAGTGCCTCGCGGCACAATGGTGCTGAGTTTTGCGGGTAGCAATATACTACGAAGATGATTTAACGTACAGTTGTACAGTATCTTAAATTCCCGCAGCTCCCAAAACCACAACCCGCACAAATAAATGATCCCTTGGGGACGAAGGGATCATTCAAAAGGAAACGAGAGTGGAAAATCTCCCACTTCAAGCCCGCATTCGAGCCAAAAGTGGGAGATTATCCACTCTCGTTCTAATCTAGTTACGGTGCCGTATCCCCGAACTACATCAAGTTGCAAACAGCCGCCGCGAAGGCAACGGGGTCCTCGGGGAGGATGCCCTCGACCAGCAGGGCCTGATCGTAGAGCAAGCCGGAGTACTGCTTGATCTTGTCGGCGTCGCCTGCCTTCTGGGCAGCGACAAGCTTGTCGAAAACCGGGTGCTTGGCGTTGAGCTCGAGCACGCGCTGGCTCTTGGGCATGCCGTCGGGCGCGCCCTCGGGTCCCTTCTGGAGCACCTTCTCCATCTCGAGCGAAAGCGGGCCCTCGGTGGTGATGCAAGCGGGGGCATCGGTCAGGCGCGCGGAGACGGCAACTTTCTCGACCTTGTCACCGAGCGCCTCCTTCATAGCGCTAAAGAGGTCCTCGTTCTCCTTGGTGGCGTCCTCGGCCTCCTTCTTCTCGTCCTCGGTCGCCAGGTCAAGATCACCGGTCGCAACGTTCTTGAGCTCCAGATGACGATCCTCGACCTCGGGCTCGGCACCGTCGGCCACAGCCTTCTCGGCAGCCTCGCGGGCAGCATCGTCCTCGTAGATCTTGGGCATATCGGCGGCAACGTACTCACGCATAGCCTGGAACGTGAACTCATCCACATCCTGCGTCAGCAGCAGCACGTCATAGCCGCGGTCGAGCACGCCCTTTACCACGGGCATCTTGGCCAAGCGCTCACGCGAGTCGCCGGCGGCGTAGTAGATGGCCTTCTGATCCTCAGGCATGCCCTTGGCATACTCGGCCAGGGTAATCATCTTCTGTTCCTTGGCAGACCAGAACAGCAACAGGTCGGCGAGCTCATCGGCCTTCATGCCATAGCTCGAGTAGATGCCGTACTTAAGGCCGCGGCCAAAGTTCTCAAAGAACTTCTCGTAGGCCTCGCGGTCGTTGTCACGCATATCCTCAAGGTCAGCGGTGATCTTCTTTTCCACACGCTTGGCGATGGCCTTGAGCTGACGGTTCTGCTGCAGCGTCTCACGCGAGATGTTGAGCGACACGTCGGCGGAATCCACGACGCCGCGGACAAAGTTGTAGTAGTCGGGCAGCAGGTCGTCGCACTTCTCCATGATCAGGACATTGGAGCTGTAGAGCGCCAGACCCTTCTCGTAATCCTTGCTGTACAGATCGAACGGCGCGCGGCCCGGCACAAACAGCAGGGCGTCATACTCGAGCGTGCCCTCGGCATGGAAGCTGATGGTGCGCGCAGGATCGTCAAAGTCGTGGAACGTGGACTTGTAGAACTCGTCGTAGTCCTTCTGCTCGACATCGGAGCTGCGCTTTTTCCAGATCGGCGTCATGGAGTTGACGGTCTCGAGCTCCTGGTAGTCCTCGTACTCGGGCTTGTAATCGTCGCCGGCGTCCTCGGGCTTGGGTTTCTGGCGGCTCTTGGACACCATCATCTGGATCGGGTAACGCACATAGTTACTGTACTGCTGAATTAGGCTCTTGAGGCTCCACTCGGTCAGGAAGCGATCGTAGGTCTCGGCCTCGCCGTCGGCATCGAGCTTCTCGTTCTCGCGCAGCGTCAGGATGACATCGGTACCGTGCTCGGCACGCTCGCCGTCCTCGATGGTGTAGCCCTCAAGACCGTCGGATTCCCACACATGGGCGACATCCTCGCCGTAGGCGCGGCTGACGACCTTCACATGGCTGGCGACCATAAAAGCCGAGTAGAAGCCCACGCCAAACTGGCCGATGATGTCGACATCCGAACCCTGCTGCTCGGCGTTCTCGGTCTTAAACTCCTCGGAGCCGGAATGGGCGATGGTGCCCAGATTGCGCTCGAGCTCCTCGGCGGTCATGCCAATGCCGTTATCCGAGATGGTAATGGTGCGGGCGTCTTTATCAAAGGAAACGCGAATAGCCAGGTCGCCCTGGTCGATCTTGACGCTCGGATCCTGCAGGCTCTTAAAGTTGAGCTTGTCGACGGCGTCGCTCGCGTTAGAGATAAGCTCGCGCAGGAAGATTTCCTTATTGGTGTAGATGGAGTTGATCATGAGGTCGAGCAGTTTTTTGCTCTCGGTCTTAAATTGACGCATGTGCAGTCCTTTCGCGCTACCCCCGTCCGCAAAAACGGCCCGGTCGCCCGAGCCGAATCGCAGACCTGCTATGTTCAGACTTAGATTTTATAACCCATTAGCGCGCATATATACATACGGAATCGAAAAACTGTATGTCTAAGCGCTCCGATGCGCCAATTGCCAAGGAGCGTCCCCAACTGCCGGCAGAAAAGGAACGTCCCTATCTGCCATCTACGCGCTTGGCCATCCAGACATGGGGCTGGCCCTCGTCTTCGTAATCTACCGGGGCAATTTGCGTGTAGCCCGCCTTTGCATAGAGCGGCAACACGTATTCCTGCGCATGCAGCTTAATAAGCTTAGCGCCGGCATCGCGTGCACACGAAGCACTGGCCTCGACGATCGCACTCGCCAGTCCGCGACGACGCATAGCCGGCAGCACGGCGACGCGCCCCATAATATAGGTCTCCCCCGCCGCAACGCCTTCGTCCAAGTCGCACGCCGGCGAAACCGGAGCCTCTGCATCTGCCGCGCGCTCCAGTTCCTCGGGAAACACGCGCGAGCAACCGGCAAGCTCGCCGTCTACATAGAGCGTCACATGAATGCAGTTTGGATCCTCGTCGATAGCGTCGAACTCATTCTCGTAGCCTTGCTCGTCCATAAAAACGACGCGGCGCACCAACGCCGCGTCATCAAAGCATCCCGTCTTAAGTTGGATATCCATGGCTGCCCTTTCATTCAATGCGAACGTTAGGGACAGATATTAGCGAAAATGAGCTCCGCGCACGCTAAACTTCGCGCGAGCCTTCGCCAGGCAATCGTAATGACCCACGTTATGGGCATCGCTCGCGATGAAGCTGTACAGGTTCTGATCGAACAGGCGCTGTGCCGGCTTTTTCTCGCGACCAAAGCGACCGCCGGCAATAAAGTCCGCCGAAGCCTGCAGCTTGCAGCCCATATCGACCAGGCGCTCCGCCACGCTTACATCCTTTTGAACCGCACGATAGCGCTCAGGATGAGCGATGATCACCTGGTAGCCACGGCACTGCAAATCGTAAATCGTGTTCTCGTACTCTCTAAACGCATACGCATCGGCATGCGTCGAAAGCTCGAGCAGAAACTCGTTGGTCCCATCGAAATGCAAGTGCTCCGCGGCATCGATACCAAGCTCAACGAGCTTTCGATGGTTGACCTCGAAGCCCATCTGGAGCGGAAAACCGTCAGCATTATCACGCAGCAGCTCAAAGGCATCCCACATCTTGTCGTAATCAAAATAGGGATCACGGCAGTGAGGAGTGCAAACGATTCTGGTTACACCGGCCCGCTTGGCAGCCTCGAGCATCGCCAAGCTCTCATCGAGATCGGCGGCGCCGTCGTCTACACCCGGCAAGATATGGCAATGAATGTCACGCATAGGTCAGCCTTAATCAACTAAACGTTTGCTCGGTTGGTGAAGATGCCCTTTTTGGAAGTCCCCTGATCGTCGGAGCCCTTCTTCACCTTCTTACCGTCCTTGGTGTAGTAGGAGTAGTAGTACTCGCTGGTCTCGGTCTCGCAGTAGTTCATAACGGTACCGATGAGCTTGACCTTCTCGGACTTTTTAAGCTGACCGATGGCGTTGAGCGCCTCCTCGCGCTTGGTGAAGTCCTCGCGCACCACGAACAGCGTACCGTCGGTCAGACTTGCGATCTCGGCAGCATCGATGAAGGTGCCGACCGGAGGAGCGTCGAAAATGACGTACTGGAACTTGGCAGACAGCGCCTTGACCAGCTTGGCAAAGCGGTGAGAAACGATGATGTCGGCAGGATTGGGAATGTGCGGCTCGGCATCGAGGAAGTAGAAGTTCTTCTGACCCGTCTCGACAATTGCCTGGTCAATGGAGATCTGCTCGGAAAGGACCGCATAGAGTCCGCCGCGCGAACGAACGCCGAGCATATCGGAAAGAGACCTGCGGCGCATATCGGCCTCGACCAGGAGCACGGACTTGCCGCTCGTGGCGATTGCCTGAGCAAGGTTAATGGAAACCGTAGACTTGCCCTCGTTGGGAATCGAGGAGGTAACGGTGATGGTACGAATGGGGTCGTCCACGCTCGCAAAGCGGATGTTGGCCAGAAGGGTCTTGGCGGCATTCTGTACAACGAGCTTATCGGTGTTCTTTGCCTTAGCCATGCCTATTTACCACCTTTCATAGCCGGAATTCGGCCAACAACGGGAATGCCCAGGAGCTCTTCTGCCTCTTCGGCACCGCGGATGCGGGTATTGAGCATGTCCGCCAAAACGACATAGGCAACTGCGATAAAGATACCGGCGAGGAACGCGACGGCAATATACAGCGTGCGCTTGGGGCCGCTGGGGGCTTCGGGGGTCTTGGCCTCGTCGATAACGTTGATGCTCTGGGCAGCGCCGACGTTCTGAGCGACCGTACTCACCGAGCTGGCCATGGCCTTTGCGACCTTAGCCGTCTCCTTGGCATCGGTGCCGGTAACCGAAAGCGTAATGACACGCGTGGTGGTCTCGGAGGAAACAGACACCTTGTAGTCATCCAGGTCAGCAAGGCCCAGCTCATTGGCAGCGCCGCTCTTAACGCTATCGCTATCCAGCAGCGTGGCGATATCGTTGGAAAGCATCTGGCTCGCCGAGAGATCGTTGTAGCTCATCTGACCGCTATCGTCGGTCTTGGCGAGAATGTACATGCTCGTCGTCGCGGTGTAGGTGTTGTCCATCGCAACGAAGGACACGATGCCCATGGCGATCGCGCAGACCACCGGAAGGGTGATGACCAGCTTGAGGTGCTTCTTCAGCAGCTGGAACAGTTCGAGAAGGGTCATGCAGCTTGCCTTTCATTTCCCCAGTTCGGATTGACAAAACTGTCCGTATGTTATCGCATCTTTTTACCGAGACCAAACTCTATACATAAGAAACAGGCTCTCCTGTAAAAATGTCGGAAGCAATCGTAAAATTGCACAACAACGCCGCACCCGAAAGTCAAATGCGGCGTCTACATCAATACCCATGTTGTATCGCTATGCGAATGGCTCGTCCTGCTGTATGGGAAACGTCACCGTAATGGTGGTTCCCACGCCCAACTCGCTCGACAGATCGAGCGTGGCGTGATGATACAGGGCCGCATGCTTGACAATGGCAAGCCCCAGACCGGTTCCGCCGCGCGCCTTGGACCTACTCTTGTCCACGCGATAGAACCGCTCAAATACCTTGCCCTGTTCTTCAGGCGCGATACCGATTCCCGTGTCGGCGACCGCAAGGAACGGATGGCCTTCGTCGTTGGTGCCGCACTGCAGCGTAACCGTACCGCTGAGTCGATTGTAGCGGATGGCGTTGCTTGCCAGATTATAGATGAGCTCGTCAATCAAGCGCGACACGCCCTCGATGACCACAGGCTTGGTCTCATGACTTATCGTCACATTCGCCTGACGGGCGACCTGTTCAAGACGCTGCTCAACCGCGTAGATGGCACGCGAGAGCTCAATAGGCTCCGTGGACCCAATGGGCACCGCCTCGCCCTCAGTTGCACGCTCGGCCTCGTCCAAGTTAGACAGCGTAAGGATGTCGTTGACAAGCGCCGCCAAACGGCCCGCCTCACGATAGATGCGACCGCCAAAGTTGCGCAGGTCGTCCTCGCCCTCGACCATGCCGTTTGCGATGAGCTCGGCATAACCCGAAATCGCCGTAAGCGGCGTCTTGAGCTCATGAGTGATATTCGCCGTGAACTCGCGGCGCATACGGTCGTTGTCCGCTAGCACCGCCATTTGGCGCTTGAGCTCCTGGCGCTGCGACTCAATACGCTCAAGCATGGGGACCATCTCGGCATAGGCGTGCTCATAGCTACGGCGTGGGTGGTCCAAATCCACCTCTTGCAAAGGCGCGATGATGGCACGGGACTCGCGGCGCGCCATAAAAAACGAGAGTACCGCACCCGCTGCCGCGATAAGCAGCATCGGCGCCACCATCGACAGCAAAATCGCCGCAACGCCAGGCTGGGCCTGCGCCAAGCGGACAACCTGGCCGTTATCAAGGGCGACGGCGCGATACAGCATAATCTCGTCGAGCGTAGAGCTTGCGCGCTCCGCGGAACCCGAACCATTCTCAAAGGCCTCGATGACCTCGGGGCGATCGCCGTGGTTGGGCAGTGTGGAAGGCGACGCCTCGTTGTCGTAGGCAACCGATCCATCCTTGTTAATCAGCGTGATGCGCAAGTCCTCGCGATCGAGGCTACGCAAGAACGGGATGGGCTCCTGCTGCTCGTCGAGGGCGGCAGCAATGAGCTCGGTTTCCTGCGCCAGATTGGCACTCGTGGCATCCGCCAAGGTGTTTTGCACAAAGAACGCACCCAGCACCGTAAACGCCACGATAACCGCCATGGCACAGACAAAGATTGTCACAAAAACGCGGTGCGACAGCGTATGTTTTCCCTGGGGGGCGAAGACCACGGGTTACTCCTCCGATGCGGTGGCCGCGGTGTCGTCACCTTCGGCACCATCACCGGCAGAAGGCTCGGCCAAGCGGTAGCCCACGCCGCGCACGGTCTCGATGGCGCCGGCATGCTCGCCCAGTTTTTGGCGAAGCGTCTGCACGTGCACGTCAACGGTGCGCGAACCGCCGTCGAAGTCCCAGCCCCACACGCTCTGCAGCAACGACTCGCGGGTAAAGACCACGCCGGGCTTGCGCATGAGGTACTCGAGCAGGTCGAACTCGCGCAGGGTGAGCTTAAGCGGCTCGCCGGCAACGGTCACCTCGCGATGGCTGGGCGAGAGCACGATGTCGCCCACGCTGAGCACATCGCTCGCCTGCTTGACCATGCCGCCGCGACGCAGCAGTGCGCGGCAGCGGCTGGCGAGCTCCATGAGCGAAAACGGCTTAGTCAGGTAATCGTCGGCACCGCCATCGAGCGCCATCACCTTGTCGAGCTCGGTATCCTTGGCGGTAAGCATCATGATGGGCACCGTCGCCGTCAGGCGATCGGCACGCAGTCGACGCATAATCGCCAAGCCATCGGTATCGGGCAGCATGATGTCGAGCAGGACGGCATCGGGTACCCGTCGCGCCACGGCAGCCTTAAACTCACCGTCGCACGAAAAGCCTTCGGCCTCAATCCCCTGCTTGCGCAGTGCATAGACCGTCAAATCCCTGATGTTGTCATCGTCCTCGACGTAATAGATCATGTTGAACCCCTTTGCGGCCGGCATGACCGCATCTTAACCCTAAAGGTACCTTTACTAGATGGTATCAGCCAAAACGTCCCGTCAAATAATCCGCCGTGCGCGGATCGGTCGGATTCTTGAAGAGTTGCGCGGTGGGCGCGTGCTCCACCAGCTCACCCAGCAAAAAGAATGCGACCGAATCGGAGATACGCGCCGCCTGCTGCATATTGTGCGTAACGACCACGAGCGTGCAGGTCTCTTTGAGCTCGCAGGCCAGCTGCTCCACCACCAGCGTCGACACAGGGTCGAGTGCCGAGGTCGGCTCGTCCATCAGCAGAATGTCGGGCTGCACGGCAAGTGCGCGGGCGATGCACAGACGCTGCTGCTGGCCGCCCGAAAGACCCAGACCCGACTCTTTGAGCTTGTCCTTGACCTCATCCCATAGCGCAGCGCGACGAAGGGAGTCCTCGACCAGCTCATCCAGCGCAGCGCGATCGCGCACACCCATACCGCGCGGACCATACGCGACGTTGTCGTAGATGCTCATGGGAAACGGGTTGGGGCGCTGGAACACCATGCCCACGCGCTGGCGAAGGCGGCAGATGTCGTAGTCGCCCAGGATATCTTGACCATCGAGCGCAATCTTGCCCTCGATTCGGCAGTCCTTGATGCCGTCGTTCATGCGGTTAAAGCAGCGCAGCAACGTGGACTTTCCGCAGCCCGAAGGCCCGATGAACGAGGTAATCTGCTTGTCGCGAATCTTGATATTCACGTCCTTGAGCGCATGGTGGTCGCCATAGAACAGGTCGAGGCCCTCAACATCGATGCGCGTCGGCGAGGCGGCAAGATCCTCTGCCGTGGGGCGAGTCGCATCCCCAACCTCGCGCTCGTGCGCGGCCTCGGCCTGCGCTTTCATGAGTTCTTCAAGCTCCGTGGGCTCCACTGCCGCAGCAGCCGTCATACCGCATACCTCCACATCGATATCAATTCAGCAGTATCGATAGTAGAAATCGCGGCTCATATGCACGTGAGCGCATTGTCAAGTGTTTGTAAGGGCACGCTGGCTATGCGGCGGGCAGCTCGATGGTGAATATCGTGTGTTCGGGCGTCGATTCACATGCAACGGTACCACCGTGTGCCGCGATGATCTCCTTGGCAATAGCAAGGCCCAGACCGGCACCACCGCGATTGGTCGCACGCGCCGCATCCAGGCGATAGAACTTCTCAAAGATCACCTTGAGCTTAGCCGCAGGGATAGGATCGCCCTGATTGATAAAGCGCACGCGCACGCCGCCATCGTCTTGGCGCCCGGCCTCAATCGTGATAGTCGAGCCCTCATAGCTATAGGCAATAGCGTTTTTCATGATGTTGTTGAACACGCGAGCCATCTTGTCGCCATCCACGAGCACCGTCAGGTCCTCGCGAATATCAACTTGGACTTCCTTATGCTGCTCGTTGAGGATGGGATAGAACTCGTCAGCCACCTGAGCCAGCAGCAACCCCAGATCAACATAGCCGCGCGTGAGCACGATATCGTGGAAGTCAAAGCGCGTGATATCGAAGAACTCTTCGATGAGCGTATCGAGCCGGTGCGCCTTGTCGAGCGCCACGCCCGTAAAGTGCGCACGTTGCTCAAGCGGCAAATCGGGAGCCTCCTGCAGGAGCGAAAGATAGCCCACCACGCTGGCGAGCGGGGTGCGTAGGTCATGTGCCAAGTACGTGACCAGATCGTCCTTGCGATGCGACTCGTCACGCAGAGCTTGTTGCACCTTACGCCCACGGTCACGCACGCGGTTAAGGGCGCCCTCGACCTCCAAGAAGTCGCCGTCGATGTTATCCCAGGTGTCGGGGTGATCGATCAGGCGATCTTGAATACGAGCAGCCAGCACACAATCGGCATGCTGCTCGCCCTGCTCGTAGCCCTGGTAGTACAGGGCGCGGCCGCACAAGAACAGCACGCACACGGCAAGCGCCAGCACAAAGCCAAGCATGTTGAATACAAAGCCGGCATCAAACAGCACCGGCCCTTCGATGCCGCCGAGCGCCATGGCGCCAATCGCCAACGTCATGGCCCACGCGGCGCCGCCAATCACCACGCAGCGGCACACGATCTCAAATCGATCGATCAGCAAAAAGCCGACAAGCAGCACCGCCAAGATTCCGACGATGTTGTCGATGCCAATCAGCAGCAGGCTCAGCAAAAAGAGCAGCACCGTTGCAAGCGCGCGGTTGTCGACGACCGACCTCACGTATTCAAAGAGCCGATCGGGCACCTCGAACGCTTGCCTATCGTCTTTTGTCATATCAAGATCCTCACAAGCGAAAAGCGTTATTCGATGATGTAGCCGACGCCCCAGACGTTTTTGATAAAGCGTGGCTTTTGTGCGTCGTCGCCGATCTTTTCGCGCAAGTGGCGAATATGCACCATCACCGTATTGTTGGAGCCGGGCATAAAGTCCTCGTTCCACACTGCGCGGAACAGGTCCTCCACGGCCACCACGCTGCCGCGATGCTCGACCAGATACAGCAAGATTGAATACTCGGTGGGTGTGAGGCGCACCGGTGAACCGTCCACCGTTATGGAACGAGCATCGCGGTTGATCTCCAAGCCGTCGAGCTGAATGGTCGGCGACTCGGCCGCCTGTGCACGGCTACCGTAGCTGGTGTAGCGGCGAAGCTGAGCGTGCACGCGCGCGATGAGCTCCAGCGGACGGAACGGCTTAACCACGTAATCGTCCGCGCCAAGCGAAAGGCCCCCGATCTTGTCTTGCTGGGCATCGCGCGCCGTCAGCATGATCACGGGATAGGTATGGCTGGAACGGATCGTACGCAGCAGCTCAAACCCATCGATATCGGGCAGCATGACATCAAGCAGCGCCAGATCGAACTCCTGCTCCAAAATCGCCTTGGCAGCATCGGCCCCGCTATAGGCAATCTGGACATCAAAGCCCTCTTTTGTAAGGTAGATGCCAACCAAGTCGGCGATGGCCTTCTCGTCATCAACTACCAAAATGCGCTCGTTCATGCGTGCTCCTCTCGCGCTCCATTATGCCTGAGGCGACGCACGCCACACACAACAAGCGTGGGTGATTAAGCCGGCCTTAAGCACCCTTGTGCCCGTTCGGGTGCGGATGTGGGCCAAGCGCGCACGCGATGATCGCCGACGCCGGCAAACGATATACTCTAGTTCCAGAAGAGACCATCCCGTCGAAAGCGAAATCCGTGAAGTCCCTCACCTCTTTTGCAAAGCGCTCAGCCCAGCTTGCCGCCGGCTTTGTCTGCGCTATCGCCCTTGCCGCTGGCGCGCCCACCGTCGCCGGCGCCCAAGTGCTCACGACCGACAATGTTTGCGGCAAAACCGCCGATGCGCGCGGCATCACGGCCGAAAACCTGCCCGATATCGATGCGACCAATGCCCTCGTCATGGGCAAAGACGGCACCGTCTACTATGGGCGCGGCGCCGATGAGCAGGTCAAGATTGCCTCGATCACCAAGGTCATGACCGCAATCCTAACCGTCGAGAATTGCAAGATGGACGAGAAGGTCACGGTGAGCAACGCCGCAGCCACCGTGGGTAATTCGACCGCCGGCTTGCTCGAAGGCGACGAGCTTACCGTGGAGCAGGCACTGCGCGGCCTGATGATTCCCTCGGGCAACGACGCCGCCATCGTGCTCGCCGAATATGTGGGCAAGAAAATCGACCCTAAGACCAAAGACGCCGAGGCCACATTTGTGAAGGCCATGAACGAGCGCGCTAAGAAGCTCGGCTGCACCGGTACGCTTTTTGAAAACCCGCATGGTCTGGACTTTGATGAGTGGGCTGGCGATATGCACTCAACCGCACACGACGTAGCGCTGATGATGCAGGAGGCCATGAAAAACGACACGATCCGCGAGGTCGTAGCGAGCGAGGATTCCTGGATCGAGGTCACGGGCGCCGACGGCACCGACCATTCGCATTCCATGGACACGCATAACTATTTGCTGGGCCAAGATGGCAACATCGGTGGCAAGACTGGCACCACCGACGATGCAGGCTATTGCTTTACGAGCGCCTACAACCGCGACGGCGACGAGATCTACACCGTTATTTTGAACTCCACCACCACCGATCAGCGCTTTACCGATACCGCCGCCCTTGCCAATTGGTACTACGGTCACAAGGTGACGGTCGCAATCGCCAACACGCAGGAAAAGACCGCCAACGGCAACCCGCTTATGGCACGCATTAGCCAGACAGATTGGACGGACAAGACGATCGACGCCACGCTCGCCGACCCCGCCGCACAGGCAACGGTGTTCTCACTCGCCGGCGAAGTGACCGAAAAAGTTAGCTACGATGACCTTTCGGGCACGGTGCATGTTGGCGACAAGGTAGGCAGCGTTACGCTCAAGCAGGACGGCACCAAGGTCGCCGTCATGGACCTGGTTGCCGACGAGGAAGGCTCGGGGCCGAATCCCATTGAGTGGCTCCTTGTGAAGCTCGACCGCCTGGGCCGCCGCATCGACAATCGCCCGCTTACGGCAGAAAGCGAGACCATCGCCAAGGCGCCCGAGGTGTAGGGCTGGGGGAACATTACATTTGAGATTGGAGAGGCGTCCAACGGGGCGCCTCTTTTTGAATACCTCTTAAACGGGATGCGTCAGAATCACCAAAGCGACATTGCTAGCCGTTTACCTTCGCTGTGTCTTTTCGGACCTTGAAAACGGGTCCACCGGGCATGCTAGTAGATCCTTTCGACCTCCTTGGTCAAGGCCCTGAAAAGATCCCCAGCTGAGGGGTCTGCCCCAGGACACAGCGATTGCCAGGCACCCGTTTCTCCGATGGTGCCCGCACTCGTCATAACAAGATCGTCGCTCCGCCTGCGAATGGAGACACTAACGGAGCGGCCATTATGGAACCCATGGATATCGACTTTATTTATGCGCCCATCAGCTAGATAACTAATCATGACATTGATGCTGTCACCATACTCCGGCAATTCGAAGCCGTGGGAATCCATCAATAGCTTCACATCCTGATGGTAAATGCGGGCCTCGACGACATTCTTGGGCATTTTCCCCGTCTTTGTTGGAGAGCAAAAGCTGATGCTTGGCTCCTCTTCGCTCATGCCTCGGTCAAACCTAAGCATGCACGGGCATACCGACTCAATGGTTCGCAAGGCGTCCGCCGCGACCTTTTCCTCGGTAAACATTTCCACGTCGATGCCGTTTTCTTCCATATAGGCACGGTTTTTACGTTGAAGCTCTAGCCGAGCCGCAGCCTCCCCATCTCCACGCTGTTCCCAATTTCCGGAGTCGGCGACATTTCGATCGAATGTAGAATCAACGGAACATGGCGCTTGCTGTTGAGTCGGATCACTGTCGCCGAGACGCCTTAGCTCGGAGCGTCTCATCAGTAGTGTCACAATATCAAACAGCCAACCAAATCCAAAAAGGCCAAAGGTAAAGAGATATAGAAAGAAGCTACCCCACATCCGTGCATACGCCCTATGAGCGCCCGACCACCCAAGAAGGAAGCATAGCAAAAGCGCCTTGTTTGCCCTGTCAACCGACGTAATCTCTCGAGTGAGAGATTTCTGTTCAGGCTTCGCCAAAGGTGTAATTTCATGCGATGAAACAGTAATTGAGGACGTCCTTGACGCCGAGCTCCGAGCGCCTGATTTAGCAACGGCGCGAGCGACATCCCCAACTCCGACGGTCGTTCTGCTGTATACGGCATTGTAAGCAGCCTTCTTCGGATTTTTGATCCACCCCATGCCCTTCTTACCATAGCCGGGGATTATCGCCCGCCTTACCGCGCGCTTCGCTCTGCCGGTCGTTCTTGCCTTGAGTGATGTCTTTAGATTCGGCTTACGCAGCCCGACCTTTACCATATTTCTACTCCATCCCCTCGGAACCCCACACCGTGGTGCACGAGCACGCCTGGGTCTCCCCGTTTTCAAGCGCCCCGTGTTTGCCTAATGTTCACGCCCTTTCGGACTCTAATCCCCAGCCGCCATTCTTGATAATAAAAAAGGGCCCCAAATGGGACCCTTCTTCAAAGTCATACTGGCGGAGAGCTGGGGATTCGAACCCCAGATGCCCTTTTGGGGCATACTCGCTTAGCAGGCGAGCACCTTCGGCCTCTCGGTCAGCTCTCCGTAACAGCCGTTCTATAGTAACCAAACAGCCGAAGTTGGGCAAGGGGAATTTTGAGGCGTTTCCTCTTTTACCTCTCTTTTACCAGTAAACGTCTCAGTCAATCATCTTAATCTGTAACATCTGCAGGCCGTAATCCCCTCCAGATGTTACAGATTGAGACAAAGATACAAGGACGGCCCCAGCGACAGCGCGGACAGCCCATTCTTTATTAGTCCTCTCGAACGGTCTCCAACAGATAATCGCGCATGTACGGAATTGCAAACGAAACACAGCCATAGCCCGCGGGCTCAATCAACCCCGCATCGATCAGACGCTTGCGATATGACCCAACTTTGTTCGCCGACAAACCCATCTTCTTGGCGATATCGCCGTTGGCGATATCGACGCCCTCGCATTGAGCCATCGCCGCGAGATACTGAAACTGCCGTTCCGACACCCTGCGCAGCGCTGGGGCAATCACCATAGCATTAAAGCTATCAAGAGCCGCCTGGATACCCTTACGAGCCGCCTCTTCGCTCACGCTCTCCGCCCCACTGCGCGCAGCAACCTGCCAAGCGTAATATCCGACCAGCTGGACCATAAAGGGATAGCCTGCCGAAGCTTTTGTTAATAGCTCAGCGGCACCTTTGTCGAGCTCCTTGCCCGCTCGTCTCATCGTATCCTCAAACGATCCGCCAACTTCAAAATCGGAAAGCCGAGTAAGTTCAACATGTTTGGCTCGCTGAAGGAACGTCAACGTATCATCCACCACCACGCCATCTACCGATGTCGGCAGCCCGGCGAAAGCGAAAGCGACATTCGCTCCTTGGCGGATCAAGAGCTGCATCTCATTGCCTAGCTCGCGCATTTCCTCAGTTGAGGCATCCTGGATCTCGTCGAGCGTAATGAGCAGACCACCGCGCTTCGCAGCATCGTACATCGCCTCGCCCAGATGAGAGGCCGACTTCGACATCTCCATGGAGCCAAGGCTGACCCCTAAAATCGATGGGGAAATCGAGATTGATTCAAGACGAATGTTTCGCTGCAGAGCCTCGAGGATTCTATTGCAAAAACCAGCATTGGAGGCAACGTCAACGACCTCGAATCCTTTTTTGCGTGCAAGGTCACCCAATGCATTAAGGAGCACCGTTTTACCTGTGCCTCGGACGCCCGAGATGCGCATGAGTCGATCGGGGGCACCAGGACCATTCTCAAGAGCCTCGGCAAAGTCATCCAAAACAGTGTCCCGTCCGATAAGCTCAGGCGGATTCATGCCCGCCGTTGGCTTAAAGGGGTTAACAGCTTTCGTCATTCTGCCCTCCTCTGCTAGTTTTAACAACTTTAACAAAGTTTAGCAACTTTAGCAGAGTTTAACAGTTTTAGCAGGCTCGGCGGCTTTATGCCTTACCGATCCTGCCGGGTCCTCCCGCCCGCGCCGATACAAATAGCGCGGTGCGGCCCCTCTATATCGCCCCTACCCCAGCGAGCGACTGAGGGAGCCGAGCTCATCGTTGCCCATGGTGCGCCACATTTGGAAGATGCAGACGCGCGCCAGGAAAAAGAAGCCGTTATCGACCAGCTGCACGGCGGCATCCGCCAGCTGGTTGGTCACAGCGGACACGGGAGGCAGCTCGAGCCCGGCCTTACGGATGGTCTCAACCGCATCCTCGAACGTCGGCGGCTCGTTGACGCCCATCTCGTTCATAAGGCCCTGCATTTCCTCCAGCGCGCTGCTACCCGACTCCTCGCCGCGCGGCACGAGGCGGTAGCACGCCAACGCGAGCTCGAGCTGGTCGCAGTTCCAATAGGCAAACGCCAGACGATAGAACAGATAACCGATTGCGGAACGGTCACTGGCAATGCGCAGGCCGTGGCGCGCCACCTCGATAATCTCGTCAAAGCGCTCCAGGCGCGCCAGCACGTTGATGAGCGCAAAGTGCGACTGCATGGACGAGCGAGCCAGATCGTAAAGACGACGCACCTCGGGCAATGCCCGTTCAAAATCCTCCTGCTCGGCGTAATAACTGCAGATCTCGTGCTGGGCAAAGTACAGCGCATCGGGAGCACGCAAAATACGAACGGAGCGGTCTTCCTCCATTACCGGCAGCACCATGCGTACCAGCTGGTTGTCGCAAAACTGCGTCTGGACCGGACCCGTTGCCAAAAGCTCGGCAACGGCACACTTGGCCTCCAGCTCCTCAACAAGACGGGAGAAGCCCTCAAACGCACTTGCACGGTCAACTTTTGCCTGCTCGCGCAACTCAACGACGCGCGCCACATACGGGTCATCGTCCATCTCCATGACCTCGAGCTCATCAGCCGTATCGGCAAGCAGCAGGTCGCGCAACGCCGGCGGCAGCGAACGGTGGTCGTCACGCGGGCGAGCGTGAACCTCTGCAGGCTCAATCGCATCCGGCGCGTCCGACTCATATGCCTCAAGCATGCGCTTGCACGGCATATCGTCCATATCCATGCTCTCAAGATCCTTGGCGACAGGCACGCAATTGGCCAGATAGGCCGCACGCCCAAAGGAATATGTTGCAATGACGCGCTCGCCCTGCTCGCCGTCGGGAGCCGCAATCTGAACATAGCAGCGCGCAATGCAGGCACCTGCGGCAAAGCAAGCCGCTGCCAGCGTAAGCGCCACGCGCGCGTCGTGCTCCGCGGCCCAAATCACACGCGCGTTCTCGTCCAACTCGCGCCAGACATCCTCCTGAGCGTCGTATTCACGCTGTGGCATGGCATCCACGACAGAGTGCCCAAACCGAACGAGCATAATCCCCTCGGCAACGTTTGCCCGATAGGTATAGTCGAGCCGTGTGACCACGTTAAGCGCCTCGACGATACGCGCGAAGCGGGTACGCACGTCCCACTCACCGCCCGGCTGGCAAGCTACCGTTCCGGGTTTGCCCCACGGGTTGTCGCTCGAGGTCGTATCGAGCAGTCGGGGAACATCGTTGGTTGTCTTGGCGATATGCCACGCATCAAAGAGCGCGCAGCCCTCAAGGCTCGGCGAGGATGCCGCGGGGACCAATCCGGCCCCGATGCGCTCAAGGATGCCGGAGAGGCGGTTGAGACGGCACTCGATGGCAAGCAGCATGTCAATCTCGTCCTGGTCCAGCAGGCTACGATCAAAATTGAGATAGAACAGCCTTGAGCGGTCGATGCGCGCTAGGCTCATTTCGGACTTGGCAGCAATGGTGCGCAGGCGGGGCAAGTCGATCTCGCTCATAAGAGCGGCAGCATAGCGCTCGATACCGCTCGGATTCTCGGCATGGTCAACACGGTAAAGCAGCGTCTCGATAGCATCGGGGAGCGGTGCCGTGTCAAAGCCCAAAAACACCTCGACCGGCTCGGGCAACTTTACGAGTTTGATCTTGTCGACAACGTTTTGCATGCCTGCATCGAGACCGTCGACGCCCGTCGTGTTCGCAAGAGCGCTTTCGGAGTTGGCAAATATCACGTAGCGCAAGAACATCGAGGCCATGAACTCGCCGTAAGGAAGGGCGCGGGTCGAATTCCATGTCTCGTGGTCGGACTGCTCGCGCATGGGGCCTTCGGGAGAGCCGGCAGTTCGCGCACACGCGTGCATTGCTCCGTTGGCCTCCCTCACCATAATCTCGCCAATACTGGAATCGGACTCGTGAAGGACCAGCTCCATGTCAGGGTCCTCGGGCAACGGTACTTCCCGAACAGGGCGGTCAACCTTATAAACCTTGCCCGACACGCTCACGTAGCCCAAGAGCGATATGTGAGTTTTGCCGACGAATTCGACGACATAGCACGACTCTTTGGGGTCCTCGCCAAAGACTTTCCAGACAACACCATATGAGCGCCCCGCAGGCTGCTCTGGCATCGATGGAAAACGCTTTTTGGGGTCGAGAAACCTGAGCTTGTATGTCGGACGCTCTGCCACGAAATATCACCCTGATCAGTCGTTGAAAGAAGGAGTGGTCGCGGATGGGCCGCGACACCTACTCGGAATCTTACACGAGTCGATAAGAAATAGTCCGCTTCACGCTCGCGCCTCGACCGAGGTTCGAATCCATGGGATGCCGCCATAAAAGAAAAGCCCCCGTTGCCGGAGGCTTCAAGCTCAAATGGTGCGGCGTATAGGATTCGAACCTATGACGTTCTGATTCGTAGTCAGACCCTCTATCCAGCTGAGGTAACGCCGCGACTTGTTGATTATTATGCACATGGACTGAATAATCGTCAAGCGTTTTTCAAAAAAAGTTATTGAATTTGATTTTTACTCATTTGATGCAGTCGATCGACTCGATACTTTCAAACACGGCGAAAGCAACTCCTCAAGTATGTCGACATATAAGAAAAGCCTCCGTTACCGGAGGCTTTAAATTCAATTGGTGCGGCGTATAGGATTCGAACCTATGACGTTCTGATTCGTAGTCAGACCCTCTATCCAGCTGAGGTAACGCCGCAACGCACGGATTATTATGCACGTGACCCCTCGATGGGTCAAGCGACAATTTGGAAAAATTTTACGAAGTGATGATTAAGACGCTCGCGCCTCGACCGAGGTTCGAATCCATGCAGTGGCGGCATAAAAGAAAAGCCCCCGTTGCCGGAGGCTTTCGATTTCAATTGGTGCGGCGTATAGGATTCCGCGCATCCACTGCGCGGATCCGCACCGGCTTCGCCCGCCTGCCGGCGTCCTCGCCCGCTCGCTAAAAACGCTCCGCGTTTTCTTGGCGCTCGCGCCTCAACCGAGGTTCGAATCCATGCAGCGGCGGCATAAAAGAAAAGCCCCCGTTGCCGGAGGCTTCAAGTTCAATTGGTGCGGCGTATAGGATTCGAACCTATGACGTTCTGATTCGTAGTCAGACCCTCTATCCA
This sequence comes from uncultured Collinsella sp., assembly GCA_900539735.1. Taxonomy (GTDB): domain Bacteria; phylum Actinomycetota; class Coriobacteriia; order Coriobacteriales; family Coriobacteriaceae; genus Collinsella. The sequence goes on along the minus strand of UQDE01000002.1, from coordinate 42,484 downwards.
GCTGAGGTAACGCCGCAGCGCAAGACATATAAAACCACTTTAGCTTATTGGAGTCAAGCACAATCTCAAACTTTTTTGTGGAACGCAGTTTTGTCATGCTGCTCCGCATATACCGCCGTTCCCCGTACGATCGATTGGCTTTTCGATCACGTCAAACTTAGCATCAAGTTCCCTCAGGAGCGATCTCACCCGCTGGGCACAGTCATAATCGGCAAACGAGATGCTCAGCATGCGCGCAACCTGGTTAGATGTCCGGACCCCATAGAAATGCTCCAGGGCCACAAGCCCCTCGTGCGTCACAAAGGTCTCGACCACATGCGGCGACTCCTCGTAGCACCATTGCGTCAACGATCCCTCGCTCGTCTGTCGAACCACCAGGCCACCCATGCCAGACGGCTCAGACGTTACAAGCAGGTACTCCCCGCCCTCGTCGCTCTCAAACAAAACCACCCGATCATCAAACAGCTCCATCGCGTCCCCTTTCTCTCGCTCTTATTTAGCAAAAGCATAGCAGGTAGATGGCTGTATACAGAACAGTTGTTCGTGTGTTTTCTATTGAGCTGTCCGTACGGCATGGTATGGACCTGCGCACGAAATAGGGCGCCCCCGAAGGAGCGCCCTTGCATATCCCCTATGCAGCCAAGTTACGCGACCGGCTCGATCTTCTCGAGGCCGCCCATGTAGGGACGCAGAACCTCGGGGATCGTGATGGTGCCGTCGGCGTTCTGGTAGTTCTCCAGAATGGCGGCCATGGTGCGGCCGGCCGGCAGGCCGGAACCGTTGAGAGTGTGCAGGTAGCGCGAACCCTTGAAGTTCTCGGGGTCGCGATACTTGATGTTGGCGCGGCGAGCCTGGAAGTCACCGCAGTTGGAGCAGGAGCTGATCTCCTTGTAGGCGTTGTAGCTCGGCAGCCAGACCTCGACGTCGTAGGTCTGACGGGCAGAGAAGCCCAAGTCGCCGGTGCACAGGCTAATCACGCGATACGGAAGACCCAGCTGCTGCAGCAGGTACTCGGCCTCGGCGGTCATGCTCTCGAGCTCCTCGTCGGACTCCTCCGGCTTAGCGAACTTGACCATCTCGACCTTGTCGAACTCGTGCTGACGGATGATGCCGCGGGTATCGCGACCGGCGGAACCGGCCTCCTCGCGGAAGCAGGGGGTGAAGGCGGTGTAGCGACGCGGCAGAGTGTCGGCATCGAGGACCTCGCCGGCGTGCAGGTTGGTAAGCACGACCTCGGCGGTGGGGATCAGGAAGTTGTCGCCCGAGACGTGATAGGCGTCGTCCTCGAACTTGGGCAGCTGACCCGTGCCAAACATGGTCTGACGCTTGACGACGATGGGCGGCCACCACTCCTTAAAGCCACGGCTGGTGTGCGTATCGAGGAAGAAGTTGATGAGGGCGCGCTCCAGGCGGGCGCCAGCGCCACCGAGAACGGTAAAACGGCTGCCGGAGAGCTTGTTGCCGCGCTCGAAGTCGAGGATGTCCAGATCGGTGCCCAGATCCCAATGCGGCTTAAAGTCGAAGTCGAACTCGCGCGGGGTGCCCCAACGACGGCGCTCAATATTCTCGTCCTCGTCCTTGCCGTACGGCGTGGCCTCGCAAGGAATGTTGGGCAGGTGAGCCATGAAGTCGTACTGCTCCTGCTCGAGAGCAGTACGGCGCTCGGCCAGACCGTCAATCTTCTCGTTGACGGCGCGCACGGCCTCCTTGGCGGCCTCGGCCTCGTCCTTCTTGCCCTCCTTCATCAGGGCGCCGATCTTCTTGGACTCGGCATTGCGCGTAGCCTGGAGCTCCTCGACCTCGGTGATGACGGCACGGCGCTCGTCGTCGAGCTCAAAGAACTTCTCGCGATCCCAAGACGTCTGGCGGTTAGCCATGGCGACATCGATGGCATCGGGGTTCTCGCGAACAAACTTGATATCAAGCATTAGATCCTCCGGCGATATACATTCCATTTAGGTTGCAACCTTGTACATGTATGGGCAAGTATATACTTATGAGCGTTTACGACCCAACTCAACTACGCAAGAAGGCACCCAATGGACGCAGTTTTTTCCTTTTTGTTTGGCACCCGCACCGGTTTTGCCATCCTTTTCGCCGGCGGCATCCTGTTATTTGCGATTCTTGCCTTTGTAATGGAGAAGCGTACCCATAAGATGTACGTCGACCGCGGACCCAAGTCCAAGGATGAGGAAGACAGCTTCTGGGACTAACCTGCCAAAAAGGGACAGGTTTATTTTGGTCTGTTTTATCTGGGCAAACGCAAGCGCCCCGCAACTGGAATTGAGCCAGTTGCGGGGCGCTTTTCGCTAAAAGGACAAAACCGCAGAAAATACCTGCCAATAATAAACCCTTCCTTTTTTTGGTCGGTTTTACTGGAGAGTTGCGTCGATTGCCTTGACCAGGGCGCTGCGCATGCCGGCGTCCTCGAGCGCAACGACGCCCTTGATGGTGGCACCACCGGGCGAGCATACGGCATCCTTCATCGCCGCAGGATGCTGGCCAGTTGCAAGCTGCAGCTTTGCCGTACCCAACACCATCTGGCTCACAATGCGATAGGCATCGGCACGCGGGATACCGTGCTTGACCGCTGCATCGCCCAGGGCCTCGATTGCCATGGCGACAAATGCCGGAGCGCAACCACCCACCGTGCCGCCCACAAACAGCAGGCTCGTATCGAGTTCGACCACCGCACCGAGCTTGCCAAGCAAATCAAGCACCACTGCGCTCTGCTCATCACTAAGCGTGGAAGCCTTCTCGCAAGCGATGACGCCCTCGCCCACCGAAACCGGTGTGTTGGGCACCGTCGAGATATGCGCGACGCCCGGCAGGACCTGCTCCCACTTGGCACTGTCCCAGGTCCAGGCAACCGACAGAACGACCTTTTTGGCAAGAGCATCCTTGAGCGGGGCGAATACCTTCTCGATCATGTACGGTTTGACCGCAGCGACCACGATATCGGATGCGGCGACAACCTCGGCGGCATCGTGGCAGGCGACCATGCCGCGCGCCTCGCAGCGCTCAACCAGTGCGTCGTAGCGACCCGCGCAGGCGCACATGTCGCTCGCAGCTACACCGGCAGCGATCCAGCCATCGGCCATAGCGCTCGCCATATTGCCAAAACCGACAAATCCAATCTTCATATCTCATAGTCCTTTCAGACACATTCCTCAAAACGAAAGGTATTGTCCCACGCCATTGTTTCGTATTGCCGACCTATTTGTGATACGGCTCGCCACGGCTGATCTTGCAGGCGCGGTAGATTTGCTCCAGCAGCACCACGCGCGCCAAGTTATGCGGCAAGGTAATGCGTCCAAAGCTGAGCATCTCGTCGGCGCGGGCGCGCACCTCATCGCTCACGCCGTCCGAACCGCCAATCACAAAGGCGATGTCGCTGCTGCCTCGTAGCATAAGATCGTCGAGCCTCGCCGAGAGCTCCTCACTCGAACGCTCCTTGCCCTCGATAGCCAGCAGGATCACATGCGCTCGAGACGGCAATGCAGCAAGAATTGCCGCCCCCTCCTTGTCGCGCGCGGCATCCACGCCGCCCGCCTTAGCCGGGTCGATATCGGCCACCTCGCGGATATCCACCTTGGCATAGGCGCCTAGGCGCTTGGTGTACTCAGCGCACGCGTCCTTCCAAAAGCGCTCTTTGAGCTTGCCAACACAAACGACGGTGTATTTCACGCGTGCCTACTCCTTTGACTCGTTCTGAACCTTACCGGCAGCCAGCATCTGCTCGAACATAGAGGCCGACTGCGAAAAGTCGCTCGGCAGCACGACCGTCGAGGTTTTACCCGTGCGAGCGAACTCCGTCATCATCTCGGACCACTGCGTAAACATGAACAGTTGGTTGGCCTCGTCATTGCCGACACCCGTCTCTTGGATGATCTCGAGCGAATCTTTGATACCCAGCGCGATGGCCTTGCGCTGGTTGGCGATGCCCTCGCCCGCCTTTTCCATAGCCTCAGCCTCGGCGGTCGCCTCGGTGACGCGCTTGATGCGGTCGGCCTCAGCGAGCTCCTGTGCCGCAGCGCGCTTGCGCTGGGCAGCGTTGATGTCGTTCATGGAGTTCTCAACCTCGGTCGGCAGTGCGATTTTGGTGATGAGCGTCGACACGAGGGTGAAGCCGTAGGCGGCCATCTGCTCGGAAACGGTAGCGTTGACATCCTTGGCGATGTCATCCTTCTTGGCAAAGACCTCATCGAGTGTGTAGACGGGGATCGAAGAGCGCAGGGCGTCGGTGATGAAGTCACGCATCTGGTCGACGGGCTCCTGCAGCATGTAGTAGCTCTTGTAGATACCCGAATCTGCCGGGCCGGCGCCCATGTCATAGCTCACGTGGTACTGAGCAGAGACCTCAAGGCCGATGGTCACGTTGTCCTGGGTCTTAACGTCGATGCCAAAACCGTTTTTCATGGTGCGCAGGCTCACCGTGGCGGCCTTGCGGTCGATCACGGGCACCTTCATGTGGAAGCCCGCGTTGACGATGCGGTTAAACTTGCCCAGGCGCTCGATGATCACGGCATGCTGTTGTTCAACGACATAGCAGGCGTTGGGAAGCAGCAGCAACAGGATGATGATGGGAATCAAAAGGCTGGTAAGGGCGGCGATGATACCGGACAACAGCATGGTCTCTCCTCTGATAGGCACACGTTGGCATTAGGATACCCGCACGAAGCAGCAACGTGACATCAACAAGAGGCCCATAACAAAAAGCTCCCATTGCTGGGAGCTCTTTCAATCAATGGTGCGGGCGAAAGGACGTCCGCGTATCCGCTTCGCGGATCCGCACCGGCTTCGGCCGCCTGCCGGCGTCCTCGCCAGCTCGCTAAAAACGCTCCGCGTTTTCTTTACGCTCGCTCCTTCACAGGTTCAAGTCCCTGTGATGGGCCCATAACAAAAAAGCTCCCATTGCTGGGAGCTCTTTAATTTAATGGTGCGGGCGAAAGGACTTGAACCTTCATGGGGTTGCCCCCATACGGACCTGAACCGTACGCGTCTGCCAATTCCGCCACGCCCGCGTGCAGGAATTAGAATAACGGAGCGCCACCACGAACGCAAGAACTATTTTTGAAAAAGTTTGCAGGCATTCTCCCAAGCGGCTTGCACGATTGTTTCGGCGTCCTCACCCGTGCGATCGACACGGTCGTTAACCAGCGCGTTTGCCGTAATGGAGATCATTGCGGGCTCGCATTCAAGACCGCGGATGGGCTCTGGAGCCATATACGGGCAATCCGTCTCGAACAAAATTCGATCGAGTGGGGTTGCCGCAAATGCCTCGCGCACGTCGTCGTTGCGCTTAAAGGTGGCCGCACCACCATAGGCGATATAGCAGCCCAGCTCCACAAAGCGCTCCATCGTGGCGCGGTCCTCGCCAAAACAGTGCAGCACACAACCGGCCTGGGGCACGCCCACCTCACGAAGCACGTTGTACGCATCAACGTGCGAGGTGCGCTCCCCATCCGAGTCCTCGTGACGCAGATGCAGCTCCACCGGCACGTTACGGCACACGGCAAGCTCGAGCTGGCGCGTCATGCAGTCAATCTGCACGTTATGGGGTGCCGGCGCGATATCGTCGTCATAGTCCATGTGGTAGTCCAGGCCGATTTCGCCAATACCGGCGCATAGGGGGTCATCGAGTGCGGCAACGACCTGCGCGTGAACGTCGTCGGTATAGTCCGGCGCACCATACGGATGCACGCCGGCAAGATACTTGATCTGCGGGATATCCTGCATCGGCAGAATTTCGCGCACGAGCCAGTCGCTATAGTCCGTCACGCTGCGTTTGTCAGCGATGGGGTCGAACATCGTCACCAACAGGTCGACGCCCGCGGCTTTGGCGCGCACGAGCGTCTCGGGCACTTCTTTGCCCCAAAACGAAAGCAGATGCGCATGCGTGTCGGCAAGCGGCGCCAAGGGCACGGGACAAGCAACCGTCTTCTTTTTCTTGGTAAACGTCACGCGTTCGGCATTAAGCGTCATGGATTAGCTCCTGGGCCAGGCGGACAAAGTCGGCAACATCAAGCGTTTCGGCGCGCGTGGTGGATGCGATACCGCAAGCCTCAAAGGCGGCATCGAGCACGTCCTTGGCAAAGCCGTTGGCGCTCATGGAGTTGCGAATGGTCTTGCGACGCTGAGCAAATGCAGCATCAATCACGCGGGCCACAAACTCGCGGTCGAGTCCTTCGGGCACCACGCCGTCAACACGGTCGATACGCACGACGGCCGAGTCCACGTGCGGCGCCGGCATAAAGCAACGCGGCGGCACCTCAAAGCGACCCGTCACCTGCGCATACAGGCCGAGCTTTGCCGTATAGCCGCCATAGGTCTTGTTGCCCGGCGCTGCGGCAATGCGATCGGCAACCTCCTTTTGCACCATGACGACGGCACGCTTGAGCGCCGGCATCGTCTGGAAAAATTGCAAAATGATCGTCGCCGCCACGTTATAGGGCAAGTTCGCGACAAATACCGTGGGCTCGCCGCCGGCAGCCTGCTCAATCTGCTCCGGGCCCACCTTAAGCGCGTCGCCCATGATAAAGCGGAAGTTGGCATAGTCGGCGGCGTGGGCGTCGAGCACCGGTTCGAGCTCAGGATCGGCCTCAATGGACGTAACGCACGCCGCTTCCTGCAGCAACGCAAGTGTCAACGTACCGCAACCCGGACCCACCTCGAGTACGCGCTCGTCACCTGCAAGCTCGGCAAGCTCACAGATACGTTCGATCACATGGTTGTCGATCAGGAAGTTCTGCCCCAGGCGATGCTTGGTCGCAAGGCCAAACTCCTCCAGCAGTTCCCTTGTTGCCGTGGGGTTAGCCAAAGGCGAAGTTGTCATAGTTGCCTCCTTAGCATGGTGGCGGCGTCTTGAAACAAAAGGGCATGGACCGTTGCGGCCATGCCCTTACATCTAAACAGCAAATTGCCGATATGGCGCGCGGCGTCTTAGCCCAGACGCGGGAACAGCGGCTCGCCCTTCTCGACGGGCTGACCACCAGCAAGCAGGCCCCAAGCGCAAATGCCCTTAAGGTCGTCGCTCGTGGCCTCGTCCTCGCAGGACAGGCGGCGCAGGGCCTCGGCAGAAGTCTGAGGCATGAGCGGCATCAGCAGGTGAGCGGCAATGCGGATGGCCTCGAGCAGGTTGTAGATCACAAATGCCAGCTCGTCAGCCTTGGCCTCGTCCTTGGCAAGTGCCCAAGGCTCGGAGTCCTCGATGTAGTGGTTGGCGGCGTGGATGAGCTCCATGACCTCGTCCTTGGCTCCACCGTAATCGAGCACGTCCATCTTGGCCATGTAGCGCTCGACCAGGCCATCGGCGATCTTTGCCAGCGGGTTGTCGAACGCATCGAACGACGCGGGCTTGGCAGGCGCGCAACCGTCAAAGTACTTGCCGCTCATGTTGAGCGAACGCGAGATAAGGTTGCCCCAGCTGTTGGCCAGGTCGGCGTTGTAGACCTGCTCCATGCGGTCGAAGCTGATGGCACCGTCGGTGCCGGGGACGACGTCGGTCATGAAGTAGTAGCGATAGCCCTCAACGCCCAACATGTCGATAACGTCCTGCGGAGCGATGGCGTTGCCGCGGCTCTTGGACATCTTCTCGGCCTTGCCGGTCTCGGCATTGCGCACGGTCAGGAAGCCGTGGGCAAAGACGTGCTCGGGCAGGGCCTCGCCGATGGCCATGAGCATGGCGGGCCAAATGACGCAGTGGAAGCGGATGATGTCCTTACCCACGATGTGGAACTGCGCGGGCCAGCGATAGGCCAGCTCGGCACGCGCCTCGTCGGTGTCGACACCGTAGCCGACGGCCGTCATATAGTTGAGCAGCGCATCGAACCACACGTAGGTCACGTGACCCTCGTCAAACGGGACCTGAATGCCCCAGTCAAAGCTCGTACGGCTCACGGAAAGGTCATTAAGGCCGCCCTCGACAAAGCTACGTACCTCGTTCATGCGGAACGCAGGCTCGACAAAGTCGGGGTGCTCGTCGTAAAGCTTGAGCAGCTTGTCCTGGAAAGCGGAAAGCTTAAAGAAGTAGGACTCCTCCTGCACGCGCTCAAGCGGACGGTGGCAGTCGGGGCACAGGTGCTGGCCGACGCTGCCGTACTCCTCGTCGCCCTTCTGGACCTGCGTATCGGTGAAGTAGGTCTCGTCAGGCACGCAATACCAACCGTCGTAGCTGCCCTTATACAGGTAGCCGGACTCCTTCATGCGCTCCCACAGGTACTGCACGGCATGATGCTGGCGCGGCTCGGTGGTGCGGATGAAGTCGTCGTTGGAAATCTCGAGCTTGCTCCAAAGCTCCTTGAAGTGCGGGGCCTGGCTGTCGGTCCACTCCTGCGGCGTCATGCCATGCTTGGCTGCGGCCTCGGCGACCTTCTCGCCGTGCTCGTCCATGCCGGTCAGGAACTTGACGTTATAGCCGGCGGAGCGACGATAACGGGCCTGAACGTCGGCGATGATGGTGGAATAAGCCGTGCCCAGGTGCGGATCGGCGTTGACGTAGTAGATGGGCGTCGTGATAAAGAACGAAGGCTTGCTTTGATCCATGGGGTTTGTCCTCCAGAAAAACGTTGCATACAGAGGATGATTCTAGCGCAAGGGCTGGATATCCTCCATCTATTGCATATCGAGCACCATGGCATAGACATCGCGCTTGCGGCGCGAATACTTCTGAGACAGGCGCTTGGCCACTGCAGACGCGGGCTCCCCCTCCTCGAGCGCGGCGCGGATATCCTCGCGCAGGGCCTCGTCGTGATCCGCTGCCGCGGCGCCAACCGGCACGGCACCGGCCTCCTCATCCTCGCTCGGCGGCGCGATGACCAGCGCAATCTCGCCCTTTACCTCGCCGCGAGCACGCAGCTCCTCGGCAAGCTGGGCAGCGGGCCCGCGCAAGACTTCCTCGTGCAGCTTGGTGAGCTCGCGGCAGACGGCAACCTCACGCTGGGGAAAGACCTCCACCACGGCCTCGAGCGTCGCCACGATGCGATGTGGAGACTCGTAGAAGATGAGCGCGCCGGGCACCACGGCAAGGCGCTGCAAACGGCGCACGCGGTCACCGTGCTTTCGGCCCAAAAAGCCCTCGAAGAAGAAATGCTCGCAGGGAATGCCGGACGAAACAAGCGCCGTGACGCAAGCAGAGGGCCCGGGAATAACTTCGACGGGCACATCGGCCTCACGCGCCGCCTCAACTAGCGCCTGGCCGGGATCGGACACGCTCGGCATGCCGGCGTCCGAGGCAAAGGCGAGGGTCTCCCCCGCCAGCAGACGGTCGACCAGGCCGGCGGCGCGGCTGGCGATCACATTCTCGTCGCAACGGACAAGCGGCTTGGAAATGCCCAGGTGCATCAGCAGCTTTGACGTCACACGCGTGTCTTCGCAGTAGATGACATCGGCAGCGGCAAAGGCTTCGCCAACGCGCGGGGACAGGTCGCCCAGGTTGCCGATGGGCGTGCCGACCACATAGAGTTTGCCCGTATGGGCGCTGTTTTGCGTCATATCAACCTATTCAATCATGCCGCGCTCGAGCGTACCGAGCACCGCGCGGGCGTCCCATGCTGCAATGCGCTTCTCGGTCTTCCACGTTTGGAAGAACCAACCGGCAGCCGGCGCAAACGAAGCCAGCTGGTTGGCGATAAACACGCGCTCGTAGGCATTGCGGCCCTCAGGCGTAACCGACGAGTTGGCAAAGATCGCCGCGCCCGACCATTCGCCCACCAGCACGGGGAACCCAGTCGAAATCGCTTCTTTGAGCTCGCGCTTGTTACGCGAAATCGCCGTCGTCAGCCCGCGAGGGCTCGTGATGTCGAGCGCATGCTCGTCGCGGTAATGGTACAAGTGAAGGTCCATGTAGACGTTCTTGTACTTGGCGCCGCGCATAAAATGCTTCCACTCGCTGGGATGCCCCGACGACGAGAAGACGACGATCTTATCCTCGGGCATATACGAACGAACGAGCTCGTAGGCATCGCGATAGAAATTGCGCAGGTAGTGGGCCGGAATGCCATCCGTCATGGTAAAGAGGCTCTTGCGGACACTCATCTGCGGCGTATCCAGCAGCTCAATGCCCAGCAGGCTCTCGGCCTCGCCGTAACGCTCGGCCAAGCGCTCGAGCACGTCGAGTGCGACATGGCGGCCGTTAGTGGACGAATGCCACTCGGCAACAGCCTCCGGCGTGGCGGGCGAATCGTTGGAATCGCCCTGGCCACCGGGCACAGTCGCCAGGTCAAGCAGCACGCGAATGTTGTACTTGGCAGCCCACTCAATTGCACGGTCGATGTAGTCGACAACCGAGATGTAGGACGCATCGGACTCCTGCGAGCCAAAGGCATACCAGGGCACCGGCAGACGCACGGCGTTGAGGCCGATCTGCGCCATGCGACGGAAATCGTCCTCGCTCACAAACGTCTCGTAATGACGGCGCATGCGCTCGTTATAGGCGGCGGTGCCCATGGCCTCCTGCAGCTCGGCCGCGTTGGATGCACCGGTCGCCGCGTATAGCGACGGGGTCACCCAAGGCTCGGGAATAAACCAGCCAGAGAGATTAACGCCGAGTATCCTCTCCATCACTGCCCCCTTCGGATCGTGCAGGCCGAGCCTGCATCGTATTGCATAGGAAAAGTATCGTTTTGAGTATACCCGCGCGTGCGGACAGACGACCGAACGGCCTGTAAAGTGGCGCAAAAGCGGGAGGAATGTCTGAGCGGGCCCGAGATGGCGCGCCGAGATGTGCACGCACGTCGGAAGTAAGCGCCGGAAAGCGCGTCCCGTTTTTCGCAAAAGACTGGGATGCATTTTCCGCGGGTCCACATAAAAGAAAAGGACCCCTTTGCAGAGGTCCTAGTCAATTCAAGGTGGCGGGGAAGGGAATCGAACCCCTGACACGAGGATTTTCAGTCCTCTGCTCTACCAACTGAGCTACCCAGCCATTTGAGGTGTGCCTTGTTTCAAGGCTTGATTAGTATAACCAAGGACGCGTTCCGGTCAACCGAGAATTTTAAAAAAGTTTTTGAGCACAGCCTCGGTTCTATAAATCGGCACGTCAGAGGCATCAGCCGGCAGCAAGAAGTTTTTCACTCAGAGCCGCACGGGCAAACTCACTTGGCGTCATCCCCTCGGCAGCCGCCCGTCGACGAATGGCCTCCTTCATTCCCAGAGGAATCTTGACCGACAGCGTTGCCGTCCCCTCACCTGAGAGCGGGGGCCGTCCATGCACGATTCCACCAACGGTGTGTTCGCCATCCGGAAACTCTCCGCGCTCGTACGACTCGCACCACGCGTCAATCATTTCATCCGTTACAACCTGACCATTAGCGGCCGTATACGTCTTGCCCATCATCGACCCCTTTGCTGAGCTCGCTCGATCTCTTGCCAGAATTTCTTCTGAACCGGAGACAGGGCATGAATAATGAGCCATCCACGAATTAGTTCGACCGCAACAAGTTCCACACTTCGACCATCTGGAAGCCATCCAATGGCAAGCCATCTCGGCGGCTCGTCCTCCGACTCGCGGCGAATGCACTCAGTAACCGCGAACCAGGCACCAAGCACCTGCTTTTCCGTCAAGTGTTTTTTGGCGTTCGGATGGATCTCAACATCCATGCATCTTCTCCTCCATCTTACCCAATTTCGTATGACGAAAGTCCGCCGTCGCCAATCTCTTACGCCGGTACTTGTTGGAGGGCGGGAGGTGTAGCGAGGATTGAAGGGCGTTCCAATACCGCCCAGGCACCGGGACAGGAACACATGTGCCAAGGACGGACGTTTTCGTAGCGCGCGAGGACATTGCCGTCGCGATCGATGAAGGCGATGTCGATGGGATAGGCCATAAAACACGTATGGACCGAAGAGCAGCGTGGAAACGCCATGACGAGCGGCAGGCCGTTGGCGGCAACCGGACGCCGTCCCAGCATGCCGCGCAGGCGCACGACAAACGACTCCGCCACCACAAACTCGGCCGGCGTCCAACCCAGCCTGTTGAGTGCCCGCGCGTAGGCGATGTAGGACGAGACCGCGGTCACATGACCACCCCCGGACGCCATGGATCGACCGTCACCGCACGCTCGTGCGACAACGTTGTCGGCGCCCCCAGCGGAACGCCAGCGATGCTGAGAGAAGTCGGCCACGGCTCATAGTGCATGGTGCAGGTGTAGGTCCTAAACGTACCGGATAGGGAGAGCAGGCCACCATCCAATGCCTTCGCGCCTTGCTCGCTCGACACTTCGATCTGCAAGTCATAGCCTTCCATGGCATTCAGAATTTGAGTCTGAACCGTCGCCGAGGCATCGGCAGAGCTTTCGTCGCCCTCCCCCTCCGACGCCACGGCGTGCGCCAACACGATGTCGGGCACCACGCGGTCGAAGCGCGCGACAGCGCTGGCAAAGACCATGACGTTGTACACGATGAGTGCCAGCACCAGCAAAACGGGCGTAACCACTGCCATCTCCACCGTCGCTTGGGCGCGCTCCTCGCGCAGACGCATGCGGATACTCATTACGACCCACCGCCCAGAGCGCCAACCAGCGTGGCGACATCGACGGTGAGCGGGATGGAGCCGCCGCCGGGCAAAGGAATCTCCGCAAGTGTGAACACCGTACCGCTAATGGTGCGTTCGACTTGATATTCCAATGCCTCGCAAAGCGCCTTGGGATCGGTCACGCCCAACGGAATACTTCGCAGTTTGTCTTGCGCTTGAGAGAGACCCGCAATGTCAGACCCCGGACTCTTAATGACATTGGCGGAATCGGTCAGCACCGGCTTTCGCAGGCGCAAGTCGCACGGCTCCAGGCCCAACGCCGCCACGGACGCCGAAACGGTATCGCCGAGCCACGATGCGATGGAGCCCAACGCGCCGCTGCCCCCTCCCAGGCCCTTAATCATCTCGTCCATAAGTTCGTCGGCCGAACCTTGGATGTCTCCGTATCCCACAAGCAGCCGTCCCCAAACATCCATGACGCCATCGAGTACGCCGGCAACGCCGCCCGAGCGTTCCTTCAATGTCGAGAAAAATCGCGAAAGCACGTTGTTTTGCGCCGTCGTCTCATCGGGCGCCAGCACCGCGGCAGAAATAGCACCGCGATCGCCAAGCCTGACTGCCGTGTTAAACGAAGAGTTGAGCTCATCGGGGCTCGAGATGGCACCCGAAACCGCAAAGGCGACCACGCCGTTGCGACCGGGCGGAGCGATACGCGGACGCTTGCCCGAAAGCGCTTTAATGGCCTGGTCAAAAGCATTGCCCGCACGGTCGGCCTCATCCTCGGTCTGACGCTCAAGTTCGAGTTCTTTGTTGCGGCAGTCGACGTAGTCTTCCAGAGCCTCTTTGAACTTGTCAAAGTGGTACTCGAAGCCGTTTTCGATGAACGATGGCGGCATGAGGGCGCTTCCAAGCGTAACCACGCCGAAGCCGCACGCTTCGCATGTATCACGACCATCATAATCAGCAACAGATGCCAGCCCACTCGGAGTCCCTTTCTGATAGACGGGGCATTCGACTCCATAATGCAGGTATGTTCTGCCGTCGTTGTTGCTTACAGGCCATGCGGCATCGGTGTAAAGTTCGGTCGGCCGCACCTCGTTTGGGACACGCGGCAATAGTGGGATATAGGCAGAAAACCGTTCGCCATCATCTTTTATGTATGCTCGATCGACCTCTTCAATCGCATAGGCATAGAACGCTTTTCGAGCGGCTGACTGCGCTTTCATCTCGACGCTCGATCCCTGAGGTTTTTCATTCGCCAAGCGCTGTCGGTAATAGGTTTTCGCGCGATCGAGCGCTATTTGCGGCTCCCATGTGATGCTCGACTTTTCATGACGGTTCTGGCTGTCAGATAGTTCTGCTAGTTTTTTCGCACGCTCCCACATACACGAGTACTTGCCAATCGAACTCTCGTCCGACCCGCCACAATCCGCCAGCCAAGCGCGCTCTTTAGCCTTCGCCGTCTCCTCCGAGGCCTTCCGCAGCTCCTCGGCCGCACGCTCTAAATCATCTGATGTGTCTTTAATGGTATCGGTCGAGATCTCGGACCCTTTGAGCGCAGCGAAGTCCGACTCGGATGTCCTGGGCACGGCAAGCGCCGTGCCGGTATAGGTCACACTATCGGTATCCTGCGCCGACACCGCCTGCGTGGCACGCGCGGCGATCAGATACGGCAGAGCCGTCTCAATTTTCTGTAAGCCTTCCGATGCGCTTTTGGCAAACTTGTTGCGCGTTTTAATGATCTCAATCCCGGTGTCGACCATATTGCCGGCAACTGATTCGGCACCTGGGATGAGGATGGCGACCAGGCCCGTCCCGATTGTGGCAAACCCCGCCAGCCCCAGACTCAAGATGCTCGCATCAACCACCGTGGCAGCCGTGTGATAGGACGACACTACGTTGGCACCCGCCAGCGCGCCGCTATCGGCCGCCACCTGGGTATCCCCGGCACGCGACATGCTCCATATCGCCGCGGTCGACGAAAACAACAACGTGAGCACCACTAGGATGACCACGGCAGAAGAAAGCGTGGTGTAGGCACCGTCTTCGATAAACAGATCGACACCGGCGCGGCCCATAAAGCCGCCTCGTTTGCGATGGCAGCTCGGACGGCGCGTCAAAACGCATCTAGACCAGAAACGCTTAATCCCATGCAGCAATCCACGAATCATAATCTCCCTCCAGCCATTCGGGACGCGATTGATACGAGACATCGACCTTGAGCTCAACGTAGCCGCCCTCGGCGGTACCACCCATAGCCTGCGCAAACGCACCGATCACAGGCAACGGCTTGACCTCGCCGGAAACGGACACGGACGAGACGCCACCCGCACCGGCCCGGCCAAGCTCGATATCCCACGACAACGGCCCGCCGGCATGAAAGATCGAAACGTTGGGCACTGCGGCAAGCCGGCGGCGGGTGAACTCCTTAAGATCGTCGTCCTCCGCCGTCGTCGTGGTCATGAGCCGCGCGGTCTCGGCAGCGGCAGACTCCATGACCGCGCGCGTATAGAGCAAACACACCGGTTGCAGTGCGAGAAGAATGAGCATCAGAAACGTCGGCAGCAAAAAAGCAGCCTCGACCGTAGACTGCGCCCGGTCCTCGCGCGCGATATCAATACAACGCAATGTCCTTAGCGCCCGCAGCGGCGTCGATAACCGACGTCGAGGCAACGCCATGGGATGCCGCCCGCTCAACCAGCGCCGCCAAGTGCCCATCGGTGCCAGCACGCCAAAGCCCCGCAATCGCCAGCACGATCGATAACAGCGCCACCGTGACGATGGCGTATTCGACCGTCGCCTGGGCAGATTCCTCGCGCAGGACGTCATGCATTTCACGACCCCTCCTTTGAGCTTATTGTTTGCGGGGCCAGGCGCACCGCGCGCAGACGACACGAAGCATCGCCAGTATCCGCGGCAACCGTCACCATATCGACCCAGCCGCGCCCATCGCGCACAATGGCGCCCCATACGTTACCCTTAATATCGAGATAGCCGCTCAGGGCGAGCTGGGCCGTTGGCACCTCGCGGTAGGCGCGTAACATATCCGCCGCTGCCTCGGTCATCGGTCGGTCCTCGGACCATGCAAGCCGGACCGCAATCGCGTTGTCCTCAGGCGAATCCGTCGCAGTGCCAGACCGCTTGTCGAGCATCCGCAGAAAGGTTTGCGCCGTGACAGCGACATCCGAATCGTCCGCATCTCGCATCTCATCTTTTTGAGACGCCACCGCCGAATCTGAGCCCGAATCGAAGGCGGCCCCAGGACGCTGCTGCCGCGCGGCGTTTAGCCCCCAAACCGCCACTGCCACCGCCACAACCACACAGGCAAACACCAGCAGTGCGCCGACAGGCCGCCTACCCTCTACAGGCTGTTGATGCCCTCGCTGATAGCGTTCCATAGATCTTGGACCTTGCCCTTAAATGCGACAATGGCAATGATGGCGATCACCACGAGCACGCCGACCAAGATGGCGTATTCGGTGGTGCCCTGCGCACTCTCCTCCTGCAGTAGCTCCCCGGCATGCTGGCGAGCGCGAATTGACTGGCAAACAGCCCAGCTCCAGACCTTGCCAGCAGCGTCAGTCATCGTGTTCATGTATTCCTCCCTACATCATCCCGCCTGCTCCCAGCAGCGGGCCCAATATGGACAGAAGCAACGCCGGCAAGATGAGCGTGCCGGTGGGAATCAGCAGCTTGACGGGCGCACGCTCAATCTCGCGCTCGACCGCGGCGCGATGAGCCGCACGGATCTCGCGACTTTGAGCGGCCAGCGTCTCGGCAAGTGGGGCACCCAGGGCGAGTGCCTGCCCCACCGTAATGGCAAAGGTCTCGAGCGCTCGCACGTCCAGGTCGCGCGCGGCGGCCAACAACTCGTCCTCACGCGTGCCCACGCCCACCTGCCACGCCATGCAGGCCCGCTCAAGGCGAAGAGCCAGCACTGACCGGCGGTTGGCGCAGAAAATCTCAAGCGCCGCATCAAACGAAAGACCGGCCGAAAGACCCAAGCGCACAACATCGATCATCTCGGACACTTCGCCAAGCGACACTCGCGCCGGGCCGCCCGCTCCAACCGCGCCCTTCACTCGCGCGGTCAGGGCATCGACCACCGAGCGACCCGCGGCAGCGACCAGCACCGCCTCGCGCTTGCAGGCCCCTGCGATCTTGCGTGCATCCGCCCGATCCAAACCCGTCGCGACAAATACACTCAGGGCGCACAGGCAAGCCGCAACTGCAACCGGGGCGCTCATAGCTCCACCCGCATAATGCGCCTGATAACCACCAGAGCAACGGCGTTGAGGGCAAGACCCAGCACCACAGCGCCCGCGCCGGCAGGCGTCGCAAGACCGCGACGAAAATCTGCCGAAAGCAGCGCCAACACCGCGCACATGCCCGCCGGCATCGCCGCGACCATATGCGCCGACATGCGAGCCTGCGACGTCTTGACATCCAAGCGGCGCTTGAGCTCAATGCGCTCCCCCACCATGCTCGACGCCTCGGACAGTAAGTCGGCAAGCGGAGCGCCGGTGCGCTGTGACACCTTAAGCGCCAAGGTCACAAGCGAAAGACCGGGGGCGTCGATGCGCACGAGCAAGTCATCGAGCGCATCGGTCGCCGAGATGCCGCAATCGATCGCCGCCGCCACCCGCAAAAACTCGGTATGCACCGGTTCTTGCGCATGAGCGCCCACAAAGCGCATGCCCTGGGCCAGCGAATGTCCCGAGGCAAGCGACATGGATAGTGCGGTAAACGCCTCGGGCATGGCCTCTTCCGCATCGTGTTGCTCGCGCCGGCTCTCAAAGCCATCCCGAGCGGCGCCAACAGCAATCGGAGCAACAAGTCCCAAGGCAAATCCGAGGGGCGATAACGACACCATCGTTAGTAAAACGCAGCAGACACCGCTCGATAGCAGCAGAAACGCCAAGCGCCCCGAAGCATCTTCGATCACGAGGCCAAGGCGATGCGCCGGAGCCAGCGATGCCCACGAACGGGCGATCTTTTTCAGCAGATCGTTTTCCACCAGCTCACGCGGCAGTTTCTCTGCCACCGTCTCGAGCGCCTGACGCGTCAGCTCCGCCGGCGGTACCTGCGGCACACGAGGTTCCGCCCCGCACGCCGTCGCAACAGAAAACCCTGCCAAACCCCCTACGACGAGGGGCACAGCGACCTCCATTCGTCCACCTCCTCTTGTGTGAGCGTCCCCGACCGCAGGCCTTCTGCGATAAACGGCGGCTCGCGGTCAAGCGTCCAGGTGCGCTCGGCGGCATCGAAAGTCACATAGCGCTCGAGCTCTACGCCGCCCGACGCGGCGCGACGCACCCCCGAATACGAGGAGACGAAACGCCTGCCATCGGCGTGGCGCTCGGACATCACGATGCCGTCGAGCGCCATGGCAATCTGCTCCTCGATGAGCTCGCTCGGCAGATCGATGCCATAACGTGCAAGCAACGTCAGACGCACCACGGTCTCCTGCTCGGAACCCGCATGAAGCGTGGTGAGCGACCCGTCGTGGCCCGTGTTCATGGCCTGCAACATGTCGCAGCACTCGGCACCGCGCACCTCGCCCACCACGATGCGGTCGGGGCGCATGCGCAGGGCATTGGTCACCAGGTCGCGGATCGTCACCGCGCCCTCGCCCTCAATTGAAGCCTCGCGCGCCTCTAGACGCACCACGTGCGGATGATGCGCAAACTTGAGTTCGGCAGAGTCCTCGATCGTCACGATGCGCTCGCCGGTGGAAATCTCACATGACAACGCGTTGAGCAGGGTGGTCTTACCAGATCCCGTGCCTCCCGCAACCGCCAGGTCCTGTCGCAGCGACACCGCACACGACAGCAGCTGCGCATACCAAAGCGGCAGCGATCCCAACCCCACGAGCTCGTCCAGCGAGCAGATGCGGTCCGAGAACTTTCGGATGGTGAGAATCGGTCCGTCAATCGCCACAGGCGGAATCACCGCGTTGACGCGATAGCCCGTTTTGAGGCGGGCGTTGACGATGGGGCTGCGCTCGTCGATACGGCGGCCAAGTGGCGAGATGATGCGGTCGATAAGCACACGGATCTGCTCATCATCCTCAAACGCATGCTCGATGGGGTACAAGACGCCGCCGCGTTCAAAGAAGGCCGAGCGGCAGCCGTTGATCATGATCTCGGTAACGGTATCGTCCTCGATGAGCGGCTGCAACGGCCCCAAGCCCACCACGTCATCCAAAATCTCGTCGATGATGGTCTCGCGCTCGGTCGTCGCGAGATCGGTCGGCTCCTCAACATTGAGCGCCGCCTCCACCGCGGGACGCAATTCCGAGCGGGCAAGTACCGGGTCGATATAGGCGCTGATACGCGCCACTTCGTCGTAACCCATGCGGTCCATCACGGCGCGCTTGGTGCGTCGTTTCACCGCGCGGCGGCGCCCCGCATCTACAGGCGCTGCCGCCGCTGCAGCGCCGGCAGCCTTAATCCTCGTTTGCAGGCTCATCGCTGATCACCCTCGCGCGACCAGGGAAGGCGGATACGCGGGCGTTCGGTGCGCATTGCACGGTCGGCGACCATATCGCCCCAAGGGCCGACGGCGCACCCCAGTTCCACGAGCATCTCGCGCGTGGCCTCGCGCACGCTGGTCGCAAAAGCGCTGGTCTGCCCCACTGCCTCGTCAGCGCGCCCAAACGCCATGAGCGCGGCGAGATCCTGCCCGCCATCGGCGATACGAATCTTGGAGCTCAACGCACAGGCAATCTCAAAGCGCATGGCAACATCCTCGTCTGCCCCGCGCGCACCGAACCGGTTGAACACGGCGCTCATGCGCGTGCGCGGCACACCTACTCGACTTGCCAGTTCAATGACGCGCGACGCCGATGTCGCGGACGACACCGCCGCATCGCCAACGACCAGGCAACGGTCGCTCGCCGCCACCGCAGCCGCCACGGCGTCGCCCCAAAAGACCGAGGTATCGATAAAGACCACGTCGGATTCGCGACGCAGGACATCAAGCAGTAGCTCCACCGGACGTGCCATGAGCTCGGCTTGCTCGGGCGCCGCGACGGGACCCCAGAGCGTAACGCCCGGCGCCACGCGCATCGATGCGGCTACGATATCCGGCTCGGTGAGCGCGCCCGCCGCCGACGGCTCGATAAGTGCCGCCATATCGCGCGGAGCATCGACGCCTAACAAGTCGTAAAGGTTTCCAAACATCAGGTCCAGGTCGAGCACGGCGGCACGCAAGCCCAACAGCGACGATGTGTGTGCCATGGTGGCAACGATCGTCGACTTGCCGCAACCGCCCGAGCCCGAAATGGCGCAGATGACCGGAGCTCGATGCGGCGAAGCGGCAGCGTCTGCCGGCGGCATCGGAGGCGGCGGGGCGGGCGTCGGTGACAGCGTCCCCGTCTCCTCCGCCGCAACCACACGCTGCGTCCAAGCCGGCATGGCAGCTTGTTCGGTCTGCGAGGCAGGCTCGTTCTGTGCAATCTGCTCATGCTGCATCAGCGACAACTCGCCGCACCCGGCAAAGCCCTCAACTTCGTCGAGTTCATCCACCAGATTCACGCCGTGCACGTATCCCATATCTACAGCCGGGGAATCGCCAGCATGCTGCGCCGGCCCTCCAGCGTCATCGTATACAAGGGGGTTCCGGGGGCGCCGACCATGCTCGGCTTCCGCTTTTCCATAATCATCAACACGCGGGCCTCTTGTAGCGCGAGGCGCCCCGGATTCCCTATCAACAAAAGCATCGGGCTCAATCGTCATGCGCCGATCGGAATCAACCGCTCCCTCGCCCGCGCACCCGTTGCCGCATATACTGTGCGCAGCGATGACCTCGGTCGCCCCTGCGCGAAACAGCCCCTCGATATCCGACGGATCGAGTGCTTCTATCAACACGACCACGCGACTCACGCGGCCTTCGGCCGTCAGGCGCGCAACAGTCTTGCGCACATCTTCGGTATCAAACAGAGACGCCGCGATGATGGCAGCCCCGCGGCGCGACGGAAACGCCCGAGCCATGGAAACCAGCCCGTCCAGGTCACCTACGCGAAGCACCTGTGCACCCGCATCACGGCCCTCGACTTCCCGCTGCAACAGCCCGTAATCGCCGCACGCGCAGCACGCAAGCCAGATCGCCTTCATCACTTGTCGCCTCCGCTCTTTTTGCCGCGCGCCGTGGCGGGAATCGTCAAGCTGACCGTTCCCTTGCCCGAGGCTCCCAGCAGTTCCTTGACGTCTTCGGGGTCAGCCGCCAGCGTCACCCATTCGATCTTGCCCTCGCGCGTGGCACCGGAATCCTCACTGGTATCGATCACGTACGCGCCGCACAGTCGATCGGTTACGCCGTCTTTTTGCACATACACATCCACGTAGCTGCCCACGCCCGCAGCACCGCCGACCGAGTGCTCGGCATCGACCGCCACCGAAACGGCGACTTTGCCCTTAGGCACCTCGAGCTTGTGGCTCTCGGCCTTGGTGTAGACATTGCAGATCACGGCGTTTTTGGGAATACGCGAAGTCGTCACGTCGCCGCGCACCTGGCGCAGCTCGGTCGCCGCGTCACGCGGCAGCAGACTCGTCAGCCATTCTTGGGTTATGACATTGGTCTCATCGAGGGTCTCGCCCACATCGATATCACGCGCCGCGACGCATACCTCGACGCGATCGCCACCGTACTTGGCCAAGGTCTCAGCCTGGACCTGTTCGGCTTGCGAGCGGATCGACGAGCCGTAAACCATGCAGAGCAGAGCAGCGAGCACGCCCGCGAGCAGACTGATGGCGATGCGCTTGCTCTTGTTCACGGCCGCTCCTCTCATGGCAGTGCCGGGCGAATGCCCGTACCACCATTGTCTGGGCGGTCAGAGCGCAAAGCGGCGCAATCGCGATCTTGGTTTTCGATGTCAAACCAATCGCTGACCAAAAACTAACCAGCCCGTCAAGCTCGTGGCAAGGTTTTGGTCAGCACGTCAGCAAGCTGCATGCTTCGAGGCTTTTCCGCAGCAAAAAAGCCGTCTCCCGAACAGTTGGGAGACGGCTGTCATAGGAAAAATCAATTACAGATGGACATCGGGATCGAGCATTTGGGCGCTCACGCGCATGGATGACGCCAGGTTTTGGAACGTTTCCAGACGCAGGCTGTCGATCTGCCCGGCGTCCTCGGCCTCGCGAACGGCGCAACCCGGCTCATGGGTATGCGTGCAATCGCCAAATCGGCACGCGCGCGATGCCTCGACAATCTCGGGGAAGGCGCGCGCCAGACCCCGCTCGTGACCCACGAGCGGTAGGCTGCGCAGGCCCGGGGCATCGGCGATCACGCCGGCGTCGCCCGGCAGTGCCACCATCACGCGCGCAACGGTAGTGTGACGGCCCTGGTCGTCGCGTTCGCGCACACCGCCAGTCGCCAACGTATCGTGGCCCAGCAGCGCATTGAGCAGCGTCGACTTGCCGGCACCCGACTCGCCCAGAATCATGGCGCAGCTCCCGGCAGGCACGCAGGAACGAACCTCGTCCAGGCCGCGCCCCTCGGCAGAGGACGTCACGATCACGCGCACGTCCGGACCCACCAGGCGGCGCACGCGGTCCAGATCGCACTCGAGCTCCTCGGCATCGCAGCGGTCAGCTTTGGTGAGCACCACCACCGGCTCGGCATCGCAGTCGAGCGCCAACACCAGCGAGCGCGCCACGCGGTCGAGCAGCACCTCGCCGGCACCGAGCGCCTGCACGATTAGCACGCTATCCACGTTGGAGCAGAGCACCTGGCGCTCTCCGCGGGCACGGCCGCGCCAACGCTCAAAGCTCGTACGGCGCGGCAGCACGCACTCAATCACGCCCATATCGTGCCCGGGAGCGCGGCGCACCGCCACACGGTCTCCCACGGCAGGCAGCAGGACCTCATCCTCGCCGCGCGATTTGGCAAACCCCACGGCATGCTCGGCGCGAAAGGTGTCGTCGGCAGTCGCCACCAGCGGAAACCCGCGATCCAAGCGCACCACGGCGCCAAGCCGCATCTGCTCGGGCTCCTCGGTATGTGTGCAGAAATCATCAAAGGCAGTCTGCTGGGCTTCATCGACCGGCAGGTCATCAAACGCCGGAACATCCTGCAGCGCATCGAGCCCCGGTACGCTCGCCAACAACTCCTCGGCAGACACGGGCGCTTCGGTCGCGAGCTTCCGACGACGGTCACGCTTAGCCCGCGCCCCCGTCGTCTTTTTCTTCGCTTTAGCCTTCGCCTTGCCCACAAGCGCCTCCCAGCACCACAAATCACAACTGAGCAGGTATTTTAAATCAAAAAGAGCTGGCCGGGCAAAGCCCGACCAGCTCACAAACTTTTCCTCAGCTTACGGTCCCGAGAGGTCATCCGAAGGCCCGCCCGCCGGGAGGGGTTTCTTCTGAGCGATCCCGCAGCGCGAAGCGCGAGGACCAGCGAAGAAGAAACCCCGCAGGCGGTCGGGCCGGTGGGAAGGATGGCCTTTCGACCTACTCCTTCTCGACCGCGCGCATGATCGCCTTGTAGATCTCCATCAGCGGGATGATCAGGAAGGCCAGGCCCAGCGCGGCAAGAACGCCCTTGAGCTCAAGCGTCACAGGGCCGAAGAACATCTCGGCAAGCGTCGGCTGCACGGTCACGATCACCGTCAGCACCAGTGCCAGCGCGGCGGAAGCCCACAGCCACTTGTTCTGCTTCTTCATGGTGAACAGCGACGCACGACGGCTGCGCATATTGAAGCAGTGGAAAATCTCGACCATGTTGAGCGTGATGAACGCCATCATCACGCCTTCCTCGTCGGCATTGCCGGCGATCATATCGGCGATGTGGATGTAGCCCATGTCAAAGTACACGCCCACAAAGAAGCTCGCCAGCACCAGCACGGTGATGATCAGGCCCTGGACCACGCAGTCCAGACCCATATGTCCGGCAAAGACGCCGTCCTTGGCGTTGCGCGGCTTGCGCTTCATGATGTCGCCCTCGGCATCCTCCATGCCCAGCGCGAGCGCGGGGAAACAGTCGGTGACCAGGTTCACCCACAGCAGCTGCACCGGCTGGAAGATGGTAAAGCCGATGAGCGTGGCGATAAACACCGAGAACACCTCAGCAAGGTTGGCCGAAAGCAGGAACTGGATGACCTTGCGGATGTTGTCGTAGATGCGACGGCCCTCTTCGCAGGCACCGATGATGGTGGCGAAGTTGTCGTCGGCAAGCACCATGTCGGCAACGTTCTTGGTGACGTCGGTGCCGGTGATGCCCATACCGACGCCGATGTCGGCGCGCTTGATGGACGGGGCGTCGTTGACGCCGTCGCCCGTCATGGCCACGATCTGGTCGCGCGACTTCCAAGCCTCGACGATGCGTGTCTTGTGCTCGGGCTGGACGCGGGCGTACACGCCGTAGTCCTCGACGTGCGCGTCGAGTTCCTCGTCGCTCATGCGATCGAGGTCGGCACCGGTGATGGCATGGCTGCGATCGGTGACGATGCCCAGCTGCTTGGCGATGGCCACGGCGGTGTCGATGTGGTCGCCCGTGATCATGACGGTGCGGATACCGGCATCGTGGGCCTCGCGGATGGCGTCGGCGACCTCGGGGCGGACAGGGTCAATCATGCCGGATAGGCCGCAGAAGACCAGGTCGTGCTCGAGCGCAGCGGGGCTGCAGTCGCTCGGGACCTCGGTGTAAGTGCGGCTTGCCAGCGCCAGCACGCGCAGGGCCTCGTCGGCCATGGCCTTGTTGGCGGCCACGAGCTCGGCGCGACGCTCCTCGGTCAGCGGGACGACCTTTTCGCCCTCGTAGATATGGGTGCACAGGCCGATCACCACGTCGGGCGCGCCCTTGGTGTACTGCTCGTACTCGCCATCCAGGGTCTCGACGACCACGGACATCATCTTGCGGCCCGAGTCGAACGGGGCCTCGCCCACGCGCGGGTGCTCGGCAGTCAAACCAGTAAGACCAGCCTTGCCGGCATCGTTGACAAGTGCACACTCGGTCGGCTCGCCCACGGCCTCGCCCAGCTCCTCGTCCCACTGGGCATCGGAGCACAGTGCCATACCGGCCAAGAACTTCTCCTTGGGCGCAGCGAGCTCGTGCTTGACGACAGTCATCTTGTTCTGGGTAAGGGTGCCGGTCTTGTCGGAGCAGATGGTCTGCGTGCAGCCGAGTGTCTCGACAGCAGAAAGCTTGCGGATGATCGCCTGGCGCTTGGCCATCTTGGTCACGCCGAGCGAAAGGACGATGGTCACGACGGCGACCAAGCCCTCGGGGATAGCGGCGACGGCGAGCGAGACGGCAACCATAAAGGTATCGAGCAGGGCAGTCGGGTCGGTAAGGACGTTGCCCACGCCGTGGCGGAGGATATCAACGCCAAAGATGACGACGCAGATGACGATCACCATGATGGTAAGGATGCGGCTGAGCTCGGCGAGCTTCACCTGCAACGGCGTGAGCTCTTCCTTGGCCTCGGCCAGGGCGCCAGCGATCTTGCCCATCTCGGTGTTCATGCCGGTGCCGACCACGACGGCGCGACCACGGCCGTACACCACGGTGGAGCCCATGTAGCACATGTTCTTGCGGTCGCCGAGCGGCACGTCGTCGGTGCCCGCGGCAAGCTCGATCACGTTGGCGTGTTTCTCGACCGGCACGGACTCGCCGGTCAGTGCGGCCTCTTCGATCTTCATCGTGGCGCTCTCGAGGACGCGGCAGTCGGCCGGGACGGAGTCGCCCGCCTCGAGCATGATCACGTCGCCGGGCACGAGCTCGGCGCTCGGCAGATGCACGAGCTTGCCGTCGCGCAGCACCTTGGACTGCGCCGCGCTCATCTCCTGCAGGGCCTCGAGGGCCTCCTCGCTCTTGGCTTCCTGGACCACGCCCAGTACCGAGTTGACGATAACGACGAACATGATGATGACGACATCGGCAAAGTCGGGCTCGCCCTTGACCATGCCCGTGAGCGCGCTGATGACGGCGGCAACGATCAGCATGATGACCATGGGATCGGCCATCTGCTCAAAGAAACGCTTCCACAGCGGCGTCTTCTCGGCTTCCTCGAGCTTGTTAGGGCCTGTCTTAGCGAGGCGCGACGACGCCTCGTCGTCGCTCAGGCCGAGGTTCTCATCGACACCCTGGTCGCTGAGCACCTCCGCCGCGGCGGACAGGTATTCCTTTTGCATATAGAGTCCCCTCCTGGGATTCGGGCCACTCAGCAGATTGATGCCCGATCATAATTCCCAGGAGAAGGGCAAGGGCTCATCAAGGCTGCCGTGCTGAGCGGCAGTTGATAGTGGAGCTATGGTACCCCAAAGCAACGCGTCTAGCCAAAACAATCCATTTGGAAATATGGTCCATAAGCAACGGTGCAGGCCGTGTGATGCTCAACATTGATAAAACGTTTTTTCTTTGGCGCATCATCAAATTGAAATATCGCCCAGATAGCAGCGGTTAGAACGGTTGGTAAAGTTTTTGCATATACCGTTTTTCCGCAAAAAATGAACTTCTAATTCGGCATACGGTCGATTTTTTGGGGTATTCGGTCGCCATTTCGTTATAATCAACTCAGTTTTATTTCTTATGGTTTATCTATCAGCGCAAGACGATGTCAGATGGAGGTCTGAATGTACAAGCGCACTAAGATTGTATGCACCATGGGTCCCGCCTGCGATAGCGACGAGACCATCCGCGAGATGATCAAGGCGGGCATGAACGTCGCCCGTTTTAACTTCTCGCACGGCTCCTACGACGAGCACCACGGTCGCATCGAGCGCGTCCGTCGTATTTCCAAGGAGCTCGGTATGCCCGTCGGCATCCTGCTCGACACCAAGGGCCCCGAGGTCCGCACCGGCCTTCTGGTCGACGGCAAGAAGGTTGCCGTCAAGACCGGCGACAAGATCGTCGTCACCGCTCAGCCCACGTCCGAGGATTTCCACGGCACCGCTGAGCACATCTCCCTCGACTACCTGGCCCTGCCCTCCGAGGTCGAGAAGGGCTCCCTCATCCTGATCGATGACGGCCTGGTTGCCCTCGAGGTCGAGTCCGTCGACGGCCAGGACATGACCTGCGTCGTCAAGAACGACGGCCTGATCGGCGAGCGCAAGGGCGTCAACATGCCCAACGTCAACATCTCGCTGCCCGCTATCACCGAGCGCGATCGTCAGGACATCCTCTTTGGCCTGACCGAGAACATCGACTACATCGCCGCTTCCTTCATCCGCGACGGCGAGTCCGTCCGCGGTATCCGCGAGCTTTGCCGCGAGAACGGTGGCGAGCACGTGACGATCTTCCCGAAGATCGAGTGCGCCCTGGGCGTCGAGAACTTCGATGAGATCCTCGAGGCATCCGACGGCATCATGGTCGCCCGTGGCGACCTGGGCATCGAGATCAAGCCCGAGCTCGTTCCCCACATCCAGAAGGAGATCATCGCCAAGTGCAACGCGGCCTACAAGCCCGTCATCACCGCTACGCAGATGCTCGACTCCATGCAGCAGAACCCGCGCCCGACGCGCGCCGAGGTTGCCGACGTTGCTAACGCCATCTACGACGGCACCGACGCCGTCATGCTGTCCGGCGAGTCCGCTGCCGGTAAGTACCCGGTTGAGGCCGTCAAGATGCAGGCCAGCATTGCTCTCGAGACCGAGAAGTACCTCCCGGCTCACGCTCCGCTCGAGGTTCCGGCTGACGCTCACGGCACCCGCGTTGTCAACAACGTTGTGGGTATGTCCGCTGTGAACATGGCCACCACCGTTGGCGCCAAGTGCATCACCGTGCCGACGACCACCGGCCGTACTGCTCGCCTGATCTCGCACTTCCGTCCCAACATGCCGATCTGCGCGTTCTCCCGCCACGAGTGGGCCGTCCAGCAGATGATCATGTACTGGGGCGTTATCCCGCACCAGGCCGAGATTACCCAGGGCACCGTCAACGGCACGATCGTCAAGGCGATCGAGACCGCTAAGGAGCTCGGCTACGTCGAGGCCGGCGACCTGACCGTCGCCACCGCTGGCGATCCCCGCATGAGCGTCCAGCTCGAGGACAAGGTCTCCTCGACCAACGTCGCTTACGTCGCTCAGGTGCGCTAAAACGCACTTGCAAGCACACTTGCATTGCAAAGGGCCCGGAAGGCTTTGCCTTCCGGGTCCTTTTTCTGTGCGTCGATGCCTCCTGCACGGCATGACACGCAACCAGCTGCTTATGGCATGCTATGAAATGTGCAGCTCGTTTGCCGTGTTTACGCCCTGCGGCGGGAGCTGTTGGTCAATTGGGATGAGCTGTTCACTGCCGGGCCGACCAGCTAGCAGCTAGCGATCAGGGGCAGCGCGGGCACATCGGGCGATTCGACGCGGGCGGCAAATCCCTCCTCAGTTAGCTCGACGACCTCGGTAAACGTTGCATCGAAAAACTCCTCGGTTAGCAGGCGATACGGCGGATGATCGGACTCGCCGGGGTTTTCGCGTACAATCTCGTGCATAACGCCGATGGTCTTGAGCACATACTCCTTATGGATGGGATACTGACCAAAACGCGTCGCCGCAGTATACAGGCGATCGGTCGCGCGCGGTATCGAAACGATGCCGAGTGTCTTGCCAAACCAGTCAAAGTCGCCTTGCTTTTTAATGCGGAATTCCTCGCACGGCTTGCCGCCGTGCGCCTCCAGGTACTGATTCACACGCGTATTCCATACGGTATCGGCCACCAGATGCGACCAAACGCCCAGCGTCAGATCGAGCAGCGACTGCGCCACGTCATCGGGCGCGAGCGAAAGCTCGCTAGCACCGGGACCGGCGACCGGCTCGGCGTCCTTGTAACGTTGGGGATAATGCACCCGATTGAGTCGCTCGCGCTCCTCGACAATCGAGGTCGCGGCAGCTGGCGCACCGGTGGGCGAACTTTTAAGCAACGGTGCCACATAGGTATCCCAGAACTCATGCTCACGAGGCTTAGGGATAGGCTCGGGCTTTGCAAAGTGCGTAATGCGGTACGGGATGGGATCGGCGATGCCAGGGACCATATAGCCCACGAAGATATCCGGAACCACGCAGCCAAACAAAAAGGCATTGCGGTCGCGCACGCTATTGGCAAGCGCACCGGTGCGCTCCAGCAAACGCTCCGTCTGAGCGATATGAATGTTCCAGCTTGGCATAGCCACCCCCATAAAAACCTGGATAACTATACCATCACGGCAAAGCCGCGCGGGCGGCTACGCACGCTCCACGCAGCAACTATTCCACAACGCCGCTCTCGGTTCCATACGACGATACCGGCGCCTCGACCACATGGTGATATCGATCGATAAAGATTGCACGGGCACCCAGGCGTCGTACCAAATCCTGATGGTGCGTGCTCATCAAGACCGTCTTACCGGCAGCAACATAGGCCAGTAGAAAGTTGACCACGATGTCGCAAGAGTCCTCGTCAAGTCCGTTGGTAGGCTCGTCGAGCACCAGGATATCCGGGTTCATCGACACGACGGCAGCCAGCGCCACGCGCTTCTTTTGCCCGACCGAAAGCTGATAGGGCGAGGCATCGACCAGATCGGCAACCTGGAACAGCTCCATGGCGTCGCGGACGCGACGCTCGAGCTCGTCTGCCGGCAGCCCCATTTGAGCCGGGCCAAACGCGACCTCCTCGCCCACCGTGGCGCAAAAGAGCTGCGCATCGGCATTCTGGAACACAAAGCCCACGCGCTGATGGAACCGCTGGGCCGTCGCGGAATCCTTGAGATATGCCGCATCGACCGCATGCCCGTCAAACAGATACGCACCCGCGTCCACAAGTTCAAGGCCGTTGATAAGGCGCATGATCGTCGTCTTGCCGCAGCCGTTGGGACCGAGCAGAGCAACGAGCTCCCCACGGTTCACCTGCAATGAAATGCCGTCGATCACCGTATGACCCGCATAGGAAAACAGCACGTCGCGAAACTCGATGATCGGCGTGACCTCGGTGCCGGCAGCACCGCTCGCACCCATCGCGTTATTCGTATCGTTTGCCAAAACGTCGCCCTTCCCTACTCACATCGACGGTTCGACCGTCCGCACTACAGTACCGCGCACAACACGGCGAGCAACGCAACGCCGGCCGCGTAAACCGCATCGCGCCAGCCAAAGCCGCTCCGCGCAGGCACCGGATACACGCCGGCGAAGCCGCGGCACAGCATGGCCTCGTCCATCGCGCGGCTGCATTCCATCGCCTTGATAAACGTCATGCCCATGATACCCGCCAGCGAGTCGGTACGCGAAAAACCCGCGGGCGCGGAACCGACGCTGCGCAGCATGACCGATTCGCACAGATCGTGCGCCGTGCGTCCCAGCACCTCGATATGCTTGAGTGCCATATCAAACGTAAAGATAACCTCGTCGGGCAGGTGCAGCATTTTGAGCGCCGCCGACATGCGGCTCCAGGTAAGCGTCCACGAAACACCCAGCACCAGCGACACATTAATAAACGTCTTGAGCGCGATCTTGAGCATGGCGCCCGTGGCAGACGCGCCCAGCAGCAGGGCAGGCAGTGCCAGAACCACGGCAAGCCCCGTGGCGCCGAGCGCCGGTACAAAGGTCGCACGCAGCCCGCGTGCGGGGCGCACCGCGACCAGCACCAACGCGATTGCCGCCATCAGCATCAGGTACAGCGGACTCTGCGTCAGGCACACGCACAGGACGCAGACGAACATCCCCACCAGGCGCACCGGAGCCGAAACGCAAGAAAGGGCGCGGTCGACCATCGACCCGCCCTCGTGCGCGCCTCCACCCAGGCGAACCCGCTCAAGCAGGCTCGCCAGGTGCAGGACATTCTTTTGCATCACACGATGCCGAGCCCCCGCGGGCTCGTAACGCTGCTCGGTCGCAAGCCAGCTAGGCAGCTCGGCTATTGCCATGAGCACCGCTTTCCTTGACCGTCAGCGAGATCAGACGGAATGCGATGGTGAGCACCGCCACGCCAATCACGCCGGACAGGATATACATGGCAGCCTGACCGGCAAAGCCAAGACCCTGCTCCTCGGAATAAGCCTGCAGGTAATCACCCGTGGGCAGCGCGTCGGCAAAGGTCGGGGTATCGAGGCCGACCGAAGCCTGCAGGCTGTCGTCGCCAGCCTCCTGAACGGCGGTCGCGGCGCCCTCGGCGTCCCACTCACCCCAGGCGTCACCGGTGGCAAGCAAGCCCAGCGGCGTGGCCACCACGAGCACGGCGACCAAAATGAGCGTGGGGACCAGCGAGGTCTTCTTGGCAGCAGCGCCCTCGGCAGCAAGCTGGCCATCGACGGCCTCGGGCCCGACGATAATGCTCGGCGCCGTCTTCTTAATGAAACCGTAGATGGCGGCCGTCGCCACGCCCTCGATCACACCGGCAACCAGCATATGCGGGATCAACATGGCCGGAATAGCCACGGACAGCGGGAAGGGGCAGTACAGCGGAGCGCCCGAAGCGTTGGTGAAGAGCATCGGCTGAATACCGAACTCGACCGCCGCGCACAGGGCCGCCAGGCACAGGCCAACCCAGCCGCTCACGATGGCAGAAACCGAGGTGCCCCAGCTCTTGTCGTGCAGACGGCTGTTGAGCGCACGAAACACGATAGCAGCGACAAACGGCAGCACAAAGGCCATGTTAAAGCAGTTGGCGCCAAACGACAGAACGCCGCCGTCGCCAAATAGCAGCGCCTGCAGCGCCAGCGCGACCGAGACAGCGATAGCCGCGGCCTCGGGGCCCAGCAGCAGCGCGATGAGCGCGCCGCCGACGGCGTGACCTGTGGTGCCGCCGGGCAGCGGCACGTTGAACATCATGAGCAAGAAGGAGAATGCGGCGCAGATGCCCAGGAACGCCATATGCTCGCGATCGAGCGTGGCACGCACCTTCTTGATGCAGTGAACCCAAACGGGCACCATCGCCACCGCCATGACGGCATCGGTCTGCGGGGACAGATAGTTATCTGGAATGTGCATATACGCCTCCTGATTGCCGGCGCGCAGAATCGCGGCACCGTTTGAACCATATTCTCCAGTGTTACGTATCGTCTGATTCGTAACACGCCGCGGGCCATGATAGCAAAACGGCGCGCCGCCAACAAAGCAGCACGCCGTTTTGCAATACATATGTAACATCTGAAGGCTCAACGATGCCTTATTCCGAACACCGCGGTCACGCAGAGCCCGCAGCCACCGCCATCAGGCCCTACGCTCCCAGCGCAAGCCCTAGCCGCGGACCTCGCCGTTTACGCCCTTGCACACCTTGGTGACGATCTTCTGGTGCGCCTTCTCGACCTCTTCGCTGGTGAGCGTATGGTCGTCGGAGCGATACGTAAGCGCAAAGGCCATGGACTTCTTGCCCGCTCCGATGCGGATGGGATCGCGGTAGACGTCGAACAGGCGCACGCCCTCGAGCAGCTTGCCGCCGGCGCTGGTAATGCGGCGCTCAAGATCCTCGCAGGTCACAGTGTTGTCGACCACGATAGCAAGGTCGTGCTCAACGGCCGGGTACTGCGAGAACTCACGGTAGTTCTCCTGGTTGCGGGCGCCCTTGATCAGCTTGTCCAGGTCGAGCTCAAAGGCAACGACGACCTCGTCAATGCCCATAGCCTCGCGCGCCTCGGGGTGGATCTCGCCAACCCAGCCCAGCACGGTACCGCCCGAGAGTACCTCGGCAGCACGACCCGGCTGCAGGAAGGCATAGCTCTCGCCCTCGACGGGACGGAAGCGAACCTTCTCAATGCGCAGCTGGGCGAGCAGCTCCTCGACGATGCCCTTGCCAAAGAAGAAACGCAGCTTGCGGTACTTCATGTTCCAAGACTGCTCGCTCCACTGACCCGAGAGCACGCCCGCGACGGACTTGGTCTCCTTGGGCAGGCTGGCATTCTCGCGACCGTGGAACAGACTGCCGACCTCGTACAGGTGCACGTTGGGCGTGCCGTGGGCCTCGTTATAGGCAACGGACTGCAGTAAGCCCGGCAGCAACGAGCGGCGCATCTCGGTCTGCTCGGTGACCAACGGGTTCATGAGCACCACGGGGCAGCCGCGGCCTTCGGTGGACATACCGATCTTCTCCAGGTCGCCCGGGGCGGCAAAGCCAAAAGTCGTGGTCTCGTTGAGGCCGCAGGCGCGCAGGATCTCGCCGACCTTGCGGGTAAGCTTCTGCTCGCGCGTCAGACCGCCGATATGGTTCTTGGCAGCCGGAATGGTCGCCGTGACGCGACCCATGCCCCATAGGCGCAGGACCTCCTCGATCAGATCGATCTCGCGCGGCAGGTCGGGACGGAAGCTCGGCGGCGTGACCATAAAGTCCTCACCGTCGCGCTCGACGGTGCAGCCCAGGCGGGTAAGCGAGCGCTCGATAAAGTCGGGCTCGATGTCGGCGCCGCAGATGGCGTGCACGCGGGCCAGGCGCAGCTTAATGCTGTCGATGGTCTTGGGCGCGGGGAACACGTCCACATAGCCGGGGGCGACCTCGCCGCCGGCGATCTCCTCGATGAGCGCGCACGTCACATTGGCGACGTCCACGCAGCCGGTCTCGTCGACCTGGCGCTCAAAGCGGATGGAGGCGTCGGAAATCAGCGATAGGTCACGGCTGGTGTGCGAGGTGCGGCCGGCGTTGAAGCAGGCGCTCTCGACCATCACGTCAACGGTATCGTCCTCGATCTCGGAATCCATGCCGCCCATGACACCGGCCAGCGCCACGGGACGCTCGCCGTCGGTGATGAGGCCCATGCCGGCGTCGAGCGTGCGCTCCTCGCCGTCGAGGGTCGTAAACTTCTCGTCCTGTTGGGCGGCGCGAACCACCACGCGGCGATGGCCATCGCGCTCGGCAAAGGTGTCCAGGTCAAAGGCGTGCAGCGGCTGACCAGTGAGCATCATCACATAGTTGGTGATGTCGACGATGTTGTTGTGCGGACGCACGCCCAGGGCGTTGAGGCGCTTGACCATCCAGTCGGGCGACGGGCCGACCTTCACGTTGCGCACGATGCGGGCGACGTAGCGGTCGCACAGGCCCTCGTCGGCAATCTCGACCGAAAGCTCGTCATCGGTCGCGCGGCCGGTCTCGGCCTTGATGGCGGGCAGCTCAACGTGGAAATCGCGATCGAAGATGGCACCGGTTTCGCGGGCCATGCCGATCATGGACAGGCAATCGGGACGGTTGGGCGTGATCTCGCAGTCGAGCACGGTGTCGCTCGAGCCCACGTACTCGGCAAACGGCATGCCGCAGGGCGTATCCTCGGGCAGGATCATGATGCCGGAGTGGTCGCCGCCCAGGCCGAGCTCGCGCGCGGAGCAGTTCATGCCCATGGACACGACGCCGCGAAGCTTGCTCTTCTTGATCTTGACGTCGCCGGGCAGGACAGCGCCAATCATGGCCGTGACGATGTGGTCGCCGGCCTCGAAGTTCTGCGCGCCGCAGACGATCTGCAGCGGGGCGGGGTTGCCGTCGGCGTCGAGGTTCTTGTCACCCACGTCGACCGAGCACACATACATATGGTCGCTATCGGGGTGCGGGGTCTTGGTGAGCACCTTGGCAGTCACCACGTGGTCGAAGGACTCGCCCACGGTGTCGATCGCCTCGACCTCGGTGCCGGTACGGATATATTCGTCCGAAAGGGTCTTGGGATCCTCCGGAATATCGATCATGGTCTTGAGCCAGTCGTAAGAAACACGCATATAACTGGTCTCCTTTCATAAATGCGGCTTTGAGCCGGAAACTGCAACTAAGAAGAAAGCGTTCTAGAACTGGTTCAAGAACCTCATGTCACCAGTCATCAACGTGCGCAGGTCCGGCAGGTCGTAGCGCAGGGCCGCGACGCGCTCGGCGCCAATACCAAAGGCGAAGCCGGTGTACTTCTCGGGGTCGATGCCACAGTTGATAAGGACGTTGGGGTCGACCATGCCGCAGCCCAGAATCTCGATCCAGCCGCTGTGCTTGCAGAAGTTGCAGCCCTTGCCGCCGCACACGTGGCAGCTCACGTCTACCTCGCAGCTCGGCTCGGTGAAGGGGAAGAAGTGCGGGCGGTAACGCGTCTTGCGGTCCTCGCCAAACATGCACTTAACAAAGTAGTCGAGCGTGCCCTTAAGATCGCCGAAGGTGATACCCTCGTCGACGACCAGGCCCTCGATCTGGTTGAACTGCGGCAGGTGGCAGGCGTCGGCCGTGTCGGGGCGATAGACGGTGCCCGGGCAGATCATGTAGATGGGCGGCTTTTGCGACTCCATGGTATGGATCTGCACGCCCGAAGTCTGGGTGCGCAGCAGTACGTCGGACTCGCCATGGGCATGCGCCTCGGGGTGCGCGACGCTGCCGGGGTTGTTGTCGACCACGTAGAAGGTATCGCGGGCCGAGCGGCTCGGGTGATCCATGGGGGCGTTGAGCGCGGTGAAGTTGTAGTAGGAGGTGTCGACCATGGGACCGGACTCGACGGTGTAGCCGATGCCGCAGAAGATGTCCTCGGCCTCCTCGATGATCTGCTTGATCAGGTGCTGGTGACCGATCTGCGGACGGATGCCCGGCAGCGTGATGTCGACGGCGTCGTGCTCCAATGCGTGCTTGAGGGCGGCGGCCTTCATCTCGGTGGTGCGCTCGTCGAGCATGCCCTCGATCAGCTGGCGCATCTCGTTGGCGCGCTTGCCCATCACGGGGCGATCCTCGGGGGCGAGCTTGCCCATCATGCGCATCAGGCCGGTGATGCGGCCCTTGCGGCCGAGCAGCTCAACGCGCGCGGCCTCGAGCTTTGCGGCGTCGTCGGCGCCTGCGACGAGCTCCTTGGCCTCTTCCTCGAGTTTGACCAGATCATCAATCAGACTCATGTCTTCCCTTTCGTCTCTCGCGCATCCACTTGCCGCGGCGGTTGGAGCCACCCGGCGCTGCGAATGTGCGGCCCGGTTCGGTAACAAAAAACCGCCCTCGGGCATGTGCATTGCCCAAGGACGGTTGAATTCCGCGGTACCACCTTGTTTGACCCGGCGGATGTCTGGCCCGCCGTGCCCACTCTGCGCCCCTTGTCGCGAGGCTCACGGCTTCCCTACTGGGGCTTCACCGCCGTCGGCCGCGCGCCCGTTGAGGTTGCTGCTCGGGAGTGAACGCTTGGCCCTTGCCACCGCAGGAAGGCTTGCAGCCCATGACCTTCCCT
This sequence comes from uncultured Collinsella sp., assembly GCA_900539735.1. Taxonomy (GTDB): domain Bacteria; phylum Actinomycetota; class Coriobacteriia; order Coriobacteriales; family Coriobacteriaceae; genus Collinsella. Next base: position 6,959 of record UQDE01000002.1, on the reverse strand, counting down.
CTCTTGCCGGCGACGCGGCGGGCAAAAACCCTCTCCGTCAACGCATTGGGCTATAGGATAACACATTTCGCGAGCGCATCGCCGCGTTCCGTTTTGTTCGCGCTGGGTACAAGGCAGGTAGCTGTGCAAATTGGCCGCGCACCCGCCTGCGGCGCTCGGCCTGCGAGATTAAGGATACGGTATGGGAAAGAAACTCGATAAGAAGGCCAAGGCCGCCGTGGCAAAAGCTGCCAAGGGCGTCAAGGTTGCTAAAGTCGACAAGGCCGTCAAAAAGTTCCGCAAACTCGAGGGCAAGCTGTGGACTCGCGAGTACCTGCTCAAGATTGCCGAGTTCGATGGAGCGACGATTGCTCCTGCCAACGGTGCTGCCGCCCGTGCTGACGCCATGGGCACGCTTGCCGGCGAGCATCACAAGCTACTGACCAGCGAGAAGTCTGTCGAACTCGTGCACTCGCTGGCACGCGAGACCGTCGCCGGCGGCAAGATCGACGACCCGCAGCTGCTTGACGAGATCCGCGTGCTCGGCCGCGACCAGCGCGAGGCAAGCGTTATTCCTACCGAGGAGGCCGAGGCCTGGACCAGGCTCACCTGCGAGGCCGATGCCGTGTGGCACAAGGCCAAGACGGCCAACGACTGGGCGAGTTTTGAGCCCTATGTGGATAAAATCGTCGCCCAACTTAAGCATCAGGCCGAACTCATGGACCCCAAGCGCGACCCATACGACGTTTGGCTCGACCAGTACGAGCGCGGCCTTTCTGCCGAGAGCTTCGATGCGTTTTGCGATGAGGTCAAGGCGACGGTCGTGCCGCTCGTGCACGCTATCGGCGAGCGCGGCCAGCAGCCCGCTGCCGACTTTTTGCACGCCCGCGTGCCCGAGGCCGCCCAGCGCGCCATGAGCTTCGACCTTATGAAGCTCGTCGGCCTGAACCTGAACGACACCACGCTTGCCTTTACCGAGCACCCGTTTAGCGAGGGCTTTGCCGTGGGTGACGCGCGCATCGCGACACACATCTACGAGGACGATTGCATCTCCAACGTCTACAGCATCATCCACGAAGCGGGACACGCCATGTACGAGCTGGGCGTCAATCCCGCCTATGCGCGCACCTGTCTTGAGGGCGGCACCTCCATGGGCATCCACGAGAGCCAGAGCCGCTTTTTCGAGAACACCGTGGGTCGCAGCCGCGCCTTTATGGGACCGCTGCTCGAGGTGCTGCGCCGCCACGCACCCGAGGTCTACGGCGACGTCGACGAGGACACGCTCTACCACGCCGTGAACATCGCGCAGCCTTCGCTGATCCGCACCGAGGCCGACGAGCTCACCTATCCGCTGCACGTTATGGTGCGCTACGAGATCGAGCGCATGCTGTTTGCCGGCGAGGCCACAGCCAAGGATATCCCCGCGCTTTGGAACCGCTTCATGGATGAGTACCTGGGCATTCCCGTTCCCGACGACACGCACGGCTGCCTACAGGATACGCACTGGAGCGGCGGCTCGTTTGGCTACTTCCCCACCTATGCGCTGGGCAGCGCCTACGACGCCATGTTTGTGCCGGCCATGTGCCGCGACGGTGTCGACCTCAACGGCGCCTGTGCGAGCGGCGACCTGACACCCGTCCGCGCCTGGCTGGGCGAGCACATTTGGCAGTGGGGCCGCGCCAAGGACGCGCCGGAGCTCATCAAGGGCGCGTGCGGCATGGCGTTCGATGCCCGCTACTACTGCAGCTACCTGCAGGACAAGTTCACCACGCTCTACGAGCTGTAGGACACAACCGACACGCCAACGCCAACCATGTTGACGCCAATGTTTTGGCAACGTCAGCGAAAACGGCCCTAAGCGAGCAAGGTGACGTGAAATGAAAGGGCGCTGACCTTCCTGGTCGCGCCCTTGAAATTGAACGTCAGATTGCCGCTTAGGGTCGTTTGCAGCGTCGAGCCGTTACGCGGTTTGGTAAAACCGCGTAACTACAAGGCCTCCAAGGCACCCGCGATGCGCTTCATGGCGGCATCGGCAGATGCTTGGTCGGGCGCCTCGGCCAGCACGCGGATAACCGACTCGGTTCCGCTCTTGCGCACGAGCACGCGGCCCTCGCCTGCCAGCGCAACCTCGGCCTCGGCGATGGCGTTCTGCACGCCCATGTTCTCGAGCGCGGCGTCCTTGTCCGCCACGCGCACGGCCACCTGCGCCTGCGGCAGCAGCTTGCACGGAGCCGTGAGCTGCGAGAGCGTCTCGCGCTCGGCACGAATCACTTCCATCACGCGCAGCGAGGTCATAATGCCGTCGCCCGTGCGCTCGATATCGCCAAAGATCGTATGGCCCGTCTGCTCGCCGCCCAGGCTGTAGCCGCCCTCGCGCATCTTGGCATACACGTGACGGTCGCCCACGCCGCTGGTCACGGCGCTCAGACCGGCAAGCTCCAACGACTTGATCAGGCCAAAGTTGCTGGCAATCGTCGGCACCACGGTACCGCCCGAAAGGCGACCGTGCTTGTTCAGATACACGCCGCACACGTACAGGATCTGGTCGCCGTCTACCACGCGACCGTGCTCATCCACGGCTAGGCAGCGGTCGGCATCGCCATCGTAGACAAAACCCACGTCCAGGCCCTGCTCCACCACATGGCGCTGCAGACGCTCCATATGCGTGGAGCCGCAGTCGACGTTGATGTTAAAGCCATCGGGCGCGGCATTGATCACGCGCACGTCGGCACCGAGCGCGTCAAACACCGGCTTGGCCACCGAGGAAGCCGAGCCGTTGGCGCAGTCGATACCGATCTTGACGCCCTGCAGCGAAAAGTTCGCACTTGCAATGAGCGAAGCAATGTAGCGGTTGCGGCCCTGCATGTAGTCCACCGTGGCACCGATGTGGTTGCCCGTGGCCAACGGAACTTCGCTCTTGCCATCGATGTAGTCCTCGATGAGCTCCAGTACGTCCTCGTCCATCTTAAAACCGTCGCTATTGACGAGCTTAATGCCGTTATCGCAAAACGGGTTGTGGCTCGCGCTGATCATGATGCCGCAATCGAAGCAGCCCTCCACGGTCTGATGCGCTACGCCCGGCGTGGGGATCACGTGCAGCATGTAGGCGTCCGCGCCGCTCGCGACCAGGCCGCTCACCAGCGCCGCCTCGAACATATAACTCGAGCGACGTGTGTCCTTGCCCACGATGACGCGCGCCTTAGCACTGCGGTTGGCGCCGTAATACCAGCCCACAAAACGGCCAATCTTATAAGCGTGCTCTACCGTCAGCCCAACGTTGGCCTCACCGCGAAAGCCGTCGGTGCCAAAGTACTTCATATCTTACTTATCCTGTTCGAACGTTTGAGCGGTTGGCGTGGTACGAACCTTAAGCTCTTTGTGCCCAGAGTCCTTCGAAGTCGTGACCGTATACTCGACCTTTATGTCTTGTCCAAGAAGCATGTGGACACCGCCCCATGCAACCTTCAAGCCATCGTGCGTCGCTTCGTTCATCTCGATAGAACCGGAGCCCGAAGTCTTAATATCCGAAATGCTGCCTCCCGCAGGAGCATAGAGATAAAGCCTCAGCACCTCATCGTCAATATCCTGGCTAATGCCGTTATGGCCCTGGAAATAACCAGGCATCTCGGCCTTCTCCTGGGGGGTCATCGTGTTCTTGAGCGTGGTGGTCACTCGATACGTCGTCGAGCCATCGGCATTTTCAACCGAAGAATCGATGGTGACTCGCTTATCGAGGAACCAATCCATCTTTGAATAGCTGTAGTTGTTCACATAGACGCCCAAGATCGGAGCCTCCGACGTATCGGTTTGGAGAGCGCCCGATATTCCAAGAGCCTTCGCGGCCTTTTCCTCGTCATCATTTCTCGAATACATGAGGATGCGACCCTCGGAAGCGCCCTTTTCGATGGCGGCAGCAATCTTAGTAATATCGCTGGAGCCCAGTTCGTCCACAATCTTGTTAAAAGCTGATCCGGCAACCGCCGCAAAAATGGCGTCCTGTTCCTCTACCGGGTAATTCCAATAAATATCGTGCAGCAGCACCTTTGCAGCGTTGCTTCCATCAACGACGGTGCCGTCAGGAAGCTGTGTGCCACCTACAACGCCGAGCATATACTGCAAAAATACCGGATCGACTGCAAATACGCCGTCGATGTCATCTCCGACAATGGCCTTCTGCATATCGCTGACAAGCTGAGCCGCACGCGGATAATCAGGCGTCATCGTAACGTCGCCCATCGTGTATCCGAGCGTGTTGAATCCGGTCAGGCCCCATCCGGTCGTGAACAAGTTTGCCTCTTCATCGGTGATGGGAAGCGGGCTCAAAGGCTCTTTCATCATGTCGACTTTGACAAAATCGCCCAGTTCGAGCTTACCGTCAGTCACCGACATCACGCCGCGAGAACCGGGGAAACCGCCGCAGGCGCGGATCTCGACGTTGCTCATCGCGAGCACAAGATAATGACGCGTCTGGCCGTTGGCGCCGAGCATCTGGGGAAGGACGGGGGCGACCTTCTCCGCCGCGTCAACCGCGCCGTTGAGGGTGGCAAAGCCGTCCTTGGCCTTATCGACCAGCTCGGTCACCTGGGAAATATGAGTATCGCCAATGCCCTGGACCTTCTCGTTGGCGCTCTTGAACACCTTCGAGCTGCTGGAAAGCGAATCGGCGACCGCCTGCAGCGCGGACACGTTAATCATGCCGTCCTGGAACAGCTTGCCGGGCGTAGCCTGCGAGAGGTTGTCGGCCATGGGAACCAGCGCATTGCTCGAGACATCGGACAGGGCGTCAATCATGGTGCGGGCCGCATTGATATCGCTGCCATACACCGGGATAAACGAAGCCGCCGTCCACAGCGGGCTCGAGGTCTCCGCCTTCATGCTGTCGCAGAGCTCATCGATCTTCTTCGCGTCGTCAGGCAGCGTCGAAAAATCGCCCGACGTGACCTTGTCCTTAAGGCCACCGACGATCTCGACAGCCTCCTTCGCTTCACTCTTTACGGTCTTTGCCGAGTTAAGCAGCATCAAGCCGCTTGCGCCAAGCGCAACGAGAAGCACCGCGACCACAGCGGCAATAATGGCGCCGGTGTGACGCTTTTTGCGCTCGCCCTTGCGATGGCGATGACGGACCAGACCGTCAGAGGTCGAACTCGACGAAGCGTCGCTACCGTAGTTCAAACCAAAATCGTAATAATCTTCCTTGGAACCCGAGCCCGCAAACTCGGCACCGCTATCATCCAGGCGGGCGAACGTGCCAGTCTCGGAGGCGCCGGTGTAAATCGTGCCAAGGTTACCCGTAAGCCCCGCGCCACCGGCAGAGGGAGTATTGTTGGCGGCCTTGCCGGCATTAACGTTGCCGGCAGCATTCGCGGCGTTGGCAGCACCTGCGTTGTTCGCAGGCACCGAAGGAGCCCCGCTCGGCTGCGACGCGGAGGTTGCACCGCCCGCAAAGACATTCCCTCTTGCACGGCCGGTCTTTTTTGCCTTTTGAGACTGCTCGTACAGAGCGGTAAACATCGCCGTCTCGCCCGGGGACACGCGCTTACCGGAACCGCCCTGTCCAGCGCCGCTCGGCGTGCCGGCCTTACCAGCCCCGTTCGGACGCGGCGGAACTGCAGGGCGGCCGCTATCGCTGCCCTTAAAGTGATTACCAGCCATAAAGAAATCCTCGCAATTGAGTCGCAATGAAAAAGTCCATAACGTTGCTAGTTTATGGCATTTTGAGCATCGACAGCTAAACTCCAGACACGGACATCAATTGGCGAAAATGCGGCACAACACCTTTTCTGTCTTGGCGGCGGCGCTAGCTACACCGTAAGGAACATCATCACGATGATCATGACAAAGCCGATAAGGTCGGTCGGCAAAAACACCGTCCCCAGCATAACGGCGCTGGTGATGGTCGCCGAAACCGGCTCCACAGTTCCGATGAGGCTCGCGCGCACCGAGCCGATGTCCTTAACGCCCTGCATATAAAGCATGTAAGCAAAAAACGAGCCGATAACCACGAACACCGCGAGGGCCTCGATGCCGGCAGCGTCGAGCGCCGGCATATGCGCCCAGGGCTGCACGAAGACGCACGAGACCACGCCCGCCGTGAACATTGCCGAGCCCGTGACGATGGGGCTGCCGTATTCGGGCAGGATCTTGGCGGGAATCACCGCCATACACGCGGCGCTGACCGCACACATAAGACCTGCTGCCAGGCCAAGCGGCGAGATATTCAGGCTGGTGGGGTCGCCGCCGGTGGCGATTAAAAAGGTTCCACCCAGAGCCAGGCCAATGCCGATGACTTCGCGAGTACGCGGCATGCGGCGATCGGTCACGCAGGCGTAGCCCATGATGATAACGAGCTGCAGGCACTGGAGCACCGTCGCGGTTCCGGCGTTCGTCAGGCGCACGGCCGAAAGATAGCAAAACTGGTTGAACAGCAAGCCAAAGGCGGTAAAGAGCAGCAGCTGCTTGCGATCGGCGGGTGTGGCCCAGAGCTTAATCAGGCGCTCGCGGTCGCGCGTAACAACCACGGCCATAAAGAGTAGACCGGCGAGAATCTGCCGTATGCTCATAAGCCACAGCGTATCGACATGGTAGGTATCGAACAAAAAACTCGCGCTGGTGCCCGAGAAGCCCCAAAACGAACCGCCCACCAGCGTAGCCAAGACGCCCGTGATCATCTTGCGCGTCGAAGCGCTGTTCAGGCGGTCGCGCCATGCGCGACGGGTGTTGCGGCTGAGCTCGTCGGTGCCCTCGGGCACATCAATGTTCGATATATCGGTCATCGGCACCGAAGCCCCTGCGCCTTCGACCTGCTCGACACACTCTTTGCTCATTCCACTCCCCCGAAACAGTCTGGAAGCAATTCGGCTTACCTTACCACGGCGAAGGCACCAGCTGGAGGCTTGTCCGCTTATCGGTAGGACAATTCCGCAGGCCTTGAATATCAACTTCATCCGAACACCTCCCATATTCATCCGTACATGTACGGA
>UQDE01000001.1 GCA_900539735.1 uncultured Collinsella sp. | reverse complement strand
TCAATCGTAGCCCGAGATGGTCCCAGGCTGACAATTTCGACTGTAATGGACGTTCTTAAACGACTAGTCATTCAAGAACGTCCCCAATGACTACCCAATGGCTATTGCGCACATGGCTCGCATGACAGCCGTCTCTTTTATGTTTCCTTTAGCCGTCGCTGTCTAGGATGGGGGTTAGTCGATAGGAAGGGAGCACCGGGATGGACGATGCGAGCGAGCGCGCAATCGAAGAGGACATGCTCGATCAGTTCAATTACTTTGATGATGAGGACGAGGAGCTGATCGACCGTCGCGAGCCAGCGCCGCTTGATTCCTTTGATCTGGTCGATGAAGAGGCTGATGAGGTTGAGGACGAATCAACGGAGCCCCCACAGTCTTCGCGCCTTAACTCGCTGCTTTCGAGAGCCCCCATGCACCACGGTGTCCGTGCCGGCGCGCTCCATATGAAAACTGACTGGCACCAGATCGTGACGGCAGGCGATGAACTTGCCGTCGATGCGCCGCTCACCGATAAATCATCCATCATCTGCCGCACCGGTATGCTTATGCTCGCGAGCGGAACGGGTGCCTGGCGTGTACGCGATACCATGAATCGAGTCGCCGCCGTACTCGGTGTGACCATCCACGTTGACTTAAGTCTCCTGTCGTTTGAGTGTACCTGCATCGAAGATGGTCACTGCTTTAACGAGGTCGTCAGCTTGCCCACAACGGGCGTCAATACCCATCGCATTTGGATGATGGAGAGTTTCCTCAAGGAAATCGAAACCTATGGCCGTCGCTTCACGGTGCACGAGTATCACGAGATGCTCAAGACCGTTGAGAGTTCAAAACCTGATTACGCGCCTTGGCAACAGGGCCTTGCGGCGGCCTGTGCTTGTGGCGCCTTTGTCTTTTTACTTGGTGGCGGTCCTATTGAGATGGCATGCGCGTTCGTGGGCGCGGGTGTCGGCAACTTTGCCCGCTCCCATATTCTCAAGCAAGGCCTTGGTCAGTTCAGCGCGCTGACGACCGGCGTTGCGCTCGCTTGCGTTTCGTATCTGCTGGCATTGCTCGGCCTTGGCCAGGTCATACCGGGGGCAATGTCGCACCAAGAAGGCTATATCGGCGCCATGCTCTTTGTGATTCCCGGCTTTCCGCTCATTACGGCAGGTCTCGACATCGCCAAGCTTGACATGCGAAGCGGTATCGAACGTCTGTCATATGCCGTATCGATTATTGTGATGGCGACGCTCGTAGGTTGGATGGTTGCCGAGTGTGTTGGCCTGGCGCCGGACGACTTTGCGCCGCTCGGCCTTTCGCCGCTTGCTCTTACGCTCCTACGCGTGGTGATGAGCTTCGTTGGCGTATTCGGCTTCTCGGTGATGTTCAACAGCCCGGTAAAGATGGCCGCGGCAGCTGGGTTGATCGGCGCCGTGTCCAATACCCTGCGTCTAACCCTTGTCGATGCGCCGACGATGATTCCCTTCCTGGGCCTCAGCACGGGAATGCCTCCCGAGGCAGCAGCGTTTATCGGCGCGCTCGTATCGGGGCTGCTCGCAAGCTTGGCCGAAGTTAAGCTCACCTACCCGCGCATCGCTCTCACGGTGCCTTCGATTGTCATTATGGTGCCGGGCTTGTATCTGTATCGCTCGATGTATTACATGTGCACCTTCGACACGGTCAATATGCTCGGCTGGTTTGTGCGTGCAGTGCTCATCGTAGCGTTTCTGCCCGTTGGGCTGGGTGTGGCGAGAACTCTCACCGACCCCCGCTGGCGCCACACCAGCTAATTGGTACAAGGAGGACATGTTACTTTGCACCAAATGAGTTGCGGTGAAATAGGGACTGAATTGCTGCTTAAAGGGTCAAAACAGTCCGTATTCCACCGCAACTTAGGGGGTCGGGGGATTATTGGTGCCCTGCATCTTCATAAACTCAACGCTTACGAAGCGCGGGGTTTTCGTGCTAGGCTGGTTCCACCACATAAGTAGTCGCAGACGCACGTATCACGGGCGGGCGAGATGAAGTCCCAACAGCTCCATCTTGCCCGCCCGTTTTTGTTGCGTGATGCCGCGGCGTAACACGGAAAGGACCATGCCCTTTATGCCTATCAACAAACGAGAGAGCCTGCTGTTCACCTTTATCATGTGCTTTTGCATGGTGCTCTGGATGAGCATCTACAACGTTGCCCTGCAGCACAGGGCCATCAACGGCGAGGTCGTTGCCGCCGCGTGGCTCGGCTTCCCCGTTGCCTACATTTTTGCCATGTGCTGCGACTGGTTCGTCGCCAGCCCGCTCGCCAAGGGTTTCGCCTTTAAGTACTTGGTCGCGCCGGGCAAGAGCTCGCCGCTCGCCATGACGCTCGCCGTTAGCTCCTGCATGGTCGTTCCCATGGTCATCATCATGTCGCTGTACGGTGCCTGCGAGGGTCTGACGCACATGCCCGGCGGCATCCTTGCGAACCTGTATTCCGTGCCCGCGATCTGGATGATCAACATCCCGCATAATTTTGTGATGGCGCTGCCGTGGAACCTTTTGGTAGCCGGTCCGATTTCCCACTTCGTCTTCCGTCGCGCCTTCCCTGTGGGGACGGTTTTCGAGGAGGAGCATGCCGAGCTCTTGGAGCAGGCTATGGCTCCTGAGTGCGAGTAGCTCGCTTAGGGATCTGCTGAGCGCGGGCGACTTGCTTGGTTGGAGCCCTAAGCGTGGATAGCTCTCTCGGCGACATCGCGGGCGTGAGCGGTGCGCATGACCGGAGGGCCCGTGCTGCTCCGTTGCCCGACGTGCTAGCGCGCAGAACAATCTGTTGGTGCATTCGGCGACTGCTGAAGCGTTTCGGCAGCCGCTTTTTATACGGAGTTTAAATACAACAGTCTGTTGTATTACGTAGAGTGGTATATCTCTAGCAGGAAAAATGCGAGAGACGGAGCATTATGGCGTTGCTAGTAGGACTGGACGTAGGGTCGACGACGACCAAAGTTTACGCGATGCACGAGGATATGACCGAGGCGTGGTGGGGATATCGCCGCCACGGGGCGTGTCAGACAGCGAGCGTGCGCGCCATGCTCGGCGAGCTCGCCGAGCGCTTTCCCCATGAGTCGCTGCGCGTTGCGGTGACCGGCTCGGGTGCGCGCGATATCGCGACCGCGCTGGGCGCCTCGTACGTTCAGGAGGTGGTCGCCAACGCGCTCGCGATCAGCAGGTTCTATCCGCAGACGCGCTGCGCCATCGAGCTGGGCGGCCAAGACGCCAAGATGATCTTCTTCCGCACCAACGATAAGGGAGACATCGAGGTTGCCGACATGCGCATGAACGGCTCGTGCGCAGGCGGTACCGGTGCATTTATCGACGAGATGGCAAAGCTCATGGGGGTCGGCACCGAATCGGGCGAGTTCGAGCAGCTCGCAAGCCGGGGAACGACCGTCCACGAGGTCTCGGGCCGCTGCGGCGTGTACGCAAAGACCGATATCCAGCCGCTGCTCAACGAGGGCATTCCTACCACCGACCTGGCGCTTTCGGCGCTTCACGCGGTCGCCCGCCAAACGATCGGCGGTCTGGCCCAGGGTATCGACATCGAGCCGCCGGTAATCTTCGAGGGCGGTACGCTCGCCTACAACCCCACGCTGGTCCGCGTGTTCCGGGAGCAACTGAATCTATCGGACGATCAGGTTATCGTCCCGCGCGATCCGCAGATCATGGTCGCGCGCGGTGCCGCCCTGTCGCTGACCGACATGTTCGCATCGTCCCAACCGATCGACCTTCCCGACGCTTTTGTCCGGCTGGATAAGCTCGAGACGGTCGCGCCCGCAAGCGGGGAGGGACGTCTTGCCCAGCCCTTTTTTGCCACACCTGCCGAGCAGGCGGATTTTACGGCACGCCATGGCAAAGAGACGCCGGCAAAGGGTCCGGATGCGTATGCGCCCGGAGAGACGGTGCGTGTGGCGCTCGGTATCGATTCGGGGAGCACGACGACCAAGTTCGCCCTGGTCGATGAGGCGGGTGAGCTTGTCGATTCGTTCTACGCGTCTAATAACGGCAGACCGCTCGACGTCGCCCAACAGGGTCTTGTCAGCTTGAAGAACCGCTGGGAGACAGCGGGAGTCACGCTTGCGATCGATGCCGTGGGCACCACGGGATACGGCGAGGAGCTTTTCGCGCGCGCGTTCCACGCCGACTACCATACGGTCGAGACGGTCGCGCACGCCCGCGCCGCGTGCGCATGCGTTCCCGATGCGACCTTCGTGCTCGACATCGGCGGACAGGATATGAAGGCCATCTGGCTCAACCACGGCGTGCTGACCGATATCGTCGTCAACGAGGCGTGCTCTGCGGGCTGCGGCTCGTTCCTCGAGGGTTTTGCCAAAAACCTCGGAATAGCCGTTGAGGATATCGCGACCGAGGCATTTTCGTCCAAAGCCCCCGCCGTTCTCGGCAGCCGCTGCACGGTGTTCATGAACAGCAGCGTCGTTTCCGAGCAGCGGCGCGGTAAGGGTCCGGGCGACATCATGGCCGGTCTCTGCCGTTCGATTATCGAGAACGTGTTCACCAAGGTCATTCGCGTTTCAAATCTCAACCGTCTGGGCGACAAAGTCGTCGTCCAGGGCGGCACGTTCCGAAACGACGCGGTGCTGCGCGCATTCGAGCAGTATCTGGGCAAACCCGTCACGCGTGCGCCCCACCCGGGGCTGATGGGCGCTATCGGTATCGCCCTGCTCGCGCGCGAGGAATGCCGCAAGGGCGACGCCGGCACGTCGTTTATCGGGCTCGATGCCGTGGAGCGCTTCGAGCATCGCGAGTTCGGCGGCGTTACCTGCCGTCGGTGCAACAACCGCTGCCAGCGCGCGGTCGTGGCATTTGGCGACGGCTCGCTTTACGTCACGGGCAATCGCTGCCCGCGCGGCGGCGCCATCTCATGGGATGAGCTCGTGCGCGAGGTTCCCGCGGCGGAGGAGCTGCGTCCGCAGGGTGCTTGCGAGGCACAGGCACCCGGCACGGGGCGCGACCGGACCGCGGCTGCCCCCAATCTCTTTGTCGACCGCGAGAAGCTGCTGTTCGAGTCGTGCCCCACGGTTCCCGTCTGCGGGGGGCGCGATGTCACGATCGGCATTCCCCGTGTGCTCGAGTTCTGGGACACCATGCCGTTCTGGTCGACGTTCTTCAGCACGCTCGGCTTTAAGGTGCGCGTCTCGGGACGCAGCACCAAGGCGATGTACGAGCGCGGTCTGGCGCACGTCACATCCGACACCGTGTGCTTCCCGGCCAAGCTCGTCCACGGGCACATCCGCAATCTCGTCGACGCCGGCGTCGACCGCATCTTCATGCCCATCATCACGACGGTGCCCACCGAAAACACCGCCTCTACCAGCGAGTGGATGTGCGCCGTCGTAAAGGGATACCCCTACGTGATGCGCAATTCCGATAACCCGGAGGAGCGTTTCGGCGTTCCGTTCGATACGCCGCTGTTCCACTGGTACGACGAGGGCGACCGAAACCGCCAGCTCAAGGCGTGGTGCAAGGAGACCTTCGATATCGATGCCGACCTGGTTGCCAAGGCGACCGAGCAGGCGGACCGCGCGCAGCAGACGTTTGAGAACCAGCTGCAGCTGCGCGGCAGGCAGGTGCTCGAGAACGTGCGCGAGGACGGCGGCTACGCGGTGGTGATCGCTTCGCGCCCGTACCACAACGACCCGCTGGTCAACCACGGGCTGCCCAAGCTCTTCTCTGAGCGCGGCATCCCCGTGCTGACGCCCGATGCGGTGCCGGGGGTCTGCAACGTCGATCTTTCCAACAGCCGCATCGACATCGTGAACAACTACCATGCGCGCATGCTGTCGTGCGCGGTCATCGTCGCATCGACGCCCGAGCTCGAGCTCGTGCAGATGGGCAGCTTCGGCTGCGGCCACGATGCGTATCTCACCGACGAGATCGCGCGCATGATGGGCGAGATGGGCTCCAAGGTTCCGATGATGATCAAGCTCGATGAGAGCGACGTCGCCGGTCCCATGGGCATTCGCGTGCGTTCGTTTATCGAGTCGGTCAACCGTCGTCGCGCGGAGGAGCGTGCCGAGGGCGCCCGGGTGCACGCGGTCCATCCGCTCGACGACCCGTATAAGGTCAAGTACACCAAGCGCGACCGGCACGACAAGATCGCGCTGGTCCCCAACACCTCCCATGCGTTCTGCAGGCTCATGACCGCGGCGATGCGCAATCAGGGCGTGCGCGCCGAGGCCCTTGATATCGGGCGCGAGGATGCCATCCGCCTGGGCAAACGCTATGTGCACAACGACATCTGCTTCCCCGCGCAAATCGTGATCGGCGAGGCGCTCGCGGCACTCGAGAGCGGTAAGTACGACCCGCACGACGTCGCCGTGGTGACTGGCAAGTATATCGGCGACTGCCGCCTGACGCACTACATGCCCCTGCTGCGCCGCGCGCTCGACGACGCGGGATACGACTATGTCCCGGTGCTCACCAACGACGACGTCGATGCCCACAATGCGCATCCGGGCTTCAAGCTCGGCCTTGGCCCGAGCATCCAGATCGCCTACGGTCTTCCCATGATCGATGCCCTCGAGGCCATGCTTAGGCGCATCCGTCCCTACGAGCTCGAGAAGGGCGCGGCGGACGCTGCGTTCGACCGCGCGCTCGATGAGGTTATCGAGGGCATGGAGCGCTCCGGGCTGAGAGGCCAGGCGACGGGCTTCAAACGCGCGCTTGCGATCATGGACGCCGTTCCGTACGACCGCTCGAACCCGCATCCGACCGTTCTCATCGTGGGCGAGTACCTGCTCAATTTCCATCTCGGCGCCAACCACGAGATCGAGCGCTACCTCGAGGACAACGGGCTCGAGGTCATCGAGGCGCGCATGACCGACGTGATCCGCAAGACCTATTTCTACAAGCATGCGCAGTCGCGCGAGTTCCACGTCGACCTGTCGCTGCCCGAAAAGGCCTGGTACGCCACGGCGGACAACCTGTTCGAGCTCGCGCACGACCGTTGCGACCGCCTGGGCGCGGCGAGCCCGCTCTACGAGCCGCCGACGCGCATGCCCGAGCTCGTGCGCGCGAGCGATAAGATCCTGCACCATACGTTCGATGCGGGCGAGGGCGTGCTGATTCCGGCGGAGATCCTCGAGCACGCCAAGCGCGGCTGCCGCAACTTCGTGATCCTGCAGCCGTTCGGGTGTCTGCCCAACCATGTCGTGGGGCGCGGGCTCATCCATGCGCTCAAGGAGCAGTATCCCACGGCGCAGTTCCTGCCGCTCGACTACGATCCCGACGTGAGCTTCGCCAACGTGGAGAACCGTCTTCAGATGCTCATCATGAACGCCAAGGCGCAGGGGTGCGGTGAGACGCATGGCGAGACCGCGTAAGGACGCCGATGCGCCCGATGCACGCACCCGTATCATCGAGGCGTTTTGGGAGCTCATCGAGAACAACAGCATCTTCGAGCTGTCGGTTGGCGAGGTGACCCGCGCCGCCCAGTGCAATCGCGGAACGTTTTACTACTATTTTCACGATTTCGATGAACTCGTCGCCATCGCCATAGCCCAGCTGCTGCAGGATAACGAGCTCATCACCGATGCCCTCTGGCATTTTTCGAGCGAGGGCGACCTTTCGGCGTTCGACCGGCGCGACGTCCGCTGTCTGCTGCGGCGCATCGTCATCACCATGAGGGCGGGTGCCGCCGAGCAGGTCGTGCAGGGCATCCATACGATCATCATCGACCGCGTGAGAGAGATCGTCCACCCCGACGGAGAAGAGCTCAAGGCAGATTCGAGCTTTGCGGTGGGCTTTCTGGTCTCGGGCATCATGGGCTTTGTGATGGCGGTCGGCTTTGCCCGGGAGGGCGGCGAGGAGATAGACCTCGAGCAGCTGGGGGACAGCGCGTGCGCGTACCTGAGGGCGGTCGCCATGCAGACGGTGGAAACGGTCGCGCAAGTCGAGGGCGTCGATACATCCGAGCTGCTCGAACGCGTCTCCAAGGAGGCCGATGCCTATCGCGCATCGCGTGCGACGAGTCCCGACGTGGTGAAAGACGCCTAGGGTTTCTCTTGCGGGGCGCCTGTCGCGCATCGCGCGGTGAGTCCCGCGATGCGGTCATAACCTGCATTCATGTGAGCCGGGTTTATAGATATTCCTCCAGCTGTTAACATAGACAACCTGTGGGTAAAGAGACAAAAGCGCCGCCGACGGGCGGGCGTTTTGATTTCGATGAACTCATGTAAGGAAACGAGCATGTTAGATAGATTTACCGATCGAGCGCGCAAGGTCATGTCGATGGCCAAACAGGAGGCGCTCGATCTGCACTCAAATAAGGTGGGCACCGAGCACCTGCTGCTCGCACTCGCCAAGGAGGACGAGGGCATCGCTGCCGAGGCGCTGCGCTCGCTTGATATCTCCTACGACGACATCATGGACACCCTCAAGGAGGTCCAGACCACGGTTCCCGAGCCCAGCGAGGAGACCGAGGCTGCCAAGCTTGCCTTTACGCCGCTCGTCATTAGCGTGATGGAGCGCTCCTTCCGCGTGGCACGTGAGAACAACCAGACCTACGTGTCGACCGAGCACTTGCTGATTGGCATCGTCGAAGAGGGTAACGGCATGGCCATGGACATCCTCATGCGCCTGGGTGTGTCGTCCGCCTCCATCAAAAAGGCTATCGAGAAACTTACCGCCAAGGACCAGGACAAGAAGCGTCCGCTCGCCGGCGCCGGTGCCGGGCGTCCCGGTGCGGGCCTGCCGTTCTTTAGCGGCTCGGACGCGTCGCAGCAAAAGGGGAGCGGCACCGATACGCTTAAGCAGTTCGCCACCAACCTTACGCAGAAGGCGCGCGACGGCGAGCTCGACCCTGTAATTGGTCGCGAAAAGGAAGTCCAGCGTATGATGGAGATCCTTTCGCGTCGCACCAAGAACAATCCGCTTATCTTGGGCGACCCCGGCGTGGGCAAGACGGCCATCGTCGAGGGTCTGGCTCAGCAGATTGCAGCTGGCAACGTGCCCGAGAACCTTATGAACCAGAACATCTGGACGCTCGACCTGCCGGGCCTCGTTGCGGGCGCCAAGTATCGCGGTGAGTTTGAGGAGCGCCTCAAGAACGTGATCCAGGAGGCCACCGAAGCTGACGACGTCATCCTGTTTATTGACGAGATGCACACCATCATCGGTGCCGGCTCTGCCGAGGGCTCCATCGACGCGAGCTCCATGCTCAAGCCCGTGCTCGCGCGCGGTGCCTTCCAGATTATCGGTGCCACCACGGCCGAGGAATTCCGCAAGTACCTCACCAAGGACCCGGCCTTCGAGCGTCGCTTCCAGACCATCGATGTCGAGGAGCCGAGCGTCGAGGACACGGTCAAGATCCTGACCGCGCTCAAGCCGCGCTACGAGGAGCACCACCATGTGCGCTATACGCAGGGTGCTATCGAGGCCGCCGCGAACCTCTCCGACCGCTACATCCAGGATCGCTTCCTGCCCGATAAGGCCATCGACCTCATTGACGAGGCCGGCGCCCGCGCCCGCATCGCCGCCAACCGCGCGCCCGAGCCGGTGCGCGAGGCCGAGCATCGCGTGGAGGAGCTTAAGGCCGCCGCGCAGGAGGCCACCGAGAGCGACGACATGAACAAGGCCGCCGAGATCACCGAGCAGCAAAAGGCTGCCGAGATTGAGCTCGCCGAGGCCAAGGCTGCCTGGACGGCCGAGCTCGACGCCAGCCCGCTCACCATCGATGTCTCCCAGATTGCCGACATCGTGTCCGTGACCTCGGGCGTGCCGGTGTCCTCGCTCACCGAGAGCGAGAGCCGCCGCCTGCTGCAGGCCGAAAGCGTGCTCAAGACGCGCATCATCGGTCAGGACGAGGCCGTCGAGGCCGTTGCCAAGGCCGTGCGCCGCAGCCGCTCGCCGCTCAAGGACCCGCGTCGCCCCGGCGGCAGCTTTATCTTCCTGGGCCCCACCGGCACGGGCAAAACCGAGCTCGCCAAGACGCTCGCCGAGTATCTCTTTGGCAGCAAGGACGCGCTCATCAGCTTCGATATGTCGGAGTTTGGCAGTGAGTTCGAGGTCTCCAAGCTCATCGGTAGCCCCCCGGGCTATGTGGGCCACGACGAGGGCGGCCAGCTTACCAAGGCCGTTCGTCGCCACCCGTACTCGGTCGTGCTGTTCGACGAGATCGAGAAGGCGCATCCCGACATCTTCAACATCCTGCTGCAGGTGCTGGAGGAGGGTCGTCTGACCGATAGCCAGGGCAAGACGGTTGACTTCCGCAACACCGTGATCATCATGACGTCCAACGTGGGCGCCCGCGAGATCGCGCAGGATGCGAGCGTCGGTTTTGGCACCACCGGTGAGCAGGGTCTCACGTCGAGCGAGATCCGCGGCCGTGCGATGGGCGAGCTCAAGCGCCTGTTCCGCCCCGAGCTGCTCAATCGTATCGACGATATTGTGGTGTTCCAGAAGCTCTCGGGCGAGAATCTCACCAAGATTGCGCACCTGCTGGTGGACGATCTGCGCCAGCGCCTGATCGCAAACGGCATGAACATCAAGCTTACCGATGCGGCCTACGACAAGATTGTGGCGGAGGGTACCGACCTCACCAACGGCGCGCGTCCGCTGCGTCGTGCCATCCAAAAGCTCATCGAGGATCCGCTGTCCGAGGAACTGCTGGCTGGCGAGTGGGGCGAGGGCGATACCGTCCTGTGCGACGTGGCCGATGGCAAGTTTGTCTTTAGCCGCGGCACGGGCGAGATCCCGGCACCGCGTCCGGCGGGCACGCTTGGTGGCGATACCGCCCCGGCGGTACCGCACACCGGCAACGCCGCGCCCGTGAGCGGCGGCGTGACCTCGGGCCCCGGCGGCATGATGCAAGCCGGTTCCGGCGCGCTGTAGGGCGTGGCGACAATTTGATACGCGCAATCGAGGCGCTCCGGAAAGGGCGCCTCGATTTGTAGAGCTGCGGAAGTTGTGACCGTTACGCTATACGGTCCACCGTTAGCCGATGATGCGAGGGCGCTCGGCGTTTTCGACTGGTTTATGCACGCAAAGTCTGGGAATATACAAGTCGCATGTCTTACTGTCTAACCAGTTGCGCCAAGGAGGCACCATGGACTACAAGATTACCGGCTACGAGCCCGCCCAGCTGTTCCATTTCTTTGAGGAGGTCAGCGCGATCCCCCGTGGGTCTAGCAACGAGAAGGGCATCAGCGATTTCCTGGTTGCGTTTGCCAAGGAGCGCGGTCTCGATGTGTACCAGGACGAGGTCTACAACGTCATCATTCGCAAGCCCGCATCTGCCGGTGCCGAGAATGCCCCGACCGTGATGCTGCAGGGCCACATCGATATGGTGTGCGACAAGTTGGGCTCCGTTGAGCACGACTTTACGACCGATGGTATCGACCTGGTCGTCAAGGACGGCGTCCTCACCGCTAACGGCACCACTCTGGGCGCCGACAACGGTATTGCCGTCGCGCTTATGCTTACCGTGCTCAACGACGATTCGATTACCCATCCGGCCCTCGAGTGCGTGTTCACCACCGACGAGGAGACTGGCCTGGTCGGCGCCGAGACGCTCGACAAGTCCCAGATTAGCGCCCGCACCATGATCAACCTTGACTCCGAGGAAGAGGGCGTTGCCACCGTCAGCTGTGCCGGCGGCGTCGTCGTTACCTACACCTGCCCGATCGCGCGCGAGCACAAGACCGGTAGCACCCTCACGCTCGACATCTCCGGCCTGCTGGGCGGCCACTCCGGCAGCGATATCAACCTGGAGCGCGGCAACGGCAACCTCATCATGGCCCGCATCATCGACCGCCTGATGGTTGCCGGCGAGCCCGCCATCGTTAGCTTTAACGGCGGCACCAAGGACAACGCCATCAACCGTGAGTGCAAGGCTGTTCTGGTCTACGCCGACCACGCTGCCGCCGAGGCCGCGGCCCAGATCGCAAAGGGCATCATCGCCGACGTCACTGCCGAGCTCGAGGTCTTCGACCCCGGCTTTACTTGCACCGTCGAGATTGCCGACGACGCCGAGGTTGAGGCCATGGACCAGAAGTCCGCGCTTGCCCTCATCCGCGCCCTGCGCCTTGCCCCTAACGGCGTGATTCGCCGCAACGTCGCCACCGACGGCTCCGTCGAGGTTTCCTCCAACATCGGCGTGGTCGCCACCTCCGATGACGAGGTCAAGATTATGCTGTCCCCGCGCTCTTCGATCACCTCGCTGCAGAACGAGTTCAAGGACCGTCTGCAGACGCTGGCCGATGTCCTGGGCTTCGACGCCAAGTTTGAGTTTGAGTATCCCGGCTGGAGCTATGCCGAGCATTCGCCGGTCCGCGAAGTCTTTGTCGAGAGCTATCGAGAGCTCTTTGGCTCCGAGCTGCGCATCGAGTCCATTCACGCCGGCCTTGAGTGCGGCCTGTTTGCCGAGGCTCTGCACGGCCTGGACGCCATCGCCGTGGGCCCGACGCTCTCCGATGTCCATACCCCGGACGAGAGCATGGAGCTCGCTTCTGCCGAGCGCTTCTACGAGCTGCTCATCGACGTCCTCAAGCGCCTCGCTGCGTAAAGGTTGCGCTAGCAGCAGTCCGAGTCACGTGCTAGCGGATTGCAAATGACATTATGAGAGGGGGCACCCGGTCTTTTGCGACGGGTGCCCCCTCTCTTTTGTTTGATAATTGCGAAATTACGGCCACCTAGTCCATTTCTGCCCTGATGAGGTCGAGGGCGCGCTGGCAGTTTTCGCGGACGGGGCCGAGCATATGCTCGCGCAGGTCCGCCATGCCGGGCAGGTCGGCGTATTCGTCCATGACCTCTTCCATGCAAATGGGTACCTCGTAGGCGAGGTCCATCATGGTCGCAAAGCAAAACTTCTCGGATAGCCCGGCATCGGTGAGCGTCGCCTCCAGCGTGGGGTCGCCC
The DNA here is from genome assembly GCA_900539735.1 of uncultured Collinsella sp. Taxonomy (GTDB): domain Bacteria; phylum Actinomycetota; class Coriobacteriia; order Coriobacteriales; family Coriobacteriaceae; genus Collinsella. Next base: position 168,767 of record UQDE01000001.1, on the reverse strand, counting down.
ATACCGTGGTATCGGCGGATAGCGCCTGGACCGATGCACCCCACACGATTTTCGCCGCCAACGCTCATGGCAAGGCGCGCCCGGCGGCGCATGCGCTCATACGCCAAACCCGACGCGACATCGTACATTCGAGTCATCATGGCTGCGCCGTCGTTTCCAAGGAGCAGGGAATAGTTTTTCGCGTGCGCATCCGGTGCGCCGATGATGGCGTTAAAGAAAAGTATCTGCGTAAACAGATACAGGTTAAGTTGATGGTGGCTCGTATTTACGAGGAGCTCTTGAATGTCGCGTGTGGTCGGGCCGCCGTCTGCCGTGTACTTTTGGGCGGGCATCACCCCAAGTGCCTGACAGAGGTCTTCTTGATGTAGGCGCCTGATCGTTCCGTCTTTGACTTTCACGCGGTCATAGCGCTCAACAATGAGGGCAGGTTCGTCCTCAAACATACGATATTCGACGTTTGCCGTTGCGATGCCGGCGCGCTGGGCGCTTTTCATGCAGACAAACTCATTGAGAGCCTCGAGTTTAAATCCGATAACGCCATTTTTGAAAATATGCGTCGTGGGCGAGGAGCCCATGCATTCGCACCAGCGGTCGTTTATGAACGCGAGCGCGAACTTGCCCTGGTTGCCTCCAAGTGACCAACTTTCATCTAGACCCATCCACGATGCATCGCGGTCATCTCTGATCGACTTGAGACGAAGAGCAATTTCGTGGTCGTCTATAGGGCGGTATTCGCCAGCGCGATGCAGGACGGCGTCGGCATCTTCTTCGGCACAAAACTGCACTCCGCCCGGACAGTCGAGTCCGATATGGCTGAGCAACGCAACGGGATTGTTGGGCCTAACGTCGAATTCGGCGGCAATCGCTTTTCGTTGGTCCTCGCTGTCGGGTAGAAGGCCAAACAGGTACGGATTCATGACCTGTTGTCCGTATGTGCGATTCGATACGGGTATGTTGGTCGATAGGGCTGGCCCGTCATAGTCATGATCGTAGGTAAAGCTGATAAGACCGTTCTCATCTTGCGCGAGCGTTCCAGCAGGCACGCCGCAAATAATGGTCCGAAGTGATGTTCTGGCCATTGGCTATTTCCCTTCGGGCATGGTTTGGCTAGATGCGTTTGCGGCAATCGAGACTCCGAGATTGGACATGGCGAAATCGGCGAAGGCCCTGTCGTAGAGCTCGGACGTAAGGGGGGTATCTGCAAGAACCGGAATGGTTGTGCTGCGACGGTTGCGATGATGAAGACGTTGAGCGTGATGGCGTCTGGAGGTGCTGCAAGGTTGATCAGCATGCGGGGCGTCGATTGGGTGCTCATTTTTCGTTTCGCTTATATCCCCTTGTGCTGCGAGCGCCAGTTCAAGAGCGTCGAAAATCGCCAGCAGCTTGTCGAGTCGAATGCCGGTGGCGTCTCCTAGCTCGAGCGATGCAAGCAGGCGCTCCGAAACACCGGCCTTTTTGGCGAGGGTGGCACGGGTGAGACCCTGAGTCTCGCGTGCCTGGCGCACGTAGATGCCAGCTTGGCGTGGTGTGGTGATGGGAAGGGTATCCACGGCTATCTCCTAACGTGCAGGCTTTTGCATCCTAGTATGACATGCAAAAGTCTGCATGAAAAGGCCTCATGCAAAACTCTGCATGAGGCCTTATACGGACGTTTAGTTTTGAAGGGTGTTTTACAGCACTAAAATCCCTAGGTGCTCCAGCAAAATCTTGAGGCCGATGAGGATGAGCACAACGCCGCCCACGATGGTGGCGGGTTTTTCGTAGCGCTCGCCAAAGGTGTGGCCGATCGCTACGCCGGCGACGGAGAAGATAAACGTTGTGACGCCGATAAGCGATACAGCGGGAACGATGTCAACCGAGAGCGCAGCAAATGAGATGCCCACGGCCAGGGCGTCGATTGAGGTGGCGATAGTCAGAATCAGGTACTCACCCAGGTCAATCTTTTCGGCATCCTTGCCGTCGCTCTCGTCCTCATCCTCGTCTTCGGTAAAGGCCTCCCACAGCATTTTGCCGCCGATAAAGGCCAAAAGGATAAAGGCGATCCAATGGTCGATGGGTCCGATGATGCTCATGAATTGACTGCCGAGCGCCCATCCGATTACGGGCATGCCGGCCTGGAAGCCGCCAAAGAACAGGCCGAGCACTACGGCGACCTTAAGGTTGATCTTCTTCATGCCAAGGCCCTTGCAGATGGATACGGCAAAAGCGTCCATAGAAAGGCCGATAGCGAGCAACACAAGCTCTGCGAGTCCCATAGTCTGGCTCCCTCTCTGCGGGCGGGCCCGCGTGTACCTCTTGGGGGAGTAACAAAAAAGACCCGTGGCGTACGCGTTGCGCGCACAGCCACGAGTCTCGTTCATTAAGGCAAGCCAGGCCGCATCGGCCAGTGTGTTGACTTGCCGCGCCACCGGAGGCGAACCCGATCACGCGACTACTCCCTCATTTATGCGAATCCCGATGCTGCCACATAAGCAGCTCATTTGGATTGGGGCTCTCAGCTGTGTTCGCTCATTCTGTAAGCATCGGATTTCGCAAGCGCCGCAGGGACAAACCGTGAGAAACTATTTAGCGTTTATGGAGCGTATACGATGGGAGCGATGCCTTGGATAAGAACGAGCTGCAAAAGCGTATGGAACAGGCCATCCGCCTGACGGCACCTGGTCAGCCGATCCGCACCGCCCTCGACATGATCATCGCCGGTCACCTGGGCGCCCTTATCTGCGTCGGCGACACCGAAAACGTGCTCGCTGCCGGTAACGACGGCTTCCCGCTCAACATTTCGTTTACCTCGAACCGCCTGTTCGAGCTTTCCAAGATGGACGGCGCCATCGTCATCGATGGCGACCTCACCCAGATCCTGCGCGCCAACTTCCACCTCAATCCCGATCCCTCGCTCGCCACGAGTGAGACGGGCATGCGTCACCGTACTGCCGCTCGCATGTCGGTGCTCACCGATGCCATCGTGATCTCGGTTTCGGCTCGCCGTGCCGTCGTTAACGTGTACGTTCACGGCAAGAGCTACGAGATCCAGCCCGTCACCACCATCATGAGCTCGGTCAACCAGCTCGTCGCCACGCTTCAGACCACCCGTCAGTCGCTCGATCGCTCCTTGCTGCGCCTGACGGCCCTTGAGCTCGACGACTACGTTACGCTCGCCGACATCACCGGTATTTTCTCGAGCTTCGAGATCATGCAACAGGCAAAGACCGAGCTTAAGGATTGCATCGTCAAGCTGGGTAACCAGGGCAAGCTCGTGCAGATGCAGCTCGAGCAGCTCGCGGGCTCCAGCATGGATACCGAATACGACTTGATGATCCGCGACTACGCAAGCGATTCCTCCGAGGCAAACGCCGAGAAGATTCGCGCCGAGCTGAGCCGCATGACGCCTAAGGACCTGTCCGACCCGCAGCATGTGGCGGCGGTTCTGGGCTATGACGACCTGGACGAGGACTCCGTCATGACGCCGCTGGGCCTGCGCACGCTTTCGCGCGTGTCCGTCGTGCGCGACGGCGTGGCCGAGAAGATCGTCGACGAGTACGGCTCGCTGCAGGAGCTCATGGATGACATCAGCGAGGATCCGGAGCGCCTGGGCGACTTTGGCGTTAACAACCCTGCCATTCTTGCGGACTCCCTGTACCGCATGAAGGGCACCAAACAGGGGAACGCATAATGGCGCCCGTATGCGCCGTGGTCGTTGCCGGTGGCAGCGGCCAGCGCTTTGGTAACCCCGGCGGCAAGCAGCTCGTCAATGTAGCGGGCCGTCCGCTTATGAGCTGGTCCATCCGCGCGTTTGACCGTAGCGATAAGGTCGGCCACATCGTCGTGGTTTGCCCTGCCGAGCGCCGTGCCGAGATGCGCCGCCTGGCCATCGACCCGTTTGACTATGACACGCCCATCAGTTTTGCCGATGCCGGCGATACCCGCCAGGACTCCACCCGTGCCGGCGTGCACGCGGTGCCGGCGGGCTTTGAATACGTCGCCATTCACGATGGCGCTCGTCCGCTCATCACGACCGAGGCCATCGATCATGCGATCGACGTGCTTGTGGGCGACCGCTCGCTCGACGGTGTCGTGTGCGGTCAACCCGCGATCGACACACTCAAGATCGTCGACGGCGATAACATCGTCGAGACGCCGCCGCGTGAGCTTTATTGGGCTGCGCAGACGCCGCAGATCTTTAGCGTCGATGCTATGAAGCGCGCCCACGCTGCAGCCATTGCCGAGGGCTTTATCGGCACCGATGATTCGTCGCTGGTCGAGCGCATGGGTGGGCGCGTCCGCTGCGTCCAGAGCCCGCGCGATAACCTTAAGGTGACGGTGCCCGAGGACTTGCGTCCCGTAACCGCGATTCTGCTTGGCCGTATGGCCGAGGGAGAGGACCTTCCCCATGTTCAGTAACCTGCGCATTGGCCATGGCTACGACGTTCACCGTCTGGTGGAGGGGCGTCGATGTATCATCGGCGGTGTCGACATTCCCTACGAGCGCGGCCTGCTGGGCCACTCGGATGCCGATGTGCTCGCGCACGCCTTGGCCGACGCCATTCTGGGCGCCTGCCGCGGGGGAGACATCGGCAAGCTATTCCCCGACACCGATCCCGCCTACGAGGGTGCCGATTCGATGGTGCTGCTTGCCCGCGTGATGGACTATGCGCGCGAGCTGGGCTTTGAGTTTGTCGATGCCGATTGCACCATTGCCTGTCAGCAGCCTAAGATCACCCCGCACCGCGATGCCATGCGCGCCAACCTTGCCCATGCCCTGGGCGTTGACGTCGAAAACGTGGGCGTCGCCGCTACCACGACCGAAAAGCTCGGTTGGGAAGGCCAAGGCGAGGGAATCGGCGCCTGGGCCGTCTGCCTGCTACAGAAAACCGTTAAGGAGTAACGAATGCGTATCTACAACAGCGCTACCCATAAAAAGGAAGAGTTCCAGCCCATCGAGTCCGGCAAGGTCCGCATGTACGTGTGCGGCCCCACGGTCTACGACAACATCCACATCGGCAATGCTCGCACGTTCATCAGCTTCGATGTGATTCGTCGTTGGCTCATCGCGAGCGGCTATGAGGTCACGTTCGCCCAGAACCTCACCGATGTCGACGACAAGATCATCAAGCGCGCCAACGAGCAGGGCCGTACGGCCGCCGAGGTCGCGACGGAGTTCTCGGATAAGTTCATTGGCGTCATGCGCGCTGCCAACGTGCTCGATCCGGATGTGCGTCCTCGTGCCACCAAAGAGATCGGCCCCATGATCGCCATGATCAAGACGCTTATCGAGCAGGGCCACGCTTACGCCGCCGATAACGGCGATGTGTACTTTGCCGTGCGCAGCGATCCCAACTATGGTCAGGTCTCGGGCCGCAACATCGACGACCTTATGGTTGGCGCGCGCATCGAGGAGAACGAGGACAAGAACGATCCGCTCGACTTTGCCCTGTGGAAGGCCGCCAAGCCCGGCGAGCCCAGCTGGCCGAGTCCCTGGGGCGAGGGCCGTCCCGGTTGGCACACCGAGTGCGCCGCTATGGTGCACCGCTACCTGGGTACCCCGATCGACATCCACGGCGGTGGCTCCGACCTTGCCTTCCCGCATCACGAGAACGAGTGCGCCCAGGCCACCTGCGCCTGGCACCAGGGTTTCTCCAACACCTGGATGCACACGGGCATGCTGCTGGTCGACGGCGAGAAGATGTCCAAGTCGCTCGGTAACTTCTTTACGCTGGCCGAGGTGCTCGAGCAGCACTCCGCTGCTGCCCTGCGCCTGCTGATGCTGCAGACGAGCTATCGCTCGCCGCTCGACTTTTCTTGGGAGCGCCTGGAGGGTGCCGAGAACTCGCTCACGCGTATCGCCGGTACGGTCGAGAACCTGCGCTGGGCCGCGAACCATGCGACGGCCGATGCCGATGCGGCTGCCGCCGAGGCGTTTGCCGCCAAGGCCGCTGAGACTCGTGCCGCCTTTAAGGAGTGCATGGACGACGACTTTAACACCGCTGGTGCCATGGGTGTCGTCTTTGGCTTTGTGACCGAGTGCAACCAGTACCTGGAGCAGGCGGGCGACGCTGCCGACAAGGCCGCCGCGCTTGCCGCCGCCGACACGCTGGCCGAGCTGCTCGATACGCTTGGCGTTGAGCTCCCCGAGCCCAAGGTCGAGCTGCCGCTGGGCCTGCTGGGCGTTGCCGCCGGCCTGGTCGCCTACACGGGCGACGACGTGGACGAGGCCGCTGCCAAGATTCTCGAGGCCCGCGCCGAGGCCCGCGCCGCCAAGAACTGGGATCTGGCCGACGCCATCCGTGATCAGCTCAAGGACCTGGGCCTGACGATTGAAGATACCGCCGCCGGCACTCGTATCAAATCTCTCTAATCCCCGCGGGTTTCCCAAGCGCCCGACCTTGCCGTTCAAACCGTCGCTCGCGTACTCAAGTACGCGTCGCTCCTCTTTCACGGCAATCTCGGGCACTTGGAAAACCCGTACCGACCGCCCGAATTAATATTCATGGGCGGTCGTTTATTTTGTTTCGTTTGATAGTTGTATTTAGGAGGTCACTTTATGGCCGACAATCGCAAGCGTGCGCCGCGTGGAGGCAAGCAGGCTGCTTCTGGCTCGCGTCCGATTCGCCGCAACGACCGCGCTGCCGCTCCCAAGGGCCAGCGCGAGCGCTCCCAAGCCCAAGCTGCGCGTCCGCAGCGAGATCGCAACCGCGATGCTGTCCAGGCTCCCAAGGGCGAGTTTATCGAAGGTCGCCGTGCTGCCGCCGAGGCGCTGCGTACCGGCTTTCCCGTCAAGTGCGCGCTCATTGCCGAGGGCGGGGAGCGCGATGCCGCCCTGTCTCGTCTGGTCGATGACCTCAACGCCGCGGGCGTCCGCATTAAGTATGTGCCGCGCGCGCAGCTCGATGCGCTATCGAGCCATGGCGCTCACCAGGGCATTGCGCTCGAGGTGGGCAACTTCCCCTATGCCGATGTCGCCGATATTCTCGACCGCGTGGGCGACGGTCCGGCGCTCGTCATCGTGCTCGACCATGTGACCGACGACGGCAACTTTGGTGCCATCGTGCGCTCCGCCGAGGTCGTGGGCGCGGCGGGCGTCATCATTGCCAACAAGCGCGCCGCCGGTGTGACCGTCGGCAGCTACAAGACCTCTGCCGGCGCCGTCATGCACCTGCCTATCGCGCAGGTTCCTAATATCGCCCGTGCGCTCGACGACCTCAAGGCTGCTGGCTTTTGGGTGGGCGGTGCTTCCGAGCACGCCGAGGGCAGCTGCTGGGATGCTCCCTTCGAGGGCCGCGTGGCGCTCGTCATGGGCTCCGAGGGCGACGGCATCTCGCGCCTGGTGCTCGAGAAATGCGACTTTTTGACCAAGCTTCCCCAGCGTGGCATGACCGAGAGCCTCAACGTTGCCCAGGCGACCACCGCGCTGTGCTTTGAGTGGCTGCGCCGCAATGCCGGCGAGCTCATGGGAGAGGAGTAGCGCATGTCCAAGAAGAACCGCGCCAAGTCTAAGGCCAAGCGCTTTGGCGAGGGCTCGGCCAAGCCGATTGTTTCGGCCGCGACCTATGGCGTGGGCGGCAATGCGTTTACGCAGGCCATCGCCGATCCGGTCTCGACGGTGCACTCCAATAAGCCCGAGCTGCTGGTGGTCGACGGCTACAACGTGATTCACTGCACGCCGCGCTACGAAAAGCTCGTGTACGACCATTCCGACGATCCGTATTCCAGCGACGTTCACGATATGGCGCGCACCGCCCTCATCAACGACGTCGCCGCCTTTGCCCAGGGCCGCTACGAGGCCGTGATTGTGTTCGACGGCGCGGGCAATATTTCCAGCGAGCGCCCCAACCTGCCGGCCCGCGGCGTGCGCATCGAGTTTTCGCCGACGGGCGTCTCTGCCGATACCGTGGTGCAGAAGCTCTGCATCGAGGCACGTGAGGAGGGTCGCGCGTGCTCCGTGGTATCGAGCGACGGTACGATCCAGGCCGTCGTCATGGGCAAGGGCGTTACGCGCATCTCGAGCCGCATGCTGGTGGACGAGATCAAACAGATCGATAACGACGTTCACGAGGCAGAGGAAGCTCCGCAGATCAAGATGACTCTGGGCAGTCGCCTGAGCCCCGATGCCCTGGCCAAGCTCAAAGCCCTGCGCGGGAGGTAGGGGAGTTGGCGGGGCGATGCTGTCTCGCTAACTCCATTCAGCGATGTCGATCATTCTTTCGAGGCGCCACGTTAGCGCCTCTTTTAGATATGGCAGCCTTGCCGTGAGCGCGTCGTTTCTGGAAAGAATCTCGATTGCCTCGTCAACGAAGCCTTCGAGTTTGTCGCCGTCAAACCAGCCCATGTCCTCGACGAGCAACATTTGTTTGGCGGGGCTTGAATGAAATTGTGCGCTGGTAAAACTGTGCTCTCCCGCCCTAAGCTCCTCTAGTGATATGTTGCACCAGAGCGATGAGCCCGAATCGAAGATGGGGGCAGGTCTGCAGGCTAGCGTGTTTACGTTTCGCACAAGGCCAAAGTTACGCCAATGACGATCGTAGTTGGCGATGATGTCGTCGCACACGATCATGCGGTCAAGGGCATCCTTGACGCCTGGCACCCCGAGCTCCTCGCAGTTTGCTACGTATCGCTCGTAGTCGGTTAGTCGTTCATCTGCGTTTGCGTGCTGGTTTACATAGAACGCAGGGACATATTCCTCTTCATCAGTTAAGAAGACATCGCATATGCTCAGGGCGGAAGTGCCCGTGCCCTCGAGCGAGTAAGGTACATAATCGCAGGCGTTTAGGATGCGACGGTGGAGCGCGGTCGCCACCAGCTCGTTATAAGGTTCCTGGTTCAGGTGCGCTCCTGCCTTATGCAGAATTCGACGCTCGCCCTCGCACGTCCAGTACTTTTGAAGATTGCCGTCCGAGGTGTTATCGGGCTTTGCGGCAGCCGCTTTTCCCTCTGGGGCAAAGGGCGCAATGGACAGTGAGACGTCGTCAAAAGCATTATTGAAGAAATTGATATCTTCCCACGCGAGACCGGAGTCTTGGGGCCTGATCCAATACTGGTCGGATAAGGAGAGGCCGAGATTTCGCTGGACGAGTTCATCGGGAACATCGACTGCGGCTTCTGTAAGCAGGGAGGCTAGCCCAATGCGTGCGAGCGGGATACCGCGGCCGCGCCACCAGATGCGGAAGGAGTCGAGCGATATGGGGCTATTAGGGCCAAATACCCCAATAGGGGCGTGGGCGTAATCGATGTCGGCGCCGATGTGGGTAAAGTCTTTTCGCGATGTGCTGTAGACCAGCTGAGCGACTTTGTGCGTGCGATTCATGAGGGTGAACGTGATCTCGCTCTTACCGTGGCCGCGGCGGGGACGTCCCCCCGTTTTGGTCACGGAGCGGAGTCGCGTGTCGACGCTGTCTTTGTCGATGAGCCATACACCAGAAGCCTTGCGGGCCTCAAGTGCTCCGTTTTTTATGAGCTCCTGCACCCTGCGCGGAGTGATGCCGAGCAGCTCGGCGGCTTCCTTGGTAGTAAGCATCACGAAACCCTTCGTCAAAACGAATAGTTTTATATATAGCAATTGTAATTAAAACTATTCGTTCTGACGAATGGTTTTGAGATTGAGGGCGAACCGACAGAAATGAACGGGCCTGGTACCTGTTGTTGCTGGATTTTGCATATTTGTATAACGCCGTGTGGTCTGTTGCGCCCCGTCCGTAATTCCTTTATTCTTAACAGGCTTCGCGCGAAAGCGCCAAGTGTGCCAGTGTGGCGCAACGGTAGCGCAACTGATTTGTAATCAGTGGGTTGCAGGTTCGATTCCTGTCACTGGCTCCATGAGAGTTTCGGGCTCTGTCTCTATATGGGACAGAGTCCGTTTCTTTTTTTGGCGAGTTATCAGGCTCGGCGTCCGTCTCGTTCCCCAATTTGTCTCAATCTGTAACACCAAGACGGTTTAATCGTTTCTAACTGTTACAGATCGAGACAATGCCAGGTGCTAGCAGAAAAACATCTCGATCTATAACAGATGGGGGAGGAAAACCTATCTAACTGTTACAGAATGAGACGTAAGCGGGGGTCTCTGCGTAATATCTCGATATGTAACAGATAGGGGAGAAAATGTTCTCTAACTGTTACAGATCGAGACAAAGGCCGGACCGGTCTCAATCATCCTGGCCGAGCGTGGATAATCTGCCGCGTTGGCCTCAGAAACACGCCAAAAGTGGGAGATTATCCACGCTCGATTTCAAACGGGAGAAAATCCACGCTCGAATCTGCCGCGGAAGCCCGATCTCGAGCTATATATAGATGCAATTAAGCCGGTATCGAAGTTCGATTCTGAAGGTGTACTCTACTACACCAAAGTGTTACCTCGGGAAATGTCACCTCAGTATCTAAAACCACCGTCCTTCATATCCAAACTCAACAAAACCGCAGTTCACAGCTATATAGATACGCCCGGCACCGTGTATCTAGAGGTTTTCGTTGACAGCCCCCAAGGTTGCATCGTATTATCTTTTTCGTTCGCGGGGGCGGCGGTCCAAAAGACCAAAGGACCTGCGGATACTTGAACGATTGGGAGTTTGCCCGAGTGGTTAATGGGGACGGGCTGTAAACCCGTTGGCTCTGCCTACATAGGTTCGAATCCTATAGCTCCCACCCGTCAAGTGCCTGTATAGCTCAGTCGGTAGAGCACTTCGTTGGTAACGAAGAGGTCACCAGTTCAAGTCTGGTTGCAGGCTCCATCCGGCGGTGTAGCTCAGTTGGTTAGAGCACACGGTTCATACCCGTGGCGTCACTGGTTCGAATCCAGTCACCGCTACCATAGGTAACACGGTGGCTTCTCAATAGTATGTTGAGAGGCCACTATGGTATAAAGGCAAAGTCCCGTCCGGGGACGACCTGTTTAGAGGAGGGCTTTATGGCCAAAGAGAAGTTTGAGCGCACTAAGCCGCATGTTAACATCGGCACCATTGGTCACGTCGACCACGGCAAGACCACGCTGACCGCTGCCATCACCAAGGTTCTCTCCGAGACCGAGGGCTGCAAGGCTGACTTCACTGCGTTCGAGAACATCGACAAGGCTCCCGAGGAGCGCGAGCGCGGCATCACGATCTCCGTCTCCCACGTTGAGTACGAGACCGCTGCCCGTCACTACGCTCACGTTGACTGCCCGGGCCACGCTGACTACGTCAAGAACATGATCTCCGGTGCTGCTCAGATGGACGGCGCTATCCTGGTCATCGCTGCTACCGACGGCCCCATGGCTCAGACCCGCGAGCACATCCTGCTCGCCCGTCAGGTCGGCGTTCCCTACATCGTCGTCTTCCTGAACAAGTGCGACATGGTCGACGATGACGAGCTCATCGACCTCGTCGAGATGGAGACCCGTGAGCTCCTCTCCGAGTACGATTTCCCCGGCGACGACATCCCCGTCATCCGTGGCTCCGCTCTGGGCGCTCTCGAGGGCGACGCCAAGTGGATGGACGCCATTCGCGAGCTCATGAAGGCCGTCGACGAGTACATCCCGACGCCTGCTCGTAACAACGACCTCCCGTTCCTGATGGCCGTTGAGGACGTTATGACCATCTCCGGCCGTGGTACCGTTGCTACTGGCCGTGTCGAGCGCGGTGAGCTCAAGCTCAACGAGCCCGTCGAGATCGTCGGCATCAAGGATACCCAGAACACCGTCGTTACCGGTATCGAGATGTTCCGTAAGTCCATGGACTTCTGCGAGGCTGGCGACAACGTCGGTCTGCTGCTCCGCGGCATCAAGCGTGAGGACATCGAGCGCGGCCAGGTTCTCTGCAAGCCCGGTTCGGTTACCCCGCACACCAAGTTCACCGGCGAGATCTACGTTCTGACCAAGGAGGAGGGCGGCCGTCACACCCCGTTCTTCGATGGTTATCGTCCTCAGTTCTACTTCCGTACCACCGACGTTACCGGTACGGTCAAGCTCCCCGAGGGCACCGAGATGGCTATGCCTGGTGACCACATCACCATCGAGGGCGACCTCATCCACCCGATCGCCATGGAGGAGGGCCTGCGCTTCGCTATCCGCGAGGGTGGCCACACCGTCGGTTCGGGCATCGTCTCCACGATCATTGAGTAAATTAGCTCTTTGATATAGCTGACTTAGAGAACCCGGCACTTATAGGGGTGCCGGGTTCTTTTCTGCAATGGATATTGAGCCGTTGCTGGTGTCGAGAGGATCGATAATGGTCCTGGATGCACCGTCGATTAGCTCTCGATGGCTTCATTGATGTGTTCCAAATATGAATGGATCCACCGAGAACCAATTGACTCGAGGTTTTCATTGACAGCACTTACGTGGAGCTGATAAAGTAACAACTCGTGCCCGTACGGGGCGGAAATGAAAGGTTCAGGATACATGCGTACTCTAGTTACTCTTGCGTGCACTGAGTGCAAGCGCCGCAACTATACGACCACCAAGAACAAGTCGACCATGCCTGATCGTATGGAGATCAAGAAGTATTGCCCCTGGTGCCGTCACCACACGCTGCACAAAGAGACTCGCTAGTCTCTAGTCACATACGCCAGTAGTTCAATTGGTAGAGCATCGGTCTCCAAAACCGAGTGTTGAGGGTTCGAGTCCTTCCTGGCGTGCCAGTCATTATTCCGTAAGCTCCCACTTGGGGGCTTACGGTTTACTCATGTATAAGCGCATTGCGCGGAGGTAACCCAAATGGCCAACAAGAAGAACAAGAAGAAGGCTCAGCAGCCGGCACCTGCCAACAAAGCTGCCGCCAACTCCAAGGTTGAGGCCAAGAAGGCCGTTGCCAAGAAGAACGAGAAGGCTGCGAAGTCCAAGAAGAACGAGAAGCCTGGTTTCTTCGCCCGCACCAAGAAGTATTTCGCTTCGGTCAAGTCCGAGATGAAGCGTGTCACGTGGCCCGATAAGAAGGAGCTCGTGAACTACTCGGTTGTCGTTTGCGCTTCTCTGATCGTCGTCGGCGTCGTCATCGCTCTGCTCGATGCTGGCTTTGGCGAGGCTCTTGCTCTGTTCTCTGGATTGAGGGGCTAAACCATGTCTAAGCGTTGGTACGTCGTTCACACTTACTCTGGATACGAGAACCGCGTTAAGTCCGATCTCGAGCATCGCATCGAGACTATGGGCATGCAGGACCGTATCTTTGATATCGAGATTCCTATGGAGCGCGTCACCGAGATTAAAGAGGGTGGCAAGCGTGAGACCAAGGATTCCAAGATTTTCCCGGGTTATGTCCTGGTCCGCATGGAGATGGATGACGATGCTTGGACGTGTGTTCGTAACACGCCTGGCGTCACCGGTTTCCTAGGCGGCAACGGCAAGCCCGCTCCGCTTTCCCGCGACGAGTACAACAAGATGACTCGTCGTCCCGGTAAGGGCGATTCGCCCAAGCGCACCTCGGTTGATATTGAGGTCGGTACGTCCGTCCGCGTCACCGATGGCCCGCTTACCGACTTTGATGGCAAGGTCTCCGAGGTTAACACCGAGGCTGGCAAGCTCAAGGTCACGCTGATGATCTTTGGCCGCGAGACGCCGGTCGAGCTCGACTTTAACCAGGTCGCTGTCATCGCTTAAGTTTTCGTCCGTTCGCGCGAGCGTGCTTCTTCTGTGACTGCTCATCTCAGGAGTGCTTCTAACACGTGCGTGCTTACGATATAGCAAGTACTTCACACTCGTGATTCGAAAGGAATGACCATGGCTGAGAAGAAGGTTGCCAACGTCATTAAGCTCCAGATTCCTGCTGGTGCAGCTAACCCCGCTCCTCCCGTCGGCCCCGCCCTGGGCGCTGCTGGCGTGAACATCATGCAGTTCTGCCAGGCCTTTAACGCCGAGACGCAGGACAAGAAGGGCGACATCATCCCCGTTGAGATCTCTGTCTACGAGGACAAGTCCTTCTCCTTCATCACCAAGACCCCGCCGGCGGCTCACCTTATCAAGAAGGAGCTGAACCTCAAGTCTGGTTCCGCTAAGCCCCAGGCTGACAAGGTTGGTCAGCTCTCCCAGGAGCAGCTCACCAAGATCGCCGAGATCAAGATGCCGGACCTCAATGCCAACGACATTGACGCCGCTAAGAAGATCATCGCCGGTACCGCCCGTTCCATGGGCGTCACCATCGCTGAGTAGCGGTTTCTTATGGTAACGACGGGTGCTCCGACCGGGGCGCCCGTTAAATGTGTGCAATAGGGCACACGATACGATGTGGGAGGGCTCACGCCCGTTTAACCACAGGAGGTAATGCACATGGCTAAGCATGGTAAGAGCTATAACGCCGCTGCCGAGAAGATCGACCGCGCCACGCTCTACACCCCCCTTCAGGCTGCCAAGCTCATCAAGGAGCTCGACACCGCCAAGTTCGACGAGACCGTCGAGGCCCACTTCCGTCTGGGCATCGATACTCGTAAGGCTGACCAGAACATCCGTGGTTCCATCTCCCTGCCCCACGGCACCGGCAAGACCGTTCGTGTTGCCGTCTTCGCCGAGGGCGAGAAGGCCCGCGAGGCCGAGGCTGCCGGCGCCGACATCATCGGTTCCGACGAGCTCGTCGCCCAGATTCAGAAGGGCGAGATCAACTTCGACGCCGCTATCGCTACGCCGAACATGATGGCCAAGGTTGGCCGCATCGGTAAGATCCTTGGTCCCCGTGGCCTCATGCCGAACCCCAAGCTCGGCACCGTGACCATGGACGTCGCCAAGATGGTCTCCGAGCTCAAGGCTGGCCGCGTTGAGTACCGCGCTGACCGCTATGGCATCTGCCACGTGCCCCTGGGCAAGAAGTCCTTCTCTGAGCAGCAGCTCGTCGAGAACTACGCTGCCCTGTACACCGAGATTCTGCGCGTCAAGCCCTCTTCTGCTAAGGGTAAGTACGTCAAGTCCATCTCCGTGTCTTCCACCATGGGCCCTGGCGTCAAGGTCGATCCCGCTGTCCAGCGCGACTTCCTGGCTGAGTAACTCTTAGTTACTGCCTGAGCAAAGTAAGCATTGCTAAAGAAACCCGGTTCTGCCTCGTGCAGGACCGGGTTTCTTGCTATCGCGTCAAAAGCACCACAAAGGGGACAGTGTCCTCTTTGTGGTGGTTACCAGGGTGTTCTGGCCGTTGAGGACTCGATGGCTTCGTGGCGTTTGAGCTCGCGGCGCATGGTTTGTGAGTTGAGCCAGGCTGCTTGCCAGCCGCGGATGGGGTAGTGCGTCTGGTCGAGCTCAAACTGCGTATAGCCGCAGGCGTTGATGATCGTCGTTCCACACACATGCTGACGCTCGCGCTGAAAATCGCAACCGTAGCTTTGGTGCACATGTCCGTGCACCATGTAGTCGGGATTCCAGGATTCGAGTGCTGTGTTAAAGCATTCGAATCCTCGATGCGGCAGATCGTCCAGATCACCCATACCGGCGGCGGGTGCATGGGTAAGCAGAATGTCGCACCCGCCGACCATCCTAACCTTACGCGACAGCTTACGCATGCGCTTGGACATCTCGCGTTCGGTGTACATGTTGGCGCCGTCGCGATAACGCATGGACCCGCCAAGGCCCGCAATGCGAATCCCTCGGTACGTGTACACGCTGTCTTCCACGCAGATACATCCGCCCGGTGCATGACGTGCGTAGCGGTCATCGTGATTGCCGCGCACGTAGATGAGCGGTTTGTTGATGACCGTAACCAAAAACTCAAGATAGTCCGGGTCCAGATCGCCGGCGGACAAAATCAGGTCGACTCCCTCAAAGCGTTCCTTGCGAAAGCACTCCCAAAGGCATCGTTCTTCGGTATCGGCTATTGCAAGGATTTTCATAGGGCAGGGACTTTCGGCTCATCGTCGAGCTGCGGAATGGTGCCTACCACGTTGTCCGCCAGCCAATTCATCTCGACAATCTGCGTGCTCGGCAGCGGAGGGAAGCCTTCGATCTGTACCACGCCGTTCTGGCTGTGGAGCTCGCCGCCAAAGGGGTTGATGGATCCCTCAACAATGCCGTTGCGGAGCAACTGCACGAGTTTGCGCGTTTGGTAGGGTAGGCCCGGAGCGTAACGGATGTCGATAACTCCGGAGCTCATGCCATACCAGTAGTTGACAGCGCGCACTTGGTTGTCGTCGCTGGTCTCGTCCCACGTGCCGTGAAGAAGGCTGCGAACGATGAGCTCGTAGTAACGGCCCCAGTTCCATACGGGCATGGCGATGCCGGTGACTTTGCCGTCGACCAAGCGGTGAAGCCCGTAGGCCGTTGGGTCTTCGAGCGACTTTGACATGTCAGCGCCGGTCATGACGCTTACGCCTTCGCGGCACATGGCTTCGGCAAGACCACCGGCGGGAACATCGCCCCAGGTGAGGATGACCTGCGCGCGCGGGTCGAGCAGCGAGGCGCCAATCGCAAAGGCGTTGATCTCGCTGAGTGCGCCCGAGGCGAAGACCGACGCGTGGTAACCGATGCGGTGGTTGTCCGCCATGCTGGCCGCAAGGGCGCCCAGCAGAAACTTGGCCTCGTACATCTTGCCAAAGTACGAACGGACGCTTTGATGGGGAAGGCCGATAGAGCAGTTGAGGAACCGAACCCGGGGATACTCAACGGCAGCCCTGAGCGTGTATTCCATCAGGCGGTGCGAGGTCGAGAAGATGACGTTTGCTCCATGTTTGACAGCCGTTTCCACGGCGGCGTAGAACACATCCGGATCGTGACAGTCCTCGAACGCCTCGGTGCGCACGATACCGCCAAAGTGCTCATCGAGATACTGACGCCCTTGGTCGTGCAGGCTGTCCCAGCTCGACGTCGCACAGGGGAACTCATGGATAAAGGCGATGCGCAGGGGGTTGGCCGTCGAGTAGACGGTCTTGCCCATAAAGAAGTTGAGCACACCAGAGGTGGACTTGGCGGGCGTCTCCTCCTCGTCGACGCTCGGTGCTTCGACAAGATCGACCTTGTCCTCGTCATTTTTGCCGGCAATGACCAGCTCGCGCCAGATCTTGCACAGGCGGTTTACGACGATATCCGTCGGCGTATCCAGCAGGCGGTCCTGGTTGTACACATTGAGGTAGACGAGCATGGCGTCGGCGGGCGTAATGTCCAGGTGATCGCCGCCTGCGCGAAGGTAGGCACGCTTAAAGAGCAGGAAAGTGTGGCGCAGGTAGTCGACCTTTTTCTGCGGCCATTTTTCGATAAGGTTCTGACCGAGCATCTTCGCGAGCGTTTCGTAGCTTCCCTCACGCGAGAACTCGATCTCGTATAGGGGGCAGGCGCGCCAAAACGCGCAGAACTCGCCGTACAGGCGGCTTTCGACGGAATCCCATGTGCCGGGGTAGAGACGGGTGACCTTGGCCGAAACCGTCGGGGCGTCTAGGAATTTGAGGACACTGACGCGTTTGTTGCCTTCTTGGACATAGAACCGATGCATGAACTCGGTGACGATGACGGGGTCGCGATAGCCCTCGGTCACCTGGATGTCGTAGAGGTTGGACCACTTGCGGGCGAACTCGGTGCTAAACGGAAGCAGGGGCATAAAGTTACACGAAAAGGCGGACTGACGGCCCTTGGTGACCGTGCCGACGACCATTTCGAGCGGAATATCCCGCAGGCCGACATTCTCTCGCTGACCTAAGGGGAGCTGAGCAACCAAGCTATCGAGGTCCGTAAGGTATGGATGCTCGCTTTGGCTAATGGCGTGTCGACGTCCTTGCTCGCCGCGCTTGCGTGCTTGACGATAGGCCTCTTCCATAATGTTGCTCCCTTAGTCGTTTAAACAACGATATGAACCATGGTACCACGATGCGAAACCACCACAAAGGTGCCTGTCCCCTTTGTGGTGGTTTAGGCGATGATGGGGGCGATGGCACGAATGCAGGCGTCGGCTGCCGTAAAAGTGGTGCTATCGTCGCTGACGATAAAGATGATTTTGCCCTTAACGCCAAAGTCGCCGATCTCGCTAAAGAGCACGTACGGCTCCTTGTCAAAGCCAGAGATGGGCGAGACGGCCGTTTTGGTTGCGCTCGTGAGCTCGTCTGCCAGCGCGTCAAGGGAAGCCCACTTAGACGTGTCCTTTACGGCAACGGGCACGGCCACGCGCCCAAAGGGCATCAGATGCACGAGCGTGTTCTTGGAGATGTTGGAGTTGGGCACAATGATGGTCTGCCCGCAGGCGTCCTCGATGGTTGTGTGACGCCAGGTGATATCTTGGACCACGCCCGACACGCCGCCGACCTCGATATTGTCGCCGGGCTTGATGATGCCCATAAAGGTCACCTGCATGCCGCCGATAAGGTTTGACAGCGTGTCCTGAAAGCCGAGCGAGATGGCGATGCCGCCGACGCCAAGGGCGGCGACGAGCGCGTTTGCGTTAATGCCAAAGCAGTTATCGAGGATAAAGCTGCCGCCAATCATCCAGATGACGGCGCGCGCGATGTTGATGAAGATACTCGATGCCGGAAGCGGGTTATCGTCTCGGTTAAGCAGATGGTTCAGGGTCTTGGATACGACCTTGGCGGCGACGGCGGTGCCTATCGCCAAGATGACGGCCCAGATGATGTTGTGGACCCACCGTTGCTCAAAGAAATGAAGAATCGGCTCAAACAATTCCATGTAGGGAAAACCTCCTAATGATCGTTCAACCATGATACCCACCAAGAAGCCCGTCCGATCAAATTCGGACGGGCTTCTGTGCTCGATATAAGGTTTACGCGGCGGGGCTGTAAGGCCCGGCGGTGTAGCTTAGCGTCGACGCTTCCAGATAATGCCGAGCATGATGACGATGATGCCGCCGATAAGGCACGCGCCAACTACTGCCAGCGTGCGGTCTCCCGTTGCGGCGAGCTTACCGGTCGTCTTCTTGGTGATGACCTTCGTGGTCGTCGTGTCCGTCTTAGGCGAGGGCTTAGGCGTCGGGGCCGGTGTGGGCGTGGGGTCCACGGCAGCGGAGCCAAAGCTGATGGTGCCCGCGAGCGAGGTCATCTTGCTCTCCCAGCTGTCCTGCCCGATCAGCGCCCTTAGCGCTGACTCGCAGGTACCCCACTCGGTGTGCTTGGTGGCGTTTGCGAAGGTGGGGAAGTCGGTCGTGTTGGTGATGATGTAGTTGTTGGTGGCGACGGTATAGGTCTTGGCGGGGTCGAGCGTGCTGCCGTCTTTGGTGAGTGTGGCGCTCACAATGCGCTTGCCTTCGGGCTGCGTCCAATCAATCGTCACGTTGATGCCGCCAAAGGAGAGAACGCTGCCAGAGTCATCGCGCCACTTGTACTTGTCTTGCGCCTCCTGCTCGCTGTGACCGGCCGCCACATAAGCCTGCTGAAGCTCGTAGCTGTCGTTGCAATCGTCGCTGATTTGTGGCGAGTGCTCGAGCGCTGCGAGGAAGTCCGCGCCGGTCATGGTCCAGGTCTCCACAGTGTTGCCGTAGGGCGAGATGGCGATGACGTTGCCGGCGGTCACGTTGCCCGCCGCGATGCCGCCGCGGATGCCGCCAGCGTTTTCGATAGCGAAGTCCGCGCCCGTCAGGGCAAGATAGGAGCCGCAAATCACGTGGCCGATGGTCTGGGCCTTGGTGGTGTCGCCCTCCTTGCCGGGGCGGAAATCGGTGGTGCGCACCATTTCCCAACCATGCGTGCCTGCGGCGTCCTCGCCGTAGAAATAGTTGGTGGTGGATGTGCCGAGCACCTTGTTCGATTCGTTTTCAAAGTCCTCGTCGAGCGGCTTGATCTTGTTGCGGACGGCTTCAAGGCGGCTTTGGTAGTCGGAGCCCTTGTCGGGGTCTGTCAAAAGGTCGTTGACGTTCTTGGCGGTGTAGAGCTTCTCGTCGCTGCCGTCTGCAGGGACCGTGACCGTGTCATCGTCGGTCGTCTCGGTGCCATTCGTGTCGTATTTGTACGGAATGGAAAGCAGCCCCACCTCGGCAAAGGCGCTGCCTGCCTCGACAACGTGGATCGTCTTGCCGTCGGCTCCCGTCACCTTCTCGTTAAGGTTGATGTGCTCGTGGCCTGCGATAAGGGCATCGACGCCACGGAGCCGCGTGGCAAAGGTCTTTGCGTCGAGCGTGTGCGCGATACACACAACAACATCGCAGCCCTCCTTGCGCAGCTGCTCTGCCTCGGCATTGATGGCGTTCGCGGCACTCGAGAAGCTGGTGCCCGCGACCAGGTCCGCGCGCAGCGAGGAACCTAGCGACTCATCCATGGCTCCGACGACGCCGACCTTGATTTTGTAGTCGAATGTGGAGTGATCCTCGCTATCCTCCCAGGTGCGATCGAGCGTCTTCGTGATGCTCGAGCTCCATGCGCCGTTCGAGGACGTTGCATTCGCGCAGAGCATGGCGAAGGGCGTGCCGGTGGTGCTGTAGCCGGTCATGGTGCGGAGTTTGTCCGCGCCGTAGCTCCAGTCGTGGTTGCCTGGCGTGGTTGCGTCGTAGCCGTCGGCGTAGAAGGTGTCCATGAGCTCGGCGATGCTCTTGCCCTCGCTCATGGTGGCGAAGGACTGTCCGTGGAAGGTGTCGCCCGCATCGAGTAAAAGATCGGGGGCGCTGCTTTGGGCGCTATAGAGAACCGCCAGTCCGTCAAAGCCCACAGTGCCGGTGCCCTTGCTTGCGTTGTAGCTGTACTTGTAGCTGCCGTGGATATCGTTGGTGTGCATGACGGCCACGGAGCCGTCAATAGCGGCGGGCAGGTTTCCCGCGAAAGCGAGGCTTGGGATGCCTGCGAGCGCGCCGGCAAACAACGCGGCGGCCAACGCAAAGCGGGGGAGTCTTTTCATGGCAGTTTCCTTAGTCCTTAGCCAGAATGTCTGGTTGAATATCGGATTATCGACATAATATGCGAAAACCGCCGCAAGGGCCTCTGTCCCTTTGCGGCGGTTTTGGCGTTTGCGCAGATAAAACCTACCAAAATAAACCTGTCCCTTTTTGGCAGGTTTTAGCTTAGCAGCATGCGGTCGTTGGCGAGCTCGCCGCCCGAGACCTCCTCGAACTTCTGCAGCAGGTCGGCCACGGTGAGCGACTTCTTCTCGTCGCCGGCCACGTCGTAGATCACATGGCCCTCGTGCATCATGATCAGACGGTTGCCCAGACGGATGGCGTCGTTCATGTTGTGCGTGACCATGAGCGTGGTCAGGTGGTTCTCGTCGACGATCTCCTCGGTCAGGTTGAGCACCTTAGAGGCCGTCTTGGGGTCGAGGGCCGCAGTGTGCTCGTCGAGCAGCAGCAGGCGCGGCCTGGTGAGCGTGGCCATCAGCAGGGTGAGTGCCTGGCGCTGGCCACCCGAGAGCAGGCCGACCTTGGCGTTGAGACGCGTGTCCAGACCAAGGTCCAGGCGCTTGAGCAGCTCAACGTACTCATCTTTCTCGGCCTTGGTGACGCCCCACGAAAGGCCGCGACGCTGGCCGCGACGCTTGGCGAGGGCCAAGTTCTCGGCAATCTGCATGTCGGCAGCGGTACCGCGCATGGGGTCCTGAAACACGCGGCCCAGGTACTTGGCGCGCTGCGACTCGCTCAGGCGCGAGATGTCGGTGCCGTCGAGCTCGATAACGCCCGAATCGAGCGGGTACACGCCGGCGATCATGTTGAGCAGCGTGGACTTGCCGGCGCCGTTGCCGCCGATCACGGTTACAAAGTCGCCGTCATTCAGGGTGAGGTCGACGCCGGTGAGCGCGCGCTTCTCGGTGACGGTGCCCTTGTTAAAGGTCTTCTTGACATGCGAGAGCTTAAGCATCTGCCTCATCTCCCTTCGTGTAGGAGCTGCGGAGCTTATAGCGCTCCCAAACCACGGGCACGCACAGGGCCACAGCGACAATTACGGCGGAGAGCAGCTTCATGTCGTTGGCGTCCATGCCCAACTGCAGCACGATGGCGCGGATAAGGAAGTACACCACGGAGCCAAAGACGGCGGAGGCAAGACGGACGCTAAACTGCGTGAGGCCGCCGGGCAGCAGACGGCCGAGCACCTCGCCGATAACAATGGCGGCAAGACCGATAACGATGGCACCGGTGCCCATACCAATGTCGGCATACTTTTGGCTCTGGCAGATGAGCGCGCCCGAAAGGCCGATGAGGGCGTTGGAGAGCACGAGGGCGATCATCTTGGTGGAGTTGGTGTTGACGCCCAGAGCGCGGATCATGTACTCGTTGTTGCCGGTGGCTCGCAGCGCCGAGCCGATCTCGGTGCCAAAGAACCAATACAGGATGGCAACGATAGCCACGGCGAGCAGGATGCCCAAGATGATGGCAACGGTGGACTGCGGCAGACCGGTCATATTGCTGACGGCGGAGAACACGGTGCCCTTGGCAAGAATGGGCGTATTGGACTTGCCCATGATGCGCAGGTTGATGGACCACAGGCTGATCTGGGTGAGGATTCCGGCGAGGATCGCAGGAATCTCAAAGACGGTGGTCAAAATGCCCGTGACGGCGCCCGCGATGGCGCCGGCGCACATACCGGCCAGCACGGCGAGCAGCGGGTCGACGTTGTTATTGACGATGAGCACAGCGCAGACGCAGCCGCCGAGGGCAAAGCTGCCGTCGCAGGTCATATCGGGAATGTCGAGCAGGCGGAACGTGATAAACACGCCAAGCACCATAATGCCCCAGAGGACGCCCTGCGAAACGGCGCCCTGCAATGCAATGAGCATGCTTCATACCTCCTAGGATAGGGTGGACACGTGATTCACCATAATAGCGGTAACAATGCATAGAAGAGCTGCGGACAGACGTTTTGTTTTACCTGAAACAAGCAGGGCGGACGCCGGTCTACAGCGCCCGCCCCTGTGGCTCAGATATTGAATAACGCGGCTAAAGCGCGAGCACGGGCTCTAGACGCATGCCGCGTATGGCATTACGCGTCCAGAGCGGAAAGGTCGATGCCCAGGGCCTCGGCCATTTCGTCGTTCTTGACGACGACCAGGTCCTTGCTCGAGAGGTGCTTGATCGGCATGTCTTCGGGCTTGGCCTCGCCCTTCAGGATCTTAACGGCCATCTCGCCCGCGGCGTAGCCCAGGTCCTCATAGTTGATGGAGAGGGTGAACAGGCCGCCGGCCATGCACATACCCTCCTCGCCAGTCACGAAGGGAAGCTTGTTTTCCTTGCAGATCTGGCCGACCTGCGAGGCACCCGCGGCGATGGTGTTGTCGGTGGGGGAGTACAGCGCGTCGACCTTGCCCACGGCAGACTCGACGACGGACTGAATCTCGTTGGAGCTCGAGACGGTGAAGTCAGTGTACTCGAGGCCCAGCTTGTCGAGCTCCTTCTTGGCGGCCTTGATCTGGACGTCGGAGTTGGACTCGGCGGTGCAGTAGAGCAGGCCGACCTTTTTAACGTCGGGCAGGACCTTCTGCATCATCTCGAGCTGCTCGGCGACCGGGGTGAGGTCGGAAGCGCCAGTGACGTTGGTGCCGGGCTTGTCGTTGTCCTGGACCAGGCCGGAGGCGGCGTAGTCGGTGATGGCGCAGCCCACGATGGGGATATCCGCCGTGGCACCGGCAGCAGCCTGCGCGGCGGGCGTGGCGATGGCATAAATCAGGTTGACGTTGTCGCCCACAAACTTGTCGGCAATGGACTTACACGTGGACTGGTCGTTCTGGGCGTTCTTCTGGTCGATCTTGACCTTAAGTCCGCTCTTCTTGATGGCCTTGACAAAGCCGTTATTGGCAGCGTCGAGTGCGGAGTGCTCGGTGAGCTGCAGAACGCCGATGGTGTAGTCGGAACCGGCGGCAGCAGAGCCGGAACCAGAGTTGCCGCCGCATCCGGCGAGCGGGGCGAGTGCGAGCAGGCCGGCGGAGACCAGAAGGCTCCTGCGGCTGATGGTGATGTCCTTCATATCATTACCCCCAGTATAAAAATGGCTGGAAACACTGCACTGGGACAAAGTGCAAGTGGAACTATAGTAGCGCTGATGTCCATTTTTACAACAGCCTGGCGGGTTTTTTAATACAGAATCGGATGGGCGGTACGGGTAGTCGAATGGGCGGCGGAGGGTCTTAAGCGGCGGAGGAGGCGTCGTCCTCGTCTAGGGCGGCGAAGAGCTTCTTGCCGTCGAGCAGGCGCGTGCTGACGTTTCTCATGCGGGCGATCTCGACGGTGCGCAGCGTATCGTCGGTGCCTCGGGCGTCGTAGACCGTTCCCAGCAAATAAGAGATGCCATCGCGCTGCCTGATGGCAAAGGGACGGAGTGTCATCCGTGCTGCTTCGGTTTCGCCACGCGTCGTGACGCTCGAAATATCAAAACTCACCGTGGTTCCGTGGTCGATGGCCTGCTCGACGAGCTCGCACGTGTCGATGCGCTTGATGGGCGTGCGTGTTGCCTTGGTAGCCTTGCTGCCTGCGCCTGGAACGGGTTCGGGTGTATCGAGGTAGCCGCGAACGTCGGCGCTCGCCATGGCAACTAAGTGCTGCGCCATGCTCTTGCGGATAGCGATAGGCGTGGAGCGGTTGCGCATGACCATACCGTGGAGCCGGATGATCTCTTCGTCGGTGAGCGGACGGGTAAGAAGTTTGTAGCCCACGCCGCGTTTGTACTCAATTTCGTATCCGGCATGGCGAAGCGCGGAGATGGCGGTGTAGATGCTGCGCCGCGCCGCCGAGATGGGCATGCGGGCGGGGTCGTCAGGATGGGCGAGGCGCCGGATCAGCTCATCGGAAAGCATGGCCTTGTCTTCGCCGGTGTTTTCGCTCAAGAGCTGCAGGATGCGAACGGCGCGATAGGCTGCCATCGAGGCGGCGCCTCTCGTCGTGGTGTCGTAGGTTTCAACAGCGGCTTCGGTCATCGTGCCCACGTCCTTTCCGTTTTGGGTGGCGACGGTATGGAGCCTAGGACGCGGGGCTTTCCCAAGGGCGCAGGGCGCTCTGGGCGGTCGGTAGTCGTCGGCAAACGGCGGGTTGAGTTTTCAACAGCCCTGCTCAACTGACCAAAAACTTGCCAAAAGCTTGACGGATGCTGTTGAAAAAGCGCCTCTCGACCGATGTCGAGAGGCGCTTGTGCGATGAGCGTTGGCGTGTGGCGACGCGAGCTAGCGTCCGACGATTAGAAGTCGGCGTTGCCCACGGTACGCGGGTGCGGCAGGACGTCGCGGATGTTGCCCACGCCGGTCAGATACATGACCAAGCGCTCGAAGCCCAGACCGTAGCCGGCGTGCTTGCAGGAACCGTAGCGGCGCAGGTCAAGGTAGTACTTGTACTGCTCGGGATTCATGCCCAGGTCCTTGATGCGGGCCTCGAGCAGATCAAGGCGCTCCTCGCGCTGGGAGCCGCCGATAATCTCGCCGATACCGGGAACCAGGCAGTCGGCGGCGGCGACGGTCTTGCCGTCCTCGTTCATGCGCATGTAGAACGCCTTGATCTCGGCCGGGTAGTCGGTCACGAAGGTCGGGCGCTTAAAGTGCTCCTCGGTCAGGAAGCGCTCGTGCTCGGTCTGCAGGTCGATGCCCCAGCTGACGGGGTAATCAAACTGGTGGCCAGCAGCGACTGCCTGCTCCAGGATCTCGACGGCCTCGGTGTAGGTAACGCGGGCAAAGTCGGAGTTGGCGACATGGTCCAGGCGCTCGAGCAGACCCTTGTCCACAAACTTGTTGAGCATATTGAGCTCGTCGGGGCAGGTTGCCATAACGTCCTTGAGGACGTACTTGAGCATGGCCTCGGCGTTATCCATGTAGTCGTTCAGGTCGGCAAAGGCCATCTCGGGCTCGATCATCCAAAACTCGGCGGCGTGGCGCGTGGTGTTGGAGTTCTCGGCACGGAAGGTGGGGCCAAAGGTGTACACGTCGCCAAAGGCCATGGCAAAGTTCTCGGCATTGAGCTGGCCGGACACGGTGAGGCTTGCATGCTTGCCAAAGAAGTCCTGGCTCCAGTCGACCTCGCCGGACTCGGTGAGGGGCGGATTTTTGGGGTCGAGCGTGGTCACGCGGAACATCTCGCCGGCGCCCTCGCAGTCACTCGTGGTGATGATGGGGGTGTTGACGTAGACAAAGCCCTGCTCCTGGAAGAAGCGGTGGATGGCGGCAGCCGCGACAGAGCGGATGCGGAACACGGCGCGGAACAGGTTGGTGCGTGGGCGCAGGTGCTGCTGGGTACGCAGGAACTCGACGGTTGCGCGCTTCTTCTGCAGCGGGTAATCCGGGGCGCTCGTGCCCTCGACCTCGATGGAGGTGGCAGAAAGCTCGAAAGGCTGGGGCGCATCGGGGGTCAGCTTGACGGTGCCGGTGCAAATGAGTGCGGCCGAGACGTTTTGATGGGCGATCTCGTCGTAGTTGTCGAGTGCCTCGCGGTTCATGACGACCTGCAGGTCGCGGAAGCAGCTGCCGTCGTTGAGCGTAACAAAGCCAAAGTTCTTCATGTCGCGGACGGACTTGACCCAGCCGGCGACGGTGACGGTCTGGCCGCCGAGCGACTCGGCATCGGCATAGAGCTGCGCGATTTTGGTGCGGTTCACGTATCCTCCCATAACGGTTGAATGATAGTTATCCATACAGTTCGATATTCTAGCAGCTCGGCTCATTTGGGCTATACAGATAAGGCATTGGCGGGATGGTTTTTCAAACGAAAAGCGCCCGCGGCCTAATGGTCGTGGGCGCTTGACGAGGTGCCTTTTGGCTGTGTGGCGCGGGGCCTGGCTACTTGGTCTTGGCAACCAGCAGCGGGTCGCCAAGCTTGACGAGCGGGTTGCCGCCGATAAGCGTTCCAGACTCGCCGACATGGTCGATGCTCTTAAGACGATCGAGCTCGGAGACGATGACGGTCACGATGTCCTCGTGACCAGCGGCCTTAATGGCCTCGCGGTCGAAGCTGATGAGCGGCTGGCCTGCCTTGACCACATCGCCCATCTCGACAAAGCGGGCAAAACCCTTGCCGTTCATTTCCACGGTGCCCAGGCCGACATGGATGAACACGCGAAGACCGTCCTCGGTGATCATGCCAATGGAGTGGTTGGTGACAGTGGTGGCGCCGATGCGGCCGTTGGCGGGCGCATAGATGGTGCCGGTAATGGGCTCGATGCCATAGCCCTGGCCAAGCATGCCCGAGGCGATCGTCTCGTCGGGAACCTCGTTCAGGTTGACGAGCACGCCGTTGACGGGGGCATAGATGACGCCTTCGCGGGTAGCGAAGCTTGCTGCGGGCGGAACGGACGCCTCGCCGGTCGAGGTGAAGGTGGACTTAAGCGAATCGAGCAGACCCATAGTTGCCTCCAACTTAAATAGGCGCATATCGCGCGTTTGGTTTGCCGGAAACGTTTCACATGTGTTTCGCGGCTTGGTCAACGCCCCTATTCTACGCTGCTCAACGATACCTCTGAACTGGGATTATGTGATATATCAGTTGAAGGGAAACTAATTGCCGGAGTGTTTCTGCGCCACGGGTTCAAGTGGGGTACGCTTGAAGGCAAAAAACAAGGGCGCATAATTTGCGCGAAGGGAGCACATATGATTGTCGAGAACCATGCGCTGTGGGGCGAGGAGCCGACCGAGGATTATCCGGCGACCTTTACGTATCTGGGTGCCGAGCCGCTGCCCGACAAGCCCAATGGCCGCCGCCCCGCGGTGATCATCTGCGGCGGAGGCGGGTTTACGCATATCGCTCCGCACGAGCAGGACCCGGTGGCGTTTGCGTTTTTGGACCGCGGCTACCAGGCCTTTGTGCTCAACTATGTCACGAGTTCTACGGGTGACGTGAGCTTTCCGCACCCCCAGGCAGATCTTGCCAAGATGGTCGCCACGGTGCGCGCGAATGCCGACGAGTGGCATGTCGACCCCAAGCGCGTGTGCGTCGTGGGCTTTTCTGCTGGCGGCATGATTTGCGCCTCGCTGGCAACACAGTGGAAGACCGGCCCCTTCGCGGCACTTGCCGGGGCGCGTCCGGACGACATTCGTCCCGATGCCGTGGTGCTGGGCTATCCATTGCTCGACTTTGCCTATGTGCGCGACATGCAGACGCGCGATCCGCGCATTGACTTGCGCGTGCCCAAGACGGGCGGCAAGACGGGGCGCGATTTGCTCAACGACTACCTGTCGATGGTGACGGGCGGCGAGGCAACTGACGAGCATCTGGCCGACATCTGCCCCACCACGCATGTTTCGCGCCAGATGCCGCCGACTTTTGTGTGGGGCGTGTCCGACGACAAGACGGCGCTGATCGCGCAGGTCTATCCGTTTGCGCAGCGCATGGCCGAGGAGGGCGTCGCTTGCGAGATGCACGTCTTTGACCAGGGCGGTCACGGTCTTTCGCTCGGCAACGCCAACACCGCGGTCGACAACGAGGACAAGCAGGTGGCGGTCCGCCCTTGGATTCACCTAGCCTTCCGCTTTCTGGAGCGCCATCTGTAAGAGGACGGGCATCCCAGCCCTTCAATAACTTGCGGTGAAATAGTTCCGATCTGGGGCATCAACCAGCCCATCCAGGAACTATTCCACCGCAACTTCGTTTTTGATGCCCCGCCCGGAAACTGCGCCCCAGTTTTGCCTTTCAAGGTGGGACGCAGTTTCCCATAGGGCCTCGACCGGGAAAGCGCGTCCCGTTTCGAGCGAGGATTCCGGGATGCATTTTCCGTAAGAGGCCTGTTTGGGAAACCATATCCCGTTTCGAGCCGGAATTCTGGGATGTAGTTTCCCCGAGAGGCCTCATCGGGAAACTATGGCCCTGAACTCTCCTGCCTGTCCCCATTGTGCCAATTTGCTGATTGAACATCGTTGCATGTTCGCGCTATCATGCATGGTTAAAATTGGTTAGCCATGGCAAACGGTTAGCCTTGGTGAACATAAATACAACGCCCTGTGGGCGCCGGGGGAGGAACACGGACGTGAAGCTCGATACACTCGAGATTGGAAAGGACGCCGTTGTCGCATCGGTGGCATCGGACGATCAGGCACTCCGACAGCATATTTTGGACATGGGTCTAACGCCGGGCACCGAAGTCACCATGATGAAGTACGCCCCCATGGGTGACCCGCTCGAGATCCGCCTGCGTGGCTACGAGTTGACACTGCGTAAGGACGATGCCGCTCGCATCGAGCTCGTGGGCATTCACGATACCGATATGGGTCCGCGCGCTAACGCCGCAATCGGCACGACGGAGCATCCGGCCTTGGGCGAGGGGACGTATTCGCCCCGCGCCGCGAAGACGGCCGTGCCCGAGGGCGCACCGCTGCATTTTGCCCTCGCCGGCAACCAAAACTGCGGCAAGACCACGCTGTTCAACCAGCTTACGGGTTCCAACCAACATGTCGGTAACTTTCCCGGCGTGACGGTCGACCGCAAAGATGGCACCATCCGCAACCACCCCGAGGCAAGCGTTACCGACCTGCCCGGCATTTACTCCCTGTCGCCGTACACGGGCGAAGAGATCGTGAGCCGCCAGTTTATCCTGGACGAGCATCCCGATGCCATCATCGACATCATCGATGCCACCAACATCGAGCGTAACCTGTACCTGACGCTGCAGCTCATGGAGCTCGACCGCCCCATGGTCATCGCGCTCAACATGATGGACGAGGTGACGGCCAACGGCGGCGCCGTAGACGTCAACCTGCTCGAGAGCCTGCTGGGCGTGCCTGTTGTTCCCATTAGCGCTGCCCGCAACGAGGGTATTGGCGAGTTGGTGGATCATGCCTTGCACGTGGCGCGGTTCCGCGAGCGCCCCGGTCGCCTGGACTTCTGCGCGCCCGATGGCCCAGACGGCGGCGCGCTGCATCGCTGCATTCACGGCATCGCCAACCTTATCGAGGACCATGCCGCGACGGCGCACATTCCGGTGCGTTTTGCGGCGACCAAGCTGGTTGAGGGCGACGAGCTGGTGACCGAGGCGCTTCATCTGGACCGTAACGAACTTGACGCCATCGAGCACATCATTACCCAGATGGAGGGTGAGGCCGGTACCGACCGTCTATCTGCACTGGCTGACATGCGCTTCGGCTTTATCGGCGACGTGTGTGGGCGCTGCGTAGTCAAGCCGCACGAGAGCCGCGAGCACGTGCGTTCCGTCAAGATCGACCGCATCCTGACGGGTCGCTATACGGCCATTCCGGCGTTCCTGGTGATCATGGGTCTCGTCTTTTGGCTGACGTTTGGCGTGATCGGCGCGGCGTTGCAAGGACTTATGGAGGACGGCATCGCTGCCATCATCGCCTCGGCCGATGCGGGCCTCAAGGCGTTCGGCACCAACGACGTGGTGCGCTCGCTGGCTGTCGACGGTGTGCTTACGGGCGTGGGCAGCGTGCTGACCTTCCTGCCGATTATCGTCGTGCTCTTCTTGTTCCTCTCCATTCTGGAAGACTCCGGATACATGGCGCGCGTGGCCTTTGTCATGGATAAGGTGCTGCGTCGCTTTGGCCTGTCGGGCCGCAGCTTTGTGCCCATGCTCGTCGGTTTTGGCTGCACCGTGCCGGCTATCATGTCAACCCGTACGCTCCCATCCGAGCACGACCGCAAGATGACGGTCATGCTCACGCCGTTCATGAGCTGCTCAGCTAAGTTACCGGTCTACGGCCTGCTGTGCGGGGCGTTTTTCCCGCAGGCGACGGTTCCCGCCATGGTCTCGCTCTATCTGATTGGCATCGCGGTCGGTTGCATCGCGGCTTTGGTGCTCAACCGCACGGCATTTAAGGGCGACCCGGTGCCGTTTATCATGGAGCTTCCCAACTACCGCCTGCCGAGCGTCAAGACGACGGTGATGCTGGCATGGGATAAGGCCAAGGACTTTATTACCAAGGCCTTTACCATTATCTTTGCCGCTACGGTGGTCATCTGGTTCCTGCAGACGTTCGATATCCGCTTTAATGTGGTCGCCGATCAGTCGCAGAGTCTGCTTGCGAGCCTCGGCAGCATTATCGCGCCGGTGCTAGCGCCGCTCGGATTTGGTGACTGGCGCGCCTCGACGGCGCTCGTCACCGGACTTATTGCCAAGGAGAGTGTCATATCGACACTCACGGTGCTTTTGGGCGCAACCTCGCCTGCGGCGCTGTCGACGATGTTCTCGCCGTTTACCGCCTACGTGTTTTTGGTCTTTACGCTGCTGTACCCGCCCTGTGTGGCGGCAATCGGCGCCGTCAAGAGCGAGTTGGGCGCGCGCTATGCCGTGGCTGTATTCGCGTTTCAGGTGACGGTCGCCTGGATCGCGGCGTTTGTCGTGCATTCGGCGGGCATATTGCTGGGGTTGGCTTAGTTATTTATTGACGGCGCAACCTCTGTGTATCGAATTGTTTTCGGCCCCGCATCTGTTGCTGACGGATGCGGGGCCGTTGCTATATAATCGCCTCCGCTCAAAATGATTGGAGACGTTATATATGAGTCAGGCAAGGCAAGACGGCATCACGCTCAGGCAGTGGCTCCCGCTCGTCGGGCTCACCTGCTGTGCGTTCGTGTTCAACACGTCGGAGTTTATGCCCATCGGCCTTTTGACTGATATCGCCGCGTCGTTCTCGCTCACCGAGGCCCAGGCGGGCATCATGATCTCGGTCTATGCCTGGGGCGTCATGCTGCTGTCGTTGCCGCTCATGGTGTTTGCCTCGCGCTTCGAGTTCAAGCGGATGCTGCTAGGCGTGCTTGCCGTGTTCTCGCTGGGCCAGTTCCTGTCCGCCTCGGCACCGACCTATCCCATCTTAGTCTGCGCGCGCCTGGTGGTTGCCTGCGCGCACGCCGTGTTCTGGTCGGTCGCCTCGATTATGGCGTCGCGCCTGGTTGACACACGCCACGGGGCGCTCGCCATCAGCATGATCGCCACGGGCTCTTCCATCGCACAGATTTTCGGCCTGCCGCTCGGCCGCGCCATTGGCCTGGCCGTGGGCTGGCGTATGACGTTTGCCGTGGTCGGGGTGCTGTCTACTGTCGCGGTCGTCTACCAGGCCACGGTGTTCCCTGCCATGCCAGCGGGCGAGCGCTTTACGCTCAAACAGCTGCCCGAGCTGCTCAAGAACCCGTTCCTCATCGCGCTCTACGCGGTCACGGTCTTTATGGCGACCGGCTATTACGCGGGCTATAGCTATATTGAGCCTTTCCTGGCTCAGGTCGCCCATGTCGACGCGGGCGCCATCACCATGACGCTGACGGCGTTTGGCTGCTCTGGTCTGCTCGGAAGCTGGCTGTTTGGCCGCCTGTTCGATGGGCACCGGTTCCCGTTTCTCGCGATTACGCTCTCCGGCGTTCCGGTGGCCCTGCTGCTCATGGGCCCGGCCGCATCGTCGCTCGCCGCGGTTCTCGCTGTTTGCGCACTGTGGGGTTGCTGCGCCACGGCCTTTAACGTGGCGTTTCAGGCCGAGCTCATCAAGTACACGCCGGCGGACTCGTCGGCCGTCGCCATGTCGATCTTCTCGGGCCTGTTCAATCTGGGTATCGGCACGGGCACCGCGATCGGCGGCGCCGTGGTTTCGGGTCCCGGCATCGCCTGGATCGGCTGCGCGGGTGGCGCAATCGCCGCCGTGGGTGTCATCCTCGCCATCACGGTAATGTTCCCGGCCATTCGCCGCGCAAAGCCCGTTGCCTAATCACGTTTCCTCATCAGTTGCGGTGGAATAGTTCCTGTTTAAGGCCTCTGAAGGCCCAAGCAGGAACTATTCCACCGCAACTTATTTTGGGGAAGAGGATACAAGCCGGGCATACAATGGATGTCGTTGTGTTGAGCTTACCGGGAGGTTGCTATGTGGGCATACGAGACGACGTTCTATCAGATCTATCCGCTGGGCTTCTGCGGAGCTCCGCGCGAAAACGCCGCCCCCGTCGCCGAGGATGAACTCGCCCAGGCTGCCAACGCCGCGCCCAACCCCGATGCGCCCATCATGAAGATTGCCCAATGGGCCGACTACCTGCAGGAACTCGGCGTTGGCGCTGTGCTCATCAACCCGCCGCTCGAATCCGACAGCCATGGCTACGACACGCGCAGTCTGCGCCATATCGACCGCCGCCTGGGTGGGGACGCCGACTTTGCCGCCGTGTGCGAGACGCTGCACGTCCATGGCATCCGCGTGGTGCTCGATGCCGTCTTCAACCACGTCGGTCGCGGCTTTTGGGCCTTCCGTGATGTGCAGGAGCGCAAGTGGGATTCGCCGTACAAGGACTGGTTCCACATCAGCTTTGACGGTGACTCGTGCTACGGCGACGGCTTTTGGTACGAGGGCTGGGAGGGCCATTTTGAGCTTGTGAAGCTCAACCTGCAAAACCCCGCCGTGGTCGATTACCTGCTTGAGTCCGTGCGTCGCTGGACCGAAGTCTTTGGCGTCGACGGTCTGCGCCTGGACGTCGCCTATATGCTCGATCGCGATTTTATGCGCCGCCTGCATACTTTTACCCGTGAGCTCAAGCCCGACTTTGTGCTGATTGGTGAGACGCTCCACGGCGACTACAACCAGATCGTCAACGACGAGATGCTCGACTCCTGCACCAACTACGAGTGCTACAAGGGCCTGTACTCCAGCTTTAACTCGGTCAACATGTTCGAGATTGCCCACTCGCTTCATCGCCAGTTTGGCGGCGACCCCTGGTGCATTTATCGCGGCAAGCATCTGCTGTCGTTTGTCGACAACCACGACGTGCCGCGCCTGGCGAGCATCCTTACCGACAAGTCCTGCCTGCGCCCCGCCTACGGCATGCTCTTTGGTATGCCGGGCATTCCGTGCGTCTACTACGGCAGCGAGTGGGGGATTGCCGGCGAAAAGGGCGGCCCCGATGGCGATTGGGCGCTACGTCCTGCGCTCGATGAGCCCGCGCCCAACGAGCTGACGGCATTTGTCACGCAGCTGGCGCACCTGCGCTCGGCAAACGACGCGGCAGCCTGTGCTCTCAACTACGGTGCCTATCGCAACGTGGTGATCCAGAACAAGCAGCTGCTGTTCGAGCGCGCCTGCGACGATGCGACGGTGTTCGTGGCGGTCAATGCCGTGAACGAGCCCTACACCTTTGGAGCCGGCGAACTCAGCGGCTCCTTCGTCGACCTGCTTGCCGACGATGCGCCCACGGTCGAGCTGACGGGTGCCCTTGAGCTTGCGCCCTACGAGGTGCGTTATCTGCTGAGGGCCTAGGCCATGGCTGCGTCTGACGAGGGCTATCAGCATATTGAGCATGGGTTTGAACCCGTGTTTGACGAGCACTCGCGCGTTTTGGTGCTGGGGTCGTTTCCCTCGGTGCTCTCGCGTGCCAATGCCTTCTACTATGGCAATCCGCAGAACCGCTTTTGGCGCGTGATGGCCGCGTGCCTTGGTGCGCCCGTGCCGCCCAACGAGGGAGACTCTTTGGCGAGCGGCGAGCCCGCGACGCTCGACGCCTCGATTGCCACCAAGCGGGCTATGCTTCTGAACGGTGGCGTGGCCCTGTGGGACGTGATCGAGAGCTGCGACATTAAGGGTTCGAGTGACGCCAGCATCAAAAACGTCGTTCCGGCGCATGCCGAGCGTATTACCGGTGCAGCTCCTATCGAGGTCGTTGTCTGTAACGGTGGCACGGCAGGCCGGCTCTACAAGCGCTATCTACAAGAGCGCGCCGGGCTGCCGGCCATCGTTCTGCCGTCGACAAGTCCCGCCAATGCGGCGTGGCGCCTAGAACGCCTTGTCGAGCGCTGGCGCGAGGCCGTTGATTGGGGCGCTCTGTAATTTAGATATCTGGTTGGGCGCGGGTGCCGAGGCATTTCATGATGGCATGCCAGATCGGTGCGGGCACGGTGGGCTTGACGCGCACCATGCCGTCGGCATCGACGCTACCGGCATTGCCGCCGCCAAGCAGCTGCGCATGCTCAATGGAGCAGCCCATGCGCACGGCGCCCACAAGCTTATCCATCGCTTCGGAAAATGGCCGACGCAAGAGGCCCATACGCGGGGAGTGGCGAAGCGCTGCGATGCCGCTGCCGGCACAGATGACAACGCCGTCGCACCATGGCAGGTCACGTAGAATACATGCCCGGTATAGGCGGTCGAGGACTTCGTCCGTCTGCTTGGCGTTTTTGGACAGGGCCTGGACGACGACATAGACGCGTGTCTCTGTATTTCCAAGGCGATCGAGTATCTGCTCGACAGCGATCATAGCCTCATCGTCAAATGCATCATCAACAGCGAGCACCATGCCATCGACTGCACCGGTGTCATTTGCCTTCAAGTTGACCGGGCGGGGGAGTACAGTGCCAGAAAGTTGAGCATAGGCGGCGATGGCATCCTGCAGGTCCCAGAGCAAAAACTCAAGATCGGAGCTATTGGGAACGCTGATATACGCAATGGTTTGCAGCGTTTTTGGTACATCGCCGCGCGCGATTGTCTCCATACCGCCTCCTTTCCGGTTGGTTTCCGTTTAGGTTATACCGTCTGGCGGCGCCTAGCCGCGCTATCCTAGTGCAACCCTTACGAAAGGAACGCCATGCGTCTGCCCATGAATTCCTCGCTTGCCACGCTCAAGCCCTCCGGCATCCGCCGAATCAACGCGCTCGCCGCTCAGCATCCGGGATGCATTGCGCTTGCGCTCGGCGAGCCCGATTTTCCCACGCCCGACGCGATTAGCGCCGAGGTGACTGCTTCGTTGGACCGCGGCGACACGCACTATCCGCCCAACAACGGTCGCCCCGCCCTGCGCGAGGCGCTGTCCGCATATATGGGCGGCGCGGGCCCTTCGTTTTCTGCTGACGAGGTCATCCTGACCGATGGTGCGACTGAGGCTCTGTCGGCTACGTTTATGGCTATGCTCAATCCAGACGACGAGGTTATTATTCCCACGCCGGCTTTTGGTTTGTATGAGAGTATCGTCGTGGCCAACCACGCCAAAGCGGTCTTTTTGGATACGGAGCCTGCGCAATTTCAGATTGACGAGGACGCGCTTCGTGCTTGCGTGACGCCGGCGACCAAGGCCATCGTCATCTGCTCGCCCAACAATCCCACGGGCTGCATCCTCGACGCGGCATCGCTCGACGCCGTGGCGCGCGTAGCGGAGCAGGCGGGCATCTACGTAGTCTGCGACGACGTATACAACCGTCTGGTCTATGTGGATGGCTACGAGCGATTTGCCCAGCGACACCCGGAGCTACGCGAGCAGACGGTCGTCATCGAGAGCTTCTCCAAGCCCTGGGCCATGACCGGCTGGCGCTTGGGCTGGCTCGCAGCCGCAGCCCCCGTCATCGCCGAGATCGCAAAGGCCCACCAATACTTAGTATCGAGCGCCGTTTCATTTGAGATGGACGCAGCAGCGCGAGCCCTCACCGTCGACCCAACCCCCATGCTCAAAGTCTACCGAGCCCGCCGCAAACGCGTGCTCGCAGCCTTAGACGCCATGGGCCTCGACGCAGTAGAGCCCGCAGGAGCCTTCTACACTTTCCCGAGCATCAAAAAGTACGGCCTAACCAGCGAAGCCTTCTGTATCAAAGCCATCAAAGAAGCAAACGTAGCCCTAGTCCCGGGCGACTGCTTCGGCACCGAAGGCCACGTCCGCTTAAGCTACTGCGTTTCCGACAAAAATCTGGACGAAGGCCTCCGCCGCCTGTCCACCTTCATTTCAACCTTGTAGCCCTCAGGGATGCAACACATCAGCCCACCGACATAAGGGTTATGCGTGGGGGCGTCAGCCAACGGAAAACCGGGCTGCCCCATAGTTGACGCAGGCCGCGCCGCCAAAGGCCAGGCGCAAGGTTTTCGTAGATTCCGCACGAGCCGAAGAGCACTTAATGTGCTCTTCGTGCGAGCCAGGACTTGACCGAGCGAAAACCTTGCGCCTGGCCTTCGGCGGCGCGTGCCGGATGGTGGAATTGTGTGCAGCCCGGTTTTCCGTTGACCGACGCCGGGGTCCCCGCCATAATACTTTCGGTTCACGCACGAATCCGCTGCCAGAGACAGCCGGTGCAAACGGGCATCGCCCGCGAGCTTAATGGGATATCCCGCCAGCCGAGGTGGTCGAGTAGATATGTCTTCTCGCCCCCGTCGCTCATGCAGCGCGGGGGCTTTCTTTTTGGACATGCCCCCGTCACGTCCTTGTGGCGGACCGTGCCCGGAAAGAATTCGAGGAGGTGTAATTCATGCCCCAGCAGTACAAAATCGACAAGGTTGCAGAGATTGAGTCCCGTATCGCCGAGAACGCCGGTCTGTTCGTCGTCAACTACAACGGTCTGACGGTTAAGCAGGCTCAGGAGCTGCGTCATCAGCTTCGCGAGTGCGGCGCCGAGATGAAGGTCTACAAGAACAACCTGGTCAAGATCGCTCTCAAGAACCAGGAGCAGCCCGAGCTCGACGAGATCCTCGCCGGCCCCGTCGCTTATGTGTTCTACGAGTCCGAGCCGGTCGAGGCCGCTAAGGCCCTTAAGGACTTCTCCGCTAAGTCCAAGGGCGTCCTTGAGATCAAGGGCGGTATCTCCGACGGCAAGGCCGTTTCCGCTGATGATGTTAAGGCTATCGCCGAGCTGCCCACCAAGGATCAGCTTCTCGGCCAGATCGCCGGTCTCATCTCCGGTTTCGCTCGCGACATCGCTGTCTGCGTCAACGGCGTTTCCTCTGGTCTCGCTCGTTCGATCCAGCAGGTCTCCGAGCAGAAGGCAGCCTAGTTGCTGTTTTCACCCGCGGCGGCAACGCCGCACCCCTGGCGCATTCGCGCCGTGTTTTAACTGATCTCCGTGCATCCGCACGGAAACCGAAAGGACTTAGAAATGGCTAAGCTTACCACCGATGAGATCATCGATGCTCTTAAGGAAATGACCCTTCTCGAGGCTTCCGAGCTCGTCAAGGCTATCGAGGACACCTTCGGCGTTTCCGCCGCTGCTCCTGCCGCTGTTGTCGCCGCTCCCGCTGCTGGCGCTGCTGAGGCCGAGGAGAAGACCGAGTTTGACGTCGTGCTCGAGGGCTTCGGCGACAACAAGATCCAGGTCATCAAGGCCGTCCGTGAGCTCACCAACCTTGGCCTGAAGGAGGCCAAGGAGGTCGTCGAGGGCGCTCCCAAGGCTGTTCTCGAGGGTGCCAAGAAGGAGGACGCCGAGGCTGCCAAGGAGAAGCTCGAGGCTGCTGGCGCTGCTGTCACCCTCAAGTAATCAGGCTTTCTCGCCAGATTTCTTTGCAGACGGGGTTCGCATTGCGAGCCCCGTCTTTTTTGTTTTTCGGTCCCTCGACATCGGTTGCTCAAACTGCCATGTTCTGTAATTTGCGTCGTATCGGGCACCCTGCCGTTGGGCAATAAAATTGCACCATTCGAGCAATAATTTGCGTTGACCTGCTGAAGAATTGTCTCTGCCTTGTAGCGACATATAGTTCCAGCGGTAAGATGCTTGGGTATCGCAATTTGGTCTGCGGCCGCCGTGCCGCACGCACAGGGCGCATTCTGCGCCTGCGAAAGGATCTTTGAATAACATGAAAGCAATCATCCCCGCCGCCGGTCTTGGCACGCGTTTTCTGCCTGGCACCAAGTGCACGCCCAAAGAGATGCTGCCGGTGCTCGACAAGCCCGTCATCCAGTACGTCGTCGAGGAGGCGCTCGATCCCGAGGAGGTCGACGATGCCATCATCGTTACTTCTCCCGGTAAGCCCGAGCTACTGAACTACTTCCAGCCCGATCGCTCGCTCGAGAACCTGCTGCGCGAGCGCGGCAAGAACGCCTATGCCGACGCCGTCGCCCACGCTGGCGGTATGCCGGTCGACTTCCGTTATCAGTACGAGCCCAAGGGCCTCGGCCATGCTATTCGCTCTGCCGCCGACGCCGTGGCAGGGGAGAACTTCCTGGTTCTTCTGGGCGACTACGTTGTGCCTAACCGCGACATCTGCGACAAGATGCTCGCCGTTTCCAAGGAGCACGGTGGCGCTTCGGTTATCGCCGTCGCTGCTTGCTCGCCCGAGGAAGTCAGCCGCTACGGCGTTATCGCCGGTGAGCGCGTCGGTTCGCTCGAGGGTGCCGAGGACGTTGCCGATGCAGAGCCGGGCGCTGTCTGGCGCATCGGCGGTCTGGTCGAGAAGCCCGCTCCCGAGGCGGCTCCGTCCAATCTGTACATCGTCGGTCGCTACCTGCTGAGCCCGCTGGTCATGGACCTGCTGGCAGATCAGCAGGCCGGCAAGGGCGGCGAGATCCAGCTCACCGACGCCATGGCCCGTTCGCTCGACCGCGAGGCCATGTATGCCGTCGTCATTGACCCGCTGTCGGGCTACGACACCGGCACTCCCTCTGGCTGGATGGCCACCAACGCCCTCATGGCCGCAAGCGACCCCCGCTTTGCCAGCGCCTTCTGGGACGCCATCGACGAGCGCGGCGGATTGATGCGCAAGTAAGCCTTCGGGCATCGACATTTACGGGCGCGGACCTCGGTTCGCGCCCGTTTTTTATAAGAGCTGCGATTGCCGGCTCTCTGTTCACAGAAAATATATGAACAGATGTTCGATACACATACATCTACCTGCGTGTTTTCTGTCGAAAAACTTTGCTACTCCAAAAACTCAATCGCGTCAAGGCTTTTCTTGCTCAACGGTCGGTACCTGATAAACTATTAGGTTGCGATAACTGGCGAAGCTATGCCTCGCCAACCCACCGAGCATTTCCGTGAAGGAGGAAAAACCTGGTGACCTACGCATACACTGCCACTGAGCGCAAGCGCGTCAGCTTCGGGAAAATCCCGGAGGCCATGGAGCTCCCCAACCTTATCTCTGTTCAAAGGGAATCCTTTGAGCGTTTTAAGGACGAGGGCCTTCGTGAGGCGTTCAAGGAATCCAGCCCCATCCAGAGCCAGAACCATGTTCTCGAGGTTACCTTCGGCGAGCATCAGTTCGGCGACCCCGCGCACACCGTCGAGGAGTGCCGCGAGAAGGACATGACCTATCAGGCCCCGCTTCTGACCGACGTCCGTCTCACCAACAAGGAGACCGGCGAGATCAAGGAGCAGCTCGTCTTCATGGGCGACTTCCCCATGATGACCGATCAGGGCACCTTCATCATCAACGGTACCGAGCGTATCGTTGTCTCGCAGCTCGTCCGCTCCCCGGGCGTGTACTACAGCTCCGAGATGGATTCGGGCAAGCAGATCTACAAGGCCCAGATCATCCCGTCCCGCGGTGCCTGGCTTGAGTTTGAGGTCGACAAGCGCGACCAGCTCATGGTCTCCATCGACCGCAAGCGTAAGCAGAGCGCCACGATGTTCCTGCGCGCCCTTGGCATCGCCGTCACCAACGACGATATCATCGAGCTGCTCGGCAACTCCGATGTGATCAAGCGCACCCTGGAGCGCGACACCGCCCTCACTCGCGAGGACGCCCTCATCGAGATCTACCGTCGTCTGCGCCCGGGCGAGCCTCCCACCGTGGACGCTTCCCGCAGCCTGCTCGAGGGTCTGCTCTTCAACCCGCAGCGCTACGACCTGGCCCGCGTCGGTCGTTACAAGGTCAACAAGAAGCTCAACCTCACCACCGAGGAAGAGGTCACGGTGCTCACCGACGAGGATATCGTCGCGACGCTGCGCTACCTCCTGTCCCTCGCTGCCGGCGAGCAGGGCTTCAAGGTCGACGACATCGACCACTTCGGCAACCGCCGCATCCGTACCGTCGGCGAGCTCGTCGCCAACCAGTTCCGTATCGGCATGAGCCGTATGGAGCGCGTCGTCCGTGAGCGCATGAGCTCCCAGGACATCGACGAGATCACCCCGCAGTCGCTCATCAACATCCGCCCGATCGTGGCCTCCATCAAGGAGTTCTTCGGTTCCTCGCAGCTCTCGCAGTTCATGGACCAGGCGAACCCCCTGACCGGTCTGACCCACAAGCGCCGTCTGTCCGCACTCGGCCCTGGCGGTCTTGCCGGCCACAAGTCCGGCTCCAGCCGCCGCACCAACGTGCCGACGGCCGTCCGCGACGTTCACAACTCGCACTACAGCCGCATGTGCCCGATCGAGACCCCCGAAGGCCCCAACATCGGCCTGATCGGCTCGCTCGCCCTCTACGCCCGCGTCAACGAGTATGGCTTCATCGAGGCCCCGTTCCGCCGCGTCGAGAACGGCGTTGCCACCGACCAGATCGACTGGATGACCGCTGACGAGGAAGAGAAGCACGTCATCGCACCGGCCAACACGCCGCTCGATCCCAAGACCAACGAGTTCATCACGACCGATGCCGAGGGCAAGATCGTCCGTCCGCACACCGTGATCGCCCGTACCCGCGACTTCGACGGCTCCTTCGGCGCTCCCGCCGACGTGCCCGTTGAGGACGTCGACTACATGGACGTCTCGCCGCGTCAGATGCTCTCCGTCGCAGCCACGCTGATCCCGTTCCTCGAGCACGACGACGCTAAGCGTACGCTCATGGGCGCTAACATGCA
The DNA here is from genome assembly GCA_900539735.1 of uncultured Collinsella sp. Classification (GTDB taxonomy): domain Bacteria; phylum Actinomycetota; class Coriobacteriia; order Coriobacteriales; family Coriobacteriaceae; genus Collinsella. Next base: position 127,626 of record UQDE01000001.1, on the reverse strand, counting down.
GCGTCAGGCCGTGCCGCTGGTTCACCCCGCCGCTCCCTATGTCGGTACCGGCATGGAGCGTCGCGCCGCCCTGGACTCCGGCGAGGTCACCCTGGCCAAGAACGCCGGCGAGGTCATCTTTGCCGACGCCGCCAAGATCATCGTCAAGCATGCCGGCGGCATGGACGAGTATCACCTGGCCAAGTACCAGCGCTCCAACCAGTCCACCTGCATCAACCACCGTCCGCTCGTGCGCGTCGGTGACACCGTTGATCAGGGCGAGCCTCTGGCCGACGGTCCTTCGACCGATCATGGCGAGCTCGCACTGGGTCAGAACCTCACCGTGGCCTACATGCCGTGGGAAGGCTTTAACTACGAGGACGGTATCGTCGTGTCCGAGCGCCTGGTGGCCGAGGACCTGCTGACGACCATCAACATCACCCGTCACGAGATCGACGCCCGCGACACCAAGCTCGGCCCCGAGGAGATCACCCGCGAGATCCCGAACCTCTCCGAGGACATGCTTGCCAACCTCGACGAGGACGGCATCATCCGCATCGGCGCCGAGGTCGGCCCTGGCGACATCCTGGTCGGCAAGGTTACCCCCAAGGGCGAGAGCGCTCTGACCGCCGAGGAGCGCCTGCTGCGCGCCATCTTCGGTGCCAAGGCCCACGATGTCCGCGACACCTCCCTTAAGATGCCTCACGGCGCTTACGGCCGCGTCATCGACGTCGTCCGCTTTAGCCGCGAGAACGGCGACGACCTGGCCCCCGGCGTCAACGAGCAGGTGCGCGTCTACGTCGCCCAGCGTCGTAAGATCCAGCAGGGCGATAAGATCGCCGGCCGCCACGGCAACAAGGGTGTTATTTGTAACGTTCTGCCGGTCGAGGACATGCCCTACATGGCTGACGGTACCCCGATCGACGTTATCCTCAACCCGCTGGGCGTTCCTTCGCGTATGAACGTCGGCCAGCTGCTCGAGTGCCACCTTGGCTGGGCTGCTGCGTGCGGTTGGGATACCGAGCAGGCCGACTCCGACAAGTACGTCCCCGGTCCGTTCTTCACCGCGACGCCCGTCTTCGACGGCGCCAAGGAGGACGAGATCGCCGAGGTCATCCGTCGTGCCAACAAGAACATGCTCAACAAGGCCACCGCTGCCTTTGGCGATCACATGCGCCCCGAGTTCGTCACCCAGCTTGACGAGCGCGGCAAGACCCGTCTGTTCGACGGCCGCACCGGCGAGGAGTTCCGCGAGCCCATTACCGTGGGTACGTCCTACATCCTCAAGCTCGGCCACATGGTCGACGACAAGATCCACGCCCGTTCGACCGGCCCTTACAGCCTGGTTACCCAGCAGCCTCTGGGCGGCAAGGCTCAGTTCGGCGGCCAGCGCTTCGGCGAGATGGAAGTTTGGGCACTGTACGCTTACGGTGCTTCCAACGTCCTGCAGGAGATCCTGACCGTCAAGTCCGACGATACCGTGGGCCGCGTCAAGACCTACGAGTCCATCGTCAAGGGCGAGAACGTCCCGGTCCCGGGTATCCCCGAGTCCTTCAAGGTTCTCGTCAAGGAGATTCGCTCCCTCGCACTGGATATCGAGCCCATGCACGATGCCGACGAGGACGCCTCCGTCCCTGTGACCGCCGAGGAGACCTCCGCTCTCGACGACCTGGCTGCGCTCGCCGGCGTTGATGCCGACGTCGAGGCCGAGGATGCCGAGACCGCCGAGGCGCCCGAGGCTGTCGCCGCCACGACCACTGATAAGGAGTAGTTGACTGTGGCAGATTTCGAAGCTACTGATTTTGACTCGGTAAAGATCTCCCTTGCCTCCGCCGACCAGATCCGTTCCTGGTCGCACGGTGAGGTCAAGAAGCCGGAGACCATCAATTACCGTACCCTCAAGCCCGAGAAGGACGGCCTGTTCTGCGAGAAGATCTTCGGTCCCGCCAAGGACTGGGAGTGCTCCTGCGGCAAGTACAAGGGCATCCGCTTTAAGGGCATCGTCTGCGAGCGCTGCGGCGTCGAGGTCACCTCGGCCAAGGTGCGTCGCGACCGTATGGGCCACATCGAGCTCGCCGCTCCCGTGTCCCACATCTGGTACTTCAAGAGCCCCACGAGCTTCCCGATGAGCCGTATGCTCGACATCAAGTCCAAGGACCTCGAGAAGGTTCTGTACTTTGCCAGCTACATCATCACCGAGGTCGACTACGAGGCTCGCGAGGCCGACGCCGACGACCTGCGCGAGGAGCTCGCCGCCGATCTGGAAGAGATCGATGCCGAGTGCGCTCGCCAGATCGAGTCCCTCAAGGAGCAGGGCAACCCCGAGAACTTTGACGAGTTCTCCGACGAGGAGCCGCTGACCCCCGAGGAGATCGCCTCCGGCATCGTCGACATCGAGGAAGAGTGCAAGGACGAGAAGCAGCTCCGCACGGACGCCTTCAACGCCTTCATGAAGCTCAGCGAGCGCGACCTCATTTCCGATGAGCCGCTGTTCCGCGAGATGACCCGTTACTACTCCATGTACTTCAAGGGTGGCATGGGTGCCGAGGCCGTCCGCGACCTGCTCGCTGCCATCGACCTCCCCTCCGAGGCCGAGAAGCTCAAGGCCATCATTGCCGACGAGGACTCCCAGAAGCAGAAGCGCGAGAAGGCCGTTAAGCGCCTCGAGGTCGTTGACGCCTTCCTGAAGGGTGGCAACAGCCCCGCGAACATGATCCTGGACGTCATCCCGGTCATTCCGCCCGATCTGCGCCCGATGGTCCAGCTCGATGGCGGCCGCTTCGCCGCGTCCGACCTCAACGACCTGTATCGTCGCGTGATCAACCGTAACAACCGACTCAAGCGCCTGCTCGACCTGGACGCCCCTGCGATCATCGTGAACAACGAGAAGCGCATGCTCCAGGAGTCCGTGGACGCCCTGTTCGACAACGGCCGTCGTGGTCGCCCGGTCTCTGGCCGTGGCGGTCGCCCGCTCAAGTCGCTCGCCGAGGCCCTCAAGGGCAAGCAGGGTCGTTTCCGTCAGAACCTGCTGGGTAAGCGTGTCGACTACTCTGGCCGTTCGGTAATCGTTACCGACCCCAAGCTGCTGCTGCACCAGTGCGGTCTGCCCAAGACCATGGCGCTGGAGCTCTTCAAGCCCTTCGTCATGAAGCGCCTGGTCGAGCTTGGCAAGGTCGAGAACATCAAGGGCGCCAAGCGCGCTATCGACCGCGGTGCCACCTTTGTGTGGGATATCCTCGAAGAGGTCATCGACGGCCGCGTCGTGCTGCTCAACCGTGCACCGACCCTGCACCGTCTGTCCATCCAGGCCTTTGAGCCGGTGCTGGTCGAGGGCAAGGCTATCCACCTGCACCCGCTGGTCTGCTCGCCCTTCAACGCCGACTTCGACGGCGACCAGATGTCTGTCCACGTGCCGCTGTCCAGCCAGGCTCAGGCCGAGGCCCGCGTGCTCATGCTCTCTGCGAACAACCTGCGCTCGCCGGCATCCGGCAAGCCGGTCAACATCCCCTCGCAGGACATGATCATCGGTGTGTACTACCTTACCCAGGTTCGCGAGGGTCTGCCGGGCGAGAACCACGTGTTCTCGAGCTTCGACGACGCGCTGCACGCCTATGACTGCCGCTCCGAGGTCGACATGCAGGCCAAGATCCAGGTCCGCGTGTCCGCTGCCGATGCCAACGTCATCAACGAGGACGGCACCCGTATCTTCCGCGTCAAGAACGGCAAGAACGAGTTTGTCGACTACGACGTCACCGGCAACAAGACCGCGCGCTTCGAGACCTCTATCGGCCGCATCATCTTCAACCGCCAGTGCCTGCCCGAAGACTATGAGTTCATGAACTACAAGATGGTCAAGGGCGACGTGGCCAAGCTGGTTGCCGATTGCTGCGATCGTTATCCCGAGGCCAAGGTCGGCCCGATTCTCGACGCCATCAAGTACTCCGGCTTCCACTACGCTACCCGCGCCGGCCTCACCATCTCGGTGTGGGACGCTCTCATCCCTGCCGAGAAGCAGGAACTGCTCGACCGCGCCCAGGCCAACGTCGACCAGATCAACGAGTACTTCGAGGAGGGCTTCATCAACGAGACGGAGCGCCACATCGAAGTCGTTAACGAGTGGACCGCTTGTACCGACAAGGTTGCAGCGCTCATGCTCGACATGTTCGACGAGGAGAACCCGCTCTACATGATGGCCGACTCCGGCGCCCGTGGTTCTAAGACCCAGCTGCGTCAGCTCGGCGGCATGCGTGGCCTGATGGCAGACATGTCCGGCGAGACGATCGACCTTCCCATTAAGGCGAACTTCCGCGAGGGCCTGCTGCCGCTCGAGTACTTCATTTCGACTTACGGCGCCCGTAAGGGCCTGGTCGATACCGCATCCCACACCTCGGACTCTGGTTACCTGACCCGTCGTCTGGTCGACGTGGCCCAGGACGTCATCGTCCGCGAGGAGGACTGCGGTACGCACGAGGGCGTCACCTACAACCTCATCATCCCCGGCACCACCGACCTCAACACCGACCTTGTCGGCCGTTGCTTCATTGAGGACGTCGTGGCTCCCGATGGCACCGTGCTCTTTGAGCAGGACGGTTACATCGAGAAGGTCGCCGACATCCAGAAGATGGTCGATGCAGGCCTCAAGAAGGTCAAGCTCCGCGCGCTGCTCACCTGCCGTTCCAAGTACGGCGTGTGCCAGAAGTGCTACGGCTGGGATCTTTCCACCCGTCGTCCGGTCGCCATCGGTACCGCGGTCGGCATTATTGCCGCCCAGTCCATCGGCGAGCCCGGTACGCAGCTTACGATGCGTACCATTCACTCCGGCGGCGTCGCTGGCGTCGACGATATTACGCAGGGTCTGCCTACGGTCAGCCGTATGTTCGATATCGTCGGCAACGTCAACGAGAAGATTCTGGGTCGCGAGGCCGAGCTGGCTCCGTACTCCGGTCACCTCTCGATTAAGCCCGAGAAGTCCGAGTACGTGCTGACGCTCACCGACTCCGAGGATCACTCCCGTGTCCTCGACGAGCGTCGCGTCCCCGCTTCGGTGCGCTTCATGCCCGAGATCGAGGACGGCTGCGAGGTTCGCGCCGGCGACCAGATCACCAAGGGCTTCGTCAACTTCCGCAACCTGCGCAAGCTGACCGACATCGAGTCGACGATGCACACCTTCGTCGAGAGCGTCAAGGACGTCTACACCAGCCAGGGCGTCGACCTGAACGACAAGCACATCGAGGTGCTCGCACGTCAGATGCTGCGTCGCGTTCAGATCACCAACCCCGGTGACTCCAAGTACCTGCTTGGTCAGTACGTCGACCGCTACGAGTTCGCCGACGAGGTCGAGCGCGTTGCCCGTTTGGGCGGTCAGGCTCCTGTGGCCGAGCCCGTCATCCTGGGTACTCTCAAGGTCGCGTCCAACATCGACTCCTGGCTGTCGAGCGCTTCGTTCATCCGTACCGCCGGCGTCCTTACCGAGGCTGCCATCGAGGGCAAGGTCGACCACCTGCTCGACCTTAAGTCCAACGTCATCGTCGGTAAGAAGATCCCGGCTGGTACTGGCCTCAAGCCGTACGCCAACGCCAAGCTGACGTATCGCACGGCCGACGGCTATGTCGACATCGACGGTCCGGCTTCGCCCAACGCCAAGTCGCTGCCCGAGTGGGCTCCTGTGGAGCTCAAGGACCTGGACGAGCAGCTCCCGCAGCAGCTCGACTGGGCCGGCTACGACGAGTTCGGTGGTGCTGACGGTTCGTTCACCCGCAACGGCCACACCATCTCCGCCGAGAAGGCTCGCCTGTACCTGTTCGACGACCTGGGCGTGTCGCAGCGCTGGACCAACAAGTTCAGCGAGGTCGGCATCGAGACGGTCGGCGACCTGGTTGGTAAGTCCGAGGAGGATCTGCTGCGCATCGATGGCATCGGTGCCAAGGCGATCGAGGAGCTCCGTGACGGCCTGGAGGCCCACGACCTGCTCTACATCCTCGAGAACAACGACGACGTTGCCGACGAGGAAGACCTCTCGCAGCTGCTGCAGATGGTCTTTAGCCCCGACGGTCCGGACGACATCCTGCTGGGCACCTCCGCCGCGCCGACGCATCACGCCGACGCCGACGAGGAGCTCCTGGGCGCCCCGATCGACGACAAGAAGGCTCCCGCCAACGGCGCGATCAACGAGGACATGGCTTCTCTCGACGAGCTGCTCAACCAGCTTGTGGACACCGACGACGCCGAAGAGGCCAAGGACAACGACGAGGAGTAATTTCCTAGTACGTTAACCGCCCTTATAAAGGCTCGCTTCCCAACAGGGGGGCGGGCCTTTTTTGATGAGGAACGTTGCCCCGACGAGTACGTCGGATTCCCGGGACGGGAGGGGATTCCTTTATGCCAAAAAGGGACAGGTTTATTTTGGTCGGTTTTTTATGCTTGAATTTGAAACATTTCGCCCGACAAGAGCGTATCTAAGGTGAGGGCCTCACCAAGAATTATTAACGTCACCGGGAGGTGATTATGGAAGAACAAGCATTTAGACAGGCGGTTGAAGATCACAGAGATGTCGTGTTTCGAATCGCATTGACGTATCTGCGCGATCGTGCCGATGCCGACGATGTCGCTCAAGACGTCTTTCTGAAGTTACTCAAAAGCGATGCGCAATTTGAAAGCTGGGAACATCTTCGTCGATGGCTTATCCGGGTCACGATCAATGAATGCAAATCTCTCTTTCGAAAGCCATGGAGGCGTGTGGAGGATATTGAGAACCTGGCCGATTCGCTTTCGACGGCGCAGGAGGAGACCAAGGCGGTCCTGTCAGACGTTATGCGACTTCCGGAACGATTCCGTGTTCCCATCATGCTCTATTACTATCTGGGCTTTTCGACCTCAGAGATTGCCGAGTTATTGCATGTGCCAGCCGCGACTGTTCGAACGCGTTTGGCTCGCGGCAGATCGAAGCTCAAGTTCATCCTAGAGGAGGGCGACCGTGAAATCCAATCAAATCAAGCAGGCCTTCGAGTCCGTCCAAGCCGATAGCGATCTTGCTGACCGTGTTCTTTATGCCGCTGCTGGTGAGCCGCTTCGCCGAAAGGGTCACGCGAAGCCTCTGTATGTTGCCGTGATCGGATGCCTTGCCGGAGTGCTGGCGACCGGAGGGGTCGCCTACGCCGTCGTCAATTCCAGCTATTTTGCCTCTGCCTGGGGAAACCACGGCAACGGGGATTCCATTACCTGGACCAACGGCGGCTCATCGGGAACTAAATATACCTACACCAGAGAGTTTGGCGATGGCATCGCGCCCCAAAGCCTGGAAGGCGCAGTCCAGGAGGTTAATCTGTCCGTCGAGGGCAACGGCTATACGCTTGATATCCATGAGATGGCAATCGACCAAAACGGCTGCGGAGCCGTGACGTTTACGTTGTCCAATCCAAATGGAGTTAACTACTACAAGCCAGCAGCAGAGATTGGCGAACTTGTTCTCTATGGTGAAGAAGAGCAGGGCATCGGCACGCCCGATATGAAGTTCGGCGAGGAATGGCCTGACACACGCAGCACAATTGATAAGGACACATCAAGCGATACTGTCATTAATGGCACGATGTACTTTGCCGCTATGGATCGCGAGCGAGATTTGCAACATGCTGTCACCTGGAATATCCACTGGACCGAGGGTGAAGGTGAGAGTGCGAGGCGGTTTGAGGCGTCGACACCCGAGTTCAATATTGGAGCGTACGTCGATACAAAGGAACTCCGCTCCGGTGACTCGCCTCTTGAGATTAGCCCGTTTTCCATCCAGACGCACATCGATGATTTGGGCTATGAAGCAGTTGATAATAAGCTGACCGTCAGCTACAAGGATGGATCGGAGCAGATTATCGAAGATGACGACGCAGGGGTGTTCAACTTATATTTTTCTTATGGGCGCAATAGCGGAGAGAACATCTGGGTGCCAACGAAGTTGATTGATGTCGATCAAGTTGTCTCGGTAACCCTTGAAATTGTGAGGTATACATCAACAGGGGAGACCGAAACGAAAGAGCCCTTTACCATCGTCTATTCGTAAGATTTGGGGCCGCTTCCTACTAGGGGAAGCGGCCTCTTTTGCGGTAAATGGGCGGTTAAAGCGAGCGGTATTCGTCTGAATTTCGGAAGTATGCGGCAAAATCTTGATAGGCCGCCCGGGCCGGGGATCCACCACCGCGCACAGGAGGGGATTCCATTTGTGTAGGCTTTGCGGAAATATGCTTATTTTAGGATACGCCCGGTGGCGTGGTCTGTTGACGGCACAGCTAACGCCACGTATCCTATCGAACTGCGTGTTTCGTAGGGGGATGCTGACCCCTCGATTCAAGCCGTTGCACTTTACAGAAAGCTGGAATCATTCGAGAAGGAGTACGCTTTGCCTACTATTAACCAGCTGGTTCGCCAGGGCCGTCGTTCCGTGCCCAAGAAGTCCAAGAACGCTGCTCTGCAGCACAACTCCCAGAAGCGCGGCGTGTGCACCCGCGTCTTCACCACGAGCCCCAAGAAGCCGAACTCGGCTCTTCGTAAGGTTGCCCGTGTTCGCCTCGTCAACGGCATCGAAGTTACTGCTTACATCCCGGGTGAGGGCCACAACCTGCAGGAGCACTCCATCGTGCTCGTCCGCGGCGGTCGTGTCCGTGACCTCCCTGGTGTCCGTTATCACGTCATCCGTGGCGCCTACGACGCTGCTCCGGTCCAGAACCGTATGCAGGCCCGTTCCAAGTATGGTGCTAAGCGCCCCAAGGCTAAATAAGCCAGATAACGTTTTGATACTTTCGCCGTGTGCCGCCTAAGCGCCGCACGGTAGACACTTAAGGAGATTTCACATGCCGCGTCGTGCAGCAGCTAATCGTCGTGAGGTTCAGCCTGACGCCGTTTACAACAACCGCCTGGTGACTCAGCTCATCAACAAGGTCCTTCTTGACGGCAAGAAGGCCACCGCTGAGCGCATCGTTTACACCGCTTTCGAGATCGTTGCCGAGAAGTCCGAGGGTGGCGACGCTCTCGCTACCTTCAAGAAGGCTATGGACAACGTCAAGCCCACGCTCGAGGTTAAGCCCAAGCGTGTCGGTGGCGCTACCTATCAGGTCCCGATGGAGGTCAACTCCCGTCGTTCCACCGCTCTGGGTATCCGCTGGATCGTCAACTTCTCCCGCGCTCGCAAGGAGAAGACCATGGCCGAGCGTCTCGCCAACGAGATCCTCGACGCTTCCAACGGCCTGGGCGCTTCCGTCAAGAAGCGTGAGGACGTCTTCAAGATGGCCGAGGCCAACCGCGCGTTCTCTCACTATCGTTGGTAAGTTAAGGTAAGGAACTAACATGGCTAAGCCTAAGTACAAGCTTTCCGATACCCGTAACATCGGCATCATGGCCCACATCGATGCCGGTAAGACCACCACGACCGAGCGTATTCTTTACTACACCGGTAAGACCCACAAGATCGGTGAGGTTCATGAGGGCGCTGCCACCATGGACTGGATGGTTCAGGAGCAGGAGCGCGGCGTAACCATTACCTCCGCTGCTACCACGTGCTTCTGGAACAAGGACGGTAAGGACTACCGCATCCAGATCATCGACACCCCGGGCCACGTTGACTTCACCGCTGAGGTCGAGCGCTGCCTGCGCGTCCTCGATGGCGCTGTCGCCGTCTTCGACGCCGTTGCCGGCGTTCAGCCCCAGTCTGAGACCGTTTGGCGTCAGGCTTCTACCTTCAACGTCCCCCGTATCGCCTTCATCAACAAGTATGACCGCGTGGGCGCTGACTTCTTCAACGCTATCGAGACCATGAAGGATCGTCTCGACGCTAACGCCGTGGCCGCTCAGGTCCCGATGGGCGCCGAGGACAACTTCTGGGGCGTCATCGACCTGGTCACTATGACTGCATGGGACTTCAAGGCCGACGAGAAGGGTATGACCTACCCCGAGCCGATGGACGAGATCCCGGCTGAGTTCGCCGACATCGCTGCCACCAAGCGCGAGGAGCTCCTTGACGCTGCTGCCAGCTTTGACGACGAGCTCATGGAGAAGATCCTCATGGAGGAGGACTTCACCGTCGAGGAGCTTAAGGCCGCTCTGCGCAAGGGCGTTCTGGCCAACGAGCTCAACCTCGTCTTCGTGGGCTCCGCCTACAAGAACAAGGGCGTTCAGGAGCTGCTCGACGCTGTCGTCGACTACCTGCCCAGCCCGCTCGACGTTGAGGCCGTCACCGGTACCGATCCGGACACCGGCGAGGAGATCCAGCGTCATCCTTCCTTCGACGAGCCCTTCTCCGGCCTGGTCTTCAAGATCATGACCGACCCGTTCGTCGGTAAGCTCACCTACGTCCGCGTTTACTCCGGCCGCGCCGAGTCCGGCTCCTACGTTGTCAACGCTTCCAACGGTCAGCGCGAGCGCCTCGGCCGCATCCTCGAGATGAACGCCGCCGAGCGTATCGACCGTGACGACGCTGCCGCCGGCGACATCGTCGCTTGCGTCGGCTTCAAGAACTCCACCACCGGCGACACCCTGTGCGCCGAGGGCAAGGAGATCGTCCTCGAGAAGATCGAGTTCGCTAAGCCCGTTATCGACGTTGCCATCGAGCCCAAGACCAAGGCCGAGCAGGACAAGATGTCCCTGGCTCTGACCAAGCTCGCCGAGGAGGACCCGACCTTCCAGGTGTCCACCAACCACGAGACCGGCCAGACCATCATCGCCGGCATGGGCGAGCTGCACCTCGAGATCATCGTCGACCGTCTGCTCCGTGAGTTCAAGGTTGACGCTAACGTTGGTAAGCCCCAGGTTGCCTACCGCGAGACCGCTGGTCACGACGTCGAGAAGGCTGAGGGCAAGTTCGTCCGTCAGTCCGGCGGTCGCGGTCAGTACGGCCACGCCGTCATCAAGCTCGAGAAGATGGAGGAGGGCTTCGGCTACGAGTTCGTCAACGCTATCGTCGGCGGCGTCGTGCCCAAGGAGTACATCCCGTCCATCGACAAGGGCATCCAGGAGGCCCTGAACACCGGTGTTATCGCCGGCTTCCCGGTCCTCGACGTTAAGGTCACCCTGTTCGACGGTTCTTACCACGAGGTCGACTCCTCCGAGGCCGCCTTCAAGATCGCCGGTTCCATGGCTATCAAGGACGCCCTCAAGAAGTCCGATCCGCAGCTGCTCGAGCCGATCATGGCTGTCGAGGTTGAGACCCCCGAGCAGTACATGGGCGACGTTATGGGCAACCTCTCCGGTCGCCGCGGCAAGATCGAGGGCATGGAGGATCGCAAGAACAGCAAGCTCATCCGTGCCAAGGTGCCGCTGGGCGAGATGTTCGGTTACGCTACCGACCTTCGCTCCCAGACCCAGGGCCGTGCATCCTACACGATGCAGTTCGACTCTTATGAGCCCGCGCCCAAGTCCATCGTGGACGAGGTCATGAGCAAGAACGCCTAAGTTCGAGCTCCCTGTTACGTAATCCGCGAGAACATCTCTCGCACTCTTTGGAGGTTTAAGTTGGCTACCCAGAAGATCCGCATTCGCCTCAAGGGCTATGATCACGAGGTCGTCGATCAGTCCGCGAAGCTCATCGTTGAGACCGCTCAGAAGACCGGCGCTCGCGTTTCCGGTCCTGTCCCCCTGCCCACCGAGCGCAACCTGTACACGGTTATCCGCTCGCCGCACGTGAACAAGGACTCCCGTGAGCAGTTCGAGATGCGCACCCACAAGCGCCTCATCGACATCCTCGACCCCACCTCGGGCACCGTTGATTCGCTCATGCGTCTCGACCTCCCCGCTGGCGTCGACATCGACATCAAGCTCTAAGCGATATCGCTCATAGCTTAAAGGGCCCCGCTGCCGTAACGGCAGCGGGGCCCTTTTGTTTTGAATGATGGATTGGACTGCGGGGTAATGCTGCCGAGTAGGTGGTTGCGGCGCCCTATTCGCTCAAGGGACGCAGCGATGCCTCCTCAAAATGGAAGGATCGAAAGCCGTCTTCCGTTTCGATGCACGCGCGACCAAAGCCATCGACCGTTTTAAAGATGCCACGCGCCAGCTCGTCCTCAGCGGGGGAGCGGGCGATAACGTGCTCCCCGATCCAATTGAGGTGAGCGATATATTCGTCGTGGACGGGCGCGAGCGGACCGGCGTCTTCTTCCTTGGCGTTGAGGCGCTCTGCCCAGGCATCTACAGCGTCTATAACTGCGTGATAGACCTCATCGAGGAGCATGTCGACGGCAGGTACGCTCTCGTTGAGATCCGAGAGACCGATTGCCGGCAGGCCGCCATCGGGCACCTCTTGGGGCGTGTAGTTTACGTTGACACCAATGCCGCAGACGGCGAAAGGTTTGCCTTCGTTATCGCGTGCGGCCTCGACCAGAATGCCGCCGAGTTTGCGTCCTCGCGCGACCAGGTCGTTGGGCCATTTGAGGCCAATCTCGTTTGCAAGACCTTGCTTTTCGAGTGCTTCGAGCACCACTAGGCCGCTGACGGCGGCAAGACCAGAGTACTTTGCGGGATTAACGCATGGACGCAGGACAATCGAAAGCAATAGGTTGCCGGCGGTTGAATCCCACTTGTGGCCGCGCCGGCCGCGTCCTGCCGTTTGCGCGCGGGCGGCAAGTCCTGTGCCGTGCGGCGCACCCTGTTTTCCTGCCTCGAGCAGGTCATCGTTGGTCGATCCGGTTACGTCGACAATCGTTAATTGGGCATCCATAGCGGCTGCTACCTCCTTATTGAATAAGTGAATGACGCAATGGTGTCGAGAGATAGACACAATGTGAAGCCTTTGTCGCATTTGGACAATTTAATGTTAACACGTCAACAAAGACTGAAATGCGTTATCCTCTCTTGGTCGATGTAAACACGTCAACAACTCAAAGGAGGTTAGTGATGGGTTTCACGATTCTTGGAACAGGCTCGGCGCTTCCTGAACGCAGTGTTTCCAATGACGAGCTGTCTGAGTTCCTCGATACCTCGGATGAGTGGATTTTTACCCGCACGGGTATCAAGAGCCGCCACGTCTGCACCACCGAGTCACTTGACGACCTTGCCGTAGCGGCGAGTGAGCGGGCACTCCAGGTGTCCGGAATCGACGCGAGCCAGCTGGATCTGATCGTCTGCTCGACGACGACGGGTGACCACCTTGTTCCCGCTGAGGCGTGTGCCGTTGCTGAGCGACTAGGCGCGACGTGCCCTGCCTTCGATGTCTCGGCGGCTTGTGCCGGCTTCGTATTTGCGCTCGATGTCGCCGAGGGCTATATCGCCCGCGGTCGCGCCGAGCGCGTGCTTGTCGTTGCTGCCGAGCAGATGACGCGCGCGCTCGACTGGACCGACCGTGCCACCTGCGTGCTCTTTGGCGATGGGGCAGGCGCCGCAGTGATTGAGGCTGGGGGAGACAGTCCCCTTGCCGTTGAGCTTTCGACGGCGCCCGACGTCGAGACGTTGCGCGTTCCCGGTCTGGTCGGTACCTCGCCGTTTAAGGCTTCCGCAGATAGCGCGAGCGTGCTGTCCATGAATGGCCGCCGCGTGTTCAAGTTCGGCGTCAACGCCATCTGCGACACGGTCCATAAGCTTGCGATCGATGCGGGCATTTTGGTCGAAGACATCGATCATTTTGTATTCCATCAGGCTAACGAACGAATCCTGAGCCAGGCGGTTAAGCGCCTGGGCGTGCCGGACGAGCGCGTGGTTCGCACGTTGCACGAGACCGGCAACATTTCGAGCGCATGCATTCCGCTTGCCCTCGACCGGCTGGCAAACGCCGGTGCACTTCACACAGGCGACACCATCGCCTTGGTTGGATTTGGCGCCGGTCTGGATATAGGTGGCTATCTGCTTCGTTGGAAGTAGTCGCACATAGGAAATAAAAACGCCCTAGGGCACAACCAAAGGAGAACTACCATGGCAGATCAGAAGACCTTCGAGCGCGTTTGCGACGTTATCCGCGAGACCGCCGGTCTTGACGATGTCGAGATGAAGCCCGAGTCCACGCTCGAGGAGATTGGTCTCGACAGCCTGGGCACCGTCGAGATCCTCGTTGCCGTCGAGGACGAGTTTGGCATCCAGCTCGATACCGAGGAGAACCCCAAGACGGTCGGCGAGTTCGCCGATACGGTCGAGGCGGCATTGGAGAAGTAGAGATGCTCAAGACTCCTCTCTGCGATCTGCTCGGCATCGAAAAGCCCGTGTTCCAGGGCGGTATGGCCTGGATTGCCGATGCCTCGCTGGCGTCCGCAGTGTCCGAGGCGGGTGGCTTAGGCATCATCGCGGCCATGAACGCCGACGCCAACTGGCTTCGCGACCAGATTCATGAGCTGCGCACCAAGACGGATAAGCCCTTTGGCGTGAACGTCATGCTCATGAGCCCGTTTGCCGACGAGGTTGCACAGGTCGTGATTGACGAGCGAGTGCCGGTCGTCGTGACGGGCGCCGGCAATCCCGCCAAGTACATGAAGGCGTGGAACGAGGCGGGCATCAAGGTCATCCCGGTCGTTGCCTCGGTGGCGCTGGCGCGCCTCGTGGCACGTCGTGGAGCCACGGCGGTTGTTGCCGAGGGTACCGAATCGGGCGGCCATATTGGCGAGACCTCGACGATGGCACTGGTGCCGCAGGTCGTCGATGCGGTTGACATTCCCGTCGTGGCCGCCGGCGGTATTGCCGACGGCCGCGGCGTGGCGGCCGCCTTTATGCTGGGCGCCGAAGGCGTGCAAGTGGGTACGCGCTTTCTGGTCGCAGACGAGTGCACCGTCTCGGAGCAGTACAAAGAGATGGTCCTGAAGGCCAACGACACTTCAACGCGTGCGACCGGTCGCTCGACGGGACATCCAGTGCGCGCCCTCAAGAGCCCCTTCACCAACGCCTATGCCAAGAGCGAGGGTTCCGGCGCGAGTGCCGAGGAGCTCGGTGCTATGGGAACCGGTGCGCTGCGTAAGGCCGCCAAGGACGGCAACTACGAAGAGGGTTCGTTTTTGTGTGGACAGATTGCCGGCATGGTCAATGAGCGCCAGAGCGCACGCGAAATCGTTGACGACCTGGTCGATGGCGCCGAGCACGTCCTGAAGGGTGCGTGCGCATGGGTGGCGTAGCGTTTTTGTTTGCCGGCCAGGGTGCCCAGCACCCCGCGATGGGCGTCGACTTGATCGAGACATCGCCGGCGGCCGCCGAGGTGTTCGCCATTGCCGACGAGGTGCGCCCGGGGACCAGCGAGCAATGCCGGAGTGCCTCCAAGGAGGAGCTCTCGCAGACCGAGAACACGCAGCCGTGCGTGTTCGTTCACGACCTAGCAGCGGCTGCCGCCCTGCGTGAGCGCGGCGTGGTACCTGCCGCCTGTGCGGGATTCTCGCTGGGCGAGGTCGCCGCGCTCACCTTTGCGGGGGCGTTCGATACGCGAGCGGGCTTTGAGCTCGTGTGCGAGCGCGCGGCGCTGATGGCCGCGGCTGCCGAGCGCCATCCGGGCGGCATGCGCGCCGTCATCAAGCTCGATGCGGCGCAAGTCGAGGGCCTGGCAAAACAGGCCGGCGAGGACTGCTGGCCAGTCAACTACAACAGCCCACAGCAGACGGTTGTGGCCGGAGCGCCCGAGGCGCTGCAGGAGCTCGACGTCCTAGTAAAAGAGGCTGGCGGCCGCGCCATGAAGGTCGCGGTGTCGGGTGCATTTCATAGCCCCTATATGGCCGAGGCGACCTGTGGCCTTGCCGCATATATTGAGGCCGGTCACGCGCCGTCCCCGTTGCTCATTCCTGTTTTGGCAAATATGACAGCGGCGCCCTATCCGGCGGATCCCCAGACGGCATCGGATGTCTTGGCCAATCAGGTGAGCCATGCCGTACGCTGGGTCGATACGCTGCATGCTCTGCAGGATCAAGGCATCGACACATTTATTGAGGTCGGCCCCGGCAAAACGCTGTCCGGCCTGGTCAAGCGTACGCTGAGCGACGTTCGTGTGTATTCGTGCGAGACGGCCGAGCAGGTCGCAGCTATTGCCGACGAGCTCGCATAGTCCACAGGGCTGTAACCCGAAAGGAATGACATGGGCAACTTGAACAATGGCGCGCTCGAGCGCAACGACTCACGTCGCGTGGCACTGGTCACGGGCGGCTCGCGGGGTATCGGCCGCGCCTGCGCTATCGGTCTGGCGGAGGATGGCTACGATATCGCCGTCGTCTATGCCGGCAGCGTCGATGCGGCGCGCGAGACGTGCGACGCCTGCGAGGCGGCTGGCGCCACGGCGCGCTCATATCAATGCGACGTGGCCGACCCCGCTGCCGTCAACGCGTGCGTGGAAGCGGTCCTCAACGACTTTGGCTCCATTTGGGCGCTCGTCAACAACGCTGGCATCACCCGCGATGGCCTGCTCATGCGCATGGGCGATGACGCCTTCGATCGCGTGCTCGATGTCAATCTTAAAGGAACGTTTAACACGACGCGCGCGCTCACCAAGACCTTTATGCGCCAGCGCGGCGGCTGCGTCGTCAACATGAGCTCGGTCGTGGGCCTGATGGGCAATGCCGGGCAAGCCAACTACGCTGCCTCCAAGGCGGGCGTGATCGGCCTGACCAAGGCGGTGGCGCGCGAGCTTGCGCCCCGCGGCGTACGAGTGAACGCGGTTGCCCCCGGGTTTGTCGAGACGGATATGACGGCAAAGCTCTCGGAGAAGGTGCGTACGGTAACCGAGGAGCAGATTCCCCTTAAGCGTATGGCGCGCCCCGAGGAGGTGGCCGGCGTGGTGCGCTTTTTGGCGAGTGATGCGGCTGCCTACATTACGGGTGAGGTCGTGCGCGTCGACGGCGGAATGGCGATGTAGAAACCAGGGCCGAAGAACGGCTTGGATGAGGAGACCATGATGGAACAGAGAGTTGCAATCACCGGTATCGGTGCCGTGTCGCCGCTCGGCAACACCGCGCTTGCCACCTGGGCGGCAATGTGTGCTGGCACGTGCGGCATCGGCCCGATCACGCACTTCGATACCGATGCGTTTGCCGTCAAGGTGGCAGCCGAGGTCAAGGGCTTTGACGGCAACGAGTACTTTGGCAAGCGTGACGCCAAGCATCTCGACCCCTGCGTTCAGTTTGCGATGGCGGCTTCGGACGAAGCCATGCACGATGCGGGCTTTGATGTCGAAGGCGCCATCGATCGCGAGCGCCTGGGCGTCTACGTGGGCTCGGGCGTGGGCGGCATGACGACGCTCGTCGACAACGTCCATACGATTGCCGAACGTGGGCCCCGCCGCGCATCGCCCTATATGATCGCGATGATGATCCCCAACATGGCATCGGGCAATATCGCAATCCGCCACAAGGCAAAGGGCCCGACCCTGCCCGTGGTGACCGCGTGCGCAACCTCGGCCCATGCGGTGGGCGAGGCGTTCCGCGCCATCAAGCACGGCTATGCCGACGCGATCCTCGCGGGCGGCGCCGAGGCCGCAATTATCCCCGATGCCGTTGCGGGCTTTACGTCCTGCCGCGCATTGACCACCAACCCTGATCCCGCGACGGCTTGCCGCCCGTTCGATGCAGACCGCGATGGCTTTGTGATGGGCGAGGGCGCCTGCGTGCTCGTGCTCGAGAGCATGGAACATGCGCAGGCGCGCGGTGCGCACATTTATGCCGAGGTCGTGGGCTACGGCAACACCGATGATGCCTATCACATCACGAGCCCTGATCCCGAGGCTGCCGGCATTGCCCGCGCGATATCGCTGGCGGTGACCGAGGGCGACGTCAGGCCTTCCGAGGGCCTCTACATCAATGCCCACGGCACATCGACCAAGCTCAACGATTCGTCCGAGACGGCGGGCATTAAGCGTGCGCTCGGCGAGGACGCGGCGCGCGCCGCGCACGTCTCGTCGACTAAGTCGATGACCGGCCACATGATCGGTGCCACGGGCGCCATCGAGGTCATGGCCTGCGCCATGGCGCTCGAGCAGGGCGTGGTGCCGCCGACCATTAACTACCACACGCCCGATCCCGCCTGCGATCTTGACTACACGCCCAATCGCGCGGTTCGCGCTGACCTTACCTGGGCGCTTTCGACCAACCTGGGCTTTGGCGGACACAACGCCGCCATCGCGCTGCGTAGATATACGAGGAGCTAGAGCATGGATTCCAAAAGACTTGCCGAGATAGCCGATGTTATGGAGGACCGCGGCCTCACGCGCGTACGCGTTGAGGAGCCCGATGGCACCGCGGTCGAACTCGAGCGCGCGAGCGCCGCACAGCCGGTTGCCGTGCCCATGCCCATGCCGAGCGCTATGGCCGCTCCAGTTGCAGCTCCCACAGTCGCGCCTGCCGCACCGGAGCCCGCCGCGCAGACACCTGCCGCCGCACCGGAGCCCAAGGGCACCGAGGTGACCGCTCCCATGGTCGGCGTTTTCTATGCTGCCCCGGCGCCGGGCGACGAGCCGTTTGTGCACGTGGGCTCTAAGGTCAAGGCCGGCGAGACGCTCTGCATCATCGAGGCCATGAAGGTTCTCAACGAGGTAACGGCAGAGGCAGACGGCGAGGTGCTCGAGATCTGCGTGGCCGACGGCGACCTCGTGGAGTTTGGCAGCTGCCTCATGAGGATCGGATAGGTGATATCCATGAACAAAGAAGAGCTTAAGGAACTGTTGCCGCATCGCGAACCGATGCTTTTGCTCGACGAGGCCGAGCTGGTGGGCGACGAGGCCCACGGCAAGATCACGATTACGGGCGACGAGTACTTTTTGCAGGGGCATTTTCCGGGAAACCCGGTGGTCCCCGGCGTGATTCAGTGCGAGATGCTCGCCCAAAACTGTTGCGTGCTGCTGATGGGCGATGAGGAAGCGCGCGGCGCGACGCCGTTCTACACGAGTCTGGACAAGGTGCGCTTTAAGCGTCCGGTGCGCCCGGGCGACACGGTTGATCTGGTGTGCACCATCACGCGTGCGCGCGGGCCGTTCCGCTTTGCGACGGGTACTGCGAGCGTCAACGGTGAGGTTTGCTGCCGCGCCGATATGTCTTTTGCACTCATGCACGAAAGTTAAGGAAGGCTTCATGTTCGACAAAGTGCTCATCGCCAACCGCGGCGAAGTCGCGGTCCGTGTTATCCGCGCGTGCCGCGATATGGGCATCAAGACCGTCGCCGTTTATTCCACGGCCGATGCGGACGCGCTGCACGTGCAGCTTGCCGACGAGGCGTATTGCATCGGCGGTCCGCGTCTTGCCGAGAGCTACCTCAACGACGATGCTGTGCTCACCTGTGCCGTAAAGTCGGGAGCTAAGGCAATTCATCCCGGCTATGGCTTTTTCTCCGAGAAGGCGAGCTTCGTGCGCGACTGCGACAAGTATGGCCTGGCGTTTGTTGGTCCTTCGGCCAAGGTGATCGACAGCATGGGCGACAAGGACGCCGCACGTCGAACGGCTGCCGCGGCGGGCGTGCCCATCGTGCCGGGCTGCGATTTGCTCAAAAGTCCCGAGGAGGCAACGGCCGAGGCTGAGCGCATTGGCTGCCCCGTGCTTATTAAGGCGCGTGCGGGCGGCGGCGGTCGCGGTATTCGTAAGGTCGAGCGCGTGGAAGATGCGGCAAAGGCCTTTATTGAAGCACGCGCCGAGGGCGAGGCCGTTTTTGGCGACGGCGAGTGCTACATGGAGAAGTTCGTCGCGCCGGCGCATCACGTTGAGGTACAGATTATGGCCGATAAGCAGGGCCATGTGTTTTCGCTCGGCGAGCGCGAGTGCTCGGTGCAGCGGCGCAACCAAAAGCTAATCGAGGAGAGCCCCGCGCCGTGCCTCGACGGACACGACGACATTCGTGCTCGCATGCACAAGGCAGCGCGTGACCTGGCTCGTGCCGTCGGCTACGAAGGAGCCGGTACCATCGAGTTCCTGTATTCGGACGACGGCAATTTCTACTTTATGGAAATGAACACGCGCTTGCAGGTGGAGCATCCGGTTACGGAGTTTGTGACCGATACCGACTTGGTCAAGTGGCAGCTGCGCGTGGCAGCCGGCCAGCCTCTGCCCTTTGAGCAGGAGGACATGCCGGTCCGCAACCACGCCATGGAGTGCCGCATCAATGCCGAAACGCCGGATTTTCTGCCGTCATGCGGAACGGTCACCGCGTTGCGTGTGCCGGGCGGTCCGCGCGTGCGCTGGGATTCCGCCATGTTTACCGGTGCTAAAGTTCCGCCGTACTACGACTCCATGCTTGGCAAGCTCATCGTGTGTGCGCCCACGCGTGACGGCGCCATTCGCAAGATGCGCTCGGCCCTGGGCGAGCTCGTGATTGAGGGCGTGAGCGAAAACAGCGAGCTTCAGCTAGACGTGCTGGCAAACGACGAGTTCTTGTCGGGCATGTATCACACCGATCTGATGGGGCATCTCTATGCTGATGAATAGAAAAGCGAAGACGGTCAACGTCCTCGAGGGACCGATGACCGAGTCGTGCGCCGAGTTTCCCGCGCGCCACGTGTTTATCAAGTGCCCGGAGTGCCGCCGCGTGATCGATGAGGCGCGCCTGCACGACAACCTCGAGGTCTGCCCTCGTTGCGGCAAACACTTTCGCGTGAGCGGGCGCGACCGCATGCGCATGACGATTGACGAGGGCACGTTTGAGGAATGGGATGCCAGTCTGGCGCCGGAGGACTTCCTCTCGTTTCCCGGCTATGCCGACAAGCTCAAGAGCGTGAGCGAGCGTTCGGGCGAGCACGATGCCGTTGTGTGCGGCAGGGGCAAAATCTGCGGTTGCGATACCGCGCTCTTCTTTATGGACGCCAACTTTATGATGGGCTCGATGGGTTCCGTGGTGGGCGAGAAGATCTGTCGCACATTTGAGCGAGCGACCGAGCTTGGATTGCCAGTTGTCGGCTTTACCGTTTCGGGCGGTGCGCGCATGCAAGAGGGCGTGACATCGCTTATGCAGATGGCCAAGATTTCTGCGGCGGTTAGGCGCCACAGCGAGGCGGGCGGCCTGTATATCACGGTGCTCACCGACCCCACGACCGGAGGCGTAACCGCGAGCTTTGCCATGGAGGGCGATATTATCCTGGCCGAGCCCGATGCCCTGACGGCATTTGCCGGCCCGCGCGTGATCGAGCAGAACATGCACAAGCGCCTGCCCAAGGGATTCCAGCGCTCCGAGTTTTTGCTGGAGCACGGCTTTTGCGATGCCGTTGTTCCGCGTGGCGAGATTGCGCTCACGGTAGGCGAGCTGCTGGCGCTGCACGAAGGGCACGCGCCCGGCCTGGGGGCACCGCATGAGATCGTGCATTCGGGTCGCCGCGGCAAAAAGCTGGGACACTTGTTCAAGCGCTCGGCCGCACCAAAAACCGCGCTCGAGATTGTCAAGCAGACCCGCTCGGCAGATCGCGCCACGGCAGGCGAGATGATCTCGCTGGGCCTGGATGGATTTGTGGAGCTGCACGGCGACCGCTACTTTGGCGACGACGCTGCTGTGGTGGCTGGCATTGGCTGGAAAGACGGACGCCCCGTAACGGTCATCGCCATCGAGCGCGGCACCACGACCAAAGAGCGCATGCGTCGCAACTTTGGTATGGCACATCCCGAGGGCTACCGCAAAGCGCGTCGCCTGATGCGCCAGGCCGAAAAGTTTGGTCGACCGGTTCTGTGCCTGGTCGATACTTCGGGCGCGTTTTGCGGCATCGGTGCCGAGGAACGCGGCCAGGGTGAGGCGATTGCCCAGAACCTCATGGAGATGAGCGGCCTTAAGACGCCGATTGTCTCGGTGGTGACAGGCGAGGGCGGCTCTGGTGGCGCGCTGGCGCTGTCCGTGGCCGACCGCATCCTGATGCTCTCGAGCTCGGCCTATTCGGTCGTGAGCCCCGAGGCCTGTGCGTCGATCCTGTGGAAGGATACCGAGCGCGCGAATGAGGCCGCCGAGGCGCTTAAGCTCACGGCCCCCGATCTGCTGGCGCTCGGCATCATTGACGGCATTGTTGACGATAAGGGCCTGTCGCATGAGGAGATCGCCGGTGCCGTCATGTCCTCGGCATTTGATGCCTTCGATGCGCTTGGGCAGCTCGACGACGCGACCCTCACAAACCTCCGCTACGAAAAGTACCGCGCAATCGGTCAGTACCGCACGATGTGACAAAGGGACAGCCCGCATGTCATATTGGGAAAGGCGTTCCATGCTACAAGTTTCTAACACCTCGTTTACAACGTCGGTTTCATCAAACGCCATGGCCGTGGTCGATTATCTGTCCAAAAGCATGATGTCGGCGCTGCCGTTTATTGTCTGCGCGGCGTTGTTCCGCACCGTCGCCGTCATTATGGGCGAAGGCATGCTGGGCCTGTGGTCTGCCGATTCCGAAATCTATCGCCTGTTCTACAGTTGGCTCTATAACGCCGGCTACTACTTTTTGCCCATCTATCTTGGTTGGGCGGCCGCCCGCCAGCTCGGTTGCTCGGAGCAGCTGGGTATGATGCTGGGCGGCGTATTGATTGCGCCCGATCTGCTCAAGCTCGTCGATGCCGCATCGACGACGGGGGCATCGATGACTTCCGTGTATGGTCTGCTTCCCGCGCCGGTCAACGATTACACGACGACTGTTATTCCAGTTCTCCTTTCGGTGCCTGTGCTATGGCGAGTGGAGTGTTTCTTTAAGCGCGTTATCCCTAGGGCCGTGGCGTTTTCGTTTGTTCCGTTTGCGACCATGCTTGTCATGGTTCCGGTTTCGCTGTGTATTACGGCGCCGGCGGGCAGCTATCTGGGCATGCTGTTGGGCCAGCTTATGTTTATGCTTGGCAATTCCGGTGGCATCGTGTCGCTGCTCACGCTCATGGGGCTTGCTGCGGGCTGGGAGTTCCTAAAGATCGCCGGCGTCAGCAACGTTGTCCTATCGCTCGCCTATGCGCAGTTTATGAGTGTGGGAACGGATTCGTGCATCCTGATCGCCGCGACGATGGCAACGTTCGCCGTTTGGGGCATGCCCTTTGGCGCGTCGCTTCGCGTTGCGGATAAGGACGAGAAGGCGCTCATGCTGGGCTATTCAATCTCGGGTGTTCTTGGCGGCGTAAGCGAGCCGGCGCTGTACGGTTGCGGCTTTAAATATGGCAGGTGCCTGACGTGCATGGCCATTGGCGGCGCCGTCGGAGGCCTTGTTGCGGCCGTGGGCCACGTTACGGCCTATACCATCGGCATGACGAATGTCCTTATGGTCATTGGCTTTGCCACGGGCGGCATCTCGAACCTGCTGTGGTGCTGCTTTGCCGGCGGTGTGGCATTTGCGGTGTCTGCGGCGCTGAGCTACTGCTTTGGCGTGGTGCCGGCGAAGGGACAGACGACGGGGGACGGAGCCGATTCACCCGAAACCTCGAAGAGCGTGGCCGAAGTAAGCGCGTAAACCTGTGCGACACAAGGACGATTCCTTTGCCATATTCCAAGGCCGTGGCCCGTGTGGGTTGTGGCCTTTTTTGTATCTGAAGGACAAAGTGGCTACACTACAATCCGTTTGAGCAATAGATATATATAGGCAGTACCGTGGGGGCTGATGAAGATGGTCGAGTGGATCGTTCGTCGTGCGCAGGGCGACCGTGCGCGCGTGGGCACGTTGACGGGCATGGTGTGTATTCTCGCTAATGTTGCGCTTTGTGCTGCGAAGGGCGCAATTGGTGTGCTGTCGGGATCGGTTTCGATTGTGGCGGATGCCATGAACAACCTGTCCGATGCCAGCTCGAATATCGTGAGCGTGCTGGGCTTTAAGCTGGCGAGCAAGCCGGCCGACCCCGAGCATCCTTACGGCCACGGTCGCTACGAGTATCTCTCGGGTTTGGTCGTGGCGGCGCTCGTGCTGCTTATTGGCATCGAACTGGTGAAGTCCTCGGTGGAGCGTATTGTCAACCCGGAGCCTGTCGAGTTCTCGCTTGCCCTGGTGGCAGTCCTGGCACTTTCGATGGTTGTAAAGCTGTGGATGGCGGCCCTCAACCAAAAGCTCGGCGATCGCATTGAGTCCGAGACGCTGCATGCGACCGCGCAGGATTCCAAGAACGATGTCCTTGCCACAGGCGCCGTGCTGGCATGTGCGATTGTTTCGCAGGTGACGCACATCAATCTTGACGCATGGGTTGGCCTTGCCGTTGGCGCCTATATTGGCTGGAGCGGCCTTGAACTTATTCAAGATACGGTAAGCCCGCTTTTGGGCCAGTCACCCGATCCTAAGCTGGTCAAGCACATTCGAGACAAGATCATGAGCTATCCCGGCGTTTTGGGCGTTCACGATTTGATGGTTCACGACTACGGCCCGGGCAGGAAGTTTGCAAGTGCGCACGCCGAGATGGCGGCCGAGGCCAGCCCGCTGGAAAGTCACGACACGCTCGATAACATCGAGCAGTCGTTTAGGAACGAAGACGGCATGATTGTCACACTTCACTACGACCCCATCGTGACCGATGACCCCAAGCTGGCGAGCATGCGCCTGCGTATCAACGCAATGGCTCAGGAGATCGATAACCGCCTCTCGATTCATGATCTACGCTGTGTGCCGGGTCCTACGCACACCAACGTGATCTTTGACTGCGTGCGTCCCTCGGATCTGCAGATGAGTGCCGAAGACGTAAAGCACGCGCTGGCACAACGGGTCGAATCGGAATATCCCAAGTCGATTGCCAAGATTACGATCGACGAAGACTACGTAGGGCATACCCACGAGTAAGGCTGTGCCGGCAAAGCAGGTTATGCAGAAGGGGAGAGCATGAAGAAGCTGTATCTACTCCGTCACGGTCAGACGGAGTTCAACGTCAAAAAGCTGGTCCAGGGCCGCTGCGATTCACCGCTCACCGACTTAGGCCGTCAGCAAGCCGGGATGGCAGCCGCATGGCTCAAAGCCCACGGCGTCGTCCCCGACAAAGTGGTCTCTTCGCCCTTAGGCCGAGCCATGGACACAGCTCAGCTCGTCGCATGCGAGCTCCTCGGCCCGGACGCAGCAGTTGGGCCCTGCGAAGGCATTATCGAGCGCTGCTACGGCACCTTCGAAGAAGGCCCGCACGACGCGCTACCCACCGACGTCTGGGATCCGGGCGAGGACCTGGTCCCCTTCGGAGGAGAAGGAAGCCGCGCACTGCAAGAACGCATGGTAGGCACCCTCACTAATCTCATGGACTCCGAGGGCATCGAAGCCCTCCTAGCAGTAAGCCACGGCAGCGCCAGCCGCCAATTCATTAAGGCTGCAGCCCCAGGGGGCTTCAAGCTCCCAACAAAACTCCCCAACTGCGCCATCATGATCTTCGATTTTGACGAGGAAGAGTCGGGAGAAGAGGGCGACACGTCTCAATCCAAGTTCACCTTGCGGCAAATTATCGATCCCCAACAAAGTAATTAGCTGAGCGAGCAAGGTTTAGTAGACGTCAACGTGGCGTTCCCAGTGTGCGGCGGAGGGGGCGGGCCTGAGACATATTAAGGTTGTCGCGAGTTCCGCACGAACAGGAGAGCACTTAATGTGCTCTCCGTCGTGAGCAGGACTGTAGAGCAGCAACCTTAATATGTCTCAGGCCCGCCCCCTCCGCCGCACACTGGGAACGTGCCACGCACTTTACCTGCGTAAACAATGTGAGTGAAATATGAATCTCGATGGATACGCCCGCAGCCGTGTATACTAAACAGCTGTGTGAAACCAGGGGAGTATTCTGGCTGGACAAAATGCCTGCTTAATAGGGTTGTCAGGTAGTCCGGGCGAAATACAAGGCTGGGGAGCACGTCGTGTAAGTAGTGGTCCTCTAGGGGCGTACGCTCGGTGGTGTACGCATTGTCCCAAGACCACGCGAGAGTTGGGATCATATCTTGATCAGCATGATTCTCGGCCGCAAGATTGGCATGACCCAGGTTTGGGACGAGGACGACAACGTCGTTCCCGTCACGGTCATCCAGGCTGGCCCCTGCGCTGTCTCGCAGGTTAAAACTCAGGCAACCGACGGCTATGACGCCGTCCAGATCGGTTTCGGCGACATCAAGGCCAAGAACGTGAACAAGCCCATGGCTGGTCACTTCGCCAAGGCTGGCGTCGAGCCTGTCCGCTTCCTTCGTGAGGTCCGCGTCGAGAACGGCGAGGAGCACAAGGTCGGCGAGGTCGTCACCGTCGCTGATTTCGCTGATGTCGAGAAGGTCGACGTCATCGGTACCTCCAAGGGTAAGGGCTTCCAGGGTCGCATCAAGCGCTGGGGTCAGCGCCGCGGTCCTATGACGCATGGTTCTCACTTCCAGCGTCACCCCGGTTCTATCGGTCAGTGCGCCTATCCTGCGCGCGTCCTCAAGGGCGTCAAGATGGCCGGTCACATGGGTAACGAGCGCGTTACCGTCAAGAACCTTTCCGTTGTCCGCATCGATGCCGAGCAGAACCTCATCTTGGTCAAGGGCGCTGTCCCGGGTGCCAAGAATGGTCTCGTCGCCATCCGTATGGCCTAAGGGCCCAGCCCATTTAGCCCAGCGTCATACCAAGGAGAACACTTAAATGGCAAAGTTTGAAGTAAAGAACAGCGAGGGCAAGAAGGTCGCCGAGGCCGAGCTCGCCGCTGAGGTGTACGGCATCGAGCCGAACATCCACGTTATGCACCACATCGTCAAGTGCCAGATGGCCTCTTGGCGTCAGGGCACCCAGTCCGCTAAGGGCCGCTCTGAGGTTTCCGGTGGCGGCAAGAAGCCTTGGCGTCAGAAGGGCACCGCCCGTGCCCGCCAGGGTTCCATCCGTGCTGCCCAGTGGCGTCACGGTGGCGTTGTCTTCGCCCCCAAGCCCCGTTCCTACGCTAAGCGTATGAACAACAAGGAGGTCAAGCTGGCTATGCGCTCCGCGCTGTCCGCCAAGCTGGCCGATGGCGAGCTCGTGCTCGTCGACGACTACGGCTTCGAGAAGCCTTCCACCAAGGCTGCCGTCGCCATGCTCAAGGCTCTCGGCCTTGAGGGCAAGCGTCTGACCATCATCGTTCGCGATGAGGACGTCAACGCCTACCTGTCGTTCCGCAACATTCCCAAGACGTTCATCATCACCGCTGACGAGGCCAACACCTACGATCTCGTCAACAACAACGCCGTGCTGATGCCCGCCGACATCGCCGCTCACTTCGGGGAGGTGCTTGCATAAATGACCGCCCACGAGATCATCATCCGTCCGATCGTGTCCGAGCGTTCCTTCTCCGGCATGGAGCTGAACAAGTACACGTTCGAGGTCGCCAAGGATGCTAACAAGTATCAGATCAAGGACGCTGTCGAGGAGATCTTCGGCGTCAAGGTCGTTCGCGTGAACACCCTGACGGTCAAGCCCAAGACCAAGCGCGTGCGCTATGTCGCCGGCAAGACCCGTTCTTGGAAGAAGGCCATCGTCACGCTGGCCGAGGGCGACACCATCGAGGTCTTTGGCAACCAGGCCTAAGACTCGCTGCTGTTGAGTGAGCTCATGCCTCCCAAATAGGGGAGGCGGGAGCTCAAGGTTTTGGGCGTATAAAATGGACACGCCCGGAACCGTGTATACGTCCGGTGTCATCGCACCCGAGGCAGAACCTCGAATCCCTGTCTGCGATGGCTAACGGATTCCTATTGAAAGGGATTGTAATGGCTGTAAAGCACCTTAAGCCGACCTCCGCTGGTAGGCGTTGGCAGACGATCTCCGACTTCTCCGAGATCACCTGCACCAAGCCCGAGAAGTCTCTTCTCGAGCCCCTGCCCAAGAAGGCCGGTCGTAACAACAACGGCCGCATCACCACCCGCCATCAGGGCGGCGGCGTGAAGCGTCGTTACCGCGTGATCGACTTCAAGCGCAACAAGGACGGCGTGCCCGCCAAGGTTGCCACGATCGAGTACGATCCGAACCGTTCCGCTCGCATCGCTCTGCTGCACTACGCTGACGGTGAGAAGCGCTACATCCTAGCCCCCAAGGGCCTCGAGGTCGGTCAGACCATCATGTCCGGTT
The DNA here is from genome assembly GCA_900539735.1 of uncultured Collinsella sp. Classification (GTDB taxonomy): domain Bacteria; phylum Actinomycetota; class Coriobacteriia; order Coriobacteriales; family Coriobacteriaceae; genus Collinsella. The sequence goes on along the minus strand of UQDE01000001.1, from coordinate 99,800 downwards.
CTGACGCCGACATCAAGCCGGGCAACGCTCTGCCCCTCGCCGACATCCCCGTCGGTACGCTCATCCATGCCGTCGAGTTCCAGCCGGGCAAGGGCGCTGCTATCGCCCGTTCCGCCGGTAACTCCTGCCAGCTGATGGGTAAGGAGGGCAAGTACGCTATCGTCCGTATGCCTTCCTCCGAGATGCGCCGCATCCTCGTTACCTGCCGCGCCACCGTCGGTGAGGTCGGCAACGCCGATCACTCCAACATCGTCATCGGCAAGGCCGGCCGTAAGCGTCACATGAACGTGCGCCCGACCGTCCGCGGTACCGTCATGAACCCTGTCGACCACCCGCACGGCGGTGGCGAGGGCAAGAACCACACCTCTGGTCGTCCCTCCGTTACCCCCTGGGGTAAGCCGACGAAGGGCCTTCGTACGCGCAAGAAGAAGAAGGTCTCGAACCAGCACATCATTCGTCGCCGTAAGAAGTAATTTCGGATACCGAGTTTTAGGAGAAAGCACTTATGAGCAGAAGTCTCAAAAAGGGCCCGTTCGTGGAGACTCGCCTTCTCTCGCGTATCACCGCGATGAACGAGGCTGGCAAGAAGGACGTCGTGAAGACCTGGTCCCGCGCGTCCACCATCTTCCCCGAGATGGTTGGTCACACCATCGCCGTCCACGACGGCCGCAAGCATGTGCCCGTGTATGTTACCGAGTCCATGGTTGGTCACAAGCTCGGCGAGTTCGCGCCGACTCGTACGTTCCGTGGCCACAAGGCCAAATAGGGGGTTAACCGTAAATGGCAACTAAGTCTATTGAAACTGAGGCCACCGAGGTTCGCGCCGTCGCTAAGTACGTGCGTGTTTCCCCCAGCAAGGCCCGCCTGGTGGTCGATCTGATCCGCCGCAAGCCTGTCGCTCAGGCCTTCGACATCCTCCACTTCTGCGACCGCGCCGTCGCCGTGGATGTCGAGAAGGTTCTCCGTTCCGCCGTTGCGAACGCCGAGAACAACAACGGTCTGCGTGCCGACAACCTGGTTGTCGCCGCTGCCTATGTTGACGAGGGTCCGACGCTTAAGCGCATCCGTCCCCGCGCCAAGGGTTCCGCTTCTCGCATTCTGAAGCGTACTTCCCACATCACCGTCGTCGTTGCTCCTCGAAAGGAGGCGTAAAGCTGTATGGGTCAGAAAGTCTACCCCACCGGCTTCCGTCTTGGCATCACCGAGAACTGGCGCTCTCGCTGGTTCGCAGAGAAGGATTACGCTAAGACCCTCGGTAACGATCTCGAGATCCGCAAGTACCTCGAGAAGCGTCTTTCCCGCGCAGCTGTCTCCCGTGTCGAGATCGAGCGCGCTGGCGACAAGGTGAAGGTCATCATCCTCACCGCTCGCCCCGGCGTTGTCATCGGTAAGAAGGGTGCCGAGATCGATACCCTCCGCACCGAGCTCGAGAAGGTCGCTGGCGTCTCCAAGGGCCAGCTCTCCGTCGACGTTGTCGAGATCAAGCGCCCCGAGCTCGACGCCAACCTCGTTGCTCAGTCCATTGCTGAGCAGCTCGAGGGCCGCGTTGCCTTCCGTCGCGCTATGCGCAAGGCTGTCCAGTCCGCTCGCAAGGCCGGCGCCAAGGGCATCCGTATCCAGTGCTCCGGTCGTCTCGGCGGTGCCGAGATGGGCCGTCGTGAGTGGTACCGTGAGGGTCGCGTGCCTCTGCACACCCTCCGCGCCAAGATCGACTACGGCACGGCTGTCGCCAGCACCACCATGGGCGCTTGCGGCGTGAAGGTCTGGATCTACCTGGGCGAGAAGCTCCCGGGCCAGCCTGTTCCCAACCCTGCACTCGAGGGCTCTTCCCGTCCTCGTCGTCGTAACTCCGAGAGGAGGGGTCAGTAGTGCTTGCCCCTAAGCGTATTCTTCACCGCAAGGTGCAGCGTGGCTCCATGAAGGGCCAGGCCAAGGGTAATACCGAGCTGCATTTCGGCGAGTTTGGTATCCAGGCTCTCGAGGCCCATTGGATCACCAACCGTCAGATCGAGGCCGCTCGTATTGCCATGACCCGCTACATGAAGCGTGGCGGTCGTGTCTACATCACGATCTTCCCCGATAAGCCCATCACCAAGAAGCCCGCCGAGACTCGCATGGGTTCTGGTAAGGGTAATCCCGAGGAGTGGGTGGCCGTCGTCAAGCCCGGCCGCATCATGTTCGAGGTCAAGGGTGTTCCCGAGGAGGTCGCTCGCGAGGCTCTGCGTCTTGCGCAGCACAAGCTCCCCATCAAGACCAAGATTGTTGCTGCTAAGAACGCTGAGCAGCGCATCGAGAAGGAGATGGCTGAGGAGGCCGCTCTCGAGGCCAAGTGGGCTGCTGAGGACGCCGCCGCCGCCAAGGAGGAGAACTAATGAAGCCCGCAGAGATTCGTGAGCTCTCGGACGCTCAGCTCGTTGAGAAGCTGAAGGAAATGCGCGCCGAGCTCTTTAACCTTCGTTTCCAGATGGCCACCAGCCAGCTGGACAACACCGCTCGCGTCAACACCGTGAAGAAGGACATCGCTCGCGTCCTCACGGAGCAGCGCGCCCGCGAGATCGCAGCGGAGAAGTCCGCTGTCGCCGAGTAGGACCTAAGGAGAGAACATGACTGATTCGCGTAACTCGCGTAAGGTCCGTACGGGTGTCGTTACCTCCGTCTCCGGTGCCAAGACCATTGTTGTCACCATCACCGAGCGCAAGCGTCACCCCAAGTACGGCAAGATGATGACCAGCTCCAAGAAGCTGCACGCTCACGACGAGGAGTGCACGGCTGGCGTGGGCGATACCGTCCGCGTTATGGAGACCCGTCCTATGTCCAAGATGAAGCGTTGGCGCCTCATCGAGGTCGTCGAGCGCGCTAAATAAGCAGTCGCTCTTACGACTTGTACGTTTCCGAAGATGTGCGTATGCCTGGCTTGCATACCACGAGCCGCATAAAGGCTGCGCACCTCTCTTCGGTTCTTAGTTCGGAGGAACATCTACCATGATTCAGATGCAAACCATGCTGAACGTCGCCGACAACTCCGGCGCTCGCAAGATTCGCTGCATCAAGGTGCTTGGCGGTTCCAAGCGTCGTTATGCAGGCATCGGCGATGTGTTCATCGGTGCTGTCCAGGAGGCTACCCCTGGCGCCAACGTCAAGAAGAAGGACGTTGTCCGTTGCGTCGTCGTTCGCACCGTTAAGGAGATCCGCCGCAAGGATGGCTCCTACATTCGCTTTGATGAGAACGCCTGCGTTGTCATCAACAACGATGGTTCGCCCGTCGGCACCCGTATCTTCGGGCCTGTCGCTCGCGAGCTTCGTGACAAGAAGTACATGAAGATCGTCTCGCTCGCTCCCGAGACCCTGTAGTTAGGGGAGATATATGTATATCAAGAAGGGCGATAAGGTCCAGGTTCTCTCTGGTAAGGATCGCGGCAAGCAGGGCGTTGTCCTGCGTGCTCTCCCCGCCGAGAACAAGGTCGTTGTCGAGGGCGTTTCGGTCGTCAAGAAGGCCGTCAAGCCCAACGCTGCCAACCAGCAGGGCGGCATCGTTTCGCAGGAGGCTCCCATCGACGCCTCCAACGTCAATCTCGTTTGCCCCGAGTGCGGTAAGGTTACCCGCGTCGGTCACGAGAAGGACGGCAAGAACAAGCTGCGCGTCTGCAAGAAGTGCGGCCACAAGTTCTAAGCTGCCCGCAACATCAAGTTGCTAGCAAAGGCCCGGATGCCCCACGGCACCCGGGCCTTTTTCTATTCCTACTCATTGGGGACAGACTTAAATGAGTACCCTAACTGGGTAAGCATAAATGAGCGGGTCGTGCTGTATAAATTGCTTGTGTGCGCGTTTATGCGCGTTAGATTGCGTTTAATTACGCACCTATGCGTATATATGAGCCGTTTACGGGGCAATAATGACCGTTTAGCGGTGAGATACGCAAGAACGCGCACAGACGCGCGTGTTTGTGCGAATATAGAGCTGTCAGAAATGCAAGACGTTCTATGACACAGGAGACACATAATGGCAGATTCCAAGCAGGCTCCATTCGACGCCGCGGCAGCCGCCAAAGCAGCATTTGCTTCGGTCCAGGACAAGCCGTTCCCTAACGACATCTTTACGGCTCCCGAGCTCCGTTGGGCTGTGATCGGTTGCGGCGTTATTGCCAACCAGATGGCTCAGTCCCTTGCCCTGGCCGGCCGCAAGCTTACGGGCGTTGCCAACCGCACGCTCACCAAGGCTCAGACTTTTGCCGACCAGTACGGCGTCGAGAAGGTCTATGACACGGTTGAGGATCTCTACGCCGATCCTGACATCGACGCCGTCTACATCACCACCCCGCACAACACCCATATCACCTATCTGCGCGCCGCCCTGGCGGCCGGCAAGCACGTTCTCTGCGAGAAGGCCATCACGCTCAACTCCGCCGAGCTCGATGAGGCCCGCGCCATTGCCGCCGAACACAACGTGGTCCTTATGGACGCTACCACGGTGCTCCACATGCCCTTGTATCAAGAGCTGCGCCGCCGCATGGATGCCGGCGAGTTTGGCCGCATGAACCTCGCTCAGCTCAACTTTGGTAGCTACAAGGAGTACGGCGACCTGACCAACCGTTTCTACAATCGCAACCTCGCCGGCGGTGCCATGCTCGATATTGGCGTATACGCCCTGTCCGTCATGCGCCTGTTTATGGCGAGCCAGCCCGTCGAGGTCGTGTCTCTGGGTAACACCTGCGAGACCGGCGTGGACGTTGCAGGCGGCATCGTCTGCCGCAATGCCGAGCAGCAGCTGGGCGTCGTGAGCCTTACGCTCCACTCCAAGCAGCCAAAGCGCTCGGTTATCAGCTTTGACAATTGCTATGTCGAGGTCAACGAGTATCCGCGCGCCGATCACGCGACGATCGTGTGGACCGCGGACGGTCATCGCGAGGAGGTCGCCGCGGGCACCGAGGCTTATGCCCTGTGCTACGAGATGGCTGACCTCGAGCAGGCCGTCGCCGGCGACGATTCCAAGCGTGAGCTTCTGGATTATGCTTCTGATGTGATGGAGCTCATGACCAAGCTCCGCGCCGATTGGGGAGTCGTCTACCCCGAGGAGGAGTAAGCGATGCTTGCGGAAGATAGGCTCAATACGATCGTGTCGATGGTGCAGCAGGCTGGCTCGGTAACGGTGCCCGAGCTTGCCGATGCCCTGGGCGTGACGGCCTCTACCATTCGACGCGACCTACAGACGCTCGACCGAGCGCACCGCATCGCCAAGGTGCACGGTGGCGCGACAAGTCTTGAGCGCGCGCACGTGACGCGCGACCTAACGATCAGTGAGCGCAGTGATCTCCATAACGACGACAAGGAGCGTATCTGCGCCCGCGCCGCGGCGCTTGTGGAGCCCGATAGCTTTGTGTATATCGATTCGGGATCCACGACCCTCAAGCTCATCGAGCATCTTCCGCGCCTTGAGGGCGTCACCTATGTGACCGATTCCGTGCTCCATGCCCAGCATCTCGCTCTGCGCGGCATGCGCACCGTGGTGCTGGGCGGCGAGCTCAAGCCCGAGACCGAGGCACTCGTCGGTCCCGATGCCTTGGCAACCCTGGACCGCTATAACTTCAACTGCGGTTTTTGGGGTTCCAATGGCATCGCCGCCGAGCAAGGTCTCACCACACCGGATATCGAGGAAGCGCAGGTCAAGCGTATCTCTATGCGCCATACCGCCAAACGCTTCGTAATCTCGGACGCCAGCAAATTTGGCATGGTGGCGCCCGTCAAGTTCGCGGACTTCCGCGACGCAACGATTATCACTACGGGAGAGGTGCCCGCCAAGTACCAGTCGATGGACAACGTCATCACGGTCTAGCGACAGGGCAAGGTCAAAACCATTTAGGTTCCTCAATAGAAAAGCGGCAACACCCTCGATGGGCGATGCCGCTTTTGTTGTCTGCCGTTTTGTCTAAATCTGTAACAACTAGACCGTTAAAAGTGGGCTAGGTGTTACAGATTGAGATACTTCCGAACCTTGCCGTCCCTTTGTCTCGATCTGTAACAGATAGACCAGAAAATGGGTTCTAACTGTTACAGATCGAGACGTTTTGGGGCCGCGGCCGAGCCATTGCGGCAAAACCACCACAAAGGTGCCTGTCCCCATTGTGGTGGTTTAGGGCTCCCAGGGGCAGGGGGCTTCGATGTGGATGTGCTCACCGGTTACGGGATGCGTAAAGGACACGCTGTGGGCATGGAGCATCAGGCCGCAGGGGCGCGGCGTTCCGTACAGGTCGTCGCCAACCAGGGGATGGCGCTCGCTTGCCAGATGCACACGGATTTGGTGCTTGCGGCCGGTGAGCAGCTCGACATCGATATACGAGCGCGCGGGCAGGCCTCGGCGGCTCTTAAGACGCTTGAGCACCTTCACGCGCGTCTGAGACGGCTTGCCGCTGGCGCCGACGCGCATCTTGCGGCTGTCGTGACGGTCGCGGGCGATGGGCCTGTCGATGAGCTTTTCGTTCCAGTCGATCTTGCCCTCGGCGAGCGCCAGGTAGTGCTTTTCGAAAGCGTGGTCGATGACCATCTGGTCAAAGGCGGGCTGCGTCTGCTTGTCGAGCGAGAACAGCACCACGCCGGTGGTGTCGCGGTCCAGGCGGTTGAGCGGCTGCATGTCGGTCGCGGCAAAGCCGTCGCCCATCGCCAGCAGCAGGTCGCTGGCGTAGTCGGTGAGCGTGCGCTCGCCGGTGCCGTCGCCGTGGACGATCATGCCGGCGGGCTTGTCGATGGCCATGAGCCAGGCGTCGCAGTAGAGGACTTGAGGTTCTTCGTTCACGTGTAAGCCTTTCGGTTAGCTGATTCCCACAAACATGCAGCCCGAGGTCGCCCCGCGCAGACGGGCGGCGGGCTTACGGCCCGCCTGCGCCGCTTCGACGGCACGACGGACGCGGGCGACGGCACGGCCCACCTCGTCCGTTTCGAGCAACGTTCCGTCAACCATGAGACGACGCACACCGGCATCGAGCAGCTGAGGAACCTGCGGCGTGAGGTCGATGGGGTAGGCATCGTACAGGCGAGAGCGGCCGTGGATGTCGGTGCGGACGGGCATGACCTTTCCGTCGATATTCTTGAGCGAGAGCTTGCGGGCACGCAGACGGCAGTTGACACAATCGTGGATGCAGCCGTTGGCAACCTGCAGAATGCAGTGTTCGCTCGTCATAACGCGCGGACGGCCAAAGACGGTGATGCCCAGAGCCGCGGGCGCGGCGGCGCCGAGCGAGGCAATCTCGTCGAGCGTGATTTCGGGCGAGAGCCAAAACGCACCGGCTCCGCGCTCGGCAAGCGCCTCCATGCAGGGCGTGTTGTGCACCGGCAGGCAAGAGCGAATTTCGGCCGTGGCGCCGGCCTGCGCGGCTACGGCGAGCTCGGAGATATTACCGACGGCGACGGTAGCTCCGGCATTGATCCAGGGATCGACGCGCTCGTGGTCGACGGCGCGGCAGACCTCGTCGAGTACGGGTACGATGCCCTGCTCAAACGCATCGGCGGGGGAGAGCTCGGCCGCATCGAGCGCATCGGTGGTCATGTAGATGCGCGTGGCGCCCTCGGCGCGAGCTGCCTCGGCGGCTTCGAGCGTGGTGACGGCGGCGCAGATCTGCGGCTCATCGCGGTAATGCTCGGGCATAGCGCGCGTACATTTGTCGAGCACCGGAATCTCGAGAGTTTTCGCGCGCTCCTCGTACGGCGCCAGAATGGCCTCTTCCAGCGCCTTGCAAGCGGCGGCGCGCACCTTGTGAACGGCGGAGAAGCCCATGCCGCAGCCGGCGTCGAGCGAAACGTCAAAGCTCGCTGCCTCAAAGGGCGAGGAGCCCATGCGGCCCACATGCTCAACCAGGTCTGCCGCCTCGACGGCGCGGGTCTTGGCGGCCTCGACGGTGAAGCCTGTGGCGGTGGCGGTGAGCGCGGGGCTGTCACAGCAGGTGAGTGTGACGGTAAACGGCTCGCCCAGGCGCGCCACGACGGACGCATCAACAGCTCGGCGGCGCAGCACATCGCGCTTGAGCGCGGCGCCGGCGGCGTCGATGGCACGCTGGCTGCGAATCACGCGCACGCGGCAGCCCTCGGGCATGCTGCGGGGTACGCGACATTCGATGATGTCGCCTGCGGCGGCATCATCGGCAGCAATGGTGGTCAGGAACTGGTCAAACTCGTTATCGTGGCGAAGCTCCAGCAGGTCGCCTTTGCCCACGGGCTCAAACAGCTCAATGCGGGCGATGGCGGCGCGGCGACGGCGGTCGTCGGGCTTGAGACCGCGCACATCGCGGTTGGCCGGGCGGCTGCCCAGCACCGTGCCCACGATCTGGCCGCGGTTGTTGGAACGCTCGTAGCTCATCATTTCGTCGCCCGAGGTGCCGTCCTGATAGGCGTGCGTAAAGTCGCGGTTGAAGCAGCGCTTGAGCTGGCGCTGGCGGGCGGCTTCCTCGTCCTTGGCAACGGTGGCTCCGGATAGCATGTCGTCAATTTCGTGACGATATACATCAACGATGGAGTACACGTAATCGGGCGCCTTCATGCGGCCCTCGAGCTTGAGCGACGCGGCGCCGGCGTCATACAGACGGCGAACAAGCTGTGAAGTGTTGGTGTCACGTGGGCATAGCGCACGCTCGCGGCCGGCGGGGGAGAGTGCGCGACCGTTCTCGTCGATCAGCTTGTAGGGCAGGCGGCAGGGCTGGGCGCACATGCCACGGTTGGCCGATCGTCCCGCCATGGCAAAGCTCGAAAGCAGGCACAGGCCCGAGTAGCAAAAGCAGATGGCACCATGGCTAAAGACCTCAAGGTCCACATCGGGCGCGGCATCGTGAATGGCGGCAATCTCGTCGATGGAAAGCTCGCGCGAGAGGGTCACACGGTCGGCGCCCTGCTCGCGGCACCAAAGGGTTCCGCGGTCGTCGTGGATGTTTGCTTGGGTTGAGATGTGCGTCTCGATGCCGGGCATCGTGCGCTTGACCTCAAAGAACAGGCCCCAGTCCTGGATGATGAAGGCATCGGCGCCCAGCGTGGAGCAGCGATGGATGAGTTGCAGCGCATCGCTCATCTCGGACTGCTTGATGACGATGTTGACCGTGACGTAGACGCGCGACCCGGCTAGATGTGCGGCGCGGCAGGCTTGCTCAAAGGCCTCGTCGGTAAAGTTGGTGGCCTTGCGGCGGGCGTTGAAGCTGCCCATGCCGCAGTAGATGGCGTCTGCCCCGGCGGCGAGTGCGGCGGCAAAGGGCTCGGGCCCTCCGGCGGGCGCCAAAAGCTCGGGTCTGCGGTTGGTGGTTCGACTGGCGGTTGCGGTCATATCCTGCCTTTCAAAATGCTCAGATACTCAAAAGTATAGTGGTGCTGTTGCGGCGGGCGATGCCCGTGCTCCAAGCGGGATAAAGTCTTCAGCAGTCCTTGCAGCAAAAATGACCCGTTTCCCTCCGTCCCCTATGGATTACCTGATCCGATGGGGACGGAGGGAAACGGATCATTTTGAGCTTCACCGTCCGGTCGTGCCGTTCAGCGGCTGACAGGCGCCGTTGGGCGATAAAATATTCTCGCAACGTGATAATAATCTTGCATCGCGCGGAAACCTTGGGTACTATCCCAAATCAAGCGCGGTGTTCAGACCGAATTGTGCCTCCCGGTGTGAACGCCGCGCTCACGCTCTCTATCTGATCGTAAGGAGAAAAACATGAGCAAGACCGTCGTGTCTTCCGATAACGCACCCGCAGCCATCGGCCCGTATTCCCCCGGTATCCAGACCGGCAACATGGTGTTCCTGTCCGGCCAGCTGGGCATCGACCCCGCAACCGGCAAGCTGCCCGAGGGCGTCGAGGCCCAGGCCAAGCAGTCCCTTGCTAACGTCGAGGCTCTGCTGACCGCTGCCGGCGCCACCTTTGCCGATGTCGTCAAGACCACGGTCTACCTGGCCGACATCGCCGACTTCGCTGCCGTGAACGAGATCTACGCCTCCAAGTTCGAGGCCCCGTTCCCCGCGCGCAGCGCTTTCCAGGTTGCCGCCCTTCCGGCCGGCGGTCTGGTTGAGATCGAGGTCGTCGCCGCTCTCTAAGGCGTTGGCAACAACTAAACATGACATGCAAAAAGACCCTGCAGTGCGAGCTGCAGGGTCTTTTGTCAAGCGATGCGACAAAAATGATCCGTTTTCCTCCGCTCCCAAGGAATCAGCGGGTTAGCCTTCCTTGCGGACTTTTTGCAGGTAGCGGTAGACGCTGGGCTCCGAGATGCCCAGCGCGGTGGCGGCGCAGGCCACGGCGCCCTTGAGCATGAACACCCCGTTGCCGTTGAGGTGGCGAATGACGTCCACGCGGTCGCTCTGACCAAGCGACGCTACATCCAGCCCGCGCGCGCTCAGCAGCTCGGCAATGCTGCGGTCGATAAGCTCCTGTGTGGACTCCGAAAGGCTTTCGACCTCGATAGGGGCGGGCTCCGTGCGCGTCGGCGCCGCGTCGAAGCACGCCATGAGCTGCTGCGCCATGGCGTTGATGGAGCGCACGGTCGAGAGGTCGGTGTTAACGCAGAGCATACCGACGATCTCGTTATTCTCGCGGATAAAGTACGTCGCTGACTCCAACGTCTTGCCGCCGGCACCACGCCCCTCGTAGCCCGTAATAAACGGCAGGTCGCGATACTTGGGGTCGTGCATGATCTTGAGCGCCAGATCGGTGGCGGGACCGCCGACCTTGCGGCCGCTCACGATGCCGTTGCGAATATCGACGATGGCGTGGTCGGGATCCGAGAAATCGTGCAGCACGATTTCGCTGTTTTTGCCGAGTATCTGCTCCAGAAAATCGACCATCGGCAAAAAGCGGCGTACGGTCTCGTTCACGGGCAACTCCTTTGGGTGAAAACGGAAATGTTCATAACAATTTTTTCTCATGGTAACACGCTGCCCACCATCTCGTATATCCGCAGGTACATTGCGTAATGCAGACGAACGGTAGGAATTTAGCGGTAAACGGTTGACCAAAAGAAAAGTTAGATGTTATTTTGACCAGACACTTTCCTGACCTGCGGAAATGCGTTATTTCAGCTGAAGAATGGTCTGATAACAAAAAATTATTATTGAGAATGAGAATCATCTTTAATACGATATGCAATGAAGGCACAACCTCAACCCCGCACTGCGTCACAATAGAGCGTTAGATGCGAAAACAACTACTTCGAGGATTGGTGGTCAAATGACCCAGGAGACGGTTACGAACGGCACTGAAGCCCTGTTCACTCGCGAAGGCATGCCTCCCGTTAAGGAAATGATCCCGTGTGCCCTTCAGCACGTACTGGCATCGTTTGCCGGCATCATTACCCCGGCGGTCATCATGGCCGGCGTCTACGGCTTTAATAGCCAGCAGAGCACCGACATCATCCAGGTCGCGCTCATTCTTTCGGCGATCGACACGGCCCTTCAGGCTTTCGCCCCCTTCCGTCGCATCGGCGGCGGCCTGCCCATCGTCATGGGCGTTTCGTTCGCGTTCCTGCCGGCCCTGCAGGCCATGGGTGCCTCGGGCTTTAGCTTTGGTGCACTGCTGGGCGGCGAGATCGTCGGCGGCGCCGTCGCGGTCCTCTTTGGTCTGGCTTACAGCAAGATCAAGTGGCTGTTCCCGCCCGTCGTGACCGGTACGGTCATCTTCTCCATTGGCGTCTCTCTCTATCCCACGGCTGTCAAGTATATGGCCGGCGGTATGGGTACGCCGCTGTGGGGCACCCCGCAGGCCTGGTGCGTCGCTCTTATCACCTTCGCCGTGGTCTTTGCGCTCGCCAACTTTGGCAAGGGCACGCTCAAGCTGGGATCCGTGTTCTTTGGCATGATCGTTGGTATGATCGTCTCCATCCCCTTTGGCATGATCGACTTCTCCAGCGTCGCCACCGCCCAGGTCTTCGCCCTTCCCAAGCTCATGCCCTATGCGCTCGAGTTTGATCCCGAGGTCTGCATTACCCTTGCCGTCGTGTTCCCCATGGTTGCCATCCAGGTTATCGGCGACGTCTCTGCCGCCTGCCTGGGCTCCATCGACCGTATGCCCACCGAGCGCGAGCTCTCCGGCGCTATCGTGTCCCAGGGCCTCACCTCTATGGTCGGCGGCCTGCTGGGCGGTCTTCCCACCAGCGCCCTTGGCCAGAACGTTGGCATCATCTGCTCCAACAAAGTCGTCAACAAGTGGGTCTTTGTGATCATCGCGGCCGTCTTTGCCATCGCCGGTCTGTTTCCGCAGCTCTCTGCCGTCCTTTCCGCTATCCCGCAGCCCGTCATCGGCGGCGCGACCGTCGGCGTCTTTGGCACCATCACCATGAACGGCGTGCGCATGTTCACCCGCGAGGGCCTCACGCAGCGCACTACCACTATCGTCGGCACCTCCGTCGTCTTTGGCCTGGGTATCTGGATGGCCAGCGGTTGCCTTGCCGGCGAGGGTATGCCCGCCTGGGTGTCCACCGTCATCGGCTCCAATGCCGTAACCCCCACCGCCATCATGGCCATTGTCCTTAACCTGATCCTTCCGCAGACGCCGGTCGTGGCTCAGCACATCGATGCCGCCAAGGACGCTGCCGTGGATCTGGTCTTGCCCGAGAGCAAGAAGTAACCAATTCGGTGCTATTCGTCGGCGGACGCATCGCCTCGTCCGCCGACGCCATGCGGCGCCAAGCCGCACTTCAAAGGGTTTGTCCCTTTGGTGAAGCGTTGACGGGAGAGGGCCCGTTTCCGGTGTAGGCCGGCGCTTCGCACTCCGCCATGTCAGAGGTGTCAAACCCCGCCTCTGATGTTGAAGGGAGCATCCATGCTTCTGGTCGCTAACGGTTCCGTCTTTACCCGCAACGCTCAGACCCCGTTCATTCCAAACGGTGCGGTCGCCATTGACGGAGATACGATCGTCGAAGTGGGCCCCGAGCGCGAGCTCAAGGCCAAGTACCCGGATGCCGAGTACGTCGATGCCCGGGGCAACCTCATCATGCCCGGACTCATCAACTGCCACACCCACATCTACTCGGGTCTGGCCCGCGGCCTTGCCATTAAGGGCTGCAACCCCACCAACTTCCTGGAGAATCTTGAGCAGCAGTGGTGGAAGATCGACGACAACCTGACGCTCGACGGCACCAAGGCCAGCGCCTATGCCACGATTCTGGACTCCATCCGCGATGGCGTCACTACGATCTTCGATCATCACGCGAGCTTCTGTGAGATCCCGGGAAGCCTCTTTACCATTAAGGATGCAGCTCAGGAGCTGGGCATGCGTTCGTGCCTGTGCTACGAGGTTTCCGATCGCCGTGGCCAGGAAAAATGCGACCAGGCCATTGCCGAGAACGCCGAATTTGCCCAGTGGGCCGCCAAGGAGCGTCGCGATAACGACAACCACATGATCGCCGCCATGTTTGGCGGGCATGCCACCTTTACGCTGTCGGACGAGACCATGGACAAGATGGCCGAGGCCAACAACGGCCTGACCGGCTTCCACATCCATGTGTGCGAGGGCATGAATGACGTGTGGGACTCCCGCCTCAACCGCGGTGGCATCAGCCCCGTCGAGCGCCTGCTGCAGCACAACCTGCTTGGTCCCGACACCATGCTGGGCCACTGCATCCACGTGACGCCTGCCGAGATGGATATCGTCAAGGAGTCCGGCACCTGGCTGGTCAACAACCCCGAATCCAATATGGGCAACGCCGTGGGCTGCGCCCCCGTGCTCGAGTTCTTCCGCCGCGGCATCCCCGTGTGCATGGGTACCGACGCCTACACCCACGATATGCTCGAGAGCCTTAAGGTCTTCCTGATCATTCAGCGCCACAACGCTGCCATGCCCAACGTGGGCTGGTGCGAGGCCATGACGATGCTGTTCGAGAACAACGCCAAGATGGCGAGCAAGTACTTCGATCGCAAGCTTGGTGTGCTCGAGGCCGGCGCTGCCGCCGACGTTATCGTTATGGACTACAAGCCCTTTACGCCGCTGAGCGAGGAGAACATCGACGGCCACATGCTCTTTGGCATGATGGGCAAAAACTGCCGCACCACCATCATCAACGGCCGCGTCCTGTACAAGGATCGCGAGTTCGTTGGGATTGATGAGGACAAGATCAACGCGTGGACCATGGCTGAGTCCAAGAAGCTTTGGAGCACGCTCAACGATTGCACCTACTAATTCACAAGTAGATTCACGCGCGTCGGGTGTTTCGCCGCATTCGACGCGCGTATAGGCGACCTCCGCGGGGTCGCCGGCGCTGTGCTAGCGCTACACCGTATTTGCGCCCGCCGCGCGGTCTCGCCGGGCGTTACAGAGAGGAGCTCACTATGAGCGACATCATGAGGCCGATCCCGTTTTCGCAGCTGATGAACTGGATCATCGAGGAGCACAAGACCCAGGGCGCCGTCTTTGGCGTGCGCAAGATGGTCACGACCAACCAGGAGGGCGCGCTTCCCATTTTTGACGAGCGCATCGAGACTCCGTTTGGCCCGGCCGCCGGCCCCAATACGCAGCTTGCCCAGAACATCGTGGCATCCTACGTTGCCGGTTCCCGCTTCTTTGAGCTCAAGACCGTCCAGGTTATGGACGGCGAGGAGCTCTCCAAGTGTGTGAACAAGCCCTGCATCGTGGCGCAGGACGAGTGCTACAACTGCGAGTGGTCGACCGAGCTCGAGGTTCCGCAGGCCTTTGCCGAGTACGTGAAGGCATGGTTCGCCTGCCACCTGATCGCTCGCGAGTACGGCCTGGGAAGCCCGGACGGATTTGTCTTCAACATGTCCGTGGGTTATGACCTGGAGGGTATTAAGAGCCCCAAGGTCGATGCCTACATCGAGGGCATGAAGGATGCCAGCGGCTCCGACGTCTGGAACGAGTGCCGCGCATGGGCGCTTGCCAACCTGGACAAGTTTGAGCATGTCGACGCCGCGTTTGTCGAGTCCATCCCGGCACGCGTCTCCAACTCCATCACCGAGTCCACCCTGCACGGCTGCCCGCCGGCGGAGATCGAGCGCATCGCGACCTACCTCATCACCGAGAAGGACCTCAATACCTACATCAAGTGCAACCCCACGCTGCTGGGCTATGAGTTTGCACGTCAGCGCCTCAACGAGCTGGGCTTTGACTACATCGTCTTCGATGACACGCACTTCCGCGAGGACCTGCAGTGGGCCGACGCCGTGCCCATGTTCGAGCGCCTGATTGCCCTGTGCGCCGAGCGCGGCCTGGAGTTTGGCGTCAAGCTGACCAACACGTTCCCCGTCGACGTGACGAGGAACGAGCTGCCCTCCACCGAGATGTACATGTCCGGTCGTTCGCTGTTCTCGCTGACCATCGAGGCTGCCCGCCGCATTACCGAGCAGTTCGATGGCAAGCTGCGCATCAGCTACTCCGGTGGCGCCACGGTCTACAACATCCGCGCCCTGTATGACGCCGGTATTTGGCCCGTCACCCTGGCGACCGACGTTCTCAAGCCCGGTGGCTACGAGCGCTTTAGTCAGATGGCCGGTGAGTTTACCGACCTGGACGGCAAGCCGTTTGAGGGCATTTCGCCCGAGGCCGTGACCGCGATTCAGACCGACTCGCTCACCAACCCGCTCTACAAGAAGCCGCTGCGCCCGCTGCCCGACCGCAAGGTCGCCGGCAAGAGCCCGCTTTCCGACTGCTTTACGACGCCGTGCCGTACGAGCTGCCCTATCCAGCAGGATATTCCCGCCTACCTGGCGGCTGTTGACGAGGGCCGCTACGAGGATGCGCTCAACATCATCATCGAGCGCAACGCCCTGCCGTTCATTACCGGCACCATCTGCCCGCATCCCTGCGGCCGTGCCTGCGAGCGTGCGTTCTACGAGCCCGAGGGCGCCCAGATTCGCGCCAGCAAGCTCAAGGCCGCCCGCGAGGCCATGACCGCCGTGCTGCCCAAGCTACGCGCCCAGGCCATCGCAAACGACGGCGAGCACAACGTTGCCGTTATCGGCGGCGGCCCGGCCGGCCTGGCGACGGCGTTCTTCCTGACGCGTGCCGGCGTGCCCGTCACCATCTTTGAGGCCCGCGATTCGCTCGGCGGCGTGGTCCGTCACGTCATCCCCGAGTTCCGCATCGCGAGCGACGACATCTCCCACGATGCCGAGCTCTGCCTGGCCTTTGGCGCTAAGGTGCAGCTCAACGCTCGCGTGGAGTCCATTGACGAGCTCAAGGCCCAGGGCTTTACCGACGTGGTCGTAGCCACCGGTGCCTGGATGCCTGGCTCTGCGGGTCTGGGCGAGGGTGCCGAGCTCGACGTGCTGGAGTTCCTCGAGGCCGCCAAGAAGGGCGAGAAGCTCGAGCTGGGCGAGGACGTCGTAGTCATCGGCGCCGGCAACACCGCCATGGACGCCGCCCGCGTGGCCAAGCGCCTGGCTGGCGTAAAGAACGTGCGTCTGGTGTATCGCCGCACTAAGAAGCAGATGCCTGCCGACGAGGAAGAGCTCGATCTTGCTCTTGCCGACGGTGTTGAGTTCTGCGAGCTGCTGGCGCCCAAGGCGCTCAACGGCGCGGTGCTGACCTGCGATGTCATGGAGCTTGGCGAGCCGGATGCAAGCGGCCGTCGCAGTCCCGTCGCCACGGGCGAGACCGTTGAGCTGCCCGCCACCACGGTAATCTGCGCCGTGGGCGAGGGCATCGACGCCAGCCTGTACGACGCCGCGGGCGTCGAGCACGACCGTCGTGGTCGCCTTGCCGCCACCTCGACCGGTGTCGAGGGCGTCTGGGCTGCCGGTGACTGCCGCCGCGGTCCGGCCACCGTGGTCGAGGCTATCGCCGACGCCGCCGAGGTCGCCCGCGCCATCGCCGGTGTGGACTTTAACAAGTACGCTGACCAGAACGCTCAGGCCGGTCGCGAGGACACCTGCTACGAGCGCAAGGGCACCCTGTGCCGCGACAAGCGCAACTGCACCAAGACTCGCTGCCTGGGCTGCGGCTCGGTGTGCGAGGTCTGCTGCGACGTGTGTCCCAACCGCGCCAACGTGGCCATTAAGGTTCCGGGTCTGGACAAGCATCAGGTCGTCCATGTCGACGGCATGTGCAACGAGTGCGGCAACTGCGCCGTGTTCTGCCCCTACCAGGAGGGTCGTCCCTACAAGGACAAGCTCACCTTGTTCTGGAGCGACGAGGACATGGAGAACTCCGAGAACGAGGGCTTCCTGGCCGTGGGCGAGGATCACTTTAAGGTCCGCGTCGCCGGCACGGTCCGTACCGTCTCGATTGATGCCGTCAACACCGGTCTTCCCGAGGCCGTCCGCCTGACCATCAGGGCCGTGCGCGACAACTATTCGTACCTTCTTAAGAAATAGGCGAGTCTCTTATGGCCAAATCCATTCAACATAACGTGGCCTACGTTGCCTGCGGAAGCGGTTGCGCCTCCGCAGGCGGCGACGCCCGCTGCAGCGAAGGCTGCATTGGCTGTGGCGCCTGCGTCACGGCCTGCCCCCACGGCGCCATTGCGCTGGTCGATGGCGTCGCCCGCGTGGACCGCTCCAAGTGCACGGGCTGTGGCCTGTGCGGCATGGCGTGCCCGCAGCACGTGATCGCCTTCGTCCCCGGCTACCAGAACATCCTGGTGCGCTGCAACAACACCGATAAGGGTGCCATCGCCCGCAAGATCTGCGACACCAGCTGTATCGGCTGCGGCATGTGCGCCAAAAAGTGCCCCGCCGGAGCCATCCGCATCGAGGACAACTGCGCCCATATCGACGGCACGGACTGCCTGTCGTGCGGCATGTGCGCCGTCGTGTGCCCGCATGGCGCCATCCACGATCGCACCGGCATCGCCGCCGGCGTGTAGAAGGGAATCACCATGGCACAGGAATTCACTTTTACCGTTAACGGCGTGGAGCGCACGACGACGGAGAACAAACCGTTGCTGCGCTACCTGCGCGACGACCTGCACATTCACTCCGCTAAGGACGGCTGCTCCGAGGGCGCCTGCGGCACCTGCACCATCCACGTGGACGGGGCGGCTGTGAAGGCATGCGTGCTGACCACCGCCCTCGCTGCTGGTCGCGACATCGTGACCGTCGAGGGCCTGCCCGAGAACGTGCGCGAGGCCTTTGTGTACGCCTTTGGCGCCGTAGGCGCCGTGCAGTGCGGTTTTTGCATCCCCGGCATGGTCATGGCGGGCGCGGCACTCATCGCCGAGGACCCCGAGCCCACCGAGGAGCAGATCAAGTACGCCATCCGCGGCAACGTCTGCCGCTGCACCGGCTACAAGAAGATCATCGAGGGCATTTCGCTGGCAGCTGCGGTGCTCCGCGGCGAAAAGCAGATCGACGAGGACTTGGAGCGCGGCGACGACTACGGCGTGGGCAAGCGCGCCTTCCGTATCGACGTGCGCAAGAAGGTGCTCGGCGAGGGCAAGTATCCCGACGACATCGACGAGCTCGATCAGCCGGGCCTGACCTACGCTAGCGCCGTGCGTTCCAAGTATCCGCGCGCCCGCGTGCTCTCCATCGACACCTCCAAGGCCGAGGCCCTGCCCGGCGTGGTGGGCATCCTGCGCGCCGAGGACGTGCCGGTCAACCAGGTCGGCCACCTTATCCAAGACTGGGACGTTATGATCGCCCAGGGCGATATCACCCGCTGCGTGGGCGATGCCATCGTGCTGGTGGTTGCCGAGGACGAGGCAACGCTTGAAAAGGCCAAGAAGCTCGTAAAGATTGATTACGAGCCGCTGGAGCCCGTGCACAACATTGTCGAGGCTAGGGCCGAGGGCGCCCCGCGTCTGCACGACAGCTTCTTTGCCTTTGGTAATACCGTGGAGCTCAAGGACAACGTGTGCCAGAGCCGTCACGTGACGCGCGGTGACGCCGCCAAGGCGCTGGCCGAGAGCGCGTTTACCGTGACGCAGCGCTTTACCACGCCTTTTACCGAGCATGCCTTCTTGGAGCCCGAGTGCGCCGTCGCCTTCCCGTACAAGAACGGCGTCAAGGTGCAGTCGACCGACCAGGGTGCCTACGATACGCGCAAAGAGTGCGCCCACATGTTTGGCTGGGATAACGAGCCCGAGCGCGTGGTCGTCGAGACCATGCTTGTGGGCGGCGGCTTTGGCGGCAAGGAGGACGTGTCCATCCAGCACCTGGCTGCGCTCGCCGCCTATAAGTTCCAGCGTCCTGTGAAGTGCAAGCTCACGCGTGCCGAGTCGCTCGCGTTCCATCCCAAGCGCCATGCCATGGACGGCACCTTTACGCTGGGTTGCGACGCCGAGGGCAACTTTACCGGTCTGGACTGCGAGATCAACTTTGACACCGGCGCCTACGCATCGCTGTGCGGCCCGGTGCTCGAGCGCGCCTGCACGCATGCCGTGGGCCCCTACAAGTACCAGAACACCGACATCCGCGGCTTTGGCTACTACACCAACAACCCGCCCGCCGGCGCGTACCGCGGCTTTGGCGTCTGTCAGTCCGAGTTTGCACTCGAGAGCCTGATCGACCTGCTGGCCGAGAAGGTCGGCCTGGATCCGTGGGAGATCCGCTACCGCAACGCCATCGAGCCGGGCGAGATTCTGCCCAACGGCCAGATTGCCGACTGCTCCACGGCGCTGAAGGAGACGCTGCTCGAGGTCAAGGATGCCTACTACGCGCATCCCGGCCACGCTGGCATCGCCTGTGCCATGAAGAACGCCGGCGTGGGCGTCGGCCTGCCCGATGCCGGCCGCTGCAAGATTCGCATCGAGGATGGCCGTGCCGTGGTCTACGCTGCCACGTCCGACATCGGCCAGGGCTGCAACACCGTCTTTTTGCAGGACGTTGCCGAGGCCTGCGGTCTGCCGCTGAGCTGCATTGCCAACGGCGAGTGCTCGACCGAGAACGCCCCCGACTCCGGTACCACGTCTGGCTCGCGTCAGACGGTCGTGACCGGCGAGGCCGTGCGCGGTGCCGCCTTCCTGCTGCGCGATGCCATGCTTGACATCGAGGCCGGCAAGCCCGCACCCGACGCTCCCGTGAGCGCGCATGGCGACGGCGTCAAGATCGAGTACGACGACGGTCGCGCCTATCAGCTGCACACGCAGGAGCTCGTCGCTGGCCAGGGCATGCATCCTCAGGATCCCGCGGCCGCCATCAAGGCACTCGAGGGATGCGAGTTTGGCTACGTGTATCTGGAGCCGACCGACAAGCTGGGTGCCGACGTTCCCAACCCCAAGAGCCACATCTGCTACGGTTTTGCCACGCATGTGGTCATTCTGGATGATGACGGCCGCGTGAGCGAGGTCTATGCCGCGCACGATTCCGGCAAGGTGGTCAACCCCATCTCCATCCAGGGTCAGATCGAAGGCGGCGTGCTCATGGGTATGGGCTATGCGCTTACCGAGGATTGGCCGCTCAAGGACTGCGTACCCCAGGCCAGGTACGGCACGCTCGGGCTGTTCCGAGCGCCCGAGATTCCGGATATCCACGCCATCTACGTGGAGAAGGACGAGCTGTTGCCCGTGGCATACGGCGGCAAGGGCATTGGCGAGATCGCAACGATCCCCACGGCGCCCGCCGTGCAGAACGCCTACCGCGCGTTTGACGGTAAGCTGCGTCCAAATCTGCCCATGGTGGATACCCCGTACAGCCGCGCTCGTCACCGCGGGTAGGGTAGGGTGCGGACGACCCTTGCTGACGGGCCGTCCATGCTCAGCATCAACTGTATATGCTGTGCCTTTGGCCCCGGTTCCATCGCGAGTCGGGGCCTTTTTGTTTGGAGCGGAAACTGCGTCCCGGAATTCGGGCAATCCGGTGGTCAGGGGTTGAGCGAGCGTCGCGCTAAGGATGCCAAGCGTAAAACCTTCAATGAACATAGCGTAAAAACTACATCCGCAACGGCGTAAAAACTACATTGGAAGTAGCGTAAAATCCGCATTGAGAATGGCGTAATTTCGTATATCGCATGATCGCCCGAGCTTGCACACGGCCTTTTGCGAGCTCTTGCCATGAACGAGAGCCAGGCCGTCACGTACAAGACGCTCATAAAGGGCGCCTCGTACGGTGAGGCGGGCCCCGACGAGAGGACCATCGCTGCGTACTTGGACCTCTTCAACAGGCTCAAGCTGACCGAGGACCTGTGCGAATGGGAGCCGCCCATGCGCTCGAAGGCCCGCGTTCGCGTGCGCCCCAAGCGCTACTTCTGCGACCCGTCACTTGCGGCGGCGTTGCTGGGGGCTACCCCTGAGCGACTGCTTGGCGATATGCAAACGCTGGGGATGCTCTTTGAGAACCTCGTTCTGCGCGACGTGCGCGTGTTCCTTTCCACCTACGGCGGTGTCGACAACAGTGTCCATTATTTCCGAGATGAGAAGGGCCTTGAGGTCGATCTGATCGTTGAGCACGACGGGCGCTGGGGAGCTATCGAGGTCAAGCTGAGTGATACGAAAGCAGACGATGGAGCGAGAAATCTCAAGGCGCTGGAGAGGAAAGTGCTCTCCAATCCTGCCGCCCAGAATGCCGCGCCGGCGTTTTTGGCGGTCGTGGTTGGAAAGGGGAGTATTGCCTACACACGCGACGACGGCGTGGCGGTGATCCCCATGGTGGCACTTGGGGCGTAGTGTTTTTGCGGGCGTGCCGTGCTTCCTTTACCGAAAATCCATTTGGTAAACCCGGCGCCCGTGGGTAAAATAAGGTCGACGGCAGCCCAAGTAGTGAAGAGCTGGGCAGCGCCGTTGCTTGGATTAAGGGGTCATCGCCTTAGCGGCGTCGACCCCTCTTTTTATGCTTCGTACGCTGCTTGAGTGCCTCGGTAAGTCCGATAAGCGCCGTGAGGAGCGAGACCAAAGCGGTCAGGAGCTTCACAAAATCAGTCAGATCGGTCATGGGCATCACCTCCCGTCGCATGGAGGGCGCTGCCCGGCACATGGAACTGCCGTCAACAACTGCAATTCTATCAAAGTACTGCTATAAATACGAATATATGTTCGATAATAACAGTGACGTGATTCTCTCAAAGTGTGGCTTTACGCAAGGATGCCGGAAAGCTGCACTGTGCGATTTCATGTCCGCACGGACACTTATTCTTACGGCAATGTAGCTGCCTGTGAAACAGGCGGCAGTTGACGGAGAAAGGCCCAACCGTGTCAGCTGAAAAGACGCCGTGTATCTCGGCTATCGATACGACGAACTTTGCGCGCCAGATTGTGCTGGACTTTGAGTTTGCGCCGGTGCCAAAGCAGCGTCAGCGCCGTGGACTGTGCAATGAGATTATCGAGGCCGGCGCCGTCAAGCTCGATTACCACGGCAACGTTATGGGCGAGTTCTCGCAGTTTGTACAGACGGAATTTACCGAAGGCGTTGCGTTCCCCGTCCGCGAGCTCACAGGGATATCGGCCGTGGGCACCGCGATGGCCGATCCGCTCTACATGGTGATCAAAAGGCTCAGCGATTGGATCGGGCGCTACTCCGCCCAGGTGGTCTGTTGGAGCGGGGCGGATCGTCGACAGCTTTTGATCGAGTGTCAAGCAAAGCACATCGATCTTTCCGCATTTCCTACGGACTGGGCCGACCTGCAGGCGTTTTACACCTCGATCATGGACATGAGCAGCCACGGGTGCGTCTCTTTGAGTGACGCAGCGACGTGGTTTGGCATCGAGTTCGACGAGTCGACGGGTCACGCCCACAGCGCCCTAGCCGATGCGCGCGTGACCGCCAAGCTGCTCAAGCAGATGATGGACGGGGACTACCGCGTGAGCCAGCGCGCCCAGGAGGTCCGTCAACGGTGGGGGATGGGCGAGCGAGCTCAGACGCGCCTTTCCAGCAAGTGCTCCGAGCTGGGCGACCTGCTGCTAAAGCTGAAGGCGGAGGGGGTAGGCCTTTTGAGAACGCCATTCGGTTTGGCATGGCGGGGCTGTAAGCGCGAGCCCGCCCTGCTGTTTGAATCGAAGCGTCAACCAGTATGACGAGCTGTCTGGTCTGTCTGCCTACGCCCCCGCAATCCCGCGTGCCACGCTCAGCAGCTCGTACTCCCTCTGACTCCACTGGCGTAGCTCGGCTGCGTCGACGGCATCGCGACACATATCCAGGAACACCTCGGCGCTCTCGCAGAAATACTTGCGGGCAAAGTCGACCGAGCCGTCCGCGATGCACGCGCCGTCGGCAAAGAGCTTCCAGCTAGATGGCTCACGCGAGTCGTCTCCGAACAGCTTAATCTGCAGCACATGCGGATTGCCAGCAGCACAGAGCTTTTCCTCGAGCTTCTGTACCGTAAAGCGCATCTGGTGGGAGAGACTACTCTTGACCATGGCCGAGGCATAGCTGCTCGGCCCGTCCAGAAGATGCATGCGTTTTGGCTGTGCGACCAGGTTGTGGAAGTTGCGCTCGCTGCGCACGGAGAAATTGTCCATACGGATTCCTTTCATCGATGTTGGCAGGGCCACCGTGCCTCTTGGCCGGTTGGCGTCGGGATCGTGGAGCCAACTCTCTACCCCGACTCTGGATAAAATGCGCCCGCTCCTTGCGGGCAAGAGGAAGTCTATCAACGTGTACGGACAGAAATCAAGCGCCGCCTGTGAAATGACGCGTGAACGGCGTTGGTTTCCCAAGTGATTATTCGGCTTTCATCCGGAAAAGTGTCGAAATCAGCCGTGTAAAAGTACGGAAAAGTGTCGAAATAGGCACCTTAAAACTTCGGAAAAGTGTAGCTGGATGACAAAACAGCACTTAGAAGCCGGTGCTGGATGCGGGATCCTGCGGCCGCCTTCAGCTCTCGCTACTCGTCGTCTCCGTCGTTGGGGTCGCCCTTGAGGGTGTTGATGTCCAGGTACTCGTCATCGTTCTCTTTTTGCTGGGTCTCCGACTCCGCTTGGGTGGGGCCGGAGAACAGCCGGAATCCCTCAAACGCAATGACGCCGAGCAGGGCAATGACAATGGCGATAAAGGCAACCTTGACTGCCTGCGGAAATTCCGAAAAACGCAGCGCCTTTTCCTCGGCGTAATAATCGGCGAAGCGCTCTTCGCCCGTGCTTTTGGTATACGCCGGCGCGGACGCGGCCTCCGGGTCATATTCCGGTGCAGGCGTGGCAGCGTACGGATCGTTGAGATAATCGCTCGATGCGGTGCCATAATCCTCGGTCTCGATGCGACCGGTGCCAGCATAGCCATCGGAATAATCGGAATATGCCGCACCGCCCTCATAGCCCGCGGCGCTCGTGTTGGCGGCAAAAAGCGGGTTAACTGGAACATCGAGCGCCGGCATGCCGGTAGAGGTCTCATCCAGATCGGCTGCAGCCCAGGAATCGTGGACAACCTGATGGGCAACGGGCTCATCGAGCCTTGTGACCGGAGGCTTGCGTGCCGCAGGAACAGGCAACTGCTGGGCGCTGTACATAACAGTGCTGTCGACCGATTTGCCCTGCGTCGCTGCTGCGAGAAATGCCGCCGTCTCGGACGGGTCGCTTGCGGGGCGGGGAGCGGGCGTGGGCGCCGAAGTGGGTGCGGGTGTAGGCGCGGGCGTCGAAACAGCCGGCTGCGCAGGAGTCGGCGCAGATGCGGTCTTAGGCGCAAGTGCGGGATTGGGGCTTGACGGGCGAGCCCCGCCGCCGCCCATGAGTTCGTCGGCGGTCCACGGGCGATCATCCATCACATCGTCAAGGCTCAGCGAAAACAGGTCGTCTTCGCCCTCATCGAACATGCGGTGCACATGTCCACCAATTGCCGCAATCAATCCGCGACCGGTGCATGATGCCTTGCTCAACGCCATTCTGTCCCATCCTTTCGAAATACTAATGACATCGATTATATGGAACTTCCCAAGCGGCCCGGTCTTGGATTCGTGCTTTCCAGAACTCGCGCCCAAAAGGGGAGGGGCAATCCAGGCGAGTGCCTACTTGTCGCCGGCCGCCGCCTTGGCCTCATTGAGGTAGCTATAGAAGCTGTACTTTGAGATACCAAAGAACTCGCAGGCGCGCTCGCTCGATTTGGAGATAAGGAACGCGCCGCGACGGTCGAGATAGCCAATGGCACGAATGCGCTCGTCTTTGGTCATGAGTGCCGCGGGCTTGCCCACAAACTGCTCGCACTCGTGCAGCAGGTCCTCGAGCAGGTCGCCGATGTTCTTGGTAATGGGCTCGGGCTCGGTATAGCCCGTGCCGCCGGTGCCGGTGAAAGCGTCGAGCGAGCGCTCAAAAGCCTTCATAAGCGTAATGTCAAAGTTGATGCCCAAAATGCCGACGGGCTTGCCTTCGTCGTTGCGGATAAAGATGGTCGAGGACTTGAGCAGCTTGCCATCGGTGGTTTTAGTGAGGTACGGCTCGCGGTCGTGTACGTCGGTGCTGCCCTCGTGCATGGACTCAAACACAATATGGCTGGGGCCGTCACCCAGTTTGCGCCCGCTGACGTGGCCGTTTTCGATCACTACGATGGAGTGGTCCACGTCCTCGGTCTCCAGATCGTGGACGACGACTTCGCAGTTGGGGCCAAATTGGAGCGCCAGGCCGTGTGCGAGGCGCTTGTAAAACTCAATCTGTGCGGGGGTCATGGGTGCCTTCCTAAAAATTAGTTTGGGCACACTTTGCCATAAACCACATCTGTTCGCAAACAAATCCATCAACAAGGCAATTCATGACCGTTCGGCGGCGAAAAAGTACCGATTACGACAACAAACAATTTGTTAGGTTTGCCAATCAAAAAGTGTGATAGAACAGTGCTAACAAACTTTTTGTTTGGCATCCACATAAAAGTTCAGTCACATGAATGGGAATGGGCTGAAACGCGTATGCGGGGGCCGGCAAGAGAGGACTTAAGGAGTTCACCGTATGGCCGATAAGATCCAGTGGGCGGGCAACACGATGCCCAAGAGCGATGACAAGCACTTGGGAATCATGAGCCTCGACCACGTGAAGAAGGCCCGCGCCTTCCACCAGTCGTTCCCTCAATATACCGTCACCCCGCTTGCCCGCCTGGACGGTCAGGCTGCGCGCTTGGGTCTGTCCAACCTGTGCGTTAAGGACGAGAGCTATCGCTTTGGCCTCAACGCCTTTAAGGTTCTGGGCGGATCGTTTGCCATGGCCAACTACATTGCCGACGAGACCGGCAAGGACGTTGCCGAGTGCACCTTCGATTACCTGACCTCCGATCAGCTTGCCAAGGACTTTGGCCAGGCCACCTTCTTTACCGCCACCGACGGCAACCATGGCCGCGGTGTGGCATGGGCTGCCAACAAGCTGGGCCAGAAGGCCGTCGTTCACATGCCCAAGGGTTCCACCAAGCCCCGCTTCGATAACATCGCCGCCGAGGGCGCAACGGTGACCATCGAAGAGGTCAACTACGACGAGTGCGTGCGCATGGCCGCCGCCGAGGCCGACGCCTGCGAGCGCGGCGTCATCGTTCAGGACACCGCCTGGGAGGGCTACGAGAAGATCCCGTCCTGGATCATGGAGGGTTACGGCACCATGGCTTCCGAGGCTGCCGAGCAGCTGCGCGAGATGGCCATCAACCGCCCGACGCACGTGTTTGTCCAGGCTGGCGTGGGTTCGCTCGCCGGCGCCGTGGTGGGCTACTTCACCAACCTGTATCCCGATAACCCGCCCATCTTCGTCGTGGTCGAGTGCGCGCCTGCCGCCTGCCTGTACAAGGGCGCTGCCGCCGGCGACGGAGATCCGCGCATCGTGGACGGTGACATGCCCTCCATCATGGCCGGTCTGTGCTGCGGCGAGCCCAACATCCTGGGCTGGGATATCCTGCGCAACCACACCACCGCCTTCGTCTCCTGCCCCGACTGGGTCACCGCTCGCGGCATGCGCACCCTGGGCGCTCCCGAGAAGGGCGACCCGCGCGTCATCTCCGGCGAGTCCGGCGCTGTGACCACCGGTCTGGTCGAGACCCTCATGCTCGATTCCGAGTACGCCGAGCTCAAGGAGCTCATCGGCCTGGACAAGACGAGCTCCGTGCTCTGCTTCTCCACCGAGGGCGATACGGATCCGGATCAGTACCGTCGCATCGTCTGGGAGGGCGAGTATCCGACCTGCTAGCAGGTTGACCTGTCCGGGTGGCGGAGCATGTGTTTGCTCCCTGCTCGGACAGTCCTGCTCGCACGGAGAGCACATTAAGTGCTCTCCGGCTCGTGCGGAACTCGCGACGGAGCAAAGTCCTCCGTCCGCCTCCTATGGTTACTTGCTTGTGGGGTGCTCGACCTCACGCTGCTTGGCACAAGTGATCTATCTGAAAGAAATCCACCTGTAGGTAAACCCTTGTAGAAAGGTTGACTGTTATGACTAAAGAACTCGATTTTGAGGCAATTAAGGCTGCTGCTGAGTCTCATCGTGCTGACATGACTCGCTTCCTGCGCGCCATGATCTCTCACCCCTCTGAGTCCTGCGAGGAGGGCGAGGTTGTCGCTTGCATTAAGGCCGAGATGGAGAGCCTTGGCTACGACGAGGTTAAGGTCGACGGCCTGGGCAACGTTATGGGCTTTATGGGCGAGGGCGACAAGATCATCGCCATCGACTCTCACATCGACACCGTCGGCATCGGCAACATCGAGAACTGGGACGCCGATCCCTATGAGGGCTACGAGACCGACGAGATCATCTACGGCCGCGGCGGCTCCGACCAGGAGGGTGGCATGGCTTCTGCTACCTACGCTGCCAAGATGATGAAGGACATGGGCCTCATCCCCGAGGGCTACAAGATCATGGTCGTCGGCACTGTCCAGGAAGAGGACTGCGACGGCATGTGCTGGCAGTACATCTACAACAAGGACGGCATCAAGCCCGAGTTCGTCATCTCCACCGAGCCCACCGACGGCGGCATCTATCGCGGTCACCGCGGCCGCATGGAGATCCGCGTCGACGTTCACGGCACCTCCTGCCACGGCTCCGCTCCCGACCGCGGCGACAACGCCATCTACAAGATGGCCGACATCATCGCCGACGTCCGCGCCCTCAACAACAACGGCTGCGACGAGTCGACCGACATCAAGGGCCTCGTCAAGATGCTCGACCCCAAGTACAACCCCGAGCACTTCGAGGACGCCCGCTTCCTGGGCCGCGGCACCTGCACCGTCAGCCAGATCTTCTACACCAGCCCCAGCCGTTGCGCCGTGGCCGACTCCTGCGCCATCTCCATCGACCGTCGCATGACCGCCGGTGAGACCTGGGAGTCCTGCCTGGACGAGATCCGCAACCTGCCGGCCGCTAAGAAGTACGGCGACGACGTGAAGGTCTCCATGTACATGTACGACCGTCCGTCCTGGACCGGCGAGGTCTACGAGACCGAGGCTTACTTCCCCACGTGGATCAACAAGGAGAGCGCTCCGCACGTCAAGGCCCTCGTCGACGCCCACAAGGCCATGTTCGGTGACGAGCGCATTGGCTGCGAGCCCAGCATGGACAAGCGCACCGGTCGTCCGCTGTGCGACAAGTGGACCTTCTCCACGAACTGCGTCTCCATCCAGGGCCGCTATGGCATCCCCTGCGTCGGCTTTGGCCCGGGTGCCGAGTCTCAGGCCCACGCTCCCAACGAGGTCACCTACAAGGACGACCTGGTCACCGCTGCCGCCATGTATGTTGCGGCTCTGAACCTCTACGATCCGAGCCAGGCCGATGGCGACGCCACCGTGTTCCGCGCCGGTCTGACCAACAACAAGATCGATTAGTCCCATTCTTCGATTTTGTTGAGCCGGGGGCCATTCGTGTCCCCGGCACTCCCTGTTGACTTGGGGCCCGCGGTCGTTATCTCCCATGCTTCCTCGACGGTGGCGGGTCCTCGTCATAGTGCCCTGCATGTTCTAGCCACACGCGCATGTCGGAGCGCATTCACCCATTACCATTATTCGCATCTTTGGAAAGGACACATACATGGACGCTAAGTTTACCGAGCTCGTCGAGCAGCTGAACGGTCTCGACTTTAAGGGTATGTACGGCAGCGACTTCCTGCACACCTGGGATAAGACCACCGATGAGCTCAAGGCTCTCTATATCGTCGCCGACGCCCTGCGTCAGCTGCGCGAGAACAACGTCTCGTCCAAGATCTTCGATTCGGGCCTCGCCGTTTCGCTGTTCCGCGACAACTCCACCCGTACGCGTTTCTCCTTCTCCAAGGCCGCCAACCTGCTCGGCCTTGAGCTGCAGGACCTGGACGAGAAGAAGTCCCAGATCGCCCACGGCGAGACCGTCCGCGAGACCGCTACCATGATCTCCTTCATGGCCGACGTCATCGGCATCCGCGACGACATGTACATCGGCAAGGGCGACGCCTACATGGCCGAGGTCTCCGAGTCTGTCCAGCAGGCCTACGAGGACGGCGTTCTGGATCACCGTCCTACGCTCATCTCCCTGCAGTCCGACTCCGATCACCCCACGCAGTCCTCTGCCGACATGCTCTACCTCATCAACGAGTTTGGCGGCCTCGAGAACCTCAAGGGCAAGAAGGTCGCCGTCACCTGGGCCTATTCGCCCTCTTACGGCAAGCCGCTGTCTTGCCCGCAGTCGCTGATCAGCCTGCTGCCCCGCTTTGGCATGGACGTCACCCTGGCTCACCCCGAGGGCTACGACCTCATGCCCGAGGTCGTCGAGCGCGCTAAGGGCTACGCCGCCGAGTCCGGCACCACCTTTAAGCAGGTCAACACCATGGCCGAGGCCTTCGAGGGCGCCGACATCGTGATCCCCAAGAGCTGGGCTCCGTTTGCCGCCATGGAGAAGCGCACCAATCTGTACGCCGAGGGCGACGACGCTGGCATCGCTGCGCTCGAGAAGGAGCTGCTCGCCCAGAACGCCACCCATCAGGATTGGTGCTCCACGACCGAGCTCATGGAGAAGACCGCCAACGGCCAGGACACCATCTTTATGCACCCGCTGCCCGCCGACATCTCCGGTGTCTCCTGCGAGCACGGCGAGGTCAACGCCGACGTCTTCGACATGCACCGCGTGGGCATGTACAAGGAGGCCAGCTACAAGCCGTACGCCATCGCAGCCATGATGTTCCTGCAGAAGGTTGCCGATCCGGCCGCTACCCTCAAGGCCCTCGACGAGCGCAACACCGCCCGTCGGTTCCAGGCCTAAAGCCGGGTTGAGGTAAGCCATGTAAAGGGGGCGCTCTGCCAATCGGCGGGGTGCCCCTTTTTTGCATCGCGGGCGTGCGGGATAAGTGCTTTCGATGTGGATGCCCGCGGCGCGAGTTATGGGTACGATGGTTTCAGGGGAGGTATCACCATGAAACTTGGATGCGTCATTATGGCCTCGGGCGAGGGCAAGCGGTTTGGCTCTAACAAGATGCTTGCCGATATCTATGGCGAGCCGCTGATTGCCCGGACCATCGATTCGGTTCCCCGGGGCTTTGACGTTGTGGTCTCGACGCGTTGGCCCGAGGTCGCCCAGATTTGCGAGGACAAGCATTGCCCGTGCGTGCTGCACGATGGCGAGCTGCGCAGCGAAAGCGTCCGTGCGGGCCTTTCGTGGGGAGTCGAACGCAACTGGAAAGGTTGCCTCTTTTTGCCGGGCGACCAGCCGCTTGTGAGCGCGGATTCTTTTGATGCCATGGTTCACGCGTTTGACGAGCGTGGCCGCAAACATCCGGTGCGTCTTGCGTGCAACGGTGGGCCTTCGAGCCCGGTGCTCTTTCCGGCGGAACTGTTCGATGCACTCATGTGTCTTGAGGGCAAGGACGGCGGCGGTTCGATCCTCAAGGACCGTACCGACGTGGTGCTGGTCGAGGCGCGTGCCTACGAGCTGTGGGACGTCGATACCGCCAAGGGACAGCAACGCATAACGGAGCATATCGCCGCCTGCTCGTATTTTGATCGCGTGGCCAACTGCATCAATCAATAAGGAGCAATTATGATCATCATCAAAAACGGCGCGCTCGTGACGCCCCAGGGGCTTCGCCGCGCCGATCTTGCCATGGAGGGCGATAAGATTGTGCGGATTGCCGCGGCAATCGAGCCGGGCGAGGGCGATACCGTCCAGGACGCCACCGACTGTTGGGTGTTCCCCGGCTTTATCGACGGCCACACGCACATGCAGTGCTGGACTGGCATGGATTGGACGGCCGATAGCTTTGAGACCGGTACGCGTGCGGCTGCCTGCGGCGGTACGACGACCATCGTGGACTACGCGACGGCCGATCGCGGCGTGACCATGCCCGATGCCCTTGCCGAGTGGCATCATCGCGCCGACGGAACCTGCACGGCCAACTACGCGTTTCATATGGCACTCGCCGAGTGGAATGAGCGCAACCGCGCCGATCTTTCGGCTATGCGCGAGGCGGGCGTGTCGTCGTTTAAGACCTACTTTGCCTATGACCACCTGCGCCTGAACGACGCCGAGACGCTCGAGGTGCTGGAGGAACTCAAGCGCGTGGGCGGCATGCTCTGCGTGCATTGCGAGAACGGTACGCTGGTGAATGAACTGCAGAAGCGCGTGTACGAGCAGGGGATTCATGGGCCCGAGGGGCATGCACTCAGCCGTCCGGACGTGTGCGAGGCCGAGGCCGTGAGTCGTCTGCTGTATCTGGCGCACTTAGCCGGGGACGCTCCAGTCAATGTGGTGCACCTTTCGACCAAGCTGGGGCTCGAGGCCATTCGCGCTGCCAAAGCGCGCGGGCAGAAGAACATCTATGTCGAGACCTGCCCCCAGTATCTGATGCTCGACGATACTTGCTACTTGGAGCAGGGCGAGGACGGCTTTGCGGGTGCCAAGTATGTGATGAGCCCGCCACTGCGCCATGCCGGCGACCGTGCCGCGCTGCGCGAGGCGCTTGTGGCCGGCGAGATCGATACTATTGCGACCGATCATTGCAGCTTTAACCTGCACGGGCAAAAGGACCGCGGACGCGATGATTTCCGCGCGATTCCCAACGGCGGGCCCGGCGTGGAGCATCGTCCCGTCGCGATTGCCACGAGCTTTGAGGGCCAGCTGGGACCCGAGGATCTGTGCCGCTTGATGAGCGAGAACCCGGCGCGCGTCTTTGGCATGTATCCGCGCAAGGGCTGTCTTGCCGAGGGCGCCGATGCCGACGTGTGCGTGTGGGATCCCAAGGCGCGCTGGACGATCAGTGCCACGACGCAGCATCAGGCCGTGGACTACACGCCGCTCGAGGGCTTTGAGGCGCATGGCCGCGCCAAGGCCGTGTTTGTGAACGGCGTGCTGGCGGCACGCGACGGCGAGCCCACCGGAGCCCAACCTGGCCGCTACGTGCCCCGCTAACGGGGACGACGCCAAATTAGCTACCCCTGGAGGATGGTGGCGACGATGGGGCGGTCGAGAGCTGCCTCGAAGCGGTCGGCCATTGTGGGGTCGCTGAGCGTGTCGACTTGGTTGAGCATGACGCGTGCGGTATTGAGTTTCAGCGCCTGCATCTCGGCATTGAGCACTTGGGCGACGCGCTCGGGCGTGGCGGTATCGGTGGGCTCGCAGCCGCAGCGCTCGCAGAAGAGCTCGGGGCGGTGGACAACCTCGGCGACGGGCTTGCCGAATCCCGAGGCACCGACGATCCAGACGATGTTGGCCGTGCCAGAGGGAATTACCGGCTCCCACAGGGCGTGCGCCTTGAGCGGGAGCCGCTTGCTGCCGTCCGCCTCGGCCAACACGTAGTCAAAGCGCTGTGCCAGCTCGTTGAGTGGCTCGGCGGGTGCGGAGAGCTTGCCTGTTTCCGGGTCTAAGACACCCGCCTGGCAAATACTCCCGCGGGCAAGTCCCGCGCACGCCTCACAGGTGCAGCCGGGAACATGCGCGGCACCCGGCTTCCAAGGTGCGGCACCCAGGCGACGATTCGACCCGTCCCACGGGACGCCGGCGACGGGAAACATGTGCGTGGTGGTGCAGAGGAGCACCCCGCCGCCGGCGCGCATGAGCTCGAGACCCAGCGTTTTCAGCAACGTCGACTTGCCGCCGCTGCCGATAATCGCGGTAATGCCCGGCTCGATCCTGAGCGCCGAGGCAAGATTGCCGCTAACCGTTTCCATCTGTTCACCGCCGTATAATACTGTGATAATAAATAATCATCAGAGTAGCGGTCGAACCGCTTTTGCTCTGCTCAAACCGTAGCACAGGGAGGTGCCCCGGGAATGCTCGTTTATGTTCGCGGCGCCGGCGATATCGCCACGGGCGTCGCCGCTCGCTTGGTGCGCGCCGGCGTGTCAGTTGTCATGGCCGATATCGCGGTTCCCACGTGCATCCGTCGCACAATCAGTTTTTGCGAGGCCATTCGCCTGGGCGAGGTCGAGGTCGAGGGCATTCGCGCCCGCTTGGCGCAGACGTCGGCCGAGGCGCTTGAGATTACCGAGGCGGGGGATGTCGCCGTGGTGGTGGACCCCCAGGCACAGATGCTCGACGAACTGAAGCCCGCGGCTGTGGTCGACGCAATTCTGGCCAAGCGCAATCTGGGTACCACGCGCGACATGGCTCCTGCCGTCATCGCCGTGGGGCCGGGCTTCACCGCGCCGGTTGACTGCGACGCCGTGATCGAAACCATGCGTGGGCATTTCCTGGGCCGTGTCATTACCCAAGGTTCGCCCCAGCCCAACACGGGCGTGCCGGGCGTCATCGCCGGATATGGCAAAGAGCGTGTTATCCACAGCCCCGCCGCCGGCGTGTTTAGGTCCGACCATGTGATCGGCGACATCGTGAGTGCCGGCGATGTGATCGGGTATGCGGGCGATTCGCCCATGTGCACGCAGATCGATGGCTGTCTGCGCGGGCTTTTGGCGAACGGCGTGCAGGTGACTGAGGGCTTTAAATGCGCCGATGTCGATCCGCGCGGCGATGCCAGCTATATCAACTACATTTCGGACAAGGCGACGTCGGTCGGCGGCGGCGTGCTCGAGGCACTCGCTATGCTCACCGATGTCTTTAGAGGATAGAAGGCGGCAATGGAAAAGCTCGATGTTGTGAATGCGGCGCTTGCTGCCCTGCGTGCTGGCGAGACGTGCGAGCTCGTGGTCGTGGCCGGTACGGCGGGGTCATCGCCGCGCGGTGTGGGCGCATGGATGACTGTCTTTGCCGACGGCAGCCAGGCGGGCACTATCGGCGGCGGCAAGATTGAGCTCTTTGCGCTGGATGAGGCGCGCGAACTCCTGAGCGCGGGACAGTCGCGTCTGGTCCGCTACACCATGGGCGGCGAGAACTCCGATACCGGCATGATCTGCGGCGGAGCCATCTGCCTGTGCTATCTGCACCTGGATGCGACCAAGGTGCCGTTGCTCCAGTCGGTTGCCGACGTCTTGGCCTATCGGCGCATCGGCGACTTCGTCATCGACTTTGAACCGTTTATCGCGAGCGCGCTCGAGGGCGATGTGGCCGAGTACCATGGCGAGGAATCGCGCCGCACCATTGCGGGCTGCCCCGGGCTTTCGCTGGTGGAGGAGGGGAGTAAGGTCACCTACACCAACGCGGCCTCCGAGATTCCCGCGGCGCACATCGAGACGCTCTGCCCCGAGGGCCTGACCTATATCTTTGGCTGCGGCCACGTGGGCGCCGCGACGGCGCGGGTGCTTACGGCGGCGGGCTTTGCCGTCGTGGCGTGCGACGACCGCCCCGGCACGCTGACCCCCGATTGGGTGCCCGGTGTCTACGACCGTCGTCTGGTCGACTACAAGAGCCTGAGCAAGCAGTGCCCCATCGGCCCGCGCGACCTGGTGGTCGTCGCCACGGCGGGTCACAAGTCCGATATCGACGTGGTGATTCAGGCCATGCGTGCCAAACCCGCCTATCTGGGCTGCTTGGGCTCGCGTCGCAAGACGGCCTTTGTGCGCGCCCGCCTGGAGCAGGAGGGCTTTACGCAGGACCAGATCGACGAGCTGCACCTGCCGATCGGCGTTGCCATCGAGGCCGAGGATCCCGAGGAGATCGCTATCTCCATTGCCGCCGAGATGATCCACCTGCGCCGCACTAAGCTCGTCCCCCGCAAGCGCTAATCGCATTCCCACCAATAAGTTGCGGTGAAATACGGATTGTTTAAGTCTGTTAGGCCGCCCAACAGTCCCTATTTCACCGCAACTGCTTTTTGGGACCCATTTGTGCGGGGGAGTTGTGGAGTTGTGCAGGCAGACGAGGTTTTTCTGGAAATACGCACCCAATGCGCGTATAGTACCGATTGTTTTGTCGGCTCCTGCTGCGTCGAGTCCAAACCGCGAAATGCCATGAGCGGCGCGGATGCAGCCAGGAGGCACGAGGACAACCCATCGTGGCCACGCCCCGTGCTTAAAACCCCAAGAAGGAGTGAACAATGGCAGAAGAGAAGTATGTGCCGCGTCTGAAGACCAAGTACAACAACGAGGTCAAGCAGCAGCTTCAGGACAAGTTCCAGTACGAGAACGTCATGATGATCCCCAAGTTTGAGAAGATCGTCGTGAACATGGGTGTCGGCGAGGCCGCTACCGATTCCAAGGCCATCGACGGTGCCGTGCGCGACCTGCGCGCCATCACCGGCCAGCAGCCGATGATCACCCGTGCCCGCAAGTCCATCGCTACCTTCCGCCTGCGCGCCGGTATGCCGATCGGCTGCAAGGTTACCCTGCGTGGCGACCGTATGTGGGAGTTCTTCGATCGTCTGACCTCCGTCGCGATCCCCCGTATCCGCGACTTCCGCGGCATCTCCGCCAAGAGCTTCGACGGCCGTGGTAACTTCTCCATGGGCGTTACCGAGCAGCTCATCTTCCCCGAGATCGACTTCGACTCCGTCGATCACCAGCGTGGTATGGACATCACTTTCGTGACCACCGCCAACACCGATGAGGAGGCCAAGGCCCTTCTGGACGCCTTCGGTTTCCCGTTCAAGAAATAGGTTCACCTGCCCTATAAGCGCCGTTCTCACAAGGGGGCGGCGCTTGGGGCGAACAATACTCTATGTGAGGAGGATATAAGTGGCTAAGACATCGATGATCGTCAAGTGCAATCGCAAGCAGAAGTTCTCTACTCGTGAGTACACGCGCTGCCAGCGCTGCGGCCGTCCGCACTCTGTGTACCGCAAGTTCGGCCTGTGCCGTGTCTGCTTCCGCGAGCTTGCACTCAAGGGCGAGCTTCCCGGCGTTAAGAAGGCCAGCTGGTAAGTCACTACCAGCGTTTCAAGCATCAGTTTGGAACAGGGAAAACGCGCTAAATAGGCTTTGCCGTTAAGGGCGGCGAAGAACCAAGAGCACGTGTTCATCAAGAACGAAGGAGAATCTGTATGAACCTTACAGACCCGATCGCAGATATGCTTACGCGCATCCGTAACGCTAACTCTGTGAACAAGGCCACGGTCTCCATGCCGAGCAGCAAGAAGCTCGTCGAGATCGCTCGTGTTCTACACGAGGAGGGCTACATCGAGGGCTACGATGTCGAGGACACCGTTCCCCAGAAGACTCTGCACATCACGCTTAAGTATGGTCCCAAGAAGGCTAAGGTCATCAACGGCATCCGCCGCATTTCCAAGCCGGGCCTGCGTAAGTACACCGGCGTTGCCGACATGCCCCGCGTCCGCGGTGGCCTTGGTACCGCCATTATTTCCACCAGCCATGGCGTCATGACCGACCGCGATGCTCGCAAGCACAACGTCGGCGGCGAGATCATCGCTTACGTCTGGTAATTCGCTCGGTAGGTAGAAGGAAAGGAGATCACCGTGTCTCGTATCGGTAATAAGCCTGTCCAGATTCCCGCCGGAGTCGAAGTGGCAGTCAACGGCAACAACGTTGTCGTCAAGGGCCCCAAGGGCCAGCTCGAGCTCGATGTCTTTGAGAAGCTCGCTATCAACGTCGAGGACAACGTCCTCACCGTTTCCCGTCCCGACGACGAGCGTGAGACCCGTGCCCGCCACGGCCTCACCCGCGCCCTCATCCACAACATGGTTGTTGGCGTTTCCGAGGGCTTCGAGAAGAAGCTCGAGCTCGCCGGCGTCGGTTACCGCGTGCAGCAGAAGGGCAAGAACCTCGAGTTCTCCCTAGGCTTCTCGCACCCCGTGATCGTCGAGGCTCCCGAGGGCATCACCTTCGAGGTTCCCGACAACACCCACGTGAACGTCAAGGGTATCAACAAGCAGCAGGTCGGTCAGATCGCCGCTGAGATCCGCGGCCATCGTCCTCCCGAGCCTTACAAGGGCAAGGGTATCCACTACGTTGGCGAGCACATCCGCCGCAAGCTGGGTAAGGCCGCCAAGTAGTCGTAACCGACTCACTCGCATAAGACCAGCACCCCGTCAGGTGCTGGCAAGATCAACCTTTTTAGGAGTTTACGTATGAACAAGCATAAGGCGAAGCTGGAAGGCCTCAAGCGTCGTCAGCGTCGTGTTCGCGGCAAGGTCTCGGGTACCTCCGAGCGTCCGCGTCTTCGCGTGACCCGTACTAACGCCAACATCTATGCCCAGATCATCGACGACAGCAAGGGCTCCAGCCTGACGCTCGTCTCCGCCTCGACCCTCGAGGCCGAGTTCAAGGGCACCCACACCTCGAACAAGGAGGCTGCGGAGAAGGTCGGTCAGCTCGTTGGCAAGCGCGCCATCGAGGCCGGCATCACCAAGGTCGCCTTCGATCGCGGTGGCCGTATCTACCATGGCCGCGTCAAGGCCCTCGCCGACGGTGCTCGTGCCGCCGGTCTCGAGTTCTAGGAGGTATGTAGCACATGGCTCGTAATCAGAAGCAGCAGCGCGAGGCCTCCGAGTTCGAGGAGCGCGTCGTTTACATCAACCGCGTGTCGAAGACCGTCAAGGGTGGTCGTCGCATGAGCCTCGTCGCTCTCGTCGTCGTTGGCGACGGCAAGGGCAACGTCGGCGTTGGCATGGGCAAGTCCGCTGAGGTGCCCCTGGCCATCTCCAAGGCATCTCTCGATGCCAAGAAGAACATGTTCCACGTGCCGGTGACCGAGCAGGGCACCATCCCGCACGAGGTTCTCGGCCACTTTGGTGCCGGTCGCATCATCATCAAGCCCGCTGTCGAGGGTACCGGCGTTATCGCCGGCGGCGCTGTGCGTCCCCTCTTTGAGCTTGCTGGCATCAAGAACGTCCTGTCCAAGTCCCTCGGTACCGACAACGGCCTCAACATCATCAAGGCTGCCGTCGAGGGCCTCAAGGAGCTCTCCAGCCCTGAGGACGTCGCGGCTCGCCGTGGCCTGACGGTCTCCGAGATGTTCGTCGGTAAGGAGAACTAAGCATGGCTGACACCATCAAGATCAAGCAGGTCCGCAGCACCAACGGTTGCAAGCAGGACCAGGTCCGTACTGTCCGTGCCCTCGGTCTCCACAGGATCCGCGAGGTTCGCGAGATTGCTGACAACGAGTCCGTCCGCGGCATGATCTTCAAGGTCAAGCACCTTGTCGAGATTGTAGAGGAGTAGCAAATGCAGCTTCACGATCTTACTCCCGCGCCCGGTTCCACCAAGAACCGCAAGCGCGTCGGCCGTGGCAATTCTTCGGGTCACGGCACCACTTCTGGCCGCGGCCAGAAGGGCCAGGGTTCCCGCTCTGGCGGCACCAAGGGTGCCGGCTTCGAGGGTGGCCAGACTCCGCTGGCTATGCGCCTGCCCAAGCTTCCGGGCTTCCGCAACCCCCGTCGTATCGAGTACACCGCTGTTAACGTTGAGCGTCTCGAGCGTAAGTTCGAGGACGGCGCTGTGATCGACGGTGCCGCTCTTAAGGCCGCTCGCATCACCAAGAGCGAGTTCGAGCCCGTCAAGGTGCTCGGCAATGGTGAGCTCACCAAGAAGTTCACGGTCAAGGTCGACAAGGTCAGCGCTTCTGCGCAGGCCAAGATCGAGGCCGCCGGCGGAAAGGTCGAGCTGCCGTGCTAAATGGTCTTAAGAATGCTTTCCGCATCAAAGAATTGCGCGAAAAGATTCTTTTTACCATAGCTATGCTCGTCGTGTACCGCATTGGTGCGCACGTTCCTGTGCCTGGCATTCCCTTCCAGGGGATGCTGGGCCTTTTCTCGACCGATAACAATTCGGTCGCCGCAGGTGCTATGGCCCTCCTGAATCTTTTCTCTGGCGGCGCGTTGAGCTATGTTTCGGTGTTTTCGCTGGGCATCATGCCTTACATCACCAGCTCGATCATCCTCCAGATGCTCCAGGCCGTTGTGCCTTCCCTGCATGAGCTTGCCCGCGAGGGCGAGGTCGGTCAGACCAAGATTACGCAGTATTCGCGTTACCTCACCCTGGCTCTGGCAATCCTCAACTCCGTGGGTTACCTCTTCCTCTTTAAGAGCTTCGGCATCAGCTTCAATGGCGCCGGCGCTCCCGAGATCATCTTCGACCTCATGATTGTCGGTACGCTCACCGCGGGCGCTATGCTGATCATGTGGATTGGTGAGCTCATCACCCAGCGCGGTATCGGCAATGGTATGTCGCTGATCATCTTCGCGAACATCATGGCCGGTCTGCCGCAGGCTATCTTCTCCAGCACCGAGGGCAATGCCGGTGGCATCATCACCATGGTGATCATCTGCGCCATCATCCTGCTGGTTATCCCGTTGATTGTTTTCCTTGAGCGCGGCCAGCGCCGCATCCCGGTCTCCTACGCTAAGCGCGTCGTGGGCCGTCGCATGATGGGTGGCCAGACCACCTACCTGCCCATCAAGGTCAACACCGCGGGTGTCGTGCCGATCATCTTCGCTTCGGCGCTGCTGTACTTCCCGGCTCAGATTGCCGTGTTCTTCCCCGGCATCGGCTGGATTCAGGCAGTTGCCTCCGCGCTTTCGACCGGTTGGCTCAACTGGGTGCTTAACGTTGTCCTCATCGTGTTCTTCGCGTACTTCTACACCTCCATGGTGTTCAACCCCGATGACACGGCCGATAACCTTAAGAAGCAGGGCGGCTTTATTCCGGGCGTCCGTCCGGGTAGGGCTACCGCGGCCTACATCAAGAACGCGCTCAACAAGATCACGCTTCCCAGCGCTGTCTTTTTGGCGCTCATCGCCATCGTGCCTTCGATCATCTTCTCCTTCACGGGTAACCATCTGATCCAGGCATTTGGCGGCACGTCCATCCTCATCATGGTCGGCGTCGTGCTCGACACGGTCGATAAGCTCGAAGGCCAGATCAAGATGTATGATTACGATGGATTCTTTAAATAGGCTAGAGGAGGATTGCTCATGAACCTCGTATTGCTCGGAGCTCCGGGTGCCGGTAAGGGCACCGTCGCACAGGAGCTCGTCGCCGAGTTTGGCGTCGCCCACATTTCCACGGGCGACCTGCTGCGTGCTGCCGTCAAGGGTGGCACCGAGCTTGGTATTCAGGCTAAGAAGTACATGGACGCTGGCGAGCTCGTTCCCGACCAGCTCGTGATCGACCTTGTCAAGGAGCGCCTTGCCGCCGATGACGCCCAGCAGGGCTTCATCCTCGACGGCTTCCCGCGCAACACCGCCCAGGCTGTGACGCTCGATTCCGAGCTCTCCGCCATGGGTCGCGAGATCGACTGCGCCCTTCTGGTCGATGTGGCCCCCGAGGTCATTATCGATCGTCTGTCTTCGCGTCGCACCTGCCGCGCATGCGGTTACACCGGCACCGCTGCCGATGCTACCTGCCCCAAGTGTGGCGGCGAGATGTATCAGCGCGACGACGACAAGCCCGAGACCATCAAGAACCGTCTCGACGTCTACGAGAAGTCCACGAGCCCGCTCGTCGACTACTATCGTGGCCAGGGTCTGCTCAAGTCGGTCAACGGTGACCAGGCTCGCGAGACCGTGTACGGGGATGTCAAAGAGGCTCTCGGTCTATGATCAAGATTAAGTCTGCAACGCAAATCGAGCAGATGAAGAAGGCAGGAGCGCTATCTAAGATGGCGCTCCGCCACGTTGGAGCCATGGTGCGCCCCGGCGTTTCCACCTTTGAGCTCGATCAGCTCGCGGAGCAGATTATCCGCATGCATGGCGGCACCCCGGCCTTTAAGGGTTACGGCGGGTTCCCGGGGACCATTTGCGCATCGATCAACGATGCCGTGGTCCACGGTATTCCCAACCCCGACATGATCCTGCGCGATGGCGATATCATCTCCATCGATACGGGAGCCGTTGTCGACGGTTGGGTCGGCGATAATGCTTGGACGTTTTTCGTCGGCACCCCCACGCCCGAAGCCAAGGCTTTGTGCGAGGTCACGCGCGATTGCCTTAAGGCTGCCATCGAGCAGGCTGTTCCCGGTAACCATATCGGGGACGTCGGTTATGCCGTTCAGTCCCTCGCCGAGTCTCACGGTTACGGTGTGCTTCGTGATTATGTAGGCCATGGCATTGGCCGCGTGATGCACGAGGACCCCAACGTTCCTAACTATGGAAAGAAGGGGAGGGGCGTTCGCCTCCAGGCCGGCATGGTCATTGCCATCGAGCCGATGGTTACGATGGGTTCCAACCATGTGAGCACGGGCTCCGACGGTTGGATTGTTACGACCAACGATCACCTGCCCGCCACGCACTACGAGAACACCGTCGCCATTACCAATGACGGTCCGGTGATTCTCACCACGGATGCCCAAGGTGCTTGGTGCTCCCTCCAAGGCGGAGAAATGTAACAAGTTCCATTTAGTTGTGGAGCCATTACGAAGTTATTACGATGCGTGCATACGTGTTGTAGAATACTCAATCGCTGTCGTTTTCTAGAGAAAGATGATTGCTTGTGAAGAAGGAAGACGCAATTGAGCTCGAGGGTACGGTAAAGGAACCGTTGCCCAACGCCATGTTTAAGGTCGAGCTCGAGAACGGTCATTCGGTTCTGTGCAACATTTCTGGCAAGATCCGAATGAATTACATCCGTATTCTCCCCGGTGACAGGGTTGTCGTGGAGCTTTCCCCGTACGACCTGACCCGCGGCCGCATCACCTATCGCTACAAATAGCGGCACGCATACACGCACTCCATTTCCGACTGCAGGCTTAGCTCAACCTACGGTCGGATTGTGTGTGAAGACCAGCCATAGTTTTAAACGCCTGCGGCTGGGCGAGTAGATAGTAGGGAAGTAGTTTGAGCGCTACCGAAAGGAAGAACGATGAAGGTACGTCCTTCGGTCAAGAAGATGTGCGATAAGTGCAAAATCATTAGGCGCCATGGCAAGGTCCTCGTCATTTGCGAGAACCCCCGTCATAAGCAGCGTCAGGGTTAAGAGAGGAGACTACGTTGGCCCGTATTAATGGTGTCGACCTCCCGCGTGAGAAGCGCGTTGAGATCGGTCTGACCTACATTTACGGCATCGGCCGCACCACTGCGACGAAGATTTGCGTCGAGTGCAACGTTAACGTGGATACGCGCGTTAAGGACCTCACCGAGGATGAGGTTAACGCCATCCGCGATTATATCGATAAGAACCAGATCATGGTTGAGGGCGACCTCCGCCGTGAGCGCAACCAGAACGTCAAGCGCCTTATGGACATCGGCTGCAACCGCGGCCTTCGTCACCGCAAGGGCCTCCCGGTCCGCGGCCAGCGCACCCACACTAACGCTCGTACCCGCAAGGGCCCGAAGCGTCAGATCGGTGCTAAGAAGAAGAAATAAGGAGCGCTAGATAGATGGCTACTGCTAAGAAGAACGTTCGCGCTGCCCGTCTGAAGCGCGCGGACCGTAAGAACATTTCCGTGGGCCAGGCTCACATTCGTTCTACGTTCAACAACACGATCGTTTCGATCACCGATCCCCAGGGCAACGTCATTTCCTGGAAGTCGGCTGGCCAGGTGGGCTTCAAGGGCTCCCGTAAGTCCACGCCGTTCGCTGCCCAGATGGCTGCCGAGGCTGCTGCCAAGCAGGCCATGGAGCACGGTATGAAGAAGGTTTCCGTCTTCGTCAAGGGCCCCGGCTCCGGTCGTGAGACCGCCATCCGCTCCCTCCAGGCTGCTGGCCTCGAGGTCTCGAGCATCCAGGACAAGACCCCCATTCCGCACAACGGCTGCCGCCCCAAGAAGCGTCGCCGCGTGTAACTGAAAGGATCGTATCAATATGGCAATCGACAGGACTCCTGTTCTTAAGCGCTGCCGTCAGCTCGGGATCGATCCCGCTGAGCTCGGTTACAGCAGCAAGAAGGAATCTATCCGTCAGCCCAAGCGCCGTCGCAAGGAATCTGAGTACGGCATGCAGCTGCGCGAGAAGCAGAAGGTCAAGTTCATCTATGGCGTTCTGGAGAAGCAGTTCCACGGCTACTTCAACAAGGCCCGTAAGATGAACGGCGTCACCGGTGAGAACCTCATGATCATTCTTGAGTCTCGCCTCGACAACGTCGTCTTCCGTCTTGGCTTCGCCCGCACCCGCAAAGAGGCTCGTCAGTCCGTCCGTCACGGTCACTTCACCGTGAACGGCAAGCGCGTGGACATCCCGTCCTACCGCGTCAAGGCCGGCGACGTCGTCGCTGTCGGCGAGAAGTTCCGTGACCTCCTCCCCATCAAGGAGGCCCTGATTTCCTCCGAGCGCTTTGAGGTCCCTGGCTGGCTCGAGGTCGATATCGAGAAGCTGTCTGGTAACGTGCTCGCTCTGCCGACGCGTGAGCAGATCAGCGGTGATATCAACGAGCAGCTCATCGTCGAGCTCTACTCTAAGTAGTCCATCCGGGCTGCTGAGGCTGGAGGTAATACATGTCAGAATTCATTAGGCCTCAGGTTCAGGTCGAAGAGATCAACGAGACGTCTGCTCGTGTCTCCGTCGAGCCGCTCGAGCGTGGTTACGGCGATACGCTGGGTAACTCCCTTCGTCGCGTTCTTCTGTCCTCGCTCGAGGGTGCCGCCGTCGAGGCTATTCAGATCGATGGTGCGCAGCACGAGTTCATGACCATCCCTAACATGGTCGAGGATGTCACCGACATCGTCCTGAATGTCAAGGGTCTTGTCTTCAGGGCTCTCGGCACGACCGACGAGGCGACCGCCACCATCTCGGTTGACGGCCCCTGCGAGGTCACCGGTGCGGACTTCTTTATTCCGTCCGAGTTTGAGCTGGTCAACCCCGAGCAGCACATTGCTACGCTCACCGAGGGTGGCCATCTCACCATGAGCATGCGCATCGGCTATGGCCGCGGCTATGTTTCTGGCGAGGCCAACAAGCGCGACAACGATCCCATCGGTGTGATCCACGTCGACTCGCTGTACTCGCCGGTTTCC
Source organism: uncultured Collinsella sp. (assembly GCA_900539735.1). GTDB lineage: Bacteria > Actinomycetota > Coriobacteriia > Coriobacteriales > Coriobacteriaceae > Collinsella. Next base: position 55,889 of record UQDE01000001.1, on the reverse strand, counting down.
CGTTGCGCCAAGCTCGTTGAGGCTTGCCGTGTCGGTCAGCACACCGACTACGACCGCCTTGTCCTCGAGATCGAGACCAACGGCTCCATCGCCCCGCGCGACGCCGTGGTCCAGGCTGCCAATATCATCAACCAGCATATGGCCGCCTTTATGAACCTTGCCGAGACCCCCGAGGTCGAGGAGGAGGCTTCGATCTTCGCTCCCGAGGTCACCAACGACAACGCCGAGCTGGACAAGCAGATCGAGGATCTGGACCTTTCCGTCCGTTCCTACAACTGCCTTAAGCGCGCCAGCATTCACTCGGTCCGTCAGCTCGTTGAGTTCTCGGAGAACGATCTGCTCAACATCCGTAACTTCGGTGTTAAGTCGATCGAGGAAGTGAAGGACAAGCTTGAGTCCATGGGCCTGAGCCTGAAGGCTTAATGCTTCGCATATTTGAGGAGAAACTAGACCATGCGTCACAACGTTAAGAAGGGCCTGAAGCTCGGCACCGATGCGAGCCACACCAAGGCCATGAAGAAGAGCCTTGCTAAGGCCCTCTTCGAGAACGACCGCATCAAGACCACCGAGACCCGCGCTAAGGCGCTGCGTTCGGTCGTCGATCCGATCATCACTTGGGCCAAGAAGGGCGACCTGCACTCTCGTCGTCTGGCTATCGCCAAGCTCGGCGATAAGCAGCTCGTTGCCGAGATCTTCGACAAGGCTGCCCAGGGTATGTGGCAGGATCGCAACGGCGGTTATACCCGCATCATGAAGCTCGGTAACCGCAAGGGCGACAACGCTCCCATCGTTATCATGGAGCTCGTCACCGAGCCTTGCACGCCTAAGGCCAAGAAGGCTGCTCCGGCCCCCAAGAAGGCCGCTGCTCCCAAGAAGGTCGAGGCTGCCGAGGAGGCTCCTGCTGAGGAGACCGCTGAGTAGACAATCCGTCTGCATAGGCTATATTCGAGGGGTACGTTCGCGTACCCCTCTTTTTTTGTCGAAATGCCATTGCCTGTTTGTTGGGAGCGCCCATGACCGCGCCGTCTGATTTCAATTCGATTCCAGAGCTCGATGCCACGCTCGTTTTCCGCGTGGCATACGATGGCTCGTCCTATAGCGGCTTTGCCGAGCAGCCGGGACAGACGACGGTTGCGGGTGAGCTGCGTCGAGCCATCGAGACGCTGCTTCGCCGTCCGATCGATCTGACGTGCGCGGGTCGCACCGATGCCGGCGTGCATGCCGTGGCTCAGTACATCAGCGTGCCCGTAACGGACGCTGAGCTCGCCCTAACGCGCCGTAGGTGGCTGCGGGCTATGGATGCCCTGCTGCCCAAAGATATCGCCATCAACGAGGTCTACAAGGCTCGTAAAGGCTTTTCTGCACGTTTTGACGCGCGTTCCCGTACGTATACGTACCGTATTGCCGATCGAGATGCGCGCCCCGTGCTGTCCCGCGGTGCGGTGTGGTGGCATCGCTATCCCTTGGATGTTGAGGCTATGTCTGCTGCCTGCCCCGCGCTGCTGGGCGAGCAGGACTTTAAAAGCTTTTGCAAGGTTGCTTCTGCCGTGGGCAAACCTACGCACCGCTGCGTAATGCGCGCCGAGTTTGGCCATGAGGTTGCGTTTGGCGAGGACATCCTGACGTTTACCATCGAGGGCAATGCGTTTCTGCATTCGATGGTCCGTACGATCGTTGGCACGCTTGTCGCGATTGGCATGCATCGCCGTGAACCCGAGTGGATGCGCGAGGTCATCGATGCTTGCGACCGTACCGCTGCGGGCCCCACGGCTCCTGCCTGCGGCCTTACGTTTATGGGCGTGGATTACGATCCCGCCGAGCTCGTCGTGCTCGACTAGGGGAGGGCTCGACGCGTCGTGCGTCGACACCCATTATCTGTGGGCTGCGCGTGTGCAACATCTGTTCTTGGCGTGCAATACAACCGGTGTCTCATTGCTTTTATTGCCGGGGTGTACCATGAACCACGGTTTGATTCATTGCTGTCGAGAGGACGGATAACTTGGTTCGACGTGGCTCGCATCCGCGACTTTCGGTGATCCTTGTGGTAGAAGGTTCGCCCAGCTATGCGATGCGTGCGCTCGAGAGTATCCAGAACCAAGACCTCTACGATTTGCAGATTGTCGTTGTTTGCCGCGATGCTGCGCCCGGTGTGCGCCATTCGCTTCAAGTTGCTGCCGACAGGGACATCCATATTGATTTGATTGACGTCGAGGACGCGAAGCGCGGCGCTTGCCTTCGTGCCGGTTTTGCTGTCTCGCGCGGCTCTCAAATCATCGCTATGAACGCCGATGAGTGGTTTGCTCCGCAGTCCCTTTCCAAGATGGTCGATATCGCGTGCGATACTGCGGCAGACATAGTGTTCCCCACGGTGTCGCTCGACCGCTATGATGCACATCGAGAACGCCATTCGCGCGTCTTGGATGCTGCCTCTATTGCCATAGAAGACGAGTCTTCTATGGTGACTGGGCTGCCCCAGTTGATTTTGGGCGGCCTAGTCGCTCAGACCTCTGGCGTGATGTATAGCCGTCCGCTGTTTGAGGCATGCCTGTCGCGCGGCAAGGCGTACCGTACGGTTGAGTTTATGGCTTATGCGCTCTCGCAGGCACGATTCGTGTCCGGCTGCGGCGACGCTTGTTTCCACGCGGTGGCACCTAAGCTTACAGATGCCTTTGATCCCACCATGTATGCCAGGATATCCGATGACACTCGAGCGCTCGACGAGCTTGCGGACTCACTCTCGGAAGCAGATAGCGGTGGTCGGCTCAAGCTGGCAAGCCAAAAGTTCTACTTTGCCGGACTGGTCGCCTGCATCGAGAATTTGTGTCTTAGCCCGCATGGAGTGTCGTCAATCGAGCGTTCCGCCCGCATGCGTGATATGCTCGAGGCGCCTCGAACCCGTCAGATGGTCGCCGCGCTCAAGGATAACCATCGGGGACTCGGTTTGTTGTTTGGGCCGATCGCCAGCGCCAAGCCCGCGCGCTGCGTGATGTGTACGCATCTGGCAGCTTTTCTTAACCGGACGGGCGCAAAAACCGCCTAAACGGCTCATTTCGAAACAAATTTGCATAGAATTGTTTCGAAATGCGTTCTTATACACAAAAGCCTTCAAATAGCGTTAAACTATTCAGTCACTGATTGATTGTCTCCGCCATCTTTTGGAGAGAGGGTTTGTATGGCTAAAAAACGCAATGGGCGCCAGGATGCCATTAGAGATATTGTGCGCAATAAGGACGTCCGCACGCAGCGCGTGCTGGTCGATGAGCTCCGCGCTATGGGCTTTGATTGCACGCAGGCGACTGTCTCTCGCGATATTGCCGATATGGGGCTGCGTAAGCTCCCCGAGGGTATCTATGTTCTGGCAGAGGACCTGCACCTGCAGCGTATGGTTTCCGAGCTCGTAACGGGCGTTCTGCGCACCGATAATCTGGTTATGATCAAGGCTCAGCCTGGTACGGCTTCCGGCATCGCCGCCGCCGTTGATGCGGCAGAGTTGCCCGATGTGCTTGGCTCGCTTGCCGGCAACGATACGATTTTGGTTATTGCCCAGACGGCCGAGGACGGCGAGCGTCTCGAGGCGCTGATCAATAAGCTGAGCAATTCTCGCAAGTAGGCGTGCGGGTCGTGCGCTCGGCACTGTGTGCGTGACATGGTGGCTTGTAAGGGGGTATCGACGTTGGTCGGTACCCCCTATATTGTTTGCCGGTATAAAGGCCGTCCACCAGGTCGCTTTAAACTAAAAGGCCCCCGAGCACTTTAATAAGCTGCTCGGGGGCCTTGTTGCTAATGGCCGGATGAATTTCTAGCCAACCGTATCGTCAGGCGTGGGCGAGGGGTCGGGAGTGGGTGTAGGCGTAGGCGTAGGCGTAGGCGTGCCGCCATCGCCGCCGGTCGAACCACCAGTGGAGCCGCCCGTCGAGCCACCGGTCGTACCGGTGCCGCCGGTGGTGTCGCCGCCCGTGGTCTCGGTGGTCGTGGTCGTCGTTGTCGTCGTTGTGGTTTCCTCTTCGTCCTCGTTCTCGTCCTTGTCGTCGTTCTCCGTCTTCTTGGTGTTGTTGGTGCCGTAGAACTTCCAGACGCTGTTGTTCTTGTAGGTGGGTGCCGTTCCGGTCGCAAACTCCTCGCGCTCGGTACCGGTCAGAACGGTGTTCATAAACCGCTTAAAGACAGGCAGGTTGGTGCTGTCGCCCAGCAGGTCTGTGCCGTATTTTTGGATAGGGATCTCGCCCGCGGAATAGCCGGTCCACAGGGCGCACGCCAGCTGCGGGGTATAGCCGCAGAACCACAGGTTGGTGGTGTTGTCGGTGGTGCCCGTCTTGCCGGCATAGGGCTGGTTGACGCTCAGGGCACCGGCAGCACCCGTACCGCCGCCCTGCATGACGCCGGACAGAACATCGGTGACCGCGGCGGCCTCGCCCTCGGTAAGCACCTGTGAGGGATTGTCGGTGTGCTGGTACAGCACCGAACCGGTACGAGAGTCAATCTCGGTGATGGCGATCGGCTGGCGATAGTAGCCGCCGTTGGCAAACGTCGCGTAGGCGGCGGCCATCTCGAGCGGCGAGATCGAGCCGGTGCCGAGCGTCATGACGGGAACGTCCTCGATGTTGTCCTTGGCGGGATCGATGCCGAGCTTTTTGACGAGCGAGATGATCTTGCTGTTGCCGACGGCTTCCGCCACCTGGATGTAGCCGGTGTTGGAGGAGTATGCCGTCGCCTGCTTAAGCGTGATGTTGCCATAGCTATGGTTGGCGTAGTTTTGGACCTCGGTCGTGGTGCCCTTGGCCTTGAGCGGCGAGTTGCAGTTGAGGGTGACGTTGGGGTTCATGCCGTTTTGGATGGCAGTTGCCAGTGTAAAGGCCTTGAAGGTGGAGCCGACGGGACGCTTGGCCGTGGCATGGTTTACGTGGTTCTCGTCGGCGTTGTAGTCGTAGCCGCCCACCATGCACTTGATGTAGCCGGTCTTGGGGTCGACGACGACCATGCCCATGTCCAGGCCGTCGAGTGAGAGCGTGTCGAGCTGCTCGCGGACGGCATTCTCTGCCACCTGCTGCATCGTGGGGTCGATGGTGGTCTTGACGGTCAGGCCGCCCTTAAAGAGCACGTCGGTCGAGAACTCCTGCTCCAGCAGCTGCTTAACATAGGCGACAAAGTAGGGCTGCGAGTATACGTCGACGCCGCTGCCCGAAATCTCGGTCACGTTGAGGGTGATGGGCTCGGCCTGTGCGGCATCGTGCTCCTCCTGGGTGATGTGGCCCAGGCGCAGCATGTTGTCGAGGACCTTGTTGCGGCGAGACAGTGCCAGGTCGGGATTGACCGTGGGGTCGTACTGCGAAGGCGAGTTGGGAAGGCCGATGAGCAGCGCGGCTTCGCTCAGGGTGAGGTCGGCGGCGCTCTTGGACAGGTAGGTCTCGGCTGCGGCCTCGATGCCGTAGGCGCCGTGGCCGTAATAGATGGTGTTGAGGTACATCATGAGGATCTCGTCTTTGGAGTACATGTCCTCCATCTTGATGGCGATGTAGGCCTCGCGCACCTTACGCTCGATGGTCGAGTCGAACTGCTCCTCCTGCAGGATGGTGTTGCGCACCAGCTGCTGGGTGATAGTCGAGGCGCCTTCGTGCCCGCCGCCGAGGGTTGCCACCGCAGCACGCGCGATACCCCACAGGTCGATACCGCCGTGCTCGTAGAAGCGCTCGTCCTCGACGTCAACGGTGCCCTGCAGCACGTAGGGGGAGACCTCGTCCTTGGCGATGGACTTGCGGTTTTGCGTGTAGAAGCTCGCGATCTTGTTGCCGTTGCAGTCGACGATCTCGGTGGGCTCGCTCACCAGATACGCGTTGGCGTCGGTGTAGTCGGGCAGATCGGACAGCCAGCGGTTGACGTTGCCGACCATGCCGATGCCAAACGCCACGCCCGCGATAAGCAAAAAGCCCAAAAACGAGAGCAGGATTATGGGCAGAGCATGCGTCTTTGAACGGCTGCGTCCCTGTCGTTGGCGAGGACCCATATATTGACCTCCAGGTATGTCGTGCCGGACGGTGGATGTGCCGTCGAGGCAGGATGGACATAAGTTATTACACGATAAACCAAACGGGGCGCGCGAGGCCTCGTGTATGCTGGAAGACGGCATTTTTCAGAGTGAATGCATACCTTGGTAAGGAGTTTGCCGATGGCGATTCGGGCGATGGGGCCGAGCGGACAATACGAGACTGGATTGGATGCTGCCGGTGCGGTGCTGCCCGAGCTGCTGGCGCCGGCGGGCGGGCTCGACCAGATGCTTGCGGCCATCGCCGCGGGTGCCGATGCCATCTACGCGGGGTTGGGCGGCTTTAACGCCCGCGTGAGCGCGCATGGCTTTACGGATGACGAGTTTGCGCGCGGCTGCGCCGTGGCGCATGCCCATGGCGTGCGCGTGTACGTGACGCTCAACGTGTTCGTGTTTGACGATGAGCTGTCCGATGCGGTGGCGTTGGGAGCTCATGCACTGGAGCTGGGCGCCGATGCTCTGATTGTCGCCGATGCCGGGCTGGCCTGCGCGCTGCGCACGGCGATTCCCGGGGTCGAGATTCACCTGTCTACGCAGGCGGGCGTTCACAGCGAAGGCGCCGTGCGGCTTGCCGCCGATGAGCTGGGAGTCGAGCGCGTGACGACGGCACGCGAGCTGGCGGTCGACGAGATTGCGGCGCTATGTGCCACGGGCGTGCCCATCGAGGTATTCTGCCACGGTGCGATTTGCATCGGCTATTCGGGGGCGTGCGAGTTTTCGGCCCTGCGGCGTGGGCGCTCGGCGATGCGCGGCGACTGCACGCAGCCGTGCCGTCTGGCGTACGACCTGGTGGACGAGGCGGGACAGAGCGTTGTCGCCGTCGAGGGAGATCGCCTGCTGTGCCCGCGCGACTATCTGGGTATTGCACATCTGCCCGAGCTTGTAGATGCCGGCGTGGCGTCGCTCAAGATCGAGGGGCGCATGAAGAACCCCGATTACGTATTCAACGTGGTGCGGGTGTGGCGCCGGGCACTCGATATGCTGCGCGACGGCGCGTGGGACCCCGATGCCGTGGAAGAGCTTGAACGCGAGCTGGGGAGGTCGTTTAACCGTGGGTTTACCGATACGTACCTGCGAGGGCGTTCGGGTGCCGAGCTGATGAGCTTTGAGCGCGCAATTAACCAGGGCGTGCGCGTGGGGCGTTTGGTCGCTGTGGGCCACGAAGAGGTGACCGTTGAGCTCGACGCCGCCGTGGCGGCGGGTGACACGCTCGAGATTCGGTTCTATCCGGGTGCCGACGCGCGTCCCGATGTGCCCAAGCGCTGGCCGCAGGTGCCCTGCCCGGTGGATGCCGCAGCGGGGAAGCGCGTCGTCGTGCATTGCAAGCGTAAGGTGGACACGGGCTGCGAGGTATACCTGATTCGCAGCGCCGGCGTGTTGGATCAGACGGCGGCGGTGTTGGAGCGCATGCGGGCCGAGGCGGATGCGATTGCGCCCGTTGCGCGTGCCGTCGAGGTACTGCTCTTTGAGGGCGTTGCGGTGGATGGCGGTGCATCGACGGAGTTGGTGGAGTGCGCGGTTCCCACTCGCATGGTTTTTGCTTGGCAGCTGATGGATGCCGACCCGCGCGGGGAACTCGATTTGTCCGACGCCGTTGTGGTGCTTGACGAGGTGTGCCGCGCGAGTGACGCTGACTGGACCCGCTCACTGATGCAGCGTGCCGGGCGCGTCGTCTGCCGCAACCTGGGACAGGTGGTGATCGCTCGCGAGCTGGGCGTGACGTTTGACGTGGCGGCGCCGGTGTTCTGCGCGAATCGGGCCACGCTTACCTGGCTGCGCGGACTCGGTGCGGGGCGGGTGTACTTGCCGGCCGAGTTGCTCGGCAATGATGCGGAGCGTATTGCCGAACTGGCTGCTGAACCCGGCGTCTTGGGTCCGGTCGACGCCGACCGTCCCGAGCTTATGGTGTGCGAGCACTGCCTGCTGACCGCCGAGGGCGTCTGCGCCACCGATGCGACGGGACAGGTCCGTTGCCGCGACTGCTTGCGTCGTCGGCAGGCACGCTATCTGGTCGAGCGTGACGGTACACGTCTGCCAGTTGCCGTTGACGCATGCGGCAGGACGAGGATTTTCCTGTCGTAGGTGCCGCGTCGCGTCAGTTTGTTATCATAAGAGAGTTTATGGACTTCCAGCACCGCCGTTTTCGGCGAGGGTGCTATAGCAAAAGGAGGATACCCAATGCTGTCTGTTGACGAGCAAATGCGTATCATCACCTCGGGCGCCGCGCAGATCGTTCCCGAGGCCGACCTTCGCAAGAAGCTTGAGAAGGGCGAGCCCCTCAACATCAAGCTCGGCGTCGACCCCACCAGCCCCGACCTGCACCTGGGCCACGCCGTGCCGCTGCGCAAGATGCGTCAGTTCCAAGACCTGGGCCACAACGTCACCCTCATCATCGGCAACGGCACCGCGTTGATCGGTGACCCCTCGGGCAAGAACTCCACCCGTCCGCAGCTTTCGCAGGAGCAGATCGAGGCCAACGCCGAGACCTACGTGAGCCAGGCCATGAAGATCCTGGATCCCGAGAAGACCACCATCGTGCACAACGGCGACTGGATTCTTTCGATGGACCTGGCCGGTCTGCTGCAGGTGTGCTCCAAGTTCACCGTCGCCCGCATTCTTGAGCGCGATGACTTTACCAAGCGCTACCAGTCTCAGACGCCGATCGCCCTGCATGAGTTCCTGTATCCCGTGATGCAGGCCTTTGATTCCGTGCAGATTAAGGCCGACGTGGAGATGGGCGGCACCGACCAGCTCTTCAACCTGCTCGCTGGCCGTGAGCTCATGGAGAAGATGGGCATGGAGCCGCAGATCGCGCTCACCATGCCGCTGCTCGAGGGCACCGATGGCGTGCGCAAGATGTCCAAGTCCTATGGCAACTACATCGGCCTGACCGACGCTCCCAAGGATATGTTCGGCAAGACCATGTCCATCCCCGACGAGATGATCGGCAAGTACTATCGTCTGGCCAGCTCGCTCACCCCGGCCGAGGTCGACAAGATCGACGCCGCCCTGGCCGATGGTTCTGCCGACCCCTACGAGCTCAAGCGCGCTCTGGGCCGCGACCTGTGCGACACCTACCACGGCGCCGGCGCCGGAGACGAGGCTCAGGCCGAGTTCGACCGCGTGTTCAAGGAGGGCCAGCTTGCCGACTTCCCCGAGAAGCATGTCGAGCTGACCGTCAACGACGAGGGCCAGATCTACCTCGCCGGCCTGCTCAAGGACTTGGGCCTTTCGGCGAGCGCCGGCCAGGCTCGTCGCGATATCGACGGCGGTGGCGTCAAGATCAACGGCAAGGCCGTGGCTCCCAAGAGCTACAACATCGATCCCAGCGCCCTCAAGCTGGGCGACACCCTTTCTGTGGGTAAGCGCAAGGGCTTCAAGTTGATTTAGTTCCGCCGTTCTACCGAACGGCGGACCGGCCGACGCTGCGCGGGCCGCATTTGGACAATCTGACGTTCAACTTCAAGGGCGCGACCAGAAGGTCAGCGCCCTTTCGTTTCACGTCACCTTGTCTCAAATGCGGCCCGCTCGCTGTCGTTGCCAAAACATCGGCGCTTCCGTGGTTGGCACTTGGGGACGTTCCTTTTGTGCCGGCACTTTGGGACACTCCTTGTCATTGGTGCAAAGTAACCTGCCCCCATTGCGCCAAGCGGCGTGTGCCGTTAAGCGGAGAGGCGTATTGTTGACCCATCGTTTGGGCATACAATGGCTATTGGCTTGCTGCGGTGAAGGTCTGTCCGCTCCGCAGCTTTTTTCTACGGTTAAAGGAGTATGTATGTCCGTTGAGGTCATGAGGTCTGTGATCGAGGCCGCCGAGGGCCGCGTGCCCGTCGACACGCTGTTTACCAATGCGCAGATCGTCGACGTGTATGGCCAGCGTGTGGCGCCCGGCAGCGTTGCCGTCAAGGACGGTGTGATCGTCGGCGTGCTCTACGATGGTCGCGACGATGTCGCTGGCACCTACGAGGCTGCCGAGGTTATCGACTGCCAGGGTCGCTATCTCGCTCCCGGTTTTATTGACGGGCATCTGCATATCGAGTCTTCGAACATCCGTCCCGCCGAGTATGCTCGCATGGCCGCGACGCGCGGTACTACCACCGCCATTGCCGACAGCCACGAGATTGCCAATGTTGCCGGTCTCGACGGCTTGCGCTTTATGATCGAGGACGGCCGCCGCGCACCCATCTCCATCAAGTACATGATGCCTTCGTGCGTGCCCGCGCTGCCCGACGAGCAGGCCGGTGCCGTTATTTCGGCTGCCGATATGCAGGCGTTTTTTGCCGAGCATCCGGGCGATGTCTTTGGTCTGGGCGAGATGATGAACCTGCCGGGCGTCTTTATGGCCGATCCCGAGACCTGCGCTCGCATTGACGCTGCCAATCAGACGCCGTCCAAACAGGTCGACGGCCATGCTCCGCTTGTTGCCGGCAAGGATCTCAACGCCTATGCCGCAGCGGGTATTATCGCCGACCACGAGTCGACGATTCCCGAGGAAGCGCTCGACAAGCTATCCCGCGGCATGTATGTCATGCTGCGCGAGGGCACCTGCAGCCATGACCTTGCCAACCTGTCGCCTATGCTGCTGGAAAACCCCGCCCGTGCTCGCCGTTGCTGCTTTGCGACCGACGACCGCGCTCCCTCCGACGCGCTTTCGACCGGCATGATCGACAACGCCTGCCGCGTGGCCATCGAGGCCGGCATCGACCCGGTGGTCGCCATCTCCATGGCGTCTCTTTCCACGGCCGAGGCCTTTGGCCTGGACCACGGCTGTCGTGACCCGCATGAGCTCCGCGGCGCGATCGCTCCGGGCAAGCGCGCCGACCTGCTGGTGCTCGATGACCTGACCTTTGCCACGGCCCCGCATCGCGTGTATGCCGCCGGTGCGCTCGTGGCACAGGACGGCGCCTTTGTGGGCGAGGTTGCGCCCGAGACCGCTGAGGTCGCAGCGCTTGCCGATGAGCTGCGTGCTTCCGTTAAGCTGCCGAAGCTTTCGCTTGACGTGTTCGATTATGCCTTTAAGCCGGGCGAGGCGGTTATTGATGTGATCCCTGGCATGGCTATCACGGGCATGGTTCGTCCCGAGACTGACGAGGACTTGCGTCGCATTATGCTTATCGAGCGCCATGGCCGCGGCGTGTCGCTGCAGGCCGAGGGCGTCGACGGCGACGGTCCCGCCGGCATGGGGCTCGTCGGCAAGCATATCGGTCGCGGCTGGGTGCGCGGCTTCACCATCACGGGCGGTGCCATTGCCTCCACGATCGGCCACGACTCGCACAACGTGTGCGTGGTGGGCGACAATGCGGCGGATATGAAGGCTGCCGTTGAGGCCGTGGGCCAGGGCGGCCACGTGCTGGTGCGCAACGGCGAGGTCGTGGCGCGCATTCCGCTGGCGCTCGGTGGCCTTATGAGCGAGGGCACGGCCGAGGATGTTGCCGCGCAGCACGACGACTTTATGGTCAAGGCGCGCGCCATGGGTATTGAGCCGCCGCTCGACCCCATCATGGGCATCATCTTCCTGCCCCTGCCGGTCATCCCGACGCTCCGCATCCGCCCCGAGGGCATGTTCGACGTCACAACCTTCACCTACGCCGACTAGTCATCGGGGACGTTCTTAAACGACTAGTCGTCGGGGTGGCGTGTCGCCTGACGCCGCGACCGTGAGACCTCTGGCATGTGTGAGCTATTTGCTAGGTCCTTGTAACGTTTACGCCCGCAGAGTCTTATTTGAGCTCCCTTTGGGTACGTTGGAATTGGATATACGTCCGATTCCATCAAGCCCGAAGGGAGCTTTTCTATGTTTAAACTGATTGCATCCGATATGGACGGCACGTTGCTTGACGAAAACGGCCAGGTGCCTCCCGAGACCTACGAACTGATTCTGGCGCTACACGAGCATGGCGTGCATTTCGCCGCATCGTCAGGCCGTCGTTACGACCGCCTGTGCGAGTTCTTTGCACCTGTTCGCGACAAGATGGACTTTGTCGCCGCTAACGGCGCCCAGGTCTACGCCGACGGTAAGATGGTAGACCGCGAGGTGTATTCGCACCTGGCGATTCGAAGGCTCGCCCAGGCCGTCGCGACGTTTCCCAATCTGCATCTTGCACTTTTTGACCGAACCAAGTCCTTCTTGCTCGATGACGAGTGCAAGTTCGTGCGTGAGGTCGATAAGGACCTTCCCAATGCCGAGCGCATTTGGGAGCTGCCCGATCCCAGCGTAAATATCATCAAGGCGAGTATCTTTTGCGATGACGGTGCCGTTATGGACAGCGCTTACGTACTGCAGCGCGAACTCGGTCAGCTCTTTACTTTTGCGCCTTCGGGCAACGCGTGGATCGATGCCATGCAGCCCGGCGTGTCGAAGGCCTCGGGCATCGCACAGCTCATGGAGCACTATGGAGTCGAACGCGACGAGGTTATGGCGTTTGGCGACTCGATGAACGACTACGAGATCATTCGCTTTGTCGGTACGGGCTGCGCGATGGAAAACGCGCGCCCCGCGCTCAAGGCAGTGGCCGATCGCGTGGTGGGTTGTAATCGCGACCACGCCGTCCAGCAGGAGCTCCGTCGCGTGCTGGAGAGTCTCTCCTAATCCGGCAGATGGGGACGTTCTTTTTCTGCCGGCAGTGGGGGACAGTCCTTGCAGCTTTTTGCGAAGAGTGTCCCCAGTGACTAGTCGTTTAAGAACGTCCCCAGTGACTAGGCGAGGGCGGCCATGATGGTGCGGGCGACGCCGTCGTGGTCGTTGTCGTATTCGGTGATGGCGTCGGCGGCCTCGCGGTCTTCGGGCTCGGCGTTGATCATGGCCATGCCATGGCCCGCTGCCTGCAGCATGGGGATGTCGTTGATGTTGTCGCCGAACGCCCAGGCGTCGGCGAGACGCTCGCCCAGATGCTCACACAGCCACGTGAGGGCCGTTCCCTTGGTGGCGCCCTCGCCCATGACCTCGATATTCATGGCGTAAGAACGCGTGACCTCAATGCCTCCGAGCTTGTCGAGCGCCGCCGCGATGGCGTCGCGATCGGCGGGGTCGTGCCAGTACATAGCGATGCGTTCGAGCGTCTCGACCTCGTCGATTTTGCTGTCGATATCCATGTCGATCGGCGTTCGTGTGCGCTTGAGCGAAGCCGCGATGTGGGGGTCGCCGCCACAGAACTCATCCAGACGCCCGTATAACGAGCGGGGGAGGAAGCACTGCCCATCCGCGAAGATATCGAAGGTCACATCGTGGCCGGCGGCAATGCGATGGATGCGGTGGGCAATGCCACGGTCGAGCGGACGGCTCAAGATGCACGTGGCGCGCGAGGCATCGGTGGGCGTATCCTCGTCGAGCTGCCAGACGCTGGCGCCGTTGGCACAGACCGCGTAGTGCACGGCGGGATGGGCGAGAATGGGCTCAAAGATGCCCGACAGCGGACGCCCCGTGCAGGGAACAAACTCGATGCTACGATGTGCGAGCTCGTCGAGCATTGCCCAAGTGGCGTCGCTCATCTGCTTATCGCTCGTCAGCAGCGTTCCGTCCATATCGGAAAACACAATCATTTGATGCAGCCCTTTCTACTGGCAAAAAAGCGTGGCCAAGGGCTTGGGTCCCTGGCCACGCTCAAGATCTATAACGGTCCGCGTCCTATCGGTCGGCGAGTGGCTTGTACTCCAGCGGCTCGATAACCGGGCGGTAGGCGGGGCGAATAATACGGTGCGCGCAGAAGAGCTCTTCCATGCGGTGTGCCGACCAGCCGGCCATGCGGGCGACGGCGAATAGCGGCGTAAAAAGCGTCTCGGGTACACCGAGCATCTTGTAGATAAAGCCCGTGTACAGGTCGATGTTGGCGCAGATAGGCTTGGTCATGCCGTGGTCGCGCATCACCTGCGGTGCCAGGCGCTCGATGCGCTCGATGAGCGCGAACTCATCGCCCAGGTCCTTCTTGGCGGCAAGCGTGCGCGCGTATCGGCGGCACACCTCGGCGCGCGGGTCGCTCAGCGTGTAGACGGCGTGGCCCATACCGTAGATGAGACCCGTGCCGTCGAAGGCCTGCTTGTCGAGGATCTTGCCCAGGTAGGCTGCGACCTCGTCCTCGTCCTCCCAATTGGAGACATGCGCACGGATGTCCTCGTGCATGGACACGACCTTGGCGTTGGCGCCGCCGTGGCGCGGACCCTTGAGCGAGCCGATGGCCGCGGCGTAGGCGGAATACGGGTCGGTGGCCGAGGAGGACAGCACGCGGCAGGCAAACGTGGAGTTGTTGCCGCCGCCGTGCTCGGCATGCAGCATGAGCATCACGTCGAGCAGCATGGCTTCGTCGCGGGTGAATGCCATGCCGCCGCGCAACACCTGCAGGATGGTCTCGGCGGTGGAGAGGCCGGGTGTGGGGTGCGGTACATGAACCTCGGAGCCACGGCGCTTGGCGACCGAGGCCATATGCGCGAAGGCGGCGATGCGGGGGAGACGGGCGAGCATGGAGATGGCGACGTCGATTTCGTGCTCGGGTGTAATGGCGTCGGGCTCGGCGTCGAAGGCGTAGAGCAGCAGCACGGCGCGCTGGAGCACGTTCATGATGCTCGACGACACCGTGGTCATGGGGAACTCTTTGACGTACTCGTCGCTCAGATGTCTAAAGGCACCTAGGCGCTCGCAGAAGCCGTCGAGCTCTTCCTTGTTGGGCAGCGAACCCGTGATAAGCAGATAGGCGACTTCCTCGTAGCCGTAGCGATTCTCGGCCTGGGCATTGTTGACCAGATCCTCGATGCTGTAGCCGCGAAGCGTGAGCTTGCCCTGATCGGGCACGACCTTTCCGTCGACCTTGTTGTAGCCGTGCACATCCGAGATACGAGTGAGGCCCGCGACCACGCCCGAGCCGTCGGCATTGCGCAGGCCGCGCTTGACATTGTGCTCTTCGAACAAGCCCTCGTCATAAGGGTCGGTCGGCAGGCCGTGGTAGAGGCTTTCGCTCTCAGACGAAATCTGGCGGCTTGCTTCGTAATCCAGAACCAGTCGGCTCAAGTGGTCATCGAAGCGGTAATAGATTTTCTTGGCGTCGTAGGC
The DNA here is from genome assembly GCA_900539735.1 of uncultured Collinsella sp. Taxonomy (GTDB): domain Bacteria; phylum Actinomycetota; class Coriobacteriia; order Coriobacteriales; family Coriobacteriaceae; genus Collinsella. Next base: position 40,809 of record UQDE01000001.1, on the reverse strand, counting down.
CATGCGCGCTCCTCTCCGGGCCGCATCGGGGTGGCTTGCATGGGCATGCGCGTGTCAGGCAATCCCCGGCGGCTTGCTCGCTACAGGCGGTACATAAAGTTAAAGACGTCCTCGCGCTGGATGGACACGTTGACGCCCGAAAGCTCGCCGGCCTCGGCCAGGGCCTTCTGCAGCTCAGCGAAGTCGAGCTTGGACTCGGCGGTATCGGCCAGCATGGTCATGGTGAAGATGTCCTCGATAATGGACTGCGTGATGTCGCGGATGTCGACGTTGGCCTCGCCCAGGACGCGGGTGACGCCGGCGACGATACCGGGGCGGTTCTTGCCAAGGACGGTGATGACGATACGGGAGGACGAGATCTCGGCCATGGGAAACCCTTTCGCGTGATTGCGGCGCGCGCGGGGCGCTCCGCTACGGTACAGTGGTCATCATTGTACCTGTCTGGCGCAAAAAAGGCGCGCTCGCTGCGGCGTTACATGCCTGCAACATGGGCGAAGGGGCGACAGGGTGCGTGTCCGCTGCGGTTGGCCACGCCGCGTTGCACAAAGACCGTGAACCTTTTGTGGGACGCGCGGCGCCGTGGTACCATAGCCGAGTTTGTTGTCTTGGTCGGAAACCAAGACGCCTTATGCGCTGATCGGTAACCAGCGCCTGACCAATAAGGAGTCCTACCATGAAGCAGGGTATCCATCCCCAGTATGTCGAGTGCACGGTGACGTGCTCCTGCGGCAACACCTTCAAGACGCACGCTACCGTGTCTGAGATGAAGGTCGAGCTTTGCAACGAGTGCCACCCGTTCTACACCGGCCAGCAGAAGTTCGTCGACACCGGTGGACGCGTCCAGCGCTTCGCCGACAAGTTCGGTGGCGCCGCTGCCGCCCAGCTCAAGAAGGCCGAGGAGGCCAAGGCTGCCAAGGCCGCCAAGGCTGCTGAGGCCGAGGCCGCTCGCAAGGCCGCCGCTGAGGCCAAGGCTGCCGAGAAGGCTAAGCGTGCTGCTAAGTTTGCCGAGGAGGCTGCCAAGCAGGCCGCCGAGGCTCCCGCAGAGGCTCCCGTCGAGGAGGCCGCTGCCGAGGCCGAGACCATCGAGGCTGCTGAGTAAATAGCTCGCCGCGGAATCGCTCGCATTCATGGCATGAGGGCCGTGCATCCATTTGGGTGCGCGGCCCTTTTTCTTTTTAAATTAGTGCAAACTAACCTGTCCCCATGGCACCACATGGCAGAGAGGCGGCGTTTGCCCAGATAGACCTGCCAAAATTAACCTGTCCCATTGTGGCAGGTTGGTCGTAGTTATTACGTGGCGGTCGAGCTCGACCGTATAGGCCGCGCCTTGTTTGGCTAAAGTACAATCATCTGTGTTTAACTCGCCCGCAGCTGCACGGCGTGGGCGATGGCCAAAAAGGAAAACCACATGGGATTCATGTCAAAGCTGCTGTCCTTTGGATCCGATAAGGACCTTAAGCGCTACTACAAGATCGTCGACCAGATCAACGGTCTTGAGCCCCAGTTTGAGAAGATGACCGAGGAGGAGCTCCGCGGCCAGACCGATAAGTTCCGCGAGCGTTACGCCAACGGCGAGTCGCTCGACGATATGCTTCCCGAGGCCTTTGCCACCGTGCGCGAGGCTTCCAAGCGCACCATGGGCATGCGCCACTTTGATGTGCAGCTCATCGGCGCCATGGCGCTTCACGAGGGCCACATCGCCGAGATGAAGACCGGCGAAGGCAAGACCCTCGTCTCCACCTTGGCCGGCTACCTCAACGCCATCGCCGGCAAGGGCGTGCACGTTGTTACCGTCAACGATTACCTGGCCAAGCGCGACTCCGAGTGGATGGGCCGCATCTACAAGTACCTGGGCATGACCGTCGGTCTGCTCCAGAACAACATGCCGCTCGAGCTCAAGCGCCCGGCCTACCAGGCCGATGTCACCTACGGCACCAACTCCGAGTTCGGCTTCGACTACCTGCGCGACAACATGGTCACCCGTCCCGAGCAGCGTGTTCAGCGCGGACACAACTACGCTATCGTCGACGAGGTCGACTCCATCCTGATCGATGAGGCGCGCACCCCGCTCATCATCTCGGGCGCCGGCACCAAGTCGGCCAGCACCTACAAGGACTTTGCGCGTGCCGTGCGCGGCCTGGAGCGCGGCGAGGACGTGTCGCACGACATGCTCACCGCCACCGAGGACGTTGAGCCCACGGGCGACTACGTCATGGACGAGGCCAAGCACACCATCGCCGCCACCGAGCGCGGTCTTAAGAAGATCGAGCGCCGCCTGGGTATCGAGGACATCTACGCCGACCTCTCGGGCCAGCTCGTCAACCACCTGCAGCAGGCGCTGAAGGCCCAGTACATGTTCCATCGCGACAAGCAGTACGTGGTCACCAACGGCGAGGTCAAGATCGTTGACGAGTTCACCGGCCGCATCATGGAAGGTCGCCGTTACTCCGAGGGCCTGCACCAGGCCATCGAGGCAAAAGAGGGCGTGCTCGTGCGCGAGGAGAACCAGACCCTTGCCACCATCACCCTGCAGAACTACTTCCGCCTGTATGACAAGCTCTCCGGCATGACCGGTACGGCGCTTACCGAGGACGCCGAGTTCCGCGAGATCTACAAACTGCCCGTCGAGGTCATCCCCTCCAACAAGCCCGTGCAGCGCGTTGACCACGAGGACCTGGTGTACCGCACCATTCAGGCCAAGTACAACGCCGTCGCCGACGATGTGGAGCGTCGTCACGCCAAGGGCCAGCCGGTCCTGGTGGGCACCGTCTCCATCGAGAGCTCCGAAAAGCTGTCCGCCGCCCTTACCAAGCGCGGCATCGCACACGAGGTTCTCAACGCCAAGCACCATGAACGCGAGGCCCACATCGTGGCCCAGGCAGGACGCTACGGCGCCGTGACCATTGCCACCAACATGGCCGGTCGTGGTACCGACATCTTGCTGGGCGGCAACCCCGACGAGCTGGTGCGCGAGCGCCTGGAGTACGAGGGCCTGACCATGGAGGACGTGACGCCCGAGCAGCTCGAGCAGTTTAACGCCGAGGCCAAGGAGACTTGCAAGGCCGAGCGCGAGCGCGTGCTTGCCGCCGGCGGCCTGACCGTCATCGGCACCGAGCGCCATGAGTCCCGTCGTATCGACAACCAGCTGCGCGGCCGCTCCGGCCGTCAGGGTGACCCGGGTGAGACCCAGTTCTACCTGTCGCTCGAGGACGACCTCATGCGCCTGTTCGGCGGCGACAAGATGGACCGCGTCTCCAAGATGATGGTCACGGCCGACATGGGCGACGACATGCCCATCCAGCACAAGATCATCTCCAAGGCCGTCGAGAGCGCCCAGCACAAGGTCGAGAGCATCAACTTCTCCATGCGCAAGAGCGTCCTTGAGTACGACGACGTTATGAACAAACAGCGCCAGGTGATTTACGCCGAGCGCAACAAGATTCTGGACGGCAAGGACCTGACCGACCACATTACCGAGGTCATGCACGACACCGTGTACCGCTGCGTGCAGGAGTTCTGCACCAAGGACAGTCACGATGGCGAGCGCGACCTGGAGGGCCTGCGCAAGTGGGTTGTGGAGCTGACCGGCCACATCGATACGCCCGAGTTCCCCGACGAGGACTTTGAGGCCCTGGCCGCCGACGTCTTGGCATATGTCGAGAAGTGCTACAACATGAAGGCCGAGCGCTTGGGCGAGGACCTGATGCGCGAGCTCAATACCCAGGTCATGCTGCGCGTCATCGATACCCGCTGGATGAACTACCTGCAGGAGATGGACTACCTCAAGACCGGCATCGGCCTGCGCGGCTTTGGCCAGCGCGACCCGCTGGTTGAGTACAAGACCGAGGCCTACGGCGCGTTCCAGATACTCGTCGATACTATGTATGAGGATTACCTGCGCACGGTTCTGCGCATCGAGATCAAGGCTGCCCCGCGTGCCGTGGAGCACAAGGAGGAGCCCGCGCTCGAGGGCGCGCGCTTCTCCGGTCCTGCCGAGGTCGATGGTGACAACGGCGACTCGGTGCTGCGCAAGCAGGCGCAGGTACAGGCCCGCACGGCTGTCCAAGGCGGACCGGCTGCCGTCAACAACGGTGGCAAGGTGACCACCTACCGCAAGTCCGAGAGCGACGATCCGTACGTCAACGTGGGCCGCAACGACCCGTGCCCCTGCGGTAGCGGCAAGAAGTTTAAGTACTGCCACGGCAGGAATCGTTAATGGCTGAGGCTTTAGAGGTAACGCCCGCCGAGCTGGACGCGTTTGCGGACCGGCTCGGCGAGGTCGAGTCGTATCTCCATTTGGACGAAAAGCGCACGCGCGTGACCGAGCTCGAGGCCAAAAGTCTTGCCCCTGGCTTTTGGGATGACGCCGACGCCGCCCGTGCCACCATGGAGGAGATCGCGCGCACCAAGGAAGATATCGCTGCCGTGGACACCGCGCGCGGCGAGCTTTCCGATGCCCGCGCCGCGCTGGAGCTTGCCGAGGAGATGGGGGATGACCCCGATGCCGTCGCCCTTCGCGAGGAGGCTGCAGCCACGGCTGAGCGCCTGGCCCGTGCCATCGATGAGCTTGAGCTTTCGAGCTGGTTTACCGGTGAGTTCGATCACGGCGATGCCATTGTGACCATCAAGCCCGGACAGGGTGGTCTGGAGGCCCAGGACTGGACCTTCATGCTCTTTAAGATGTACATGAAGTACTGCCAGCGTCGCGGCTGGAAGGTCACCATCAACGACTGTCCCGCGGCCGAGATCATCGGCATTGACCGCGCGACCTTTACCGTCGAGGGCAAGGACGCATTTGGCATGTTGCGCGCCGAGGCCGGCGTCCACCGCTTGGTGCGCATTAGCCCCACCGACGACAAGAAGCGCCGCCAGACCACGTTTGCCGGCGTCGAGGTCATCCCCGTGCTACCCGATGATATCGACATCGAGATCAGCCCCGATGACATCCGCGTGGACGTGTACCACGCGAGCGGCCCGGGCGGTCAGGGCGTCAACACCACCGACTCCGCCGTACGCGTGACGCATTTTCCCAGCGGCATTGTGGTCACCTGCCAAAACGAGCGCAGCCAGATTCAGAACAAGGCCGCGTGCATGCAGATCCTCAAGGCTCGCCTGTACGAGATTGAGCTCGAGAAGCGCGCCGAGGCGCTCGATGAGATTCGCGGACCCAAGACCACGATTGGTTTTGGCAACCAGATTCGTAGCTACGTGCTCTACCCATACCAGATGGTCAAGGATCTGCGCTCGGGCGTGGAGACCAGCAATGTCGAGGCCGTTCTTGACGATGGCGACCTGGATCCGTTTGTGATCGGCTACCATCGTTGGGCAACCGGCAACGCCGATGCGGAAACGCCGAACGCATAAGTCGCCAGATGGCTTTGGTCGTGGCAAAACCCATCGGTTGGACGGGTTCGCATCCAGAATAAACCCAGCACAGGGGTGGTTTTTGTCCGGCGAATCGCTAGAATCGAATACAAGAAGAAGTTCAAAGCGCATCCGATGGGGTGCGCTTTTTTGAGGGAGGCAGTATGGCATATCGTCTGGACATCAAGCGCATTCTTTCGATGAACTTCTTTCACGACCTGCCCCAGATTATGTTGGGGTGCGCTCTGGCCGCTATTGCGACCGACCTGTTTTTGATTCCCAACGGCCTTGCCGCCGGTGGCGTTACGGGCCTTGCCACCATTATCCAGGCGGTCGGCGCATCGCGCGGCCTATCGCTTCCCGTTGGTATTCAGACGATCGTGATGAACGCCTTGCTGTTGCTGGTCGTTATGCGCGAGGGCGGCATGTTCTACGTGGTGCAGACCGCGACGGGCTTTGTGCTGCTGGGCTTCTTTACCGATCTGTTCGCCCCGTTTGTAGCACCTCTGGCGGATGCGGACCTGATGCTCCCTGCCATGTGGGGCGGCATTATTACGGGCATCGGTTACGGCATGGTGTTGCGCGCCGGCGCCAACACCGGCGGCTCGGACACGATTGGCCAAATCATCTCGCGTAATACCTCACTGCCCGTGGGCTCGACCGTCATGGCGATCGATGTTGCCGTATGCGCGCTGTCGGCTCCGGTCTTTTCAATCGAAAACGCACTGTATGCAGGCCTTTCGATGGTCATTAGCGGCTACGTGATCGATGCCGTGGTCGATGGTGGCAACAAACGCCGTATGGTACTCATCATCTCGGACAAGTTCCCTGATATCGCTGCCGATATCATGTATGGCCTGGGTCGTGGTTGTACCAAGTTTAAGGCGACTGGCATGTATTCGGGTGCCGAGAAGCCGGTGATTATGGTCATCGTGAGCCGTCGAGAGCTCAATACCCTCAAGACGATTGTGCGCGAGCGCGATCCTCGCGCCATTGTGACGGTCGCTGACGTTACGGAAGCCTTCGGCGAGGGATTCAAGGACATTAGCGCGTAGGGGCGACTGCATTCCATCCAAAAGACGTTCACATTGATAAACCGTTTCATCAGCGGTTCTGCCTGCTAAATTGTTCAAATAATGATAAAAACTCTGGTAAAGCCATCAGTTTCCAGCATAATGGATGGCGTACGTGCATCGCGGCCGGGCTGGGACTACCTTCTGTGCCGTGCGCATCTTGTCTAAAGAGGATGAAAGGAAGGCACAATGAGCGACGAAGAGCTCAAAAAGGTTGCCAACGAGGTAAGGAAGGGCATCGTCACCGGCGTGCACGCTGCCAAGTCCGGCCATCCGGGCGGTTCGCTCGGCGCTGCCGACATCATGACCTATCTGTACTTTGAGGAAATGAACGTCGACCCGGCCGATCCCCGCAAGGCCGACCGCGATCGCTTTGTGCTTTCCAAGGGCCACTGCGCGCCTGGTCTGTACGCCGTGCTCGCCGAGCGCGGGTTCTTCCCCAAGGAGGATCTCGAGACGCTGCGCCACATCGGCAGCCACCTGCAGGGCCATCCCAACATGAACGATACCCCGGGCGTCGACATGTCCACCGGTTCGCTCGGCCAGGGCATCTCCGCCGCCGTCGGGATGGCGCTCGCCGCCAAGCACTGGGGCGACGACTATCGTACCTACGCCCTGCTGGGTGACGGCGAGAGCGAGGAGGGCCAGGTTTGGGAGGCAGCCATGTTTGCCGGCAACCAGCAGCTCGACAACCTCTGTGTGATCGTCGACCACAACGGCCTGCAGATCGATGGCCCCGTCGAGGAGGTCAACGACCCCATGCCGCTCGCCGACAAGTTCCGCGCCTTCAAGTTCCACGTGGTGGAGCTGGCTGACGGCAACGATTTCGACCAGATCCGCGCCGCCTTCGCCGAGGCTCGTGCCACCAAGGGCCAGCCGACCGCGATTATCGCCGAGACCACGAAGGGCAAGGGCGTCTCCTTTATGGAGAACCAGGTGGGCTGGCACGGCAAGGCCCCCAACGATGAACAGTTTGAGCAGGCCATGGCAGAGCTCACGGCCGCCGGAGAGGAGCTCTAGGATGGCAGACGTCAAGAAAATCGCCACGCGCGTAAGCTACGGCGAGGCCCTCGTCGAGCTCGCCAACGAGCACGACGACTTTGTGGTCCTCGATGCCGACCTGGCTGCCGCAACGCAGACCGGCAAGTTCAAGGCCGCCTGCCCCGATCGTTTCTTTGATGTGGGCATTGCCGAGAGCAACCTGATGGGTGTCGCCGCCGGTATCGCAACCACCGGTCGCGTTGCCTTCGCGAGCACCTTTGCCATGTTTGCCGCCGGTCGCGCCTTTGAGCAGGTCCGCAACTCCATCGGCTACCCGCACCTCAACGTCAAGATCGGCGCCACGCACGCCGGCATCTCGGTGGGCGAGGACGGCGCCACGCACCAGTGCTGCGAGGACATCGCGCTCATGCGCGTCATCCCTGGCATGACCGTTGTCGTCCCGGCAGATGACGTGGAGGCACGAGCCGTGACGCGCGCCGCCTACGAGTGCGACGGCCCCGTGTACATGCGCTTCGCCCGTCTGGCCTCGCCGGTCATCAACGACCCCGAGACCTATAAGTTCGAGCTGGGCCGCGGTATCGTCATGCGCGAGGGCGCCGACGTGACCATCATCGCCTGCGGTCTGATGGTCGGCGAGGCCCTCGAGGCCGCCGAGCAGCTCGCCGCCGAGGGCATCGACGCCGAGGTTATCAACATGCACACCATCAAGCCCATCGATGCCGACCTGATCGTCAAGAGTGCAACCAAGACCGGCCACGTCGTGACCGTCGAGGAGCACTCCGTGATCGGCGGCCTGGGCAGTGCCGTCGCCGATGTCCTGTGCGAGCAGTGCCCGACGCCACTCAAGAAGATCGGCGTCAACGACACCTTCGGCGAGTCCGGCCCGGGTGCCGAGCTCCTGCACAAGTACGGCCTGGACGCCGCCAACATCGTGGCGACCACCAAGGAGTTCTTGGCATAAGGCAAGACGGATTTCATGGACTGCTTCGTCAGAACTATAAAACTGTTTCGCCAGTACTATGGAAACCCGGCAGGGGCGCTCTCTTGGAGAGCGCCCCTGTTTCAGTTGCGGTGAAATAAGGACTGTTTTGCTAGCTTAAAGGCTCAACAGTCCCTATTTCACCGCAACTCATGAAGACGCCCCTCAAGCACGGTCCCATCAGGGAAAAGGGCATATATCGACAAAGCGCAATTCAGACCCTTCCAGCGTTGTATATGCAGCACCCCAAGATAAACGCGGCGACCCCTTAGTTATCGCAGGCTGGGCACAGGGTTACTCTCCAAATCTTTCCGCAGGACGGAGGAGCCCCTGCCGCGCGAAGCGCGCAGCGGGGGCTCCGACATGTCCGAGGACGATTTGGAGAGTAACCCTGTGCCCGGCCGACGGGATCCCTAAGCACGCCATGCTTCTTATGTGCAGCAAAGCTAATACTGCTAAAATACAAAGCGCTCATGTAGTTTAAACGCACGACGATAAGGAGCACCAGTGGGTAACCACTTCCGTACCTCCGGTGCGGGCGATGATGCCCCCAAGACGCAGGCAGGCGTCCAGGGCAGTCGTTTCGCCACTCCGGATTCAGAGGGCCAGCCTGTTGCTCAGGCCCCCGCTCAGCCGGCAGATCAGGCACAGCCGGCATCCGATCCCTTTGCCTACAATCCAACCAGCGATGTCGCGCTTTCCGGCACGGCGGGTTTTGAGCCCGTTCAGGCCGTGACCGCTCGCGTGGAGCAGCCTCAGGCTGGTGCCGCCACGCCGCAGCCTACCATGGCCGGCATTCCCGACCCCTTGGCCCCTGCGACGCCGGCTCCTCAGCCTGCGCAGTCTGGTCTCTTTGCCGCTATTCCCGACCCCACGCAGCCTGCTGCCCCGGTGGTCGAGAGCGATCAGGCAGCCGAGGTCGCAAGCCTCGATAACGCGCTCAACAACCCCGATTTTACGTCGGTGTTTGCGCCCATCGATCCGCAGGCCAGCCGCAAGAAGATGGCCAAGCAGGCCGGTGTCGAGCCCGTCATCCTTATGGAGCATGTCACCAAGATCTATCCGGCACAGCCTAACAAGCCTGCACTCGACGACATCAACATCGAGATCTATCCGGGCGAGTTCGTCTTCCTGGTCGGTCACTCCGGCTCGGGTAAGACCACGCTGCTGTCGACGCTCAACCGCGACGTCAAGCCGACGAGCGGCCGCATCCTGGTTGCCGGTCAGGACCTCATGAAGATCAAGAACCGTAAGGTTCCGTTCCTGCGCCGCCAGATTGGCGCCGTGTTCCAGGACTTTAAGCTTCTGCCGCAAAAGACCGCCTACGAAAACGTGGCGTTTGCCCTGCAGTGCATCGGCAAGCCCAAGGGCGTCATTCGCAGCCAGGTGCCCGAGGTGCTGCGTCTGGTCGGTCTGGCCGATCAGATGGACTCGCTGCCCGACCAGCTTTCCGGTGGCGAGCAGCAGCGCGTTGCCGTCGCCCGTGCTATGGTCAACCGTCCGCCGCTGCTGATCTGCGACGAGCCCACGGGCAACCTCGACCCGGCGATCTCGCTGGGCATCATGAAGCTGCTTGAGCGTATTAACCGCACCGGCACCACCGTGATCGTCGCCACGCACGACCGCGAGATGGTCGATAGCATGCACCGTCGCGTGATCGCCCTCGAGGGCGGCCACGTCATCCGCGACCAGGAGAGGGGAGGTTACGGCAACTATGGCACCAACTAACGTGGGCTACTCCTTCAAAGAAGCAATCAGCCACTTCTTCCGTAACTGGACTACCTCGCTCGGCGCCGTCATCACGATCTTCCTTTCGCTGTTTATCATCGGCCTGTTCATCATGGGCTCTGCGATGCTGAACTCCGTGATCGGCACCGTCGAGGATCAGGTTGTCATCAACGCGTTCATTAGTGATGACGCCGATCAGGCCGATGTTCAGGCTTTTGAGGCCGAGCTTAAGACGTGGAATAACGTCAAGTCCGTGACCTATAAGGACAAGGACGACGCGCTGGCCGAGTATACGAGCAAGATGTCGGGCAACGCCGACGCCACCATGAGCGCGCTCGATGGCCAGAACCCGCTGCCGGCTTCCTTCGCTATTGAGATGGACGATCCGTCCAAGGTCGAGAGCACGGCAAAGAAGCTCAAGAAGGATGCCGATTTCCAGAAGATCGCGGATGACGGCGACGTCAACGCGAGCGTGCTGTACGGCCAGGAGGAAGTGAGCCGCCTGTTCCAGGTGACCAACTACATCCGCATCGCCGCCGTGGTGCTCGTTGGTCTTCTGACCTTTATCGCATTCATCTTCATCAACAACACGATTCGCCTGTCCATCACGGCGCGTCGTCGTGAGATTGCGATTATGCGTCTGGTCGGCGCCAGCAACGGCTTCATTCGTGGCCCGTTTATCACCGAGGGCGTGCTGCAGGCCATTTTGGGCTCGCTGCTTTCCATCGGCGTTCTGGAGCTGCTGCGCAATCTGATGATCCCGCGTCTGCAGGAGAGCATCGGCTGGATGTCGTTTGCCCTGCCGATGCAGTACTACCTGGTGACCTATGCTGCGCTGATTCTGGTCGGCGTGATTATCGGTCTCTTTGGTTCTGCCATCGCCATGCGCCGCTACCTGCGCGTGTAGGCATGCTTGGAATTCATCCCTTCCAACGGGTCGTCTCTTATGGGGCGGCCCGTTTTTTGATCCCTAGGGGACGGCAGGAAAGCGAATCATTTGGGTAGACTCTTTGGAGTTCGCAATCGATAGTTAGGAGGCGCCATGGGGCGCAATAACAAGCATAAGCGTGGAGCTCGCAATCAGCGCGGGCCGGTGCGCAGCGAACGCCGTCCGAGCCTGACCGGGCGCGTGCAGCTCCATGAGCATAGCGCCTACGTTGTAACCGAAAACGGCGACTACAAGGTCATGGGCCGCGGTAAGCGCGAGATCATGGATGGCGATACCGTTGCCGTGAGCATTAAGAACAGCCCGCACGGTGAGCGGTGCGCCGTGATCGAAAGCGTGGTTGAGCGTGCAGCCATAAGCGTGGTGGGCACGTACCAGACCGCCGGTCCGCTCGGTGTGATCGAGCCGCTCGATTCGCGTCTGAAGGCCGACTTCTTCATTCTGCCCGAGGATACCTCGGCGGATCGTCTGGGTGTCCACCCGGGTGATGCTGTTGTCGCGCGCATTTTGACCTACCCGACGCGCCTGGAATCGGGTACCGTGACGATCGAACGCCGCATTGGCGGAGATGACGCGCCCGATTTGGGCGTTCAATATGTGATGGCGCGTTACGGCTATACCGATAGCTATCCCGAGGCCGCGCTGGACGAGGCCGAGGGGCTTTCGCTCGATGTGTCCGCGGCGCTTAAGGACCCGCTCCGCCGCGATCTGCGCGACCGCTTTGTCATCACGATCGACCCAGTCGACGCGCGCGACTTTGACGACGCCATTTCGCTGGAGCGCACGCCCGAGGGTGGCTACAAGCTGGGTGTGCATATCGCCGACGTTTCACACTATGTGGCTTGGGACGGGCATATCGATCTTGAGGCTCGCCATCGTACGACATCGGTGTATCTGGCCGATCGCGTGCTTCCCATGCTGCCCGAACGCCTGTCCTGTGACCTGTGCTCGCTTCGCCCTGACGAGGACCGTCTTGCGTTTACCGTTGACATTGAGCTCGATGCACAGGGTCGCGTGCGGCATTACGATCCGTACCCCAGCGTGATTCGCTCGCGTGTGCGTATGGACTATGACGGCGCCGAGGCGCTGCTGGTGCGTGCCGGCGCGGTTGAGTATTCGGTGCTGGAGGGTGCAGCCGAGGATGTTGCGGCTGCCGAGACCTCGCGCGAGGAAGCGCTTGAGCGCGGTCTTGCGTGCGAGGAGGCCGCCCGCGGCTACAACGTCGACCTCGGCGATTTCCTTGTCGCCGCTAACGAACTCGCCGAACTCCGCCGTCGTATCCGTCGCGCCCGCGGCTCGGTCGATTTTGACACGGCCGAGATTCGTGCTCTGTTGGATGAGGACGGAGTGCCCGTGCAGATTGTGGCGCGTGAGCGTTCGTGTGCCACGTCGCTTATCGAGGAAGCTATGCTGCTCGCCAACGAGTGCGTTGCAGAGTGGCTGGCAGACCGTGATATCGAGGCCTGCTATCGCGTGCATGAGGATCCGAGCCCCGATAGCCTGCACGGTGCCGCCGTTGCGCTGGCGCAGCTAGGCATCATCGACGATCGCCGTGCGGCTGGTATTGCCCTGGGAAGTCCCGATGAGCTGCAGGCTGCGGTTGACGCCGCGGCCGGCACGGCTAACGCTCCGCTCGTCAACACGTTGCTCTTGCGCAGTATGCAGCGCGCGCTGTACAAGCCACGCAACGAGGGCCACTTTGCGCTTGCCGCGCCGTGCTATTGCCACTTCACGAGTCCCATTCGCCGCTATCCCGACCTGGTGGTGCACCGCGTGCTCAAACTGCAGTTGGCCTATGAGCGGCTCGGCGGCAAGGACGCCTTGGTCCGTACGCCGCGGCTGATCGGCAAGGGGCGCGAGTCGCTGCCGCGCATTCTGCCGCAGATCTGCCGCGCATGCAGCGATGCCGAGCGCGCGGCAGATGCCGCCAGCCATGCGACGCAAAAGATCAAGATTGCCCAGTACTATGAGGACCGTCTGGGCGAGCGCTATGCCGGAACCGTCTCGTGGGTTAGCAGCATGGGCCTTTTTGTGCGCTTGGACCTAACGCAGGTCGAAGGCTTGGTTTCGATCAAGAGTCTGGGCAACGAGTGGTTCGAGTTCGACGAGGACGCGCTCACGCTCACAGGTGCCGACACGGGCACCCGTTACGAGCTGGGGCAGCGCGTGATTATCGAGGTCTCGCGCGTCAATACCACGCGTGGGCACTTGGACTTCAAGCTTATCCATTAGCCAAATCCCGACTCATGGTGGAGGAGCGGAGGGCGGCCTTTCGGGACCGCCCTCCGCATTTGAATTGTGGCCACCTTACCGTCTGCCTGGCTGCCCGCTTGCCTGCTATTTGGGAGGTAAAACCTACCAAAATAAACCTGTCCCTTTTTGGCAGGTTTACAAGAAAGCGGGGATGAGATGGCGACGGTGTACGGTTATGCGCGGGTGAGTTCGCGCGATCAAAATCTTAATCGGCAGCTGGATGCGCTGGGCGCCTATGGTGTGGGCTCGGCGAATATTTATGCCGACCATGCGAGCGGCAAGGACTTCGATCGGCCGCATTATCACGAGCTGCTACACGTCCTGGGAGACGGGGACGTGCTGGTGGTGCTTTCTATCGACCGACTTGGCCGTAATTACTCCGAGATTCTTGAGGAATGGCGACGCATTACCAAGGAGCTCGGGGTTGCCATTGTGGTGTTGGACATGCCATTGCTTGACACGCGCGCCAGGGCCAGCGGCGCGCCGGATGTGACCAACGCCCTGATTGCCGATATTGTGCTGCAACTGCTGAGCTACGTGGCGCAGGTGGAGCGCGAGAATATCCATCGGCGCCAGGCGGAGGGAATTGCAGCGGCGCGGGCGCGAGGGGTCCGTTTCGGTCGACCTCGCAAGCCGTGCCCTCCTCAGTTTGAGCTGGTGCGCGATAGCTATGAGGCGGGCGATATTACCCGCAGCCAGGCAGCAAAGTGCCTGGGCGTGTGCGTGGGGACGTTCGATCGCTGGATGCGCGAGGCGGGGTAGGGGTTTGCGTCGCTTTGTCGCTTCCTGTTGCGATTCAAATTTTGATACGGTGACGGTGTCATTTGGGGCTACACTCGCTCATATTTAAAAAGACGGAGGTTGGCCTTTGGCGCACATGAAGATAATAATCGGGTGGACCGCGATCGCTCTGTTCGCCGCAACGCTGGCGGGCATCTGGGTGCTGACGGAGCAAAACGCAGTGCAGACGTCGTTGCTGAGCGAGTCCACCGCGCGCGTGGTGGAGGGTCAGGCTGCGAGCGTTCAGGCTGTCGATGCCACGGGTGAAGCTCAGGCGGAGAACGGAATGACTGGGGGCACCGATTCGGCTGCCTCGAATGTCCGGTCTGGCCGACTTGCTTCCATTCGCATGTGGGTGGGCACAAACGTCCGTCGCGTCGCCCATACCGTAGAGTTTTTCTTCGTCGGATTGTTCGCCTCGGTGATCGTGGTCTGCTTTTCCAGGCGTCCATGGAGTGTGTGTTCCCGTTGCGTGCCTGTGTTTCTCTTTTGCGCTGCCTGCTCCGTTGGCGACCAGGTGCATAAGATCTTTGTTCCCGGCAGGCATTTCGACGTTATCGATTTAGGATTCGATGCTGCGGGCTATGTCACCGCCATGCTGTTGGTATTGCTGGCAGCGGCGTTGGTGCGCCATGCGACTCGGCCGATCGGCGCCCATGCGAGGCGCTAGCCTTAAGACGAGACATCGCGACTGCCTATGCTTCGACATTGACTACAATAACGGCTGCAATCGCGAGTGGTCGTCGATGTGCAGTTTTCCAGACACCTGTTTTCTCTAAGAAAGGAAATCCCATGGCGGTATTGTTTGTTGAATATCCCAAGTGCTCGACCTGTAAGAAGGCCAAGGCATGGCTGGACGAACATGGGGTAGAGTATATCGACCGCGATATCGTTTTGGACAATCCCACGGCTGATGAGCTTGCGACCTGGATTGCTCGGTCGGGGCTGCCGGTGCGGCGCTTCTTTAATTCGTCGGGCATGAAATATCGAGAGCTGGGCCTGAAGGCGCGTCTGGATGCGGGCATGACGGATCGGGAGTGCTACGAGCTGCTGGCGACCGACGGCATGCTGGTCAAGCGTCCGCTGCTGGTGGGCGACGACTTTGCGATTCCTGGGTTTAAGGAAGCGGCCTGGACCGAGGTGCTGCTGTAGTGGCTGCGGAAAGTGCGTCCCGTTTTGAGCTCGGATTCCGGGACGCAGTTTCCGGTTGAAGGGGCTAGCGGAAACCGTATCCCAGTTTGAGCGCGAAATCTGGGATACGGTTTCCGTTTGGGGCCTCTAGGGGAAAGCGCGTCCCGTTCTGGACGTAAATTCCGGGATGAGCTTTCCGGTTGGCGGGCATGCGCACTATCCCGGCTGGCGGGCATATGCGCTAATCCTCAAGCTGTGCCCATTCGTGCGGATCGTAGACCTTTACGTGCTTGTTGGGCTTGCCGCTCCAGTACTCCTCGTCCATAAAGGGCAGATATGCCTGAACGCCGGGGCAGATAAAGGGAATCCGCTGCTGTTGCAGTCGCTCGCGCTGGCGCTGCTCCAGGTGCGCCTCGGATATGACGGTCGGCATACCGGACAGCTCGACGAGGCTTGCCTGGATTCGCTTAAGGTCGGGGAGTCCCGCGTGCCATGACATCCGCATGATCAAAAAGGATGCACGGCGGTATTTTGCCTGCATCACCGTGATGGCGGGGCGCAGAGTGGGATGGATTTTGTCCCGTTCGGGCCAAAGATCAGCAGTGATCTCGAGCCCCAGGGTCTCCCATAGGTAATCAAGCTCTTCGTCCATGGCGCCTCGATATCCGTGCAATGATGACGGTTCGATTGTGCCATCGGTCGTGAGTGCTGCATTGTTGTAATCTACCAGCGGTAGATGTGGGATGTTTTACGGGCTTTGGCGCCGTACGTGTCGCTGGCGCTTCACAGGTCCTTCACGTGTTGGCCGTATTTGACTGAATTTCAAAAAAGTCAAAATTGGGGCTTGCGTCACGGCCGGACTTCCCGTATATTTCTTTCTTGCGCAAAGGCACAGCCGAGCGCAGCGATGCAGTCATTGGGATGTCGTCTAATGGCAGGACAGCGGATTCTGGTTCCGTCAATGGGGGTTCGACTCCCTCCATCCCAGCCATTGCATTTGCTACATATGGCCCGTTCGTCTAGCGGTTTAGGACGCCGCCCTCTCAAGGCGGAGATCACCAGTTCGAATCTGGTACGGGCTACCAAAATTGAACGCCCGGGCCTCGTAAGAGACCCGGGTTTTGTGTATTGACCGTATATACGGCGCCTGCCGTGTTTCGCTCAGATCGAGGAGTAGCCATGGATCTGCCCATCAGCTTGCAAGACATCACGTATGCCGAGAACTATCTGGCGCAGGGCGACCTGGCTACGGCGACGCCGCTGCTGGAGCGTCTGGTGGAGCTCGCCGAGGAGTATATCGACGCTGAGTGCAAGACGGAGGAGAAGCGCCAATACTTTAGCTTCGATAGCAAGTTTGAGCGCTTGGCCTATCGCCGCGTGGAGAAGGATCCGCGCGAGCTCGTGCAGGTCGAGGTGCCGTTTGACCGCCTGTACTCTGACATGGCGTTTGCCTACATTCGCCAGCAGGATTATGTGAGCGCTCGTAATGCCTTGATGCAGGCTGTGCGTTGGGACCCCATGAACTGCAACTATCGCTTGGATTTGGCCGAGCTGTTCCGCGCTCTCGAGGATAAGCAGGAGTGGGCTTCGCTTTCGTTTTCGGTGCTGGAGCGCGCGAGCGATGGCAAGTGCGCCGCCCGCGCTTACGCCAATCTGGGTCAGTACTTCTTGGAGCCCGAGACCGAGAACGTTTCGGCTGCCGTGGGCTGCGCGCGTCTGGCGCTGCGCCTGGCGCCCAACGATGCGCATACGACGCGCCTGCTCAACAAGATCCATACTACCTATCCGGATGCCGCCGAGGAGAGCGACGAGCACGTGATGGGCGAGCTGGCGTTGCAGGGCGTTCCGACCTCACCTTCGGCCGAGATTGCCATCTGCCTGATTATGTGCGCGACCGATGCTGCAAGCGACGGCGACAAGCAGGAGGCGACGCGCCTGACGGTGCGTGCTCGCGACTTGGTGGGCGAGGAAGCCTGCGCGGCGATTATCAAACTGGTGCGCGAGAGCGATGCCGAACTCAATGCCGAGCGCAAGGCAAAGCGCGAGGCTGCGGGCTCAAACGCCGATGGCGCCAAGGAGGCCGACGATGCCCAGTAAGCGCGAGCGCAAACTCATCTCCAAGAATCGCTCGGCACATCACGAGTACTTTATCGATGAGACATTTGAGTGCGGCATTGAACTGAGCGGCACCGAGGTCAAGTCGATTCGCGAGCGCGCCTGCCAGATCACCGATACCTTCGCGCTGATCCGCGGCGGGGAGTGCTGGCTCGTCGGCCTGCATATCCATCCTTATAGCCATGGTGGCGTGTGGAATCGCGATCCCGACCGTCGGCGTCGTCTGCTGCTGCACCGCAAGGAGATCGACTTTCTTGACGGCAAACTTCGCAACCGTGGTTATGCGCTGGTTCCGTTGGAGCTCTACTTTAATACCGACGGCCGCGTAAAGCTGCTGCTGGGTCTGGGTCGCGGCAAGAAGCTCTACGACAAGCGCGAGGACATGGCCAAGCGTGATGTCCAACGCGAGATCGACCGCGCCCTTAAGGAACGCAACCGCTAGGCACTCTGCATAAGTTGCGGTGGAATACGGACTGTTTTGCCTGTTTGAGGGGCTATCCAGTCCCTATTTCACCGCAACTGCGGGTGTCTCATCTTTCTTACTGTTCTGACACATATGTCTCAAAGGCGGCGTCCGTTATGGGTGCCGCCTTTTTTGTGGGTACATACATTCATGAGGTTCCAACCCGAGCTAGGGGAGTGATCGTTATGGACAAAACTGCGTTCTTTACCATGCCGAGCGGTCTGTACGTGGTGAGTGCTGCGGCAGACGGGCTGCGCGCCGGCTGCGTCATCAACACTGCGGTGCAGGTGACGTCCATGCCGCCGCGTATTTCGGTTGCCGTGAACAAGGACAATGTCACCTCGGGCGTTATCGCATCGGCCAAAGCGTTCGCGCTGACCGTGATCGATCAGACCGCCGACATGCTCTACATCGGTAACTTTGGGTTCCGCACCAGCAGCGATTATGACAAGTTTGCCAAATACGAGACCCGCGAGACGGCTCTGGGCATGCCCTATGTGCCCGAGCATGCGGCGGCCCTGTTTAGCTGCCGTTTGATCGACACTGTGGATGTGGGCACGCATCTGCTGTTTATCGGCGAGGTCGAGGATGCCGAGCGCCTGAGCGACGAGACGCCGCTGACGTACGACTACTATCACAAGGTGCTAAAGGGCAAGACGCCGCCCAAAGCCTCGTCGTATCAAGGCTAGAAATGTTCTAAAAATACTTGCATTATCTTATTGAGAATATATACTAATAAGTAAGTACACCAGCAGTCACGTTCGAGAGGAGAACATCATGGCTGAGGAGAAGAAGACGTATAAGTTTGTGTGCACCGTTTGCGGTTACGAGGTTGAGGTCGACACGCCCGAGCTGCCCGAGGACTACGTGTGCCCGGTGTGCGGCGTCGGTCCCGATCAGTTTGAGCTCGTCGAGGAGTAACTCGCAGGCACACGGCGAAAGCCGAACATAGCTCTGTCCAAGGGTTCCGGTCGAATTCTCGGCCGGGACCCTTTTGATTTATCTGACGGTTTAAAACGGTCTCACGTGTTACAGATTAAGACGTTATATCTGGACGGTCACGCCATCCCAATTACATCCCCGTTGGCAGCACGATGTCGAGAATCGTCACGATGACGCCGATCCCTACGAGCAGCGCGTTGAGCGGGCGCGAGTTGGCGTATTTGCCCATAACGCGGGCTGAGCTGGTGAGCCGTATGAGCACAAAGACCGTAATCGGCAGCTGAAGCGACAGCAGTGCCTGACTCCAGATGAGACCTTCAAAAGGATTTGGGATGACCAGACACGCCGCCACTGCGCCGGCGAAACAGGCCGCTACCCCGATCGAGGAATGTCGGTCGTGGATGTCGTATTCCTCGTCGAACATGCCCGCGGTGATGGTTCCCGCCGCCATGCCCGCTGTCACGCTGCTCGATAGTCCCGCGAACAGCAGCGCTACCGCAAAGATGGTCGAGCTCGCCGGGCCCAAGATGGGGGAGAGCGTGGCCGCTGCGACGGCGAGGTCGTCTACGACAATGCTGTGCGCAAAGAAGGTCGTTGCGGCCAGGATGACCATGGTCGAGTTGATTGCCCAGCCCACGCCCATCGAAAAGAGCGTGTCGAAGAGCTCGTAGCGCAGACGTTCCTCGATAACTTGCTCGCCTTGGCCTTCGAAGTGCATGGATTGGATGACCTCGGAGTGCAGAAAAAGGTTGTGGGGCATAACGACCGCACCCAGGACACTCACGATAATCGCGGCAGAGCCAGTGGGCATACTGGGCGTGATCCAGCTTGCGGCGGCTTGCGGCCAGTCGACCTTGACTAGCGCAAGCTCGGCCAAAAACGAGAGTCCTACCACGCCGACGAAGGCGATGATCCAGCGCTCGGCACGCTTGTAGGAGTTCGTCATGAGCATTGCCATCGATGCCGCGGCCACGATGACGCAGCCGGCGCGCACGGGCAGCCCAAAGAGCATCTGGAGCGCGATCGCACCGCCCAGGACTTCGGCCATGGCGGTGGCGATGGTCGCGAGATAGGCGCTGGCAAGCACCGTGCGCCCAACGAAGCGGGGAAGGTAACGTGTCGTGGCCTCGGCAAGACAGGCGCCCGTGGCGATACCCAGGTGTGCCGCGTTGTGCTGCAGCACAATGAGCATAATTGTGGACAGCGTGACGATCCACAGCAGTGCGTAGCCAAACTGCGAGCCCGCGGCCATATTGGAGGCCCAGTTGCCCGGGTCGATAAAGCCGACGGTCACGAGCAGCCCGGGGCCGACATGCCGGGCGATATCCAGACCTCCGTGGCCTCCGGTGCGGTGCGAGCCAAAGTGTTGTTTGGGATGGTTGAGCATGGTGAGCCCCTGCGTGCCGTTTGTTTGACGCCGCAAAGGATACCCGTTTTAGGCTAAAAAGTTAACCAAGACTAACAAGATTGTTGTATTTGAATAGGATGGTGGAAGGGGATTGCTGAAATGTCTTGATCTGTAACAACTAGGGATGGAAATTGGACCTAGGTGTTACAGATCGAGACAGGAAGAAATGGTCCTATGGAAAATCTCGATCTGTAACAGTTGGCTGCAAAAACCGGCCCTTCGTGTTACAGATTGAGACAAACCAAAACCGTCCTGCAGAAAATCTCAATCTGTAACATCTAGGCGCCAAAATTGGGTCTTCGTGTTACAGATTGAGATGTTTGAAGCGGTGAGTTTACAGGTCGAACTTGGGGCCCTTGTTGTCACCCTTGAGGTCGGCGGTACCCACTCGTAGGGCGTGCGTTACGCGATTGTTTCGAAACGGGCGGGAAACACAACGGGCCGGCGATGCTCCTAGTATGCCTAGTCAACTGACTGTCTAACACCTAGGGGAGGATCGCGATGCAGGCAGATTCCGCTCAGCAGCAGGGCCTTTATCGCCCCGAATTCGACCACGATGCATGTGGCATCGGCGCGCTTGCCGATATCAACGGCGAGCGCCATCACCAGATTCTGGACGACGCACTGTCCATTCTGGTCAACTTGGAGCACCGCGGCGGCACCGGACTCGAGAAGAACACCGGCGACGGCGCCGGAATCCTGTTCCAGGTTCCGCATCATTTTTTCCGCAAAGAGGCCCAAAAGTGCGGCCAGATTCTGCCGGCAGAGGGCGACTATGGCGTGGCCATGCTGTTCTTCCCGCAGGACGACAAGGGCGTAGAGGATGCCCGTCGCGTGTTTGAGGAGGGCTGCGCCGAGGCCGGCGTGCCGCTGCTCTTTTGGCGCGAGGTGCCCGTCGACCCGCACGACCTGGGTGAGACGGCCCGCGCCTGCATGCCTACCATCCTGCAGGCCTTTCTGGGCCGCCCCGACGACACGCCGGTCGGCGACGCATTCGAGCGCCGCCTGTACGTGTGCCGCCGCACCATCGAGAAGAAGGCCGACGCCGAGTTTGCCCTGCGCGACAAGATTTTCTACGTCTGCTCCATGAGCTCGCGCACCATCGTGTACAAGGGCATGCTGGTCGCCACGCAGATGCGCCGCTTCTTCATCGATCTCAACGACGCCGCCGTCAAAACGGCCGTGGCGCTCGTCCACTCGCGCTACTCTACCAACACCACGCCCAGCTGGGAGCGTGCGCACCCCAACCGTTTTATCATTCACAACGGCGAGATCAACACCCTCAAGGGCAACGTCAACTGGATTCGCGCCCGCGAACCCAACCTGTACAGCCCCGTGTTGCAGCACGATCTTGAGCGCGTGATGCCCATCATCAACCGCGAGGGTTCCGACTCCGCGATTCTGGATAACGTGCTCGAGTTCCTGGTCATGAACGGTCGCCCGCTTACGCGTGCCGCGTCCATGTTGCTGCCCGAGCCGTGGGACCACAACGACAGCCTGAGTGAGGAGTGCCGCGCCTACGACGCTTACCAGTCCATGCTCATGGAGCCGTGGGATGGCCCGGCGGCCATCGCCTTTACCGACGGTCGCACGCTGGGTGCCGCCCTCGACCGTAACGGCCTGCGTCCCGCCCGCTACTATGTGACGCGCGACGGTCGCTTTATGCTGGCAAGCGAGGTGGGCACCATCGAGGTGCGCCCCGAGAACATCCTGACGAGCGGCTGTCTGGGGCCGGGCCAGATGCTCGAGGTCGACTTTGCCCGCGGCCGCGTGATCTACAACGACGAACTGCGCGCCCGCTATGCCAAAGAAAAGCCCTACCGTGATTGGATTGCCGAGGAGACGCTGACCGTTGACGCGCTCGATGAGCCCGTTGCGGCAACGCCCGCCGAGGACGCCGAGGTGCCCGCCGCCGTACGCATGGCCAAGCTCGGCTATCACTGGGATGATGTTGACGAGGTCGTGCGCCCCATGGCCCAGCAGGGCAAGGCCCCGCTCGCCTCGATGGGCATCGATGCGCCGCTGGCCTGCCTGTCCAAGAAGACGCGTTCGTTCTTCGACTACTTCTATCAGCTGTTCGCTCAGGTCACGAACCCGCCGATCGACGCTCTTCGCGAGCATATGGTCACCTCGACCACGCTCTACCTGGGTAACCACGGCAACCTGCTCGAGGACTCCCGTACGGCCTGTCAGCTGGTGCGCCTGGAGCGTCCGCTGCTGAGCGAGGAGGAGTTCGAGCGTATCTGCGCCATCGACCGCGTGGGCTTTAAGACCCGCCGTTTCCGTGCCGTCTACCGCCGCGATGCCGGCGAGGGTGCGCTGCAGGCTGCGCTCAAGCAGCTTGCAGAGGACGTTGAGGCCGCGGTCCGCGACGGCGTGAACATCGTGGTGTTGAGCGATCGCGCCGGAGCGGGCGAGGTGCCCGTGCCGTCGCTGCTCGCCGTGGGCTGCGTGCACAACCACCTGATCCGCGCCGGCGTGCGTACCTTTGCCGACATCGTGGTGGAGTGTGGCGACGCCGTGTCCCCGCACGACTTTGCGGCGCTGGTGGGCTATTCCGCGAGCGGTATCTATCCGTACAACGCGCATGCGTGCATCCGCGACTTGGCGGCGCACGGCGATCTGGACGTGACAGCCGAGCAGGGCATCGCCAACTACAACAAGGCCGCGACGGCGGGCATCGTCTCCATCATGTCCAAGATGGGCATCTCTACGGTGCAGAGCTACCACTCCGCGCAAATCTTTGAGGCCGTCGGCTTTACGCCGGAGTTCGTCAACGCGTACTTCGCCGGCACGGTGAGCCGTGTGGGCGGTATGGGTGTCGAGGACGTTGAGCGCGAGCAAAACGAGCGTTACGACGCCGCGCTCGCTATCCTTAAGAGCCCGGCTCCCGATCAGCTGCCCACGCTGGGTCTGACCAAGTGGCGCCCGCTCGGCGGCGAGGATCACCTCATCGATCCACAGACTGTCTACTTGCTGCAGACCGCCTGCCGTGAGGACAGCTACGACACCTTTAAGGAGTACAGCGCCCGCCTGCACCGCACCGGCCGTGCCGTGCGCCTGCGCGACTTGCTCGACTTTAACGCTAACGGTCGCACGCCGGTTTCGCTCGACGAGGTCGAGCCTGCGCTCAACATCGTCCGCCGCTTTAACACCGGCGCCATGTCGTACGGCTCCATCAGCAAGGAAGCACACGAGTGCATGGCCATCGCCATGAACCGCCTGCACGGCCGTTCCAACTCCGGCGAGGGCGGCGAGGATCCGCGCCGCGAGACCCCGCTGGCCAACGGTGACTCCAAGAACTCCGCCATCAAGCAGGTGGCAAGCGCGCGCTTTGGCGTGACGAGCCGCTACCTGTGCAGCGCCTTCGAGATTCAGATCAAGATGGCCCAGGGCGCCAAGCCCGGTGAGGGCGGTCACCTGCCCGGCAAGAAGGTCTACCCCTGGATTGCCGAGGTCCGTCAGTCCACGCCCGGCATCGGCCTGATTTCGCCTCCGCCGCACCACGACATCTACTCCATCGAGGACTTGGCAGAGCTTATCTTCGATCTTAAGAACGCCAACCCCGGCGCGCGCGTGTCGGTCAAGCTGGTCAGCGAGGCCGGCGTCGGCACCATCGCCACCGGCGTGGCCAAGGGCGCTGCCGACAAGATCTTGATCAGCGGCCACAATGGCGGCTCGGGTGCCGCTGCGCGCGACTCTATCTGGCACGCGGGTCTGCCGCTGGAGCTTGGCCTTGCCGAGGCCCAGCAGACGCTGCTGCAAAACGGTTTGCGCTCACGCGTGGTGCTCGAGGCCGATGGCAAGCTCATGGACGGCACCGACGTCGCCGTCGCCTGCCTGCTGGGTGCCGAGGAGTTTGGCTTTGCGACCATGCCGCTCATCTCCATGGGCTGCCTCATGCAGCGCGACTGCCAGCAGGATACCTGCCCGGCCGGCATTGCCACGCAAAACTGTCGCTTGCGTCGCGGCTTCCGCGGCAAGCCCGAGCACGTTGAGCACTTTATGCTCTTTGTTGCCGAGCAGCTGCGTGAGGTCATGGCGAGCCTGGGCTTCCGCACCGTCGACGAGATGGTCGGCCATCCCGAGTGCTTGCGCCAGATTGAGGTCCCGGGCAACCGCAAGGCCAACCTGCTCGATCTGTCGCCCGTGCTGGCGAGCGCGACCTGCGAGTTCGGTGCCCATATCCCGGGTGCCGACGGCCGTCACTTCCTGCCCCAGATGGCTGCGGACAGCGAGCTCGACAAGACGCTCGACTCCACGTTGTTTGTGCCCTATACGGCCGATGCCCGTGCGCACCTGCGTCCGATTCGCTTTCGCGCCGATATCGCCAACGTCAACCGCTGCGTGGGCACCATCTTGGGCAACGCGGTGACCAAGGCGCATCCCGAGGGCCTGCCCGCCGGCTCCATCACCATCGATTGCGATGGTTCGGCCGGTCAGAGCTTTGGCGCCTTCCTGCCGCGCGGCATTACGCTCAACGTGTGCGGCGACGCCAACGACTACTTTGGCAAGGGCCTTTCGGGCGGCGAGGTGTCGGTGCGCCCCAACCCGCATGCGACCTACAAGTTCGACGAGAACATCATCGTGGGCAACGTTGCGTTCTTTGGCGCTACGAGTGGCCGCGGCTTCATTAACGGCCTGGCCGGCCAGCGCTTTGGCGTACGCAACTCCGGTGCCACGGTGGTGGTCGAGGGCTGCGGCAACCATGGCTGCGAGTACATGACGGGAGGTCTGGCGCTCATCTTGGGCGAGGTCGGGCAGAACTTCGCCGCCGGCATGACGGGCGGCGTGGCTTACGTCTTTGACCAGTACGGCACCCTCGATGCCCGTGTGAACCACGAGAGCGTTGAGCTCAAGGCCCCGACGGCCGGTGAGCTGGCACAGATTCGCGAGCTCATCCAGGAGCACGTGGACGCGACGCAGAGCCCGCGCGGCATTAAGCTGCTCTACAGCTTTGAGACGATGAGCAAGCACTTTGTGAAGGTCATTCCGACCGAGTACGAGCGCGTGCTGGCGATTGTCGCCGCCGCCGAGGCCGTCGGCAAGACGCATGCGCAGGCCGAGGAGCTGGCGTTTGACATTGTGACCGGTCGCGCCGACGCCGCTGATGTCGCTCGCTATGATGTGGCGGGTGGTGTCGCTGGCGCTGCGCCCGCCGCCGCCAGCTCTGTTGCTTCGACCAAGAAGGAGGCGTAAGTGCCATGGGTAAGCCCGGTGCTTTTCTTGATATCGATCGCGTGACCCACGAGCTGCGACCCGTGGAGGAGCGCAGCCGCGATTTCGATCCGCTGTACGTGGAGCTCGACGACGATGCGCGCCGTGCCCAGGCGAGCCGCTGCATGATGTGCGGTGTGGCGTTTTGCCAAATGAGCGCGAGCTTTGGCAAGGCGCGTCCGAGTGGCTGCCCACTGCACAATCTGATTCCCGAGTGGAACGAGCTAGTGTATCGCGGCCGCTGGGACGAGGCTGCCGAGCGTCTGTCACTCACCTCGCCTATGCCCGAGTTTACGAGCCGTGTGTGCCCGGCGCTGTGCGAGGCCGCGTGCAACCTGGGCTCGGTCGACGGTCAGCCCACGACGATTCACGACAACGAGCGCGCGATCAGCGACCATGAGTGGGCAAATGGCGGTCCGCGCCGCTTTGAGCCGGCGGGGGAGGGCGCACCCACGGTTGCCGTGGTGGGCTCCGGTCCTGCTGGTCTGGTGGCAGCATGGGAGCTTGCACGTCGCGGTGCCTGTGTGACGGTATTTGAGCGTGATGACCGCCCGGGCGGCCTGCTCATGTACGGCATTCCCAACATGAAGCTCGAGAAGTCCGTTGTCGAGCGTCGCGTGGCACTTATGCGCGAGCTGGGTATCGTCTTTGAGCTGGGCGCTGACGTTACGAACCCTGCGGTGGCGGCCAAGCTCAATGGCTTTGACGCCGTCGTGGTGGCTGCCGGTGCTCGCGCCCCGCGTGGACTGGCTGCTGAGAATATTGACGCACCCGGCGTGGTGTATGCCGTGGACTACCTGACGGCCTCGACCGTCTCGATACTCGATGGCGGCGAGCCTGTCGTCGATGCATGCGGCCTGGACGTCGTGGTCATTGGCGGCGGCGATACCGGTAACGACTGCGTGGGCACCGCGGTACGTCAGGGTGCGCGCAGCGTGCGCCAGTTTGAGTTCTTGCCGGCGGCGCCTGATGCGCGCGCGGCGAGCAACCCCTGGCCGCAGTGGCCCAACGTGAAGAAGACCGATTACGGCCAGCAGGAGGCCATCGCTGCCATGGGCGGCGAGATGCGCGCTTGGGGCGTGGATACGCTCGAGGTGCTGCTGGATAAGAAGGGCGCTGCCGCGGGCCTGCGCGTGGTCGATCTGGACTGGTCGGCGGGAAAGCCCGAGCGCATCGCGGGCTCCGAGCACGAGGTGCCGACGCAGCTGGTGCTCATCGCCTGCGGCTTCACGGGCCCGGAGCACAGTGTGTTCGACGCCGTTGGCGTGCCCGTTGCCACCGCTGGTCGTCCGCTGCCTGTGATGGCCGCCGAGGGCTCGCATCTTGCGGCGCGTGGCGAGGGCGTCGCCGCGGATGCCGCGCCGGTGTATGTTGCCGGTGACGCTCGCAACGGCAGCTCGCTCGTGGTGAGCGCCATGGCCGACGCCCTGGCCTGCTCAGCCGAAGTCGCCGACGCGCTGGAGCTGTAAAGTAGTCATTTAAGAACGTCCCCAATGACTAGTCATTTTTTGTCTAGTCGTTGGGGACACTCTTTGCGAGCGATTTGCTCGTTTGTCGACGTACGGGTGTTCATTTGTCGACTTCTTGGGCTGTGGTCACCTGTTGTTTCTGTGGTGGCTGTGGGTATCTGGCTCAAAAGGACGGGCTGGCTGTCTATGTTTACCTGCGATTTTGTTGCGGTGCGCATTTTCGGTCAAGCATCCCGTCAAGTGTTTGGTCAGCAGTTGGTTTGCAGCCGGA
This sequence comes from uncultured Collinsella sp., assembly GCA_900539735.1. GTDB lineage: Bacteria > Actinomycetota > Coriobacteriia > Coriobacteriales > Coriobacteriaceae > Collinsella. The sequence goes on along the minus strand of UQDE01000001.1, from coordinate 13,668 downwards.
GGCCTATTTTGTCCGTGCTGACAGTGGCTGCCCACCCTCCCCGTAAGCTCAAATTGAGGTTCATCAGTTTGAGGAGGATGCCGTGACTGACCACGTTTTAGACCGAGCGCATCTGGCTGAAGCCGTCGGCAACGATATTGCCGACATGGCCCATTTTTGGATGCTGCGGAAGTTTCAGTTTTTGGAGCCGGCGCGCGAGCAGTTTGAGATCATTGTCGACCCGTGGCTCAGCTATTGCACCGAGCCTTCGCAAAACGAAATCATGGCCTACAACATGGCATTTACCGATTGGCTGTTGTTTGAGCGCCCCTATTACCACGGCAAGACGCTGTTGGAGCTGTTTGTGGACGAGCCGCCGGCGTCAATTTCTCCTGCTTCGCTCGGGCGACTTAAGCAGGTGCGTGACACGCAGTATTTCTCGCGCTTTGGCATTTTGGACAAGGGTCCCGCGACTGGCATGGTCGTGCTGAAGGATACGCGCACCGACCGTCGCTTTGATGTCTACGACCCGCATATCGTGCAAAAGGAGCATTGGAGCGACGGAGCGATTGCGGTGCGCCTCGCCTGCGTCGACGATGTCTGGCTGACGGCGGGACAACTCTATCTGTATGACATCGCACGCCTGAGTGACACGGCGGTCGATGGGCCTGGTGCGGTGCATCCGGAGGACCTAGAGGACGGTTTCGACACCTCATGCATCAGCTTCTTTTTACGCCTGGTCCGCGACATCATGGGTGCCCAGGGGCGGTACGTGAAGTCGCTTAACATCTACGAGCAGGAGTGGGAGTAGGGGATGTGGCTGGTGTCGCCCTGCTGCCCTGACTTTGTCTCAATCTGTAACGTTTGGCGGCTGTTTGGGCCCGTAACTGTTACAGATCGAGACATTCCCCTGATGTTGCTGGGGTGGGGCTGCAACGTATTCCGTCCCCCACATCCCCTCTTCCCTCCGTTAACCGATATGCTCGACTTTAGGTCGCTGCATTAGGTGATAATGGACAAATGTTCAAGTTAATCGTGAGGGAGGAGCTCGATATGGCGTCTGCCGATCGTCCCACGTTGTTTATCAATGCGACCGTCTTGGATGGCTCGGAGCATATGGAGCCGCAGCCCGATATGGCCGTGGCCGTCGAGCGTGGCATCATCACCTGGATTGGTCCGAGCGCCGTGGCGCAGGCGCCGGCGGGCGCCGAGGTCATCGACCTGGCAGGGGCGTATCTCATGCCGGGCCTCATCAATATGCATGTGCATCTGTGCGGTTCGGGCAAACCGGTTTCGGCGGGCGATGCGGGCGCGCTGATGAAGAAGCTCGATAATCCCGTGGGGCGCGCCATCGTGCGCCATATCCTCAAGGGCAGCGCTCAGCAGCAGCTGGCAAGCGGCGTGACCACGGTGCGCGGCGCGGGCGACCCGCTGTTTGCCGATCTGGCCGTGCGCGATGCTATCGATGCCGGCAAGTATCAAGGTCCTCGCCTGGTGGCGCCGGGAACGGGCGTCACGGTGCCGGGCGGCCATGGTGCGGGCCTGTTCGCCCAGGTGGCAAACAGTCCCGCCGAGGCAGCCGAACAGGTGCGCGACCTGTATGCGCGCGGTGCCGACGTCATTAAGCTGTTCGTGACGGGCGGCGTGTTCGATGCGACCGAGGTGGGCGAGCCGGGCGTGCTGCGTATGCCGGTGGAGGTTGCCGCGGCGGCATGCAAGGCGGCGCACGATATGGGCCTTCCGGTTATGGCCCATGTCGAGAGTACCGAGGGCGTGAAGGCCGCGCTTGAGGCCGGCGTTGACACGATTGAGCACGGCGCTCCGTTGACACCCGAAATCTTGGAGCTGTATCGTGGCGCCGCGGGCACACAGCTCGAGGGGCGTGCGCCGAGTGTGACCTGCACTATCAGCCCGGCGCTGCCGTTTGTATTGCTCGACCCGGAAAAGACCCATTCGACCGATACGCAAAAGAAGAACGGCGACATCGTGTGCTCGGGCATCATCGAGAGCGCCCGTGCCGCACTGGAAGCTGGCGTTAAGGTGGGCCTTGGCACGGACTCGAGCTGCCCGTTCGTGACGCAGTACGACATGTGGCGTGAGGTGGCCTATTTTGCCAAGTATGTCGGCGTGAGCAACGCCTTCGCGCTGCACACGGCCACGCAGGTCAATGCTGAGCTACTGGGGCTGGGCGGCGAGACCGGCACGATCGAGTGCGGCAAGGCCGCCGATATCCTGGTGACGCGCAAGAATCCGCTCGATGACCTGTGCGCACTGCGTGAGCCGATGCACGTGATGTGCCGTGGTGATCTGGTGCGCAAACTCAAGGTGAAGCGTATTCCCGAGGTGGACGCCGAGCTCGACACGATTATGGCCATGCCTGCCGAGGCGTTGGCCGAGGAGCTTGCCCGCGACGGCGTGGCGTAAGCGTGCGATATGACGATGCGACAAAGGGGCAATCCCTTTGTCATAATCAAAAAAGCCGAGGTCTCAGTGCGAGGCCTCGGCTTTATTTTGTCCCATGGTATGGCGGCTATGAGCGTGTCTCCATCTTGGCGTGGCACTTGGGGCAGGTGACGCGGATCTTGCCCTTGCCCTTGGGGACGGAGAGCATCTGGCCGCAGTTGGGGCACTTGAGGTATGCCGTGGTCTTGCGACCCTTCCACATCTTCTTGGCCGTGCGCTTGGCACGCTCAAAGTCTTCCTTACTGGTGCCGGCTGCGCGTGAGGTGCTAGCCGCTGCAGCGCCGCCGCCCAAGCTGGCGACGAACTTGCCCAAGCCGGGAACATTGGCGGTCGTGGCGACAAAGGCCTCGTTCTCCTTGCGACGTGCATCGATATTTTTGGACAGGCCGCGCAGCACGCCAATCACGATTACGGCGATGGCGATCCAGCTGAGCCACTGGATACGAGCCATCGAACCAATCACGGCGATGATAATGCCTGCGAAGCCCATCACGATGGTGAGTTCGTCAGCGCCATTGCGGCCCTTCATAAAGTCATTCATGCAAATTGCCTTTCATTCGATATGCCGCACGCCTTTATACCCGATTTAGAGCAAGGGGGACAGGTTAATCTGCACCAATGTGGTGCAAACATACCTGTCCCCGGAATACCAAGACGGTGCAAACGTACCTGTCCCCAATGCCCCAATTACTTGGAGAGTTTGTCGACGACGCGTTCGATTTCGGCGAGTTTGGCGGCTTTGAGGTCTTCGTCGCCCGATTCGATTGCCGAAGTCACGCAGCCCTCGATATGCGCCTTGAGCACGTCGGCGTTAATGCGCGCGAGGAGCGCCTGTGTGGCCATGAGCTGCGTGGAGATATCGACGCAGTAGCGGTCCTCCTCGACCATCCGCAGGATGCCGTCGATCTGACCGCGTGCCGTCTTGAGCATGCGGGTCACCGATTTATGGTCTGCCATCATGGCGGGTCCTCGTTTCTGGTCGGGGGTACGTGCGGGTCGTTATGCGGCGGTCACCGAAAGGGCGTGGAACTTCTCGCCGGCGCCCTCGACAGCGGCGGCGAGCTGCTCGGGGGTCACGGTGTCGGCGCACTCCACCTGGACGGTCTGAGTCTCGTGGTCGGCGTCGGCGTCGGTTACGCCCGCAACGTTGAGCAGCGCGGTCTCGACGGTGGCGTCGCAGTGGCCGCACATAAGGCCGGAAGTCTTAATTGTGAAACGCATGGGTATTCCTCTCTGTTGTGTCGGCTTTCCCAGGCACCCGACCTTGACCTTCAAACCGTCGCTCGCGTACCAAAGTACGCGTCGCTCCTCTTTCAGGTCAATCTTGGGCACTTGGAAAACCCGTTCTAAATGGACTTAATGGTGAGCCTATTTTGCCACTTTAGGCTTAAAGGATTTCAAACGCAGGGCATTGGACACGACGCACACGCTCGACAGGCTCATGGCCGCGGCGCCAAACATCGGCGAGAGTTGCCATCCGGTGAGCGGGAAGAACACGCCCGCGGCGAGCGGAATGCCGATGCCGTTGTAGAACAGCGCCCAGAACAGGTCCTGCTTGATGTTGCGGATCGTGGCGCGCGAAAGCTCGATGGCGCGGGCGACGTCCATGAGGTCGCTGCGCATGAGTACCACGTCGGCGCCCTCCTTGGCGATGTCGGCGCCGGTGCCGATAGCAAGGCCCACGTCGGCGCGCGCCAGGGCGGGGGAATCGTTGATGCCGTCGCCCACCATGGCGACCTTACTGCCCGCATCCTGCAGCTCGCGCACGTGGCGCTCCTTGTCGGCGGGAAGCACGTCGGCGATGACCTGCTCGCTGGTCAGTCCCACGCGTCGGGCGATGGCCTCGGCCGTCACGCGGTTGTCGCCGGTGAGCATGCGTACATCGACGCCAAGTGAGCGCAGTGCGGCGATGGCCTCGGCGCTCGTCTCCTTGACCTCGTCAGCCACGGCAATGGTGCCAGCAAGCTCGCCGTTCTTGGCAAAGAACAGCGGCGTCTTGCCCTCGGCGGCAAATTGTTCGGCAAGACCCGCGGGCACGGTAACGCCCAGCTCGTCCATCAGGCGTACGTTGCCGGCTGCAATGGCGTTTTGCCCTTCGCGCGCCGTAACGCCTCGCCCGGGCACGGCAGTAAAGTCCTCGACCATGCGCGCGACGATCCCGCGTGTCTCGCACTCGGCCATAATCGCCTCGGCCAGCGGGTGCTCGCTCGAGCGCTCCAACGCGGCGGCCAACTTGAGCAGTGCCTTTTCGCTCATGGCGGGCGAGCCGTCAGCGCGCGTGGCTACCACGATATCGGTCACGGCAGGCTTGCCGCGGGTGACCGTGCCCGTCTTATCGAGCACCACGGTGCCCACGCTGCGCAGGTTCTCCAACGCCTCGGCGCTCTTGAACAGAATGCCCATCTCGGCGCCCTTGCCGGTGCCGACCATAATGGCGACGGGCGTGGCCAGGCCCAGCGCGCACGGGCAGCTGATCACCAGTACGGCGACGGCGGAGGTGAGCGCTTCGTTGACGCTTCCGGTCAGCACCATCCACGCCACAAAAGTTACGGCAGAGATTACAAACACCACGGGCACGAACACGCCGGCGACCTTGTCGGCCATGCGGGCGATGGGCGCCTTGGTGGCGTTGGCGTCCTCGACGAGCTGGATAATCTTGGCGAGCGACGTGTCGGCACCCACACGCGTGGCGCGGAAGGTAAACGAGCCCGTGCGGTTGACCGTGGCCGCGTTGACAGTGTCGCCGGCGGTCTTCTCCACGGGAATGGATTCGCCGGTCAGCGCACTTTCGTCCACGGCCGAGCTGCCCTTGAGCACCACGCCATCGACGGGGATGGACTCGCCGGGGCGCACACGCAGCACCTGGCCGGGCAGAATAGCATCGACGTCGACGGTGGCCTCGGTACCGTCCTCGGCCACGACGGTCGCGGTCTTTGGCGCCAGGTCAATGAGCGCCTCGATGGCGCCGCCGGTTTTGGACTTGCTGCGCGTCTCGAGGTATTTGCCCACGGTGACGAGCGACAAGATCGTGCCGGCGCTTTCAAAATACAGATTGTTCATGCCTGTCATCATGGCCTCGTGGACCTGACCCGCGGCTAGTTGGTCGGCCATGATGAACATGGCGTAGAGCGACCGGGCGATGGAGGCGGTGGCGCCCACGGCAATGAGGGCGTCCATGGTGGGTGCGCCGTGCGCGAGCGATTTAAACCCGTTGATAAAGTACGCGTCGTTGATGTAGACGATGGGGATGAGCAGGGCGAGCTCGGTGAGAGCGAGCGTCATGCTGTGGGCGTGGTCGGTGAAGATGCCGGGCAGCGGCCAGCCGAGCATGTGCCCCATGCCTATGTAGAACAGTGGGATGAGGAAGACGATCGAGACGATGAGGCGGGTGCGCATGGCAGAGGCGGCGGCCTCCAACTTTTTGGTGGGCGACTCCATATGGGCGGCGCCGGACCTGGCTTGCGCACTTCCGCTTTGGACAGCGTCGGTGCCCGTGCTGACGGGCGAGGCCGAGTAGCCAGCGCGATCGACGGCGGTGCAGATGTCGTCGGGGGTGACCTGCGCGGGGTCATAGTTCACCAGCATGGAACCGGCGAGCAGATTGACCGCGACGCTCTCGACGCCGTCGAGCTTGCTCACGGCACGGTCCACGTGCGCCTGACAGGCGGCGCACGTCATGCCACCCACATCGAATTTATCTTGAGCCATGGCTTCTCCTTTCTGTTGTTCGCTGTTGGAATTGTTAACCTTATGATACTATACACCCATACCCCCTGGGGGTGTCTAGTAGTAGTTGGAATGTATGACTTTTCATTACAGATGAGGGTGGCTGCTCAATCGGCGGTCGTCTTTGCCAAACATCTCAATCTGTAACGTCTGGACCGGTTTTTGAACCATAGCTGTTACAGATTTAGACAAACATTTCAGCCGAAAACTAACGTCTCGATCTGTAACAACTAGACCCCGTTTTACCGAGTATTTGTTACAGATCGAGACAATCTCGGAGCAGATGCCCCGGGCATACAACGTAAAACGCCGGGGCGCCCGCGTGATGGGCGCCCCGGCGCATGCTGGGCAGGGTTTGCGAAGCGGTGGGAGGGAGGAGAAGCCGTCCTCCTGAAATCCTTACTCCTGACGACGCTTCTTGTCGGTCAGGAAGACGCCAGCGGCTACGAGCACGACACCTCCGATGACAAACGTCTCACCGGTGAGCGCAGCATTGTCGCCTGTGGTGGGAAGTGCCGAGTTGGCGGCCGTCTTGGCGTTGCCGGTAGACGGCTTTCCAGCAGCCGGCTTAGCGGCAGCCTGCGTGATCTTGGCCTGCTCGGCCTTCGCTGCCTCTTGCTCCTGGCGGGCGATCTCGTCCTTCAGGGCTTGCTCGGCGGCTATGCGTTTTGCCTTCGCCTCGTTGTAGGCATTGAGCGCTGCGGTGTAGGCGGGCGTCGCAGCATCAAGGTCTGCCTGAGCGGCATCAAGTGCGGCCTTTGCGTTATGTTCTGCCTGCTTGGCGGCGACGCACTTGGCAAAGAGGGCATTGAGCGTATCATTCGCGTTTGCATCAGAGCCAGTAGCAATGCCGTTTTCGACGTTGATGGACTTTAGCTTTCCGAGGGTAGCGACAGCGGCATCCGATGCGGCCTGAGAATTCTCGATCGCCTGTTCGGCGTTCGCGATGGCATCATTTGCCGCACCAAGGGCGACTCCGGCCTCAGTCACTGCTGCGTCGGCGTCCTTCTTGGCCGCCTTGGCCGCGGTAAGATTGTTGGCCGCGTTGCTCAGGGCGTCGGCATGGGCCTTCTTTGAAGCAAAGTCGTTTTTCGCCGTGGTCAGATCGCTCGCAGCGTGCTCCGCGGTCGCCGCCTTGGCCTCGGCGTTGTCCTTCGCGGTGTCGAGGGCCTGCTTCTTGGCAGCCGCGTCGCGCTCCGCCTTTTCGAGAGCACTCTGGGCAGACGTCTGGGCTGCCGTGGCTTCATCAAGCGTTTGATGGGCCTTGTCAGCCTTTTCCTGAGCCGCAGCAACATCGGCAGAATACTTGGCAAGTTCCTTCTTTGCATCTTGCAGAGCCTGCTGCTTTACGAGAGTTTCTGCCTTGGCGTCATCAACCTTCTTCTGACTCTGAGCGGCTTGCTCTTGCGATGCCTTAAGCTCGGCGCGCTTCTGGTTGACGACCTGCTCTGCGGTCGCCACGTTACTTTGGGCGGCTTTGACCTGGTCTTCGGCTTCGGTAACTTTTCCGTTTGCCTTGGCGAGATTCTGCTCTGCTAGGGCAACAGCGGCGGCGGCACTTGCTGCGCTGTCGTTCTTGGCGGCAAGGTTGCTGTTCGCGGTATCAACGCCTTCCTGCTTTTGAGCGACGAGGGTCTCAGCTACCTTTACGGCATTGGCTTTCGATGCCGCTGTGCTGCGCTTTTGTTCAAGGTCCGTCTTTGCGGCGGCGAGCTTTTCGCTGGCTTTGGAGAGGCTCAGCTGATACTGATCAAAGAGATTCTCGAGTTCATCGATCGAGTATTCTTTCTCGTACGAACCGTAATTGTTGTCGATCTCCAAGACGAACACATACGGCCAAAGGGTTCCGCGCGAGTTGATGCCGTATCCCATGGTTTTGGCGTTAGGTTGTACGATATTCAAATAATGGCCGACGGTGCCAAAACCCACGCCTTGGGCTCCGAATTCGGTACCGTGACTCCAGAAAGTCTTCCAAGCATCTTTGGGGGCAACGTTGCCAAGGCCGGCTTTCGCTGCAGCATCGTCAAATATTTTCTTTTCGCCATCAACCCATTGGTGCGCGATGTTTTCTTTCGTGCTGAAGTTCCAAGCGGCATTTTCAAATCCGGCATAGTCTGAGTGCCCCTTCGTTGCGTCGGAGTAATTGGAATCAGACTGAGCGATTGCCATTTGCTCTGCCGTTACCTTAAGCTCGCTAAGGCCGACGCCTTTGCGATATTCATTAATTTCGCGCAGCTTGCCAAACGAAAGCTTGGCGTTGTCGAGTGACGTGCCGTCTTTTTTATCGCCAATGGTCGTCGGGTTTTTATCGCTCTGCCTATAGATGATGTTTGCAGCGTCGTTGGCACCGATGAACTGGTAGAAGCCGATGACGCTCTGCGCCTCCGCCGTCGTTGCCTTATCGGTTGCCGCCTTGCACGTATCGTATGCTTTCTGTGCATCGATAACGGCTTGATCGGCGGCCGCCTGGTTTGCCTTGGCAGTTTTGAGCGCCTTGTCTGCCTGCTCCTTCTCGGCTTTTGCCTGATCGACTTGTTTCTGAGCGGCCTTTGCTTTCTCCAGTTCGGTAGCATGTGCCTGCTTTGCCGAGGTCAACTCCGATTGCGCCGCATCGGCTTTCGTCTGGGCTGCCGTTACATCATTTTCGGCTGCTGCGACTGTCTGCTTCTTGGCTTCGAGCTCGCTTTCGGCACCGGTGAGGGCGTCCTGCTTGGATGCAACGTCGCTATTTGCCTGAGAAAGGCCTGCTTCGGCAGCCGCCTGCTGCTGCTTCGCCTGGTCGAGTGCGCTTTGGGCAGCATCGACCTTTGCCTGGGCGGCGTCATACTCCGGGCCCTCGGCGCCTGCCTTTGCGGCCGCCAAATCGGCTTGTGCGCTGTCGTACGCTGTCTGTGCCGCAACTAGCTTACCATCCGCGGCGGTCTTTTCCTGCTGAGCGGAAGCCAGCGTGCCTGCCGCCTCGTCGTAAGCGCTCTGCGCGGCGCTCTGAGCCTGCTGGGCATCGGCGAGCGCGGAATCGGCAGCGGCCTTCGCAGCCTTTGCTTGGTCCAGAGCGGCCTGCGCATCTGCGGCAGCCTGCTCGGCGACCTTGATTTCCTCCGGCGTTGCGTTGGCGGCTGCCTTCTGGGCTGCCTCGAGCTTGGCCTGCGCATCAGCTGCCGCCTGCTTTGCGGCATCAAGGACCTTCGACTTGTCCTCGGCGTCGGTCTTGGCTGCATCGAGCTTTCCTTGGGCATCCTTCAGCGTGGCACTGGCGCTGTCGGCCGCCTTGACGCTTTCATCGAGCTGGCGAGCATATTCGGCGCGCGCGGCGGCCTCTGCCTGCGAATTATCGGAGACGGAGGCGTCATAGGTGCTTTGTGCGTTGTCGCGGGCCGCCTGCTTTTCGGTATAGGGGGCAGCCACCGTGTTGTAGTCGGATTTGGCGTCTGCCTCGGCAGCCTTTGCGGCATCGATCGCAGCCTGCAGGTCGGCAATCTTCTGGGCGTTTGCCTTTACTGCGGAGCCTGCCGCCTCGCCGGCGTGGACAGCAAGCGGCGACATGATCGCGTCCTGTGCCGTGGTATCACTTGCATCGTTGGCAAATGCCGAGAACGGCGCGAGCAGCGTCGAGCCAGTCATAGCGATGGTGGTTGCCGCGGTGACGGCGAGTCGTGTTGCCTTGTGGCCCGAGAATGTGGGGCGAGGCTCGGCGCCGCCTGAGACTTTCAAGTGTTTAGGTGCGTACTTTGCCATTTCTTCTCCCAATCGTTGAAGGGGTACCTATGACAATTCGTACGTTACGACCGCCGAAAGGGTTCCTGTTGCGCAACATTGGCAAGGAAATATCGACACACTTGAATCACATTTACGAGGCGAAGTTCTCGGCAAGCTAATGTCTCGTTCTGTAACATCTAGAGAGGTTTTTGACCCCTTACTGTTACAGATTGAGATGTTGTCTCGCGGGATTGGGGTTTGTCTCGTTCTGTAGCATCTAGACCTGTATCTGCCGAGCTAGTGTTACAAATCGAGACAACTGCCGGGGGGGGGGTCCCGTCACGGCAAGACGCCCGCCGCCTAGATACAGAACCCGGGGATCACACAGGTTAGCTTGTTTGGCTTTTCCGCAGGCGTTGCGTACGTAAAGACGTCGCCGTCGTGTCCCACGCGGTTCATATAGAGCGTGCCTTCGCTCTCCGATGTGTCGGGGCTCACCGTGCGCTCCCACCAGCAGGTGTCCTTGCCCTTCCACTGGCGGACCATCGTCTCGTTCGTGGAATACGGGCTTACCTTGAGCTCGCGGAAGAGCTGATACTCCTTGCCCTCGCCGTTGTAGATGTCTGCCAGGTAGTGATAGTCCTCGGTAAACGAATCGGGCGGTTGCGTACCGCACAGCTCGACCATGGCGGGCAGCCAAAGGGTTGCGGGCAACTCGCTCAGGCACGATGCGCTGTTGGCGGCGCCCACATTGTTCGAGACCTTCTTGACACCTTTAATGAGCGCGCGCAACTCGTTGGGCAGCAGCTTAAGGCCGTCGCCGTTGAGCCACTCCCGCAGCTCGCAATCTGCCCAGCCGGCGCTCGGCGGTTCAGCCGCAGCGTTGCGCTCGGCAACACCCGCGTCGAACATAAACGTCAGCCCGGCCTTGCCCGTCCCGTCCAGAAGCTCATCGTGGCGGATGCCCACAAGCTGCGCGCCAACCTGCAGCCCGTTGGTGAGCGTGATACGCTTGGTACACGGATAGGGGATATGCCCATCGGCATCGAGCAGGTGATAGCGCTTGGCAATCTCGCGTGCCTCGCTACGGGTCTCGGCGGCCTTAATCTTGAGCGAAATCTCCTGCAGCTGATCCCAAGTGTAGTCGTCAAGCGAACCGCGGATGCCGTCCAGGTAGTCGGGGATGCCAAAGCCATGGGTCGCCGCCCCAATGACGCTGAGCCCCGCAACGGCTGCAACGACGCCACCGATAATAAAGCGGCGGCGGGTCATGGCATCGTGCCGGGCCTGCTCCAGGATCTCTCGCGCGCGCTCGCCGGCGACGTCGACCTTAAGGTGCGTGCCAGAATCGATATCAATCGCGGCCTCGTCTCCTGTGCTTTCGCGGCCCTCGGATTCGGCATCGGTGAGGTATGCCGAGAGCACCTCGAGCATCTGCTGCTCGGTGGGACGATCGCACTGCTCGACTGAGAGACCCTTCATGATGATTTGGACGAGCGCTTCATCGCCCTCGCAGCGCGGCTCGAGCGGCGCCGGCTTGGTCTTGGTCTTTACGAGATAGAACGAGCCGGTTGCAGCGGCGTCCGTCGACTCAAAGTCAAACGGTTTGCGACCGCTGTAGAGCTGGTACAGAATGCTCGAAAGCGCATAGACGTCGATCGCGGGCGAACGGCGAAGGGCCGCGATGCCTTCGATATCCTGCGTGAGCATCTCGGGCGCGGCGTATGCGGGTGTGGCAAAGCGCCAGATGTCGGCGCGCCGGGTGATCGTGTCGTCGCCGAGAGCCATGGTCGCGGAGCCCATGTCGATGAGGCAGGGGTCAAAGGAACAATCGGCAATCTGCTGCTCGAGTGTTCGGCTGGTGGTGCGGAACATGATATTGGCAGGCGACAGGTCGCGATGGATGACCGGATTCACGAGGCCTTGGGTCATCAAGAGCGCACGAAGCACGGCGTTTCCGACGGCGGCGACCATCTGGGTGGTCAGCCCGCCCGAGGCGTCGTGCGGAAGCAGGGGCAGCGCCTGCTTGAGCGAGGTGCCCTCGACCCACTCCATGAGGATGAGAGGGTCATCCTCGCACGATCCGTAGCCATAGACGCGCGGAAATCCGCGCAGGTGCGAGACGGTACACAGATGACGGTACTCCTCGAACAGCGCGGCGGTGCTGGCCAGGTGCGCTGCCGATTGCTCGGCGGAGCGGTCGGGGGCTTGGCCGGAAAGGATGGCATTGTCCTTGAGTAGCTTGACGGCAAAGACCTCGCCGCTCGTGTTGGTCGCGCGCAGCACGTGCCCGATGTTGCCGTTGTTGCGGTGGGCCGTCTGGAGAATAAGCGTCATAAACCGACGCTTGGCGTCGTCCTCGGCGCTGGGGTCGACCGCCACGGCGGTATCGAACGTATCGAGACGGACGAGTTTGTCGCCATAGGCGCTATCGGTAGTATCCATGGCGTTCCTTTGTCCGGCATGGGTTGCCGCACGTTTACGCGAGCAGTGCGGATATCGGTAAAGTACCATGATAGCCGCACTGCCCACGTATACCGCTGAGCATTGTCGTTTACGACGCAGAAGGTAGAAGACGAAAGACGGACGGCGACCGTCTTTCGATCGCCGTCCGCGCTAGTCCACAATGACAAGGAATGTCGTGTAGAGACCCAGATGGAGCCTGTCGCTGTTTTCGATTTCCACTGGGGGATAGATCTTGCCGGGCTCGCGTAGGTCGCGCGGCGGCTCGATTACGATATCGCCGTCGCCCGCGCCCGATTCGAGCACCGTGCCGTTGGTCGATCCAAGGCCCTGGGCGTACCAGTGCTCACCCTCAAGCCAAATGCGAAGATGTTCGCGCGATGCGTCGGCGCCCACATCGGTGATGCTGGGCGAGGTTTTGGGCAAGGATCCAATTACCGTGCCACGCGGATCGCGTGTGAGGGGATGGATTTGCATGTCGACGCAGTTGTCGGCATGTGTCCTGAGCAGACCGAGGTTGGGAGCGACGGCGTGCGGCTGATCCAGACTGCCCATAAAGCCACGTCCGACGGTAGTTTCGGTGGTGCCAAAGTGCCCACCCGTCTTGCTGTCGCAAAAGCGCTCGACGGTGGCCACGCCCTGAACGGGATCGGCGAGCGCCCCCGTTGCCACAAAGAGCATAAGGTAAAGCGTGCTTTTCTCACGCACGGCATTGCCGTCAAAGTTGTCGATGCGATTGAGGGCATTTGCATATAGGCGGCTGTCCAGCTTGTAGCTGGCGAGAGCCGACATCATTTCGTTGGCGGCCGGACCGCGATAGTGCTCGGCGATTGCCCGATAGGCGGACTCGCCGCCGCCGAGCTTGCTGCAGATTGCCGCGGAAAGGTTGAGCGTGGTGACGGTAAAGTCGCTGTAGATGGCGGGCGCGCACTGGTCAGGCTTGCGATGGACGATGTAACGGGTGAGATACGAGCGGTTGGAAGAGCATTTCTCGAGCAGGGTACTGCCGAGATAAGAGTTTCCATTGATGAGCATTCGGGCGATCTCGAGATGTTTAAGACCGCCGAACGAGCGGATATCGTTATAGAGGACCGTGCAAGGCGTCTCTGCTGCCACGGATACCTCCTTTGATTGCTTCCTAGCCAATATGGCGATAGGAATTAATGGCTCCCGGTGGGCGACGTATTAAATGGCTGCGCAATATACAGCGTAACCAAAGCAACATTATAGGCCACATGTTCGAAATTGCAGGAAGACTGAGAGATTTGGTTTGGACTGGACGGAAATCCCTTGAATATCAACTTCATCCGAACACCTCCCATATTCATCCGTACATGTACG